>NZ_JBKBHM010000001.1:0-854061 GCF_046297615.1 Limnobacter sp. | reverse complement strand
CCCACCTGACTGCTTCGTTTCTCGTTTCGCGCTGCATCGTGTCGTGCAGCAGAGAAGCGAGATTATGCACACACTCTCAAAACCTGTCAAACACTTTTCGACAAAAAAACGAAAATAATTGGCTGGAGAGGCGCTCAAAACAACAAAACCCCATTTTCCTCAATGGCTTGCGCAAGGAAAATTTTTTGCAGGTTTTTTGGTCAACACGGGCGCAACACAACCCACTGAACACAAACTGCCCCAACGCTCACACTAAAACCGCCCCAATCAGGCTTTGGAATACCCAAAAAGTACCCTTTGGCAGCCCGACACCCAGGGGAATTGACGCGACCGCGCAGTAAAAAAGGGGCACAAGGCCCCTTGAATGTCATTCCGGAACGAACGGAGTGGTCAGCGATTCTTAAACTCGGGTTTCCGCTTCTCAACAAAAGCAGCCATGCCCTCTTTTTGGTCTTCTGTGGCAAAAAGGCTGTGGAACATGCGGCGTTCAAACAGCATACCCTCGGACAAGGGCCCTTCATAAGCGCGGTTGATGCTCTCTTTGGCCATCATGACGGAGGGCAGAGAGTAGGCGGCGATGATGGTTGCGGCTTCGACCGCTTCATCAAAGCAACGGTCAGCAGGCACGACCCTTGAGACCAGGCCGGCGCGCTCAGCCTCCTCGGCGGACATCATGCGACCGGTCAAGCACAGGTCCATGGCCTTGGCTTTGCTGACGGCACGCGGCAGGCGCTGGGTACCACCAGCCCCCGGAATGATGCCCAACTTGATTTCAGGTTGCCCGAACTTGGCGGTGTCGGCTGCGATGATGAAGTCGCACATCATCGCCAGTTCACAGCCACCGCCCAACGCGAAACCACGTACGGCGGCGATCACGGGCTTGCGGACGCTGCGGATTGTTTCCCAGTTGCGGGTGATGTATTCGCCTTTGTAGACATCCATATAAGTGAACTGAGCCATGGCAGCAATGTCTGCGCCAGCTGCAAACGCCTTGTCACTGCCGGTGACGACCATGGCACCGATGTTCTCGTCAGCATCGAAAGCGACAAGGGCTTGGCCCAATTCGGTCATCAGTTGGTCGTTCAAGGCATTGAGCACCTGCGGGCGATTCAGGCGCACAACGCCCACTTTGCCGAGGGTTTCAGTCTGAATGCATTCGTACGTCACGTTGTTGTCTCCCTGTGTTGTGGTCTTTACGCATGTTGATTGCTGAACTTTAGTCTAACGCCTGTCATTCCAGCCGACGAAGTTCGACAATCAGTGCGTGACTTTATTTTCTGTCTAGGACAAAATAGACAGATAGTGCATTAAAAGCAGGTTTTTGATGAAAGAAACGACTTTTGTCATGGGCGGATCATCCGCCATTGCACAACAGCTGGTGGCGATGTGCCTTCAACAGGGCCAATCTGTGGTGGTTGGGGGCAGAGACCCGTCGGATTTGGTGGCGCTGTATGGCAACAGCGACTCGGTGCGCTGCGTGGCGGTGCAAGCCACTGACCCTGTGTCTGTGGACGCTGCGTTCGAGCAGCTGGCCCAAGAAGGGCACCACGTTCACCGATACGCCCACTGCGTGGGATCCATTCTGGTTGCCCCCTTGGTGAGAACGACTAACGCTCAGATTGACAGCGTGCTGTCGACCAACCTGCTGTCCGCCATGTATGGACTGAGGGCGTTCCTCAAACACCGCAAACAACTGGGTGGGGGCGGCGCTGCAGTGCTGGTTTCCACCTGCGCCACGGGCATCGGTGTGGCCAACCACGAGGCGATCGCCGCCGCCAAGGGAGGGCTGGAGGGCTTGGCGCGCAGCGCGGCGGCCACGCACGCACCCGACGGTATCCGTGTGAATGTGGTGGCACCCGGCTTGACCGACACCCCGATGGCGAAGGCGTTTTTGAGCAGCGAACTGATGAAGGCGGCCAGCGCGCGGCAGTACCCCTTGGAAGGCATCAACAGCCCAGCCGAGGTGGCGCAGGCCATGGCGTGGCTGTTGGGGGAGGAATCGTCCCGGATCACGGGGCAGGTTCTGTCGGTGGACGGCGGCTTTAGGGCCATTAGACCTTTGGTGAAATGACGATGCATGCACTGACTTTCGCTCCACATTGCTCCTTTCTGCCCAATCGACGCGCGGCACTGCGCCGGGCAGAGCAGATCAACCCGGATTTGTACGCGCGGACCCGCAATTATGTGGACGGGGCTGTCACGGGCCTGTCTCCTTGGATTACACACGGTTTTCTGAACCTGCCTGAAGTGACCCAGTTGATTGACGCCCGCCACAAACTCAGCTTTGACGACAAGTTGGTGTTTGAATTCGGTTGGCGGGAGTTCTTTCTGCATGTGCACGGGCATTTGGGCCAAGGCATTCTGAAGGACGTGCGCAGGCCGGTGTGGTCTGGCCATTACAGCCAGGAGATGCCAAGCGATGTGGTGGAAGGCCGCACAGGGATTGCGCCGATCGACTTTGGGATTGAACAGCTGTACACAACGGGTTACATCCACAACCACGTGCGGATGTGGATTGCCTCTTATCTGGTACATCTGCGCAAGGTGCACTGGCGTGTGGGGGCTGACTGGATGTACGGCCATTTGCTGGATGGCGACTTGGCGTCAAACCACTTGAGTTGGCAGTGGGTGGCGGGCACGTTCAGCCACAAGCCTTATGTATTCAATGCCGAGAATGTGGCGAAGTTTGCCCGGAACTGTCGTTGTGAAGGCACTGCGCTGGACTGCGGATATGAGGACTTGGAAGCGCTGGCGCGCAGCCGCAAGGATGTTGGCCCGGAGCCCGGGGCACCCAAAGCAGGCCTGATCGTGCCGGGCTGGGTAGACACTCGCCCAGAGAGCCTGGCTGCGGTGATCAAGGGCAACTCCAATTTGATGGTGCATGTGCTTGAACATGCTGGCGCGCTGGATGTGGCGATGCAGGCGCTGACCTTGGCCACGCAGGAGACCAAACGTGTGGTGTGGGTACACCCATGGGACTTGGGGCGGTGTGAAACCGAGACTGATGCAGTGCGCATTGGGCTGATTGACGCGGCGTTTCACGATGCGCACCCTTGGAACGATTTAAGGTGGTCGTTTGTGGTTCAAGCGATGCGGCAGCACTGCGATGCGGTGTGGGTGGTCAACAGCGCAAAGCCTGCCAGCCTGTCGGCTTGCAGGAAGGCACTGGAACAGTTGAGCCGGGCGCAGGATTGCTCTCATGAGATGTTGAGCACGCTGAACCCCGGATACAACACCCTGCCTGTGCTGTTGAACCTGACTGAAATTCCCCAACCCCGCCTGCTGCCTGAGCCATCGTCATTCCAGGCCAGCTTCTCCCGCTTTTACCGAGAAGCGTGTCTGTTGGCTGGCGATTTGGAAAGCCTGCTGGGTGCCACGGAAGGCGATGGGGCGCGTGACGGATGGGCCTGAATATGATTGATGACGGCAGACCCCAGGAGAAGCGGTCTTCCTGGATGCGAGTGCTTGGTTATGGCGGACTGATTCCCTTTCTGGGGATTGCACTTGGCGCATGGGTCAACCACCCACTTGCCCCAGCCCGTGAGCTGGCGCAGTTGAACCTGCTCTATGGCGTGGCGATTGTGTCGTTTTTGGGAGCGGTGCATTGGGGCTTGGCGCTCATGATTTCACGACTGGCGCACGCAGAACTTTTGACAGGAATGACTGCGGCTGAATTCGAAACCCGCAGTTTCGTGTGGGGAGTCACCCCTTCCCTGTTGGCTTGGGTGACCTCAGCCTTTGCCCCTGTGGATTTGGCCCTGAGTTTGCTGGCCATGACACTGATTCTGGTGTGGTGGGTGGACCAACAGCTGTTGGGCCGCCTCAACGGCTTTGCTGACTACTTAACGCTTCGAGGACACTTGACCGTGGGGGCTTGCATCGGCCTTTTGGCCACGGCGCTGGCGCTTTAAATGGTGTAGTCTTGATGGCTCGAAATGGAGTTCCGGAGACAACAAGACCATGGCTTTTCAAGCGGTATACCTTCAAAAAAATGAGCTTGGTGAATTCAGCGCAAGCCTGACTACGCTGGACGAATCGCAACTGCCCGAGGCGGGCGATGTGGTCATTGAGGTGGCCTACTCGACGCTGAATTACAAAGACGGCCTGGCCATCTGCAACAAGTCCCCCGTGGTGCGTACATGGCCGATGGTGGCAGGCATTGATGGTGTGGGCCGGGTGCTTCAAAGTACACACCCCCGATTCAAGGAAGGCGACGAGGTTATTCTCAACGGCTTTGGGGTGGGTGAAACCCACTGGGGCTGCCTGGCGGGCAAGGCCAAATTGAAGGGCGATTGGCTGGTTCACAAACCTGCAGGCCTGAGCGCGTTTCAAACCATGGCCATCGGTACGGCCGGTTACACCGCGATGCTGTGTGTGATGGGTTTGGAGAAATCGGGGGTTCGGCCCGACCAGGGCGAAGTGCTGGTCACCGGCGCAACCGGTGGTGTGGGCTCTGTGGCCATTTCGTTGCTGAGCCAGTTGGGCTACACGGTGGTGGCCACCAGCGGCAAACCTGAGCAGGCTGAGTTTTTGAAGTCCCTGGGTGCTGCCGAAGTATTGGACCGCAACACCTTGTCTGCCCCCGGCAAGCCCCTGCAGAAAGAACGTTGGGCTGGCGTGGTAGACAGCGTGGGCTCCCACACACTGGCCAACGCATGCGCGCAGACCAAGTACGGTGGAACAGTGACCGCCTGTGGCTTAGCTCAAGGCATGGATTTTCCCTCCAGCGTGGCCCCCTTCATTCTGCGTGGCGTGACGTTGAAGGGCATCGACTCGGTGATGGCCCCCTTGGCGATTCGAGAAGAAGCCTGGGCCCGACTGGCCAAGGACTTGGACCCTGCGAAGCTGGAACGACTCTCACGGGAAATTCCCCTGTCGGGAGCGATTGAGGCGGCGGCTCAGATCATGGCTGGCCAACACACAGGACGCGTGGTGGTGAAGATCTGAGATGTTGAAGTACCGTGTGTCGGCCCAAGACCTTGAAGGGCACTATCTGGATGTGTCGTTAAGCTTCAAACACGCAGGCTCAGCCCATGAGCCTGCGCGGCCCTTGATCGTCTCGCTGCCTGCGTGGATACCCGGCAGTTACATGATCAGGGAATTCGCCCGCCATGTGTTGTCTGTATCGGCGCAGGTGGATGGGCAGGCCGTTCCGGTACACAAACAATCGAAAGACGAATGGGTGATTGAATGCCCTTCTTCGCCGGTTGGCACGGACGTTGTGCAGATTGACCTGCAGTGGCGCGTTTACTGCTGGGACCTGTCGGTTCGGGGAGCACACGTGGACCGGCAGCACGCATTTTTCAATGGCACCAGCCTGTTCCTGTGCCCCGAGGGCTATCACACTGCCCCCATTGAGCTGACACTGGCAGCGCCCGGACTTCCTGCCGGGCAGGCGTGGCTCGTGGCAACGGGCCTGGGTGCTCTGGGCCAAACTCGGGATGAATCAGGCTGTTATGGCTTGACGGCCACGGACACCCTGGTGCTTCGCTGTGCGAGTTACGATGCACTCATCGACCACCCGGTGGAGATGGGTGTATTGAAGACTGCCCATTTTTCGGCCCGAGGTGTGCAACACACGGTTGCAGTGTACGGTGCCGATGCTGATGTTGACTTGGCCCGGCTGTGTAATGATTTGCAGCCCGTGTGCGAGGCACAGATCGACTTGTTCGAGCCCAAGTTGCAAAAGGCCCCATTTGAGCACTATGTGTTCATGGTTCACGCCACTGACAATGGATACGGCGGGCTGGAACACCGAAACAGCACGGCGCTGCTGTGCAGCCGCCACGACTTGCCGCAGCGCGGCGTGGCCAAAGCGCCTAAAGGGTATGAGACCTTTCTGGGCCTGTGCAGCCACGAGTACTTTCATGCCTGGAATGTGAAGCGCATGAAACCGCAGGTGTTTCTGCCTTATGACCTGAGCCAGGAAAACTACACGCGACTGTTGTGGATATTCGAAGGGTTCACGTCTTACTACGACGATGTGATGCTGGCCCGCAGTGGCGTGATGGGCGAGAAAGAGTATTTGGCCGCCTTGGGAAAAACCATCACCGCGGTGCTGAAGAACCGGGGACGGTTGATCCAGAGCGTAGCGGACAGTTCATTTGACGCTTGGACGAAGTATTACCGCCAAGATGAGAATGCACCGAATGCAGTGGTCAGCTACTACACCAAGGGGGCTTTGGTGGCGCTATGCCTGGACACGCGGATTCGACAGGCGACACAGGGCCAGCACAGCCTGGACGACGTGATGCGGTTGATGTGGCAACGCAAAGGCTCAGAGCAAGAAGGCCTGCGCGAGGACGAGTTTCCTGCGCTGGTGTATGAAGCCGCAGGGCTGGACTTGAGCCAGGAAATTGCAGACTGGGCCTATGGCACGGTTGATTTGCCATTGGCTGAAACACTGGCGGCCTATGGCCTTGAAATGAAGGCTGTGCGTGACGATTCAGCCGACCTTGGCATGAATGTTCAATTCAAGGCCGACGGGGTTTGGATTAAGCAGGTGATCAATGGTGGGCCAGCGCACAACGCTGGTTTGTCCGCTGGCGACCAATTGGTGTTGGTGGGCGAACGCAAAGCCACAGAGGCCAACTTCAAACGGGCATTGGGTGGATTACAGGCTGGCGAACCGCTGATGCTGGGTGGCTTTCGTGCCGAGCGTTGGCTGAGTACGGTAATCAACGCTGCTGCACCCGCGACGAAGGAATGGACGATCAGCCATCAACCTGAGGCGATTCAGCCGGTGATTCAGCCGCCTTGGGTACCCAATTCGGGAAACAACTGAGACAGTGCCTCGCCGGGTGAAGGTGCGCGCATGAAGGCCTCGCCGACTAGGAAGGCATTGACACCCTGACTGCGCATGGCCAGCACATCTTCGCGCGAGGCGATGCCGCTTTCGGTGACCAGCAGGTGCTGGGGGCCCAAACTGTTTTTCAGATTCAGCGTGGTTTGCAGGGACACCTCAAAGGTGCGCAGGTTGCGGTTGTTGACCCCAATCAACGGGGTTTTCATTTGCAGGGCCAAGTCCATTTCGGCGGCGTCATGCACTTCCACCAACACGTCCATGCCCAGTTCATGGGCGCATTGTTCAAGCTCCAGCAAGGCGGGCAGATCCAGAGCTGCAACAATCAACAAAATGGCATCTGCCCCCAAGCCCCGGGCCTGAACCACTTGGTAGGTGTCGATGATGAAATCCTTGCGGATGGCGGGCAGCCCACTGGCCTGACGGGCCATGTCCAGGTACTGTGGCGCGCCTTTGAAATACTGCAGATCGGTCAGAACGGACAGGCATGTCGCACCATGTTGGGCGTAGCTGCGCGCGATGGCCTCGGGGTCGAAGGGGTCGCGCAGGATTCCTTTGCTGGGGCTGGCTTTCTTGACCTCAGCAATGACAGCGGGTTTACCCGCATCAACGGCAGCTTTCATGGCGCGGTAGAACCCGCGGGCAGGCTCAAGGCGGGCTGCCTTGGTCAGCCACTGCACCTCGGAGAGGACTTGTTTGCCGGCGGCGATTTCTTCACGCTTGGTGGCCAGAATTCGGTCGAGAATGTCACTCATGTCGGGTCCTTGATGCTCAACTGGCCTTCGGCAGCGATTGCGAAAAATCAGCCAGCGTTTGCAGGGCTTTCAAGCCAGCACCGCTGGCCACCGTGGCACGCGCCAATTCAACACCCTGCCCCAGCGTTTGTACCAAGCCGGCGGTGTACAAGCCGGCTGCAGCGTTGAGCAGAACGATGTCAGCGATGGCACCACCCTCGCCCCTGAGGGCCATTTGAATTTTCTCGGCGGATTCGGCCACCGAATGGGCACGAAGAACGTCGTGAGAGGCACGGGTCAAGCCGAAATCCTCGGGTTTGATGCGGTAACGCCTCACTTGCCCTTGGTCCAGTTCAGCAATTTGGGAATCGCATTCGATGCACAGCTCATCCATTCCATTGTCGCCATGAACAATCAGGGCGCGTGAGGAGCCCAAACGCGCCAACACTTGGGCTTGCAAGTCGAGCAGATTGGCACTGTAAACGCCCATGACCTGCCTGCGCGCCAGGGCTGGATTGGTCAATGGCCCCAAGATGTTGAACACGGTGCGCACACCGAGTTCCTTGCGTACCGGCCCTGCAAAACGCATGGCACTGTGGTGATTGGGGGCAAACATAAAGCCCACACCCACGGTTTGAATTGACTGGGCAACCTGCTCGGGGGTGAGGTTGATGTTGACCCCCATGTATTCAAGTACATCGGCACTGCCCGAGCTGGACGACACACTGCGCCCGCCGTGTTTGGCCACTTTGGCACCTGCTGCGGCCAGGACAAACATGGAGGCCGTGGAAATATTGAAGGTGTGCGCGCCGTCGCCACCGGTGCCACACAGGTCAACGACCGGCAGATCGGCAGGCAACACCACGGGGGTGACCAAGTCGCGCATGACCTGCGCAGCCGCAGCCACTTCATCCACCGTTTCGCCCTTGAGTCGAAGGGCGATCAACAAACCAGCGACTTGAGCGGAGGTCAAGCGGCCATGCAGCAACTCCTCGAATGCCTGACGGGTGATGGCGTAATCGAGGTTTTGCCCAGCGAGCAACTGGTTAAGGGTGGCAGAGAAGTTGAATGGGCTAGACATGACATCAATCCTGAGGCGCAATGCGGCAGGGGTTTACACGTGGGCGCGGGCATCGACCCGCTTCAGGAAGTTACGAAGCAGGTCGTGCCCCCTGTCGCTCAAAATGGACTCGGGGTGAAACTGCACGCCTTCAACATCGAATTGGCGGTGACGAACCCCCATGATCTCACCGTCGGCTGTTTCAGCGGTGACTTCCAGGCAGTCAGGCAGGGTGCTGCGCTCAATGGCCAGGGAGTGGTAGCGGATGCAGGTCAGCGGGTTGGGCAAACCTTCAAACACGCCGGTGTTGAAGTGATGCACAGGCGAGGTTTTGCCATGCATGATGGACTTGGCACGCACCACCTGCCCACCGAACGCCTCACCGATGGCCTGATGGCCAAGGCACACGCCAAGCACTGGCACCACACCCGCGAAACGCTGGATGATTTCGATGGACACGCCAGCCTGCGCTGGGGAACAAGGCCCCGGCGACACGCACACGGCGGCGGGCTTGAGGGCCAAGGCTTCATCGACCGAGATGGCGTCGTTGCGCACCACGTGCACGTTTTGCCCCAACTCGCCAAAATACTGGACCAAGTTGAAGGTGAAACTGTCGTAGTTGTCGATCATCAGGAGCATGGCAGGCCGACCGGTCGGAAATTCAGGAAATACGTGGGGAATTGCCAATGATACCCCCAACAGGCCCTGGTTTATCGGTGGCGGGTCCGCATTGGTGGCAACGTCGGACTGGCCGCAGGAGGGCTTGGGTCAGCGCATTCGGACTGTGCTTGCGCACAAACCCTCTTGCATGGCCAGCTGCAGCAGCTTGAAGTCGGAATCTGCGTTCAACTTTTGACGAATGGAAGTCATGTAGTTGCTGATGGTTTTACTGCTGAGATGAAGTGTGCTGGCGATTTGGGCGTGGGTGTAGCCCTGGGTCATCATGCGAAAGATATCGAATTCTTTGGCACTTAGACTACCCAAATCTGACTGGCTTTCAGACAGGGTGCATTCCGCGAGGATCATCTGCGCTTTTTGAGACAAGGCCCGTTGTCCTTTCATGGCTGTGCGAATGGCGGCGATCATTTCATGAGGCTCAGCATCTTTGGTCAGATACCCAATGGCTCCAGCCCGAATGGCTTGTGTGATGTACGAGGGATGATCGTGCATCGACAACACCACCACCCACTGTGAAGGGTTGCGTTGCAGTATTCGGCGTATCAGGTCCAGCCCACTACTCTCTTTCAAGTGCATGTCCAGAATCACCAGATCGAAGGTTAAGTCACCCACCAGCGAGTAGGCCTCGTCAGCAGTGCCTGCTTCTGCCAGCACCCGAAAGCCGTCGATGGATTCAATCAACCGGCGTATGCCAGCGCGAACAATCACATGATCATCGACCAACAAGATATTTTTCATCTGCATGCCCCTTGTTCATTTGCGTTGCAACCCGCTAAGGGCTCGTCGCTTGAAACTGTTTCAGATTGACACTGTCAGCAATCATCGTGCCATCCCAAACCCCTGCACAGGGAAATTTTCCCGTTCCCGACAGGAGCGTTTCCCAAGACAAGCGATTGGTGCGCGCAGGACACTGGCGTCGACTTTTCGGGCCTTATGCACTCGTAGGCGCCGGGAGCGACACAACACCAAACAAATTGGAGAAGGGATTGACAATGAACACGATACTGAACAGAAACAAGCTCGCGGTGGCGGTTGCTGCTGTTGCAGCGACGTTGGCCTTGGGCAGCCACGCACTGGCCAAAAATGTCACCTGGGATGACATTCGCAATGACCATCAGTCCGCAAAAGACGTACTGACCTACGGCTTGGGTTTGAAGGCGCAGCGACACAGCACACTGAAGAACATCAACACCTCCAACGTGGCCAACCTGGTACCCGCATGGAGCTATTCCTTTGGTGGCGAAAAACAGCGCGGCCAAGAAGGCCAAGCACTGGTGCATGAAGGGGTGATTTACATCACCGCGTCGTATTCCCGAATTTTTGCGTTGGACGCCAAAACCGGTAAACGCCTGTGGCAATACGAGCACCGTTTGCCCGACGACATCCGCCCCTGCTGTGACGTGGTGAACCGCGGCGCGGCCATCTACGGCGACAAGGTATTTTTTGGCACACTGGATGCGGGCATTGTGGCCTTGAACAAGGACACCGGCAAAGTGGTGTGGAGCGAGAAGTGGGGTGACCACAAAGTGGGCTACACCATGACTGGTGCACCCTTTGTGATCAAGGATCAAAAATCGGGTCGCATGTTGCTGGTCCACGGTTCATCGGGCGACGAATTCGGTGTGGTGGGTTGGCTGTTTGCCCGTGATGTCGACACCGGTGAAGAAGTGTGGGCACGCCCGATGGTGGAAGGCCACATGGGCCGCCTGAACGGGAAACCCAGCACCACGACCGGTGATGCGAATGCACCCACGTGGCCACGCGACAAAGACGGCAAATTGGCTGAAGCCTGGCACCATGGTGGTGGCGCACCGTGGCAGACCGCGTCATTCGATGCCGAGAAAAACATGGTGGTAATTGGCACAGGAAACCCAGCACCCTGGAACACCTGGAAGCGTACCCCTGAAGGGAAAGACCCCCGTGATTACCCAAGCCTGTTCACATCCGGACAAGCTTATGTGGATGCCTCCACGGGTGAGCTAAAGGGGTTCTATTCCCACACCCCCAATGACGCTTGGGACTTTTCCGGCAATAACTCGGTGGTGCTGTTTGAGTACAAGGACAAAGCCGGTAAAACCATCAAGGCCTCAGCCCACGCCGACCGCAATGGTTTCTTCTTTGTGACTGACCGCGAAAAGCTCTCCAATGGCGCAGGCTACCCCTACAAACCCACGGCACTGATTGGTGCATGGCCATTCGTGGACGGCATTACCTGGGCCTCCGGCTTTGACCTGAAAACCGGTCTGCCAATTGAAAAGGACAATCGCCCTCCCAAAGTTAAAGCAGGTGAAAACAAGGGTGAAAGCATATTTGTGTCACCACCATTCCTGGGCGGCACGAACTGGATGCCGATGTCCTACAGCCCACAGACTGAGTTGTTCTATATTCCAGCGAACCACTGGGCAATGGACTACTGGACTGAAAACCTGACCTACAAAGAGGGCGCTGCCTACTTGGGACAGGGTTTCCGGATCAAACGCCTGTTTGATGATCACGTGGGTATTCTGCGCGCGATTGACCCGAAAACCGGCAAGATCGCCTGGGAGAAGAAAGAGAAGTTCCCACTGTGGGCCGGCACCATGACCACTGCGGGTGGGCTGGTGTTCACTGGCACCACCGATGGCTACGTGAAAGCCTTTGACGCGAAAAACGGCAAAGAGCTGTGGAGCTTCCAAACAGGTTCAGGCGTGGTGTCAGTCCCAGTCACCTGGGAACAGGATGGCGAGCAGTACATTGGGATCCAATCTGGTTTCGGTGGTGCGGTGCCTTTGTGGGGTGGCGACATGGCTGAGCTGACCAAGCAGGTCTCCCAAGGTGGCTCGTTCTGGGTGTTCAAACTGCCCAAGTTCGCCAAGAGCTGAGGCCCTAAAGCTGTCACGCTGACAGTGTAGTGAACGGGGCTGGCTGGAATGGCCAGCCCCTGCTGGAGATGACTCATGAAGTATTCAGTGATGTGTTGGTTGACAGCGGCGGGGCTGACCTTGATGTCGAGCACCGCCATCGCTGACCAAAATGCGCCACCCGTGATCAAGGGCAGTTGTGCGCTGTGGCCGCATGGCCGATGCCAAGGCGCTGACCTGCGCCACATGGACCTGTCAGCGATGGACTTGGCTGGCATTGATTTCACCGGTGCCAACCTTGCGCGGGTAGACCTGCGCGCGGCCAACCTGGCCGGTGCCATTCTTGATGGTGCAGATTTGACTGGGGCCAAACTGGGCAAAGTGAATGCACCTGCGGCCTCATTCAAAGGGGCCAAGTTAGTGGGTGCCGACCTAGAGTTTGCCCGGGTGATGCGATCTGATTTCAGCCACGCCGACTTGACCGGAGCCAACATGGAGATGATTCGAGCACCCTATGCATGGTTCAAGTACGCCACGCTGACCAGTGCAAACATGCAGGAAGCCAAAATGAATTCGACCAACCTTGAAGGTGCCAACATGGAAGGCGTGGTGCGTAAATTTGCGATTTTCCCGGAATCGTATTTTGGCGGCTGTACGGGCTGCCCAACGGATTGGTGAGCCTGATGATGCGAGTGATCGAAAAACGCCTGATGATTGCGGCGCTTGGTGCCTGCGCCTTCATCCAAATAGGCCCTGTGATGGCGCAAGCCGGGCAGAGCGATGTAACCGCGGCCATTCAACGGGGCAGTGCCACATTCGCTCAACATTGCAGCCATTGCCATGGCGTGGAAGCGGTGAATAAGGGGCATGTCGGGCCAGACTTGTTGCGCTCGGACCGGTATTGCGACCGTTTACCCAAGGGTGCGGAAAAAGACATGTGCATGGCCGACGGGGAAGCCTTCTTCGTCAGGTCGGTCCAAGAGGGAAAAATACGGGTGGGCATCGTTCACATGCCCGCATGGAAAGAGGTGTTGTCGATGAATGAGATTCTGGACATTCGCCGGTATTTAGAGAACCGGAAGGAGCTAATTGCAGCAAGCCGGGCGAGGTAGAGACGCCCAGCTTGAGCTTCTTCCTTACTACAGCGACTGATTCTCCTCGGATCGTTGCAAACGTCGTTGTATTTGATGCGTGAGGTCTCCTCCTGATCTCACGCTTTTTTTTCGTTGAACCAAACCTTCACTGCGCAGCCAGCGCCCATAGACGACTCGATGGCAAACTGGGCACCCAAGTGGCGTGCTCTCTCTCGCATGGAACGCATGCCATAGCCCGCACCTGCTCGACTTAAACCAACTCCATTGTCGAAAATGCTCAGGTACCCTGAACCTGGTGATAGCGTCAGAACGACCTGCACCGCTGAAGCCTTGGCATGACGGGTGACATTACTCAATGCCTCCTGCGTGATTCGGTAAAGGCCCACCTGGAGATCGGCGGTGACAGAAGCCGCCCAAGCCGGATCAATGTCGACTTGCTGAACCAACTGCACACCGGACGATTTCTGCCAATCATTGAGCAAGGCCAAATAAGCCGCTGCAAACGACTGGGTTTCGAAATCGAGCATATCCAAATTGTGAACGAGTGCCCTCAGCACCTCATGCGACTGTTTCAGAGTAATGGACAAATCGCTCAAGGGCGACAGGAGCTCAGGGGTCTGCTGCACCATCGGCTGCACTGAGACGCTGTAAAGTAAGGCCCTACACGCCGTGATGATCTGACCAAGGTTGTCATGCAATTCTTGGCCCAAGAATTTGCGTTCGCGCTCTTGCGTGTGAATAAGGTGTGTGGACAGCTCCTGATTGTCGGACCTGGACGCTTCAATAGCGCTGATGGATTGATTGAAAGCCCGGTGCAACTCCCCGAGCTCTCGAATCCCATGCGATTCACTAAACCGGACCTCGCCTCCGTCACGCTCACTGGCCGAAATGCAACGCTCGAATTGAAGAACGGTTCGTTTCAGCGAACCTGTAAACCCCACCAATATCAGCCATGCAACGCCACCCGCACACGTGAATACCAAGAAGGCCAAGAACAGGCTTTCCTCCAGTTCCCGGATTTCATCTTCTCCAGTGACCGACACCGACCAGGGATTACCGAGGCTGTCCTTGACGGTTTGGACAATCCGCGTTTGGCATGTCAGCTCGAGCCATTTGTCCAATACGGTGGCACATTGCGGATACAGCACCTCGTCCGCAGGGGATAGACGGATATGGCGCAGACGCAAGGCTCGAAGCTGATCGGGCGTAAGGTCCCGCGCCTGGAATGCATGGGCCAATTCCACCGCCAACAACTCAGCGGAAGCCACTTCATCGACGATGTCCTGGTTGCCTTGCCGAACCAGCATGTAAGCAGACAACAGGAAGGCCAGCGCCATCAGTCCGGGAACGACCATGGCGGCTCGAATGGGTTTGAGCATGGAAAGACCCCCCTCGGATTGCTGCGTGAAATTATCCGAAGGATGCTGCCCCCCAGGGCGGGAATTTTTCCCGATCTGAGGACTGCGCTGCGTCAATAAATCGGCCGGGTGCGGGTGGCCTCAGCGGGGAAAAGGCGTTGCACGTCCAAGGACAAGCCTGACACAGGTTCCTGTCGCCCAAGCTCGAAGACCAAGGACTGGGAAGGTTCCAACGCACTCAGCAGTTGATGCAAGGCAGCCGTGACGCCAGACTCCAGGGAAACGACCCGCGACATGACCAACACCTGCCAGGGGCGTTGCCGCATGACGGGCAAATCAACCTGCGCCCACAAACGGGCTTCCTGAAAAAACTGGATGGCGGAGAGGTCTTTCTGGGGTTTGGCCAGAAACAGAAATCGACCTGCCTCGAGATGGACAAGGTCCCCGGAAAACTTGGCTGCCGATTTCACAAACCGTGCGAAGGCCCGCAAGGTGTCGCGGTCGGGCTCCGCATCGGTCGAGGCGGCGTGCAATTCCAGCACAATGGCGGTGCACTGCTGAAGGCCCTGCTGGCAACGCTCTGCAATCAAGTGTTCAAGGCCCTGACGATTCAAGGCCCCCGACACCTCATCGTGAACGATCTGCTGGAACTGGGCCATGCCCCTGACGTGGCGGGCGGTGATATCCCGCAGCACGCCAATGGACCCACTCGGTGACGGAGAAAGGCGCATCTCAAAGTGCTTCAGGTTGCCTTGTTCATCGGCCAACGCAAAATGATGTTCGCTGGTGTGTTCACCCCGCATCTGGTCTGTGGCCAAGGCTTGCTGGATTCGCTGCAGCAAGGGCGAGCGCTTTTGCTGCCGTATCAAGCTTGCATTCAGTTTGTCAAAAACCGGATTGGCCTTGAGCAATTGGCCCTGATGATCAAGAACGAAGACGGCCTCCGGCAGCAGTTGAATCATGGCTTCCTGCTCGCGGTACAGGGTTTGCAATGACGACAGCAAACCCTGCTTCTCCTTTTTGTTGCGGGCCAATGAATCAGACACTGTCAGCATCAGAAGGACTGCTGCGCTCAAGGCAAAAGCACGCCCGCCGATCACATCAAGGCTGTGGGACATGTTCAGCCATGGGGAGGCCATTTCCGCCACTCCCAATACCAACAGCGTAAACAGCGCCAGACCGTGGTAGATGCGACGTGTTGACGCACCGGGCCTGTAGGCGTTGAGTAAACGCACGGCAATCACACACACATTCGGGGTCAAGACCACCCAAAGAATGGCCAGAAAAAGCGAATAATCCAGATCCAGCAAGGCCGCCACGGTGACCGCCACGGCAGACACGCCCGAGGACCAAACAACCGCCCGCCCCAGTGCGGAGCACCCGTTGCGGCATTCCAACAAAAGCAGGTAGGCGGCCAGCGTCCACAGATACACAACCCAGTTCAACTCGTACCAGGTTTGGGGATTCAGGGCCCACCACTGGCGAAGCAGCAAGTCTTGCTCCCAACCACTGGCCATGGCCAGAAAGTGCAGACCCAACAGCATCCACACCGCAAGGGTGGCCAATTGGCGTGAGCGGATCATGAATGACATCAACACCGACACTATCGCCAACGCCAACATGGCGCCTTGCACGAAGTGATTTTTCTGATTGAAATCGGCTGCCCATTTCAGGAAGCGTTCTTCGTAATGCAACTGCACCGAAATTTCGTCAATGCCAATCAGTCGAAGACGGCACAACCATGACCCGGCAAACTCGCCTGTGTTCAACGGTCCGAGAAAATAGGGCCCCACCCGCTTGAAGTCATTGAGCACCATCTCTGGCTGTGAACGCGAAAAGCAATCAAGTTGTTTAATGCTGCCCGCCTTGAGAATGACCCGGGATAAACCAAGCGCCTCAGGCACCTCAAACCGCATCCACACCACACCGTCCGCCATCCAAGGTTTGATGGCATGGCCTTGCCGAACGTTGCCGTCAGCAGACTGAAGGTCCATCTTGCGCCATGCTCCCTCAGCGTCCTCTGAGTAAGTTTGCTCGCTGAACCACGTTAGCTCCAGCGTGCTCATGGGCGGCAAGGCCTGATTCCTCAAACTGACAAACAGCACAGAGAACAGCAACACACATGCGGCGACCACACTCCAACGCCCCGCATTGAAATGGATACGCCAAGGCCATACCCGGAACCTGAACCACGCTAACGAAGAGGTACTCATGTGGAATGGGCCATCGGAAAGTGAATCAGGAACTGGGCGTGTTGCGACAAGGCTTCCAGCGCTCGGCGCATTTCATGAGGGTCAACCAGCCGCATCCGCAGATAAGCCAACATGGAATGAATGGCCTGCGCCAAGCTGTGGCAGCCCTGCGCCAGGGCACGGCGCTGGATCTGCACCAAATTGCTTTCAAGGTGATGGTCTTGCTGCAGGTTGGCAATGGCCGACCACAAGGGCTCGACAGAGGCGCCCATGCCTTGGGTTTGCTCATTCATGCTGCAGATGTTGTCGCACACCATTTGAACCAGTCGGGCCAGGAATTCCACATTCAAGGGCTTGACCATGAAGTGGTCCACCTGCAGCTCTTTGGCCCTGGCCACACGATGACGATCAGCAATGCCTGTAATGATGCAGGTGGACGTGAAGGTTAACCAATCCCTTTCACGGGCCTCTTTCAGCAGGGTGAGCCCATTGCCGTCAGGCACCTGCAAATCCGACACAAACAAGGCCACATAATGCGGCCCGCTGAGTATCTGGCGCGCATGGTTCAAGCTTTTGACCCAGCGCACCGTGCCCGGCCACAGGGGCTCGACGCAGGTTACGGCTGCAGTGGCCGTGAATTCATCGTCTTCGAGTAGCAACAGCTTCATCGCGTTCTCCATGCGTGTCCTGGGTCATTTCCAGGTCATTCAAGGCCAGCCTTGTGGCTTGCAGTGATTCCACATAGTGTTGGATGTCGAGTCGACCCACCGACCCTTTTTCAAACTGTCGATGCAGGCGCTCCGCGGACAGGCTGAGGTTGTGAGCCCCCACTGTGGCCGCCATGCCCTTGACCTTGTGCAGAGTGGCCATGGCCGTGCGTTTGTTGTCGGTACTGAACAGGCGAGACTCTGCTTCGCAACGGTCCAACTCGTCTCTGAAACGGTTCAGGGTACGGGTGTACACCTTGGTGTTTCCGGAGAAGTTGCACAGTCCACGCCGCCAGTCCAGCAAGGCGGGATGCTGGCCTGTTGCTCCTGAATTGTCTTCCGGCAATCCTTCAGACAAACCCATGGCCCTGAAGAGTTCGCGAATTTTCAGAGGTTTCTGGAAGTGGCCGTTCATGCCCGCATCAAGACTTTCGCGAACATCGCGCCAGGACACATGGGACGTGAGCGCATAAATGGGCAGAATTGACGCGGACAGGTGTTGACGGATGAGTCGGCAAGCCTGATTGCCATCCATGTCGGGCATTTGAATGTCCATCAACACGAGGTCGTAGTGCCGAGTGGGGCTGAGCGCCAAACGAACGGCCTCGGCACCGCTGGCTGCAGTGTCCACTTCAGCGCCATAGGATTCCAGATAACCGGCACATGCATCGCGAAGTAGCTCGGTGTCTTCCGCCACCAAGAGCCGCTTGCCCAGCAGGGCTTTTTGATGGGTGACCGAGGTGAGCAACTGCGCTGAATTGGGTTCAAGCGACTCGCTGCAGATGCCCTCAAACACATCCAGAATTTGATGGGGCAAGGCGGGGCGAACCACATGGTGAACCACACCGGTTTGCTCCAGTTGGCTGGCTTCATGCCCCTGCCCCAGCGCACTGATCAAGCCAACCTTTCGGCTGGAGTAGGTGCTGAGCAAAGTCAGGCATTTGAGCAAGGCCTGATTGGTTTTTCCCACCAGCAAGTCTGTTTCAGCGGCATGCTCTGGCACCAAGGCCCCGTTAAGCTCCCCACAGGTGCCCAAAGCCAGCGCGGTGCCGTAATCGGGCCCGAGGCTGTCGGTCAGGTATTGACGCTCTTCAGGGTTGACCGAGACAACCACCAGCCGCCGACCGGGGTAACGGGCCTCATAGCCGACTTCTGACAGGCTGGTGCTGGGAACAGGAATACGCAAGGTGAATACGCTGCCCCCGGGGGTGTTGGGCGCGTAGTCCACTTGCCCGTCCATCAGTTCGGCCAGTTGGCGACAGATGTACAAACCCAGGCCTGTACCCCCGTATTTCCTGCTTTTCTGGCCGTCAGCCTGCGCGAAGGATTCAAACATGCGCTCTTGTTGGGAGGGGTCGACCCCGATGCCCGTGTCGGTCACGGCAAAGTTCAGTTGCACCTGGTCCAAGCGAATCCGGTGGGCGGACACCTTCAAGGCGATGTGTCCGTCATGGGTGAACTTCACGGCATTGCTGATGAGGTTGAGCAGAATTTGACGCAGTCGCAGTGGATCAACTTCAATGGAGTCGGGCGTGTCGGCCTGAACACAGACGTAGAAATCCAGGTTCTTGCGCTCAACCATCAGGTTGACGACACTGCCCACATCCACCAACAGTTGTCGCAAGCTGACATCGTCTTTTTCCAGGCTCATTTTGTGAGCCTGAATTTTTGCCGCGTCCAGAATGGTTTGAGTGACATCCATCAAATGCTGCGCACTGGCCCGCGCATTGCGAACCAACTGGGGCATTTGCGCAGGCGTGGCCCGCTGCATGAGGTTGAGGTAACTGCACACGGCCGCCACGGGGGTGCGTACTTCGTGGCTTAGGTTAGCCAGTAACTGGGCTTTCAACTCCTCGGTGCTTTGGGCCAAGGCTGAAGGCGGCAGTTCAGGTGCCACAGGCTGCTCGCTGAGCAAGCGCCGCAGCTTGATGTGATGGTGGGCCTGACAGCCCCACACCACCAGCAGGTTCAGGCCGACCAAGCCCCACATCAGCATCCAGGGAAATGCGTTGCGAGACTCGCCTCCTGATTCGGTCAGCGGCCAAACAGTGAGGTCCAGCACATGCAGTGTGGCGGTACTGGTCAGCAACCAGAGCGCAGACAAACCCAACAGGCCCGCTTGGGCCCGCACATGGGCGTACACCGGGCTGTTTTGGGTGTCGTAAGCTTTATCAGGATCAGGCGAGTTCATGTCAACCAAAGCAATCGGACATCGACTGCATCAGTTAACTGCCTTGGACTACACCGTGGCTCTTCCCCGCATAGGGGAATGGTTGACTCTGTTCGGGTGGTTTACCCGGTTCTACGAGTGAATCTCGCCATCAAGCCCAGCCTGAACCAGTTCAGCAGCGCGCATTACGGCGCGGGCTTTGTTCTCGGTTTCCTGCCATTCGCTTTCAGCCACCGAGTCGGCCACCACCCCGGCACCGGCCTGCACGTAGAGCATGCCGTCTTTGACCACGCCGGTGCGAATGGCAATGGCCACGTCCATGGTGCCGGTGAAGCTGAGGTAACCACAGGCCCCGCCGTACACGCCACGCTTGGTGGGTTCCAGTTCGTCAATGATTTCCAGTGCCCGCACCTTGGGTGCCCCGGACAATGTGCCCGCAGGGAATGTGGCGCGAAGTACATCCATCGACGACAAACCAGGCTTCAGATCACCCTGGACGTTGCTGACGATGTGCATCACGTGGGAGTAACGCTCGATCACCATTTTTTCGGTGACTTGCACCGAGCCTGTCTGCGCGATTCGGCCCACGTCGTTTCGGGCCAAATCGATCAGCATGACATGCTCAGCGATTTCCTTGGGGTCGGCCAACAGTTCTTCTGCCAAGGCCAAGTCCTGCGCAGTTGTCTTGCCACGAGGCCGCGTGCCTGCAATGGGGCGAAGCGTAATGACCGGGCTGATTTTGCCTTCGAGCTGGTCTTGACGCACCAGAATTTCCGGTGAAGAGCCCACCACCTGAAAGTCGCCAAAGTTGTAGAAGAACAAATAGGGCGACGGGTTCAGTGACCTTAAAGCCCGGTACAGGGTGAGTGCATCCTGCGTGAAGGGCTTGCTCAAACGCTGCCCAATCACCACTTGCATCACATCACCGGCGGCGATGTATTCCTTGGCCTTGGCCACCATGCCAAAGAATTGATCTTTGCTGAGGTTGTGGCCAATGGGCGTCATATCGGAAGGGCCCGCAAGCGGAATGGTGGCCGGGGCCCGCAGTTTCGCCATCAGGCTTTTGAGTTCGTTCACCCCGGTGTCGTAGGCTTGGTCAGCCGACGGGTCTACAAACACGATGAGCTGTATGGTGCCCTTGATGTTGTCAACAACAGCCATGCGGTCGGTCAACATCAGCAGAATATCGGGCACACCCAATTCATCGGGCTTGCGCAGGGGCTCAAGACGTGGCTCGATGTAGCGCACCGTGTCATAGCCGAAGTAACCCGCCAAGCCACCGAAAAAGCGCGGCACACCCTCGGTGGGGGGCACTTTGAAACGGGCGTGATACGCCTCGATGAAGGCCAAAGGGTCGCCTTCATGGGACTCCAGTTCAGTGCATGTGCCATCGGGGTGGTGGGTGCGCACGCGGGTGCTGTGTCCATTAACCTCAAGCGTCAGGTTCGATGGCAGGCCAATGAAGGAGTACCGGCCAGAGCGTTCGCCACCCACCACGGATTCGAGCAGAAACGTGTTCTTGGCATTGGCCAGTTTGACGTACACCGACAGGGGTGTGTCCAGGTCCGCATAGCAGCGGGCCATCAGGGGAATGCGGTTGTAGCCCGCTTGGGCCAGCGCATTGAATTCGTCGCGGGAAATCATGGGTTCACCTGTGCAGCAAGCAAGCGTTCTGCCGCCTGCGCGATGGTTTCGATGTAGCCGTCACAGTCAGTCTGACTGGCCGGTGTGCCTTCGTTGTAGCCGTAGGGCAACAGCCAACAGCGGGCACCGGCAGCACGGGCCGACAGCACATCATTGACAGAATCGCCGATCATCAAAGCCCCGGATGGGCTGACATTCAACTGGGTGCAAGCGTGCTGTACGGGCATTGGGTCCGGCTTTTTGCGGGCGCAGGTGTCTCCACCCACAGTCACCGAGAAGTACTGGGCCAAACCAGTGGCTTCAAGCAGGGGCACGGTGAAACGCTCGGGTTTGTTGGTGACCACCGCCAGCTTCAGGCCTGCCTGCCGCAGGGCATTCAGCCCTTCCAGCACACCCGGGTACAGCCGGGCATGGGCCCCATTGAGGCGTTGGTAATGCACTTCCCACAGGGCTTTGGCCTTGGAAAACAGCTCGGGCGCTGCGGTTTGCTCCATGTGCCCGGTCAGGCTGCGGTGCAGCAGGTTGTCAGCACCTTTGCCCACATAAACGGCCACTTGGTCCACACTCAATGGGCTGCGCCCAAGGTCGGCCAATGTGGCGTTGACGGCGGCCGCCAGGTCGGGGGCGGTGTGCAGCAAAGTGCCGTCGAGGTCGAACAAAACTGCCTGAATGGTCATCGCACCCTCATCGCACGGTGGCCAGTTCGGCACGCATGGCGTCAATCACGGCCTTGTAATCGGGCTTGCCGAAAATTGCGGAGCCCGCCACAAAAGTGTCGGCACCCGCACGGGCAATGCTGGCAATGTTGTCGGGCTTGACGCCACCGTCCACCTCAAGGCGGATTGCTTGGCCACCTGCGGCCACATGCGCGTCAATGCGGCGGCGCACCTCAGCCAATTTCACCAAGGCCTGGGGAATGAAACTCTGACCGCCAAAACCCGGGTTGACGGACATGATGAGCACCAGGTCGATTTTGTCCATCACATGGTCCAACCATTGCACGGAGGTGGCCGGGTTCAGCACCACACCCGCCTGGCAGCCGGAATCGCGGATCAGGCCCAAGGTGCGGTCTAGGTGGTCGGTGCCTTCCGGATGAACGCTGATGAGATTGGCACCGGCTTTGGCGAAGTCGGGAATGATGCGGTCCACGGGGCGCACCATCAGGTGCACATCAATCATGGCTTGGGTGTGGGGGCGAATGGCCTCACACACCAAGGGGCCAATCGTGAGGTTGGGCACGTAGTGGTTGTCCATCACATCAAAGTGAACCCAGTCGGCACCGGCCGCAATCACATTGCGGACCTCTTCGCCCAAGCGGGCAAAATCGGCAGACAGAATACTGGGGGCGATGATGTTGGGTTGCATAAATAACCTCGGGGCAAGCTGCGGTGGGCCCTGGTCAGGGCCGGTAAACCGACAGTTTAAACGAAACCAGCCCCCCACCCGAGTGCCCCGGTGCCCGGTTTGAGAATGGGGGCAATTGAGGCATACTTTGAGCCTGCACAACACCAGCGCCCAAGCGCACAGACCCTGAGCCCCATGAGCCGTTCCACGCCGTACCAGTTTGAAGTCCGCGTCAGCACCCAGTTTCTTGATGAACAAAGCGACAAGGAGAAAGGGCCTTATGTGTTTGCCTACACCATCGAGATCGAGAACGTGGGCACGGCCTCGGCCCAATTGCTGCGGCGTCACTGGGTGATCACGGACGCCTACAACATCGTGCAGGAAATTCGTGGCGATGGCGTGGTGGGCGAACAACCGGTGCTGAAGCCGGGTGAAACTTTTGAATACACCAGCGGTTGCCCCTTACCCACCCCCGTGGGGACCATGCGAGGTGATTACACCTTTGTCGGCGAGGGTGGCGAAGAGTTTGATGTGGAAGTGCCAGAGTTCATGCTGTCCATGCCGCGAACGCTGCACTGAGGCCAGTCAACGATCTCCGGGCTTTGATGCGTCTTTATCCGACTCGTTCACGGCGACGTGGCTGGGGTTTTGGGGCGCGTCCTCCTGATTTTCGAGTGGCCGTTCCACACGCGCCCGCATCGTCCACCACATGATGAATACAATGGCAGCCAAAGCCAACATCATTTCCGCAATGAGCAACCACATGTTCCGTTCATCCTTCTTCAAAAACACCCACCAACCGCTGGGCACAAGCCGCTTGCGGGCCTTGATCGCCACTGCAGCCCTGTTGGGCATTGTATCGGGCTGCAGCACAGTTTGGCCGACCAAAACCGGTTCTTGCCCTGCTTGCCCCGATGGCAACACAGCAGGTGGCAGTGCAACGGGCACCTCGGGTGCAGGCGGCGACAAAGCCCCTACCCTGCCCGTCTGGGCCAGCAGCGAATTCGACCAACTGCCCGGGTGGGCTACCGGCAAACACGCGGAGTTGCTCAGGCAGTTTGCTAAGCAATGCGCCACATTGGGAAAAAGAAGCAACACCCCTGAAGCCTTGAATACGGTGTGCAGAACGTTGCCCCCTGCCACCGCCAGCGACGCGGTGGCCCGCAACTGGATGGAGCGCAACCTGACTGTGTGGCAATTTCAGCAAGAGGATGGCAGCAAGGAAGGCCTGCTGACCGGCTATTTCGAACCCCTGCTCAACGGCAGCAGGCAGAAGCAGGGCCGCTTTCAAACGCCCTTGTACGCCACCCCCGCCGACCTGATTGTGGTGAAACTCGATGAGGTGTACCCGGAACTGAAGGGCAAACGTTTGCGGGGCCGCCTCGTGGGCAACACGCTGGTGCCCTACTACTCTCGGGAGGAGTGGGAGACTGTGTCATCCCAAAAAGGCAAACCCGTGGTGTGGGTAGACGACAAGCTGGACGCCTTCCTGCTGCAGGTGCAAGGCTCTGGCCGCGTGAAACTGAACACCGGCGGTGTGATGCGCTTGAGCTACGCCGACCAGAACGGCCACCCCTACAAAGCCATCGGGCGTGTGCTGGTTGAACGGGGTGAACTGACGGCGGCACAGGCCACCATTCCCGGCATACGCCAGTGGGCGCAAGCCAACCCCACCAAGGTGGACGACCTGCTGAATGCCAACCCCAGCGTGGTGTTCTTTCGGGAAAACGCGGTGCTGAACCCCGAGGATGGGCCTGTGGGCGCGTTGGGAGTGCCCTTGACCGGCGAACTCAGCCTGGCCGTGGACCGTTCCATCGTGCCTTACGGTTCACTGTTGTGGATGGACAGCACTCACCCAGTGACGGGCCAGGCCCTGCATCAGGGTGCGCTGGCGCAAGACACGGGCGGGGCCATTCGTGGCCGGGTTCGCGCCGACTACTTTTGGGGCACGGGTGCCCAGGCTGGCCAGGCGGCCGGGGTGACCCGGCAACCCTTGAAACTGTGGTTGCTGTGGCCCAAAGGCGCCTCACTGCCCAGCGGGGGCAGCGACTCGGCCAACTGACGCTGACTCGGCCTGCAAGGCCTGGCCGCTGGTGTTCTTGAGGAGGTTGATCAAGGCCACCATGCGGCGGCCCCACAAGGTGATGGCTGTGGCCTCGGCATCCAGTGCGGACACCTGCGTGCTGATGACGTTCAAGGAGTCCGCCGTGCCCGCCGTGTATTGCGCCTGGGCAATGTCGCGGGCCAACCAGGCCGATTCCAGCGCTTGGGCTTGCGACTGCTGCTCACGCTCCAACAATTTCACTGCGGCCAAGTTGTCTTCAACTTCCTGAAAAGCGGTGACGACGGTTTGCCGGTAGGTGGCCACGGCTTGGTCCATCTGCGCAAATGCAGCCTCGACAGCCGCAGAGCGCGCGCCGGCATCAAACAGATTCAACGCCAGGGCCGGACCAACCGACCAAACCCGGGCTGGCGTGTCAAACAAATTGGACAGGACAGTGCTGCGGTAACCGCTGGAAGCGGCCAAACTGATCACCGGAAAATACGCGGCGCGGGCCACACCGATGCGCGCGTTGGCTGCTTTCACCCGCGCTTGCGCAGCCAGCACATCGTATCGCCCCTGCAGCACCGTGCTGCTGAGCAGTTCAGGCGGGGCGGGCACATCGGGAATGGTTTGGCCGGTGAACACCGGGTAACGCTGAGCCATGGCCGCCCAGTCCATGGAAGCGGGCACGCGGCCCAACACGGCTGCAATGGCATTCTCCGACTGGGTGCGCACCAAGGTGGCCTCAGCAAGGCGCGTACGGGTGTTATTCAGCAGGGTGTTGGCCTGTGCCACATCCAGCCTGGATGCAACGCCCGCCTCAAAACGCAGTTGGGTCAAGTCTTTGAAACGGGCATAGGCCCGCACGCTGCGGTCCAACAGCGCTTCTTGAGCCATCGCCACCCGCCACAGCACCACGCTTTGTGCCAACAAAGCCTGCGCACTCAAACGGGCATTGCCCACCACGGCGGCTGCGCTGGCGAGGTCGCCCTGCGCGGCTTGGGTGCCGTTGCGCAAACGCCCCCACAAATCCAGTTCCCAGGCGGCTTGCACTGCGGTGGCATACGAGGTGGTGGTGCCCACTGCCGTGGCCACCCCAGTGGCCCGTGAGGCTGAGCCGGTCTGGCTGCGCGTTTGTGATGCGGACAGGTTCAAGGTGGGCCACAGCGCCGCATCGGCACTGTCCACCGCCGCGCGGGCGGCCCGATATTGCGCCAATGACAGTTCAATGGACGGGTTCGATTTCAGCAATTCATCCTGCCATTGCGCCAGCAGTGGGTCATTCAGGCGACGCCACCATAGGGCGTCCATCGGCACCGCATCGGGCGCAGTGGTCCATGCAATGTCGGATCGCAGGTTGTCGGGAATGGCCGTGGTCAGCGCAGGCTGCTCAAGTTTGGGAGCCATGGAACATGCCCCCAGCGCAAACAAGGCCGCAAGCGCAGCGGCCAATCGGGTCAAAGTCATGCAATCGTCCTTTTCGCTGGGGGCCCCATCACGACGTGACGGGCCTTGTCCAACAACACATACACCACCGGCGTGGTGTACAAGGTCAGTAACTGGCTGAGCAGCAGGCCGCCCACAATCGCGATGCCCAAGGGCACGCGCAACTCGGCCCCATCGCCGCTGCCCAGCGCCAAGGGCACCGCCCCCAGCATGGCTGCCAGTGTGGTCATCAGGATGGGCCTGAAGCGCAACACGGCCGCGCGGTAAATGGCCTGCACCGCGCTGCGCCCGTGCTTGCGTTGACGCTCCAGTGCAAAATCAATCATCAGAATCGCATTCTTTTTCACAATGCCGATCAGCAGCAGTACACCAATCAAGGCGATGACGCCGAATTCCTGATCGAACAGCATGAGGGCCAATAGCGCACCCACCCCGGCCGACGGCAAGGTGGAAAGAATGGTCAAAGGATGCAACAGGCTTTCGTACAGAATGCCCAGCACCAGATAAATCGTGACAATGGCGACAAGAATCAGAACAGGCTGACTGGACAAGGATTGCTGAAAGGCCCCGGCAGACCCTTGAAAACGCCCTTGAAGCTCCACGGGCGGGGCCAGTTGATCAAATGCATTTTGCACCGCTGCTGTGGCTTGGCTGAGCGACACGCCCTGCGCCAGGCTAAAACTGATTGTCGATGCAGGAAACCCGCCTTCGTGACTGACCGACAGGGGCGCGGTGCCCTGCTCCACGCGCGCAAACGCAGACAGCGGCACCTGCCCGCCCTCGGGCGTGATGACGCGCAATAACTTCAAGCTGTCGGGGTGTTGAAGGAAGGCATCGTCCAGCCCAAGCACCACGCGGTATTGGTTTAGGTCGTTGAAGATGGTGGACACCTGGCGTTGCGAAAATGCGTTGCTCAAGGTGGTGTCGATGTCCCGCATGGACAGGCCCAATCGCGATGCAGCATCGCGGTCAACAATCAGGTTGTACTCCAAACCTTTGTCCTGCTGGTCGGTGTCCACATCCACCAACTCGGGCAAAGTGGACAGGGCTTCACGCACCTTGGGCTCCCATTGGCGCAGCACCTCCAGGTCATCGGCCAGCAGGGTGAATTGCAGGTCGGTGCTGGTTTGTCGACCGCCGATGCGCACATCCTGAGCCGGGGTCAAGAACAGCGACACACCTGCAATTTTGGACACCTGCTTGCGCATGCGGGCCAACACCACAGGCATGGGCGCGTCCCTTTCCTTCAATGGCTTGAGGGTAAGAAACATGAACCCACCGTTGCGCCGACCACCGCCGGTGAAGCCGACCACGTGACGCACTGCCGGGTCGGTTTGCAACACCTTCATCAACTCGATCATCTTGGCTTCCATGGACTGGTAGGAGGCACTCTGATCGCCCCGCACGAAGCCCTGAATTCGACCAGCGTCCTGTTGCGGAAAAAAGCCCTTGGGAATCTGGATGTACAGGCTGACATTCACTGCAATCGTAAGCAACAGGGCCAGCAACACCCACGGGGAATGGCGCAGCGACCACGCCAGGCTGCGTCGGTATGCACGGCGTACAACACGGTTCACGCGCGCGCCCACACGCGAGAAAAAGCCCACCCAGCGTGAGAGCTTGGTGGGCTTTTCGTGCAAGTCCAAGGCATGCGCCGCCAAAGCTGGGGTGAGTGTGAGCGAGACCAGCAGCGACACGCCAATGGCCGCCGACAGGGTGACCGCAAATTCACGGAACAAGCGGCCCACAATGCCGCCCATAAACAGCACCGGAATGAACACCGCCACCAAAGAGATACTGATGGACAACACGGTAAAGCCGATTTCCCGGGCACCATCCAGCGCGGCTTGTACGGCGGACTTGCCGCGCTCCAGATGGCGAATGATGTTTTCCTGCACCACGATGGCGTCGTCCACCACAAAGCCCGTGGCCACGGTCAGGGCCATCAAGGACAGGTTGTCCAGGCTGTAGCCCAACAAGTACATGATGCCGAAGGTGGCAATCAGCGACACCGGCACAGCCACGCTGGGGATGAGCGCCGCCTTCAAACGGCGCAGGAACAAGAGCACCACCAAGAGCACCAACGCCACGGACATCACGAGGGCTTTTTCAACCTCACGCAGGGAACCGCGAATGGTGGTGGTGCGGTCCATCACCACTTCCATATTCACCGCCTCGGGCACCATGGCTTTCAACTGGGGAATCATGGCACGGACACTGTCCACTGTCGCAATGATGTTGGCGTTGGGCGCCCGGTTCAACACCAGCACCACCGCCGGCTTGCCATTGGCGGCCCCATAGGTGCGAAGGTCCTGCACACTGTCTTTCACCTCGGCCACGTCGCGCAATTGCACGGATGCCGCGTTGTTGGTGCGAACAATCAGCGGCTTGTATTCGTCAGCCGAGCGGGCCTGGCTGTTCATGCCGATCTGCCAGCGCTGCGACCCGCTTTCAATGAAACCCACCGGGCGGTTGGTGTTGGTGGCTGCAATGCTGGTGCGCAGGTTTTCAAGGCTTAAACCCATCGCGGACAATCGCGAGGGCTCCACATTGACCCGCACCGCGGGCAGGGCACTGCCCCCCAAAGACACTTGCCCCACCCCATCGACCTGCGCCAACTTTTGGGCCAACAGGGTGGAGGCCATGTCATACAACTCGCCCCGGCTGTAACGCTCGCTGGTCAGGGCCAAGATCATGATGGGTGAATCAGCCGGGTTGACTTTGCGGTACGTCGGGTTGTTGGGCATGGCGCTGGGCAACAAGGGGCGCGCCGCGTTGATGGCGGCCTGCACTTCACGCGCGGCGGCGTTGATGTTTTTGTTCAGCTCGAATTGGATGGTGACATTGCTGCTGCCCAGCGAACTGCTTGACGTGATTTCCGTCACCCCCGCAATTCTGCCCAAGGTGCGTTCCAAGGGCGTGGCCACGGTGGCGGCCATGGTTTCTGCGCTGGCACCGGGCACACTGGCCGATACACTGATGGTGGGAAAATCCACCTGCGGCAGCGGCGACACAGGCAGGTTCACAAACCCCAGGCAGCCTGCCAGTACAGCCCCCATCCACAACAGCACCGTGGCTACGGGGCGGTGAATGAAGACGGCCGACAGGTTCATGACGGAACCCCGGGCGAGGCGGCATCAGGCGTTTCAGGTTTGCCAGCCCAGCGGTCAAAGGCCAGGTAGATGACGGGTGTGGTAAACAGGGTCAGCAACTGGCTGGCAATCAAACCACCGGCCAATGCAAACCCAAGGGGCTGACGCAGTTCTGCACCGTAGCCTTGCCCCAACATCAAGGGCACTGCGCCCAACAGTGCGGCCAGAGTGGTCATGAGAATGGGCCTGAACCGCAACAGACACGCCTGATAGATCGCTTCACGAGGGGCCATGCCGTCTTTGCGCTGCGCTTCCAGCGCGAAGTCGATCATCATGATGGCGTTTTTCTTGACGATACCGATCAACAGGACAATGCCGATGATGCCTATCATGTCCAGCCCGACCCCTGTCACCCACAGGGCCAGCAAGGCCCCCACCCCGGCCGAGGGCAAGGTGGAGAGAATGGTGATGGGGTGGATGGCGCTTTCGTACAACACACCCAAGACGATATACATCGTGATCAACGCAGCCAGTATCAACCACACTGTGTTGGTCAGCGACGCGGCAAAGGCCGCGGCAGCGCCCTGATAGTCCGTCACGATGGAGGCTGGCATGCCCAGGCTGGCCTTCACTGACTCAACCACCTCAACAGCCTCGCCCAGAGACACACCCGCTGCCACGTTGAACGACACCGTGGCCGAGGGGAACTGCCCCAGGTGGGCAATCGCCAGCGGGGTGTTGCGCTCCAGCACACGGGCCACAGCCGACAAAGGCACCTGCCCACCATTGGCCGAAGGCACGTACAGCGTAGACAGCGCGGACAAACCTTCATCAGGTTCGGACTTGCGCTCAAGAATGACACGGTATTGGTTGGACTGGGTGAAGATCGTGGAAATAAGCCGTTGCCCAAAGGCGTTGTACAGGGCGTTGTCGATGGTCGACACCGTCACAGCCAAGCGGCCAGCCGCCACACGGTCAATCTCGACATAGGCTTGAAGGCCCTGGTCTTGCAGGTCAGAACTGACATCGCGCAACTGCGGCGCTTTGGCCAGTTCAGCCACCAGCTTGGGCACCCAAACGCCGAGTTCCTGAAGGCTGGGCGACGTCAGCGCAAACTGGTATTGGGTGCGGGCGACTTGCCCTTCGATGGTCAAGTCCTGCACGGGTTGGAGGTACAACTCGATGCCCGGCACATCGCTGACTGCGGCGGCCAATCGGGCCATGATGACGGGTACACGGTCCGCACGGTCTTTCAGCGGTTTCAGAGTGATTTGCAGGCGCCCGTTGTTCATGGTGGGGTTCACGCCATCTACCCCAATGAAAGAACTGACGCTTTGCACTGCGTCGTCGCGCAGCAAACGCTCGGCCACGGCCTGCTGGCGTTCGGACATGGCCGCGAAGGACACCGATTGCGGGGCCACGGTAATGCCCTGAATCACCCCGGTGTCCTGCACTGGAAAGAAGCCTTTCGGAATGACGATGTAGAGCAACACGGTTAAGGCCAGAGTACCCACCGCCACCCACAGCGTCAGGGTTTGGTGGTTCAACACCCAACGGAGGGCGAGCGCGTATCGGTCAATCACACGGTCAAAAAAGTGGGCAATCGCCCTGAAGGCGGGTGGCTCGTTGCTGGCCACATGCGGTTTGAGCAGCCGCGCGCACATCATGGGGGTGAGCGTCAGCGACACCACGGCGGAAATCAGAATGGCCGCTGTCATTGTCAAGGCAAACTCATGGAACAACCGCCCCACCACATCGCCCATGAACAGCAGTGGAATCAGCACCGCCACCAGCGACACCGTCAAGGACACAATGGTGAAGCCGATCTGCCCCGCCCCATCCAGCGCGGCCTGCATGGGGCTTTTGCCCTCTTCAATGTGGCGGGCAATGTTCTCGATCATCACAATGGCGTCGTCCACCACAAAGCCGGTGGAAATCACCAGTGCCATCAGGGTCAGGTTGTTCAAGGAAAAACCCAACAGCAACATGATGGCAAACGTGCCCACCAGGGACACGGGCACGGCCAGCGACGGAATCACCGTGCCACTGAAGGTGCGCAGAAACACAAAAATCACCGCCACCACCAAGCCGATGGCAATCAGCAATTCCACCTGCACATCCGCCACCGAGGCACGAATGGTGTTGGTGCGGTCGGTCAGCACGGCCACGTCGATGGATGCAGGCAGTGAGGCCTGTAACTGCGGCAGTGCGGCCTTTACACGCTCGGCCACTTGAATCACATTGGCACCGGGTTGGCGCTGGATGTTCAGGATGACCGCTTCCTGCGTGTTGGCCCAAGCCGCCAAACGGGTGTTCTCCGCATCTTCCACCACCTCGGCCACATCACCCAAGCGCACCGGTGCGCCATTGGCATAGGCCACAATCAGGTCGCGGTAGTCCTGCGGGCTTTTGAGTTGGTCGTTCGCATCCAGCGTTGAAGCCCGCAACGGCCCATCAAAACTGCCCTTGGACAAGTTCACGTTGTTGGCAGAAATGGCTGTTCTCAGGCTTTCCAGCGACAGGCCCAAGCGGGTCAGCAGTTCTGTGTCCGCCTTGATGCGCACTGCTGGCCGCTGGCCACCGCCAATACTCACCAGCCCCACACCCGGTATTTGCGAAATTTTCATGGCCACCCGGCTTTCCACCAAATCCACCATGCGGGGCACCGTGAGTGTGGGCGAGGTGACAGCCAGGGTGAGAATTGGCGCATCTGCCGGGTTCACTTTGCTGTACACGGGTGGCAAGGGCAAGTCCGAGGGCAACAGATTGGACGCCGCATTGATGGCCGCCTGCACCTCTTGCTCGGCCACATCCAGGCCCAGTTCCAGATTGAAGCGCAGGGTGATGACCGACGCACCACCGGAACTGGTGGAGGTCATTTGCGCCAAGCCCGACATCTGCCCGAACTGGCGTTCCAAGGGCGCAGTGATGGAGGTGGTCACCACCTCGGGGCTGGCCCCCGGGTAAAGGGCGGTGACTTGAATGGTGGGGTAATCCACCTCGGGCAACGCCGATACCGGCAACAGCCGATAGGAATAAGCCCCCAGCAGCACCACCGCCAGCATTAGAAGCGACGTGGCCACCGGCCGCAGAATAAACAGGCGGGACACGTTCATGCCCGCTTATCCCCGTTGGTCTGTTTTTGGGCCAGATTTTGGGCCTGTGCCCCCGCCAGCCCCGGGCGGCCGTTTGCCCTTGGGTGTTGCGTTGGGGTCCACCACTTCCACCTTGGCCCCATCGCGCAGTTTGTCGGTGCCGTCGCTGACCACACGATCACCCACAGCCAGCTCGCCCTCCACGGCAGTCAATGCGCCCTCAGTGGCCAAGGCTTTGACAGGCACCGCCTTCACCGTGCCGTCCTCTTGCACGCGGTACACAAAACTGCCCGAGGCGCCCCGCAACACCGCTGCAGTGTTGACCACTTTGGCCCCGGTGAGTTGCCCCAACACCAGCCGGATGTTCACAAACTGGTTGGCAAACAACAGCCCCTGCGGGTTGGGCAAGGTGGCTTTCAATTTGACGGTGCCGGTGGTGGCGTCAATCAGGTTGTCGATGGTTTGCAGGCGGCCTTGGGCCAGTCGGGTGGTTTGCTCGCGGTTCCATGCCTCAACCACCAAGGGGTTTTTGCCCCCTTGAAAGCGGCTGGCCACCTCGGGCAATTGGCTTTCCGACACGGTGAACACCACTCGCATTGGGTCGGTCTGCGCGATGCTCACCAATCCATTGGTGTCCGACGCTTTCACCTGGTTGCCCGGGTCTACCGCCCTTAAGCCGACTCGGCCAGAAATAGGGGCAGTGATGCGGGTGTACTGCAACTGAAGCTGGGCATTGTCCACCTGGCCACGCCCGGTCTGCACAGTACCCTCGTATTGGCGCACCAAGGCAGCCTGCGTGTCCACCTGCTGGCGGGCAATGGCGTCTTTGGCCAGTAAGTCCTGATAACGCTGAAGGTCAAGGCGCGCGTTGTCTAGCAAAGCCATGTTGCGCACCAACTCGCCTTTGACTTGGTCCAACTGGGCTTTGAAAGGCCGCGGGTCAATTTCAGCCAGCAACTGGCCGGCCTTCACCGTCTGGCCTTCCTGAAAATGCAGCTTGACCAGCTCACCATCCACACGGCTGCGCACGGTCACCAACAACTGCGGCACTGCGGAGCCGATGGCCGTCATCACCAAGGGGAAATCCTGTTGACGCACGGCCAGCACATTCACCGGCACCGGCCTGTCGCCGCGTGCACCTGGGCCACCCATGCCGGGTGGCCCACCACGGCCAGGCTTGTTGGCTTGCCCATCAGCCTGGGCTGTAGGGGTGTCACGGTGAGTCCACCACCAAGCCGAACCCGCTGCTGCGCCCACCAAGGCCAACAGCAACACCCAACGACTCACCTTACGGCGCGTCACAGCTCGACCTTCAGGCATGGCTACTCCACTGCAGTGCTTTTACTTGGGGCGTGATGCAAGGGCCACCCTGCGGTTCAGTTCAGACGCGGGAATGGCGCCGCTGGCGCGGGTGCCGTCCTGGAAAAAGACGGTCGGTGTGCCATTCACACCCATGGAGCGACCCAAGGCCACCAAGTCTTGCACGGGCGCATTGCAATCGCCTTTGCCGGAGGGTGACTGGTCATTGAGCATCCAGTCGTCCCACATCTTGGACTTGTCCGCTGCACACATCACCTTTTGGGCTTTGTCCAGCGAATCCTTGCCCAGCACCGGGAACACGAAGGTGTACACGGTGGTGTCCTGCAACTTGGTCAGGGCTTCCTTGCGGAACCGTTTGCAGTATCCACAGTTCGGGTCTTCAAACACCGCAATTTTGCGGGCACCCGTGCCGTACACCGTTTTCAGGGCCAAGGCCACGGGCAAGTCTTTCTCGAAGTTGATGGCATTGAGCTTGTCCATCTTGGCTTCGGTGATGTTGGTCATCGTTTTGCTTTCGATGAGGTCACCCAGAATCAGATGGCTGCCACTGGCATTGGTGTAAATCACCTTTTTGGTGCCGCTGTGGTTCACCACCACTTCAAACAGGCCGTCGATGAAATCAACTTTTTCCACCGACAACACCTTCACGCCTGAGGCCCCAAGGGCATCAGTGACTGCGGCGCTGATGCGGTCGGCTTGCTGTTTGGTGGCAGGGGCGGCTTGGGCCAGGGGCAACTGAGTGGAGTACAGGGCTGCCGCGCAGGCAGTGCCGAGAACCAGCGCACCCAAGCGGGCACGCCACTTGGGCAGGCGATTTGCTACATTCATTCTGGGTTCACATCCTTTATAGAGACAGGTTTTGGACTGGGCCAATCTGATTTTGTTCATTCCGGTCGCCCAATCGGGCGGAGCGCGCCGCTTATCGCATGGCTTGCTGAGACAACCAACGTTTCAGCATGGGCAACTGGTTGACCAACTGCATGCCTTTGTTGCGCAGCGTGGCCACGCCGGGCAAGTCTAGCCTGAACAGGTTGTGCAAACCGTCGGTGATGAAATGAACCGGCGCACATGCGGCCTTTCTGCGCCGCTCCCAGGCGCGCCACAACTGCTCATCGGCCAAGCCAAGCCGCTGCACCGCCAGCAGGCGTTTGCGTGAAGTCAACAACTGCGCCAACTCGGCCACATCCTCCAAACCCAGGTTCAAGCCCTGCCCAGCCAAGGGGTGCACCACGTGGGCAGCATCGCCCATCAACACCACACCTTGGTCAAACCACACGGGGGCAATGCCATGCCTGAGCGGGAATGCATAAGTCTGCCCGCAGGGCTTCAACTGGCCATACAGGGCCTGTACAGCACCGCCGGAGACGGCCATCACCGACTCGGCCAAGGCCTGCGGCGCAAGCTCTTTGGTGCGCTGGGACTCATGCAAAGGCTGTGACCACACCATCGATACATAAGGGCCGGGCAAAGGCAGCATGGCCAGCACCGAATCGCCCTCAAACCATTGCCGGGCGCTGCCGTGGTGGTGTTGCTCCACCTCGAAGGTGGCAACCACGCCCTCGGCGCAGTAATCATCGAGCTCGTAATCCAGGCCCGCTTGCTGGCGGGTGAGGCTTTGTGCGCCATCGGCGGCGATCAGCAGCCGGGTGCGCAAGGTTTTCAGGTTGGACACCACCGCCCAAACATCCCGCTCGCGGGACAAACCCTCCACCGGCGCATCCACCCAATCAATGGCGGGCTGGTAACGCACCGCCGCCAGCAACGAGTCGAACAGGCTGCTTTGCTCGATGATCCAGGTCAGCGAGTCCACCCCGGTGTCGCTTGCCGAAAAGCGCAACTGGCCTTGGTCGGGGCCTTGGGAGTCGCCCCAAATCTGCATTTCCAGCACGGGCTGCACTTTGTCATTGGGAATGTTGTCCCACACCCGAAGCCGGTCCAGAATGCGCTGGCTGCGGTGCGAGAGGGCAAAGACGCGGGGGTCGAACCGCTGCGCAGGGTTGGGCTGAAACTGCGGCGGCCTGCGGCCCACCACGCTCACCCGGAACCCATGCGAGGCCAACACCAGCGCGGCACCCAAACCCACCACGCCGCAGCCGGTAACGACGGCGTCGTACAGGCCATCACCACTGGCAAGGGGGCTGGCTGAGTTAGCGTGCATGACAACACTCGCAATTGTGAATGGACATGGTCCACATCGTACCGCGAAATTTGCAACAGCCGTTTGCGAAACCCGGAATTTTCGGTTAGACTTGCGGGCTTCGGTGGTGAACACCACTGAAAAACGCGTGGCCGAGTAGCTCAGTCGGTAGAGCAGAGGATTGAAAATCCTTGTGTCGGCAGTTCGATTCTGTCCTCGGCCACCACGTATTCAAACGCCCTGCTGGTTTCAGCCGGGCGTTTTCATTTTCAGCCCCCCATTCCCTGCCCAACCCAGTTTGGCCTACAATTGGGCTTTACATGAGCCAACACTCATAAACAAACACTGGGACCATACATGACCATCGACTGGAACTCTTTCACCCCTTGGGCCTCGGGCCTGGGCGGGCTTTTGATTGGCCTTTCGGCCGCACTGATGATTGTGCTCAACGGGCGAATTCTGGGCATCAGCGGCATACTGGGCGGCTTGTTCAAACCACAGCATGGCGACATCGCATGGCGCGCCGTTTTTCTGCTGGGCGTGCTGGGCGCGCCATTGGTGTGGGGCCTGTGGGCCCCGCTGCCTGACACGCAGATTGAGGCCAGCCCATTGACGCTGATCGTGGCGGGCTTGCTGGTGGGTTATGGCACCCGCATGGGTTCAGGCTGCACCAGCGGCCACGGGGTGTGCGGCCTGTCCCGGTTTTCGGTGCGCTCACTGGTGGCCACACTCACCTTCATGGCTTTGGGGTTCATCACCGTGTATGTGGTGCGCCATGTCTTGGCTGGGGGTGCAGCATGAAGGCGCTGAGTATGTTGTTGACGGGCTTGGTGTTTGGCCTGGGCTTGCTGTTGTCGGGCATGGCCAACCCCGCCAAAGTGCTGGGGTTTCTTGACCTGGCCGGCGCTTGGGACCCTTCATTGGCTTTTGTGATGGGCGGTGCCATTGCTGTGGGCGTGCTGGCCTTTGCCTGGGCCAAACAGCGTCAACAGTCTTTGCTGGGTGAACCAATGCGCCTGCCCACCAGCACACAGACAGACCGGCCTTTGTTGGTGGGTGCGGCGCTGTTTGGGGCAGGCTGGGGGCTGGCCGGTTTCTGCCCCGGCCCCGCGCTGGTGGCCCTGGGCATGCTGAACACCAAAGCGGCGCTGTTTGTCGCCGCCATGGTGGCGGGCATGGTGGTGTTTGAAGTGTTGAACAAACGCCGCTAAGCGGCCGTCAGAAAGGGCTCGGGCTGGCGAAACGCCGGTCCGGATTGGCACCGAAGGTTTTTCCGAAAAACACCTCAATGCGGAAAATCAGCGCCCAATAGTTGTCGATATTCGGCTCGGTGGGCATGTGGTACTCAGGCACCACATCGAGGAACACAAACTTCTGGTGAATGTCCCTGCGCCAATACACCTGCGCCACGTAGTCGAACACATTCTTTTGGCGGGCGGTGTCGCCCAAGGCGATCATGGCGTAACGCAAACCCGTGCGCGAATCCAGCACCTGGTTGATTTCCGCACTCTGGCTGAACGCGGTGGCCTTGCGCTCTTCAGTCCATTCACCCTGCGTCACAAACCGAAGGGATTCTGTCTTGGTAAAGGGGTGGTTCAAGTCCAGAGTGGTTCGCCCCACCAAGCCACGCTTGTCGAAGTAGGTCACCCGGTTGAAACTGAAGGCCTGCCATTCATCGTCGGCAAACTTGGCGCGGCGCTGGCTGGTCACGCGAATGTAAGGGTCGATGTCCGACCGCACACGTACACCCACACCCAGGTTGTTTTTCCAACTGCTGACCCCATCACCGGTGCCCACTTGCTCCAGGCCAAGGCCGGAGTTGTTGTTGCCATTGAGCTGCCGGTCCAGAAACCGGTTGGCCCGCTGCTGGCTGGTGGCGGTGTCACGAAGGTCATCCGCCTCGTTTTCGATCAGCAGACGCAGGCGTTTGCGGGTGGTGGGCAAGTCCAGCCTGAAACGAACCGACAAGTCGTTGCTGGTGCGGTTTTCAAACACCGCTGTTTCCTGCCGTATGCGTAGATAGGATTGGTTGTCGACGAAGAGACTGTCGTCGGTGCCGAAGAAGCGGTCGATGCTGCGGGACGTGCTGTCGACAAAACCGCTCAGGCCGTAATGCACATGACTCACACCGGGAATCATCCACTGGGGCAGGTCACTTTCCATCCGCGCGGGCTCGATGGGGCGTTTTTGTGGGGGCTCCTCTTCCGCCCACACCGCGCTGCAGCCGACCGCCAGGGCCAGCGCACACACTTGCAGAGATTTCATGGTTTTGGTCTAGTTATTGTTGGTTGTACACGGCTTGAAACCGTGCCAAAACCACTATATGCGTAAAGACTGACCATGGAAAGCCCCCTTTTGCCCACAATATGATCAGCATGTCATTTTTTGGCAAAAATAAAGCTCGCATCAACGGGTGAGCACCGCCGTGTTGAAGCAATCCATGCCATTGACCTGCAACACCACTCGATTCACATCCAGACCGATCACATCAAGCGCGGTGTCCAGTACTCCACCCAACTGGCCCAGGGCTGCTTTCAGCGGGGCATTCAGCAGCAACAATGGCAGGCTCAAACCCAGCACTGACGCATTCAAATTCGTGGCCAATTGCCCCAAGCCCTGTTGGGATTCAAAACTGTAACTGCGGGTCAAGGACGGGTCGGGATAGCCACGCAACTCCAGATTGCTGGCGCTGACGCTCGACAGGTTGGTGCTCAGGCCCAACACACTGGGCACGCTGATGCTGGCAGTCAGTGGTGTGGACGACAGATCCGCGAACACCGCCGAATCACTTTGCGGCAATCGGCACTCGATGTCTTTGATGTCGGCGCGGCCCCCGCCCGAGGTCACCGTGACATCCAGCAGGTTCAGAATTTGCGAGGACACCCGAACTTGTTCAGTACGCGCGGTGGCCAACACCGCCCCACTTTGGGCTGTTTTGCGGGCTACGAATAACTGCGGCGGCTGCAAAATGCTGATGCGCAACAAGCTGCCTGCATTCACCTGCAACACACCCGCAGGTATGCCGGTGCCTGCGGCCAGCGTGGCCGCGTAGGCCAAGTCACCGAGGCGAACAGTGGCCCCGGTCAGGTCACCCGCGCCCGCTGAAGGCACCGTCAATATTCGGCTAACCGGGAAGGTCACCGTGCTCAACTCACCACCAACCGGCAACGTCACAGGCGGAGCTTGAGTGCCCGCCACACTGAGGGCCGCATTCAACAACTGCCGCGCATTCACGGAGCCATTGAGCAAGGTTTGCGTGTTCAGGGTAGTGGTGTTGGTCAATACACCCAGCTTCACACCCAATTGCAACAGGTCAACTTGAACATCAGAATTCAACAAACTTTGGAAGCTGACCGCGTTGATGTTCAAGCGGGTGCCCAAGGCTGCGAAGAGGGGGGACAAACTGCCAGAGCCTGTGTTCAAGGTCAGCAGATTGGTGCTAAGGACACCGCTGATGAAGGGCTGTACAGTGGCTTCGGCCACCACACGTTGCGTGCGGTTGCCCATGAACAGTGTGGGTATGGTTCGGCTCAATGTGACCAACACCGTCTGCTGACAGTTGGCGGGCTGCAACAGGGTGTTGGTGCCACGCACATTGCAATTGATGGTCAGGCTGTCCGTGTTGGCATTGAAGCCGTTACGTGTGGCGTAACTACGGGCCGCAGGAAAGCCCGCTGCCGCGCTGTCAATTTCGCTGGCAGCGGCCTTGGCCGACAAGTCGGCAATGCGCTGCATGTTTTCGCGCTGCCAAATGGACTGCCCCAAGCCAAAAACGCTGAATGCCGCGGCAGCCACAGCCAGGGTAAACAGGGCAGTGAACACCAGCGTGGCACCACCTTGGCGCCCAACAAGCCGTGGGGCCAAAGTCACTGAGGGCGAGCCGCAGGGGGTGCGAGCATTCATGGATGGGCCGGGGCTGGAAAACACACCTCTGATTGTGCATCAGAACGGGTTAACCCAAAGGCCAAAAATGACGGGAATTAATCCTTCAAGAGTTTTTTGAGATGCCTGGGTGAATGGGTGATGGAGGCCACCAAGGCCTTGGCCACCGAGGCAATCAATTCCATGGGCGAGGCCGAGCGCGAGGTTTGTGCGTCCATGCCCAAGGCTTTCAGGCCAGCAGCGTCCAGCAGGTCGCCCGGCTCACGAACCACCACCACACCCAGTGCGGGCATGCGGCTTTTCAAGTCCTCAATCACGGCATGGCTGCGCGCCAAGGAATCGGCCACCAGCATGACTTCGATGGGTGCAGAGGCCAGCTCCCGCTCGGCGGCATCAAAATTAGGACAGGCCAGCACGCGTTCAAACTGGTTGGACGCTGTCAAGGCCTGCTGCACGGCCCTTCGGTTGTCTGGATTGGGATCAACCACCAGTACACTCGTCATTACGATTGGCTCCTTTGCTTGGCGGCCCTCCGTAGGGGCAGCCATGGGGTTTCTTCCCATTTAGCAAATTCGGTGCCAATGCAGCGGCCAGAATTACGACCGCTTTTGGTGCAAGCCTGGTGTAAGGAAACAGCGGGCTTAACGGGGTAACAGACCTGTCACATTGCGCCACAAGGCCTGAATTTCAGCGGCAGACTTGGAGGCTGGCGCGTATTCCACGACCGACTGACCGGCGCTGATGCTGCTCACGAAGTCCCCGCGCTCGTGCACGATGGTGTTGCACACCGGCACTTTGGTGGCCTTGAGCAAGTCAAACACAATCTCTGGGTTGCGGCTGGTGGCCGATGCACCATTGATGACCCAAGCCACCTTGGAGCCCGCCTCAGCAGCCCATTCCAGCGTGCTGCTGGCGCTGTGGATGTCCAATGGGCTGGGCTTGGTGGGAATCAGCACCAAATCAGCCTGCCCCAGCGATTCACGAATCCACTTTTTGTCGGTGGGCGGCATGTCGAGAATGACGAAGTCGTAACCCTCGTCTTCCAGTTCCGACAACGTAATGAACACCTCGTTGGGGTTGCCTTTGATCACCTTGGGGAATTCGGCTTCACGCAGGGTGGACCAAAACAGGCTGGACCCCTGAGGGTCGAGGTCGATCAAGGCCACCTTGCGTTTACCGCCCTGGGCGGCCGTGGTGGCCAGGTTCACTGACAGGGTGGTTTTACCGGCCCCACCCTTGCGGCTGCTCACAATGATGGCTTTCATGGGTCAAGCCGCCTTTTTGCCGGTGGGCTTGGAAGCCGACTTGGCCGCTTTCTCAAGCTCATCGTGCATGGCCACAAATTCCTTGGCCAATTTGTGCGTGGGCATGAAGTGAATCATGGGTTTGGCCGCCTCGTGGCTTTCGCGAATTTTCACCGACGACGACAAAGTGCTGGCCAGCACCGGCAGGCCCTCCTCGCGCAACTCGGCCACCAGCTTCTGCGGCAGGCTGGCGCGGGGCTGGAACTGGTTCACCACAATGCCTTCCACTTGCAGGGCCGGGTTGTGGTCAGCGCGGATTTCATTCAAGGAGTCGAGCAGGTTGTACAAGGCCCGGCGGGAGAATTCATCGCAATCGAAGGGAATCAACACGCTGTTGGCGGCAATCAGGGCTGAGCGCGAAAAGAAGTTCAGGGCCGGTGGGGTATCGATGTACACACGGTCGTAGGTGGACCCCAATTCGTCCAGCGCCTCGCGCAGCTTGAAAATCTTGTACCGGGATTCCAGCTTCACCTGCAATTCTTCCAGGGCGGGGTGGCTGCCCAACACGTCCAGGTTGTCGTAGGGGGTGGCGCTGATGAACTCGCGCCCTTGCTTGGGGCGAATCTTGAAGTTCAGCGCTTGGTCGAACAAATCGGCCAGTGAATACTCCAGCTTCTCGCCGCCCTGCCCGGTGATGTACTGCGTGCTGTTGCCCTGCGGGTCCAGATCGATCAGCAGGGTTTTGTAACCGGCCTGAGCCGAAATGGCCGCAAGATTGGCAGTGATGGTGGACTTGCCCACCCCGCCCTTCTGGTTAAACACCACTCGACGCATGCTGAACACTCCTGTCTAGGTCATCTGTTTGATTTTGAGGGTTAATGTACCAAGAAAACTTGCTGCCGTGCAGTGCAACATTGCCCCAAGCAGACAATAAAAAACCCCGGCCAGGGCCGGGGTTTTTTAGGTCAAAGATACTCAGAAGGAGAAAGATGCCGTGAAAGATACGAAGTCACGGTCCCTAAGCGGATCGAAGTCAGCACTATTGGCAAACGTGGTGTAGGACACGTTGGCTCTAGTGTTGGCATCAAACTCAAAAGTTAGACCTAAACCAGTCACCATCCGGCCTTCATTGAATACTTGCCCGGGCTCAGGAGACCATCCGTCCACGTCATGAGCGAATGACACCTGAGGAATCAAGTCGATACCCGCAAACACATCCCTGTATGTGGCGTTTGCCCTCAGGCGGTACCCCCAAGAAAAGTCGGTAATGAACCCGCCCAGAGAAGGGTTGGTCGTCGGGTTGTAAGTACCAAAGACGGGATTCCGGCCGTAGCGCTGCGCCCCTGCACCAGTGGTGGCGGGTAGATCATGAACAATCACCGCGCCGACTTCGCCCACGAAAGCGATCGAGTTGGCACCAAGGGCTCGATCAAATGATTTCACGAAATTGGTGGACAGTTGCGTGATGTCAAATCGATCGAAGCCCTGAACAATCCCGCCAGGGCCCGCTGCGGCTGCTCGGTTGCTAAATGTCGATCTCGGAAAACCAAGACCAGTCTCGGCGCCAGCAAACAAACCGCCGACCAGTATCTCGTTAAAGTTGATTTGAACAGGGACGTCCAGGGAATGAGACACTTGTCCCGCCCAAGCCCAACTACCGAGATTGGTCGAGAATGTACCGCCCAAAACGCTAATGTTCTCCGGGTACTCAACAAAGTACTGCCCATCTACCCCGCCCAAAGCCACAGGCCGAGAATTGAATCCAGGGGGAGGAGTTTGACTTGATGCTCTCAAGCTTAAGACAGGCAGGCGTGAATGGTATTTCAAGTAGTAAGCACCAAATTCGGTGCCGATCTCAGAAGCATACTTACGCAACGCAAAACCGAACTGACCATCATCTTTCGGGCGTTTGTCAAACGTTCGATTGATTAGGGGGAACGTGAATACTCCACCTGGAGCAGGTCCATTGATGTCATTGCTGGTATCCAGACTCCCTCTGGCCAACCCAAAATCCGTAGTATCTGCCCCCGTACTAGCCAAGGCCCTCAGCGAGCCTGCATAGTTGGCTCGGCTACAGCCATCTGATGTCGCATCAGAGGTAGAGAAATACGTACCGCACCCTTCAGCGACGGTTTGCCGCCACTTCAGTTGATAGAAGGCCTCCAAGTTAGTCGTCTCTGTCAAATCCATGCTAACGAGGGCCATTTCCGAAGGCGTAAACCCTTCTTTCAAGTCGGCGCCTGGTCTGCGCAAGGCAGACACATCCAGCGTATTCACCCCGTTGATGCCGTTCTGGAAGAAAATACTTTCGCCCCATCCCAACACTTGTCGACCGAGCCGGAAGCTGGTTGCCCTTTCCGCTACGGTGGTGTTGTAGTAACCGTAAAGGTCCAAGACATCAATGCTGTCAAAACGGGCAAAGGGGTGAAAACCGTTGTCGTTCAGCTGCGTATTGCGGGTGTAGTTGTTGGGCTCATGACCGTGGTGAACTGCACCTTTGTTCAGCTCATAGTCGTAAAACCACCTGACTCGCCCGAAGAAACCATGATTCTTGCCCTTCAAGTCTAGGTCATGGACCCCTTTGACGATGGTGGAGAAGGCATCGCCCTTGTCATAGTTCAAGTTCCCGTCATCACTGGCATTGGAACCGCCCAACCCTCGGACTCCATTGTTGTCCACGTTGTTCGCGCCATAAAGCAACCGATCTCTGCCATCAATCCTAAAACTGGTACCAATACTGACTGTTGAGTTGACAGACAGGTCGTAGTCGCCGATTTTGTAATCAGTGGCTTGGGCCGCAGGCACCGCAGCCATGAGGGCTGCTGCTGCAAACATGGCGCGAACGCCGGCAAAGGTTTGGGAACGCGCAAAATGCGTGCTTGATTTCATGTCACCTCCGTGGTTGCGCCTTGGGGCGCTGTTTTAATTTTTAGAACTGTATGTATGCACTTCCAGCCAGTGGCGGGGCGATCCTCCATCGACCCAGGCTAGAGCGTTTGTTCTAAAAATGTACCACTTCGGTAACTTGATCAGTACAGAAGATTGGGGTGAACGGTGTTTTCCAGTCGCAAAATCACTACAACCTAGGGTAAACACCGTCCAATTACTGTCAACTATTTAACAACTGGCAGGTTGATGCTGCCTTTCAGGGCCACCACAGGGCTGGCCAGGTCGCGGGAACTGGTGCCCAAATACTGGGGGTGGTAACCGTACACCAGCACCCCAAACTGCTCACCCTCACCCAGCTTTTCAGCCACACCCGTCATTTCCACAAACCGTTTGCCGTAGCCGCGCAGCGGGGTGATCTGGTCGTCCACCAAGCGCCATGCGCCATTGCGGTTTACGCCCAAGCCCACGAACAGCATCGGGTCGCAGCCGGGGTCCAGGCCCAAAATACCCACGGGGGACTGGGCCACCGCCGACTGCAACTGGGCGCAGGCGGGGTTCATCAACGGTGCCGCAGGCGGTGCAATTTCAAGCGTGGCGGTTGGAATACCCGCAATGGTGTTAACGCCTGCCGGCAATTCGATGGGCACCACAGCCGGTGCAAAGGGGTAACGGGCAATGCCGGGTACGCTGCTCAGCAGGGCATTGGTTGGGCTGGCACCGGGTGTGAAATCGATGGCCACTGGCGCAATCGCGCTGGCTGTTTGCGTGCCTTTGGCCTTGGGGCCGTGGCGGTTGATGTAGGTGGTTTCGTCAATCCACACCGCCGCACCGGCTGAGGCCTCGGAAGCCGCCACATCGTCAGTCAAGCTGACACACACTTTGCCCTTGTTGGCGGCCAATTCGGTGAAGCCTTTGTTGCTGGCGGCTTTGGCGATGGCAGCCGCCTCGGTGGCGGTGAACAGCTTTTCAACCAGGAAGGCAAACTGGGCATCCTGAATGCCCAAGGTGCCGCAGGCAAAAGGCCCGGCAGGCCGCTGGAACTCAATCTGGTTCAACCCATTTTGGGCGCCCTGCTCGGCCAGGTCCGCGAGGCCTGGCACCATGGACGGCGACACTGGCAGAATGTGCCCGCTTTGGTGAGTCAGCAGCCTGACATCGCCCTTGCGGCCTTGGCTGTCAGTCAAACCGCGGTAACACAGGAAGTTGTGCCAGCCGTCGTTGTAGTTGAACAGCGTGTCACGGAAACCCTGCGTGAACAGAATGTCCACTGGGGCAGGTTTTTTCTGGGGCAAGCCCGGGGTGACCGTGTTTTGCAGGAAGCTTTGCTCGCCTGCCACCTCGGAATCACACCAGTAACTTGGGCTGTGGTAGCGGAAAAACTCCTTGGCCCCAGCAGGGAAACGGTTGCTCAAAGCGCCGCGCAGCAGGGTTTCCCGAATGGCTTGGTCTTGTCCGCTGCTTTGCAAAGCCTGAGGCTGGCCCGCCTGCAATTTTGGCCCCAGTGAACCCGTTTCGCCGCCAGCCACCAGCAACAGGGCCCAGCCCGTCTTGATGATGCCGGTGGGCGCAATTTCACCGTCCGCAGGCTTGTAGTCTTTCACGCCGTACACGGCACCGGGGTTCAGGCTGTAGCGCAGGTCGTTCCAGGTGATGTCCGGGGTCAGCGCGTCCAGCCGCTGCTTGGGGTCAATGTTGTGAATCAGCAGTTGATAGCCGCCACCGTAGCTGCCGCCAGTGGAACCAATCACCGGGTTGAATTTGCGGGTGCCCACGGGCTTGTCGCTGGCGTAACGCATCCAGTCCAGGTGGGTTTCAGCCCAATCCAGAATCTGCAGCAAGTCTTGCCCTTCAAAGTCAGGGTCCATCACCCGCACGGTGCCGCCGCTTTCATTAAAGCCGCGCATGTCGATACTGATCACCCCTGCCCCGGCATCCACCAGCCGCTTGAGCAAGCCCGCCGGCGTGGTTTCACGCGCACCGCCATAACCATGGCCGTGCAGCACCACCGGGCTGCCCGTTTGGCAATTGAAGGTTTTTGGCTCCATCACGGTGAAGGCGATATTGAAGCCACTGGCCGATTGCAGGTTCACACTGTACACACCGCCGCCTGCGCGAGGGGTGGCGGCTTTCAGGCTACACGCAGGGGCCTCGAACTCGCGGTTCTGGCCCGAAAAGTCAGTGTTGCTGCTGTTGGGTATCAGGGTGACGGCGGCTTCACTGGGGTTTGTGGTACCACCGCCTGTGGAGGTTGTGGTGTTGGTGGTGTTTCCGCCCAAACAGCCGGCCAAAGCCAGCGCCAACAGGGCTGTGGTCAGCCCTTGCAATTTAGTCATGTCTCTTCTCCGGGTAGGCCTTTTTTAAGGCTCTTGAATGTTCAGTGGGGTCAAGGCAAATACCTTGACCTCCCACTGTTACCCGTTCACCCCGCTGCGCGGATTCACGAGGCGCTGAGCCATTGCTCTGACATGGCTTCTGAAGTCACTAAGACTAGGGAATTCCTCGCTGGGCAAGTTGGTCTCCTCCAAGAGGCGGCGGAATTCATAAACCTCGCAGAGGCCATAATGCTCCTGATCCGTTGCATTCATGTTGAGAACATCGCGGAGGCTCGTGTTCTTGGGCTGAGAAGCTGCAGCGTTCGTCAACTCGCGAAAATCCTCCATAAAAGCATGTGCCTGCCGAACAAAGTTATCCACTTGCCGCTGATCCGCTGGGGCAAATTCGGGTTTCATGTGCCGAATCAAATTCTCAAGAGCCACAGGCATAGGCTCACCCTCCTCTTCGATGAGGTCAAGGGTTTGCCCAATTCCCCGAGGCCGCATGGCCGCTTGGGGTTGAACAGAATTAGATCCGACAGATCCATCCAACCATTTTTGAATACGTGCATGCAAGCCTTCGCCTTCCTGCTCGAGTCGATCATCTGCGCCAAGCTCAGCGGGCTTTGACTTCGAAACGCGCAAGTCATCTCCTGACTGGCGACGGTTGATGCGTGTTACCTGCTCGCCAATGGCTGCGCCCAAGGGCTGCCTCACACCATGGGCAACACGGTCAGCCAAATCGCTTTCAGCTTTGGCCCGGATTACCGCACCAGGCAACCTGCGCAGCAACTGCAAGGCGGTGGCACCCAAGTGCCGCACTTCATGAACCCGTTGTTCGGTCTTCAGGTAAGCGGTGTAGGCAGCAGTTGACACCAAAGGCTGTGCAGTCCTGGGGTTGACCACAGTTTGCTCGAGAGCCACCTCGTTGGCCAAACGGCTCATCACGTCACCCGAAAGCTGCATGGTTGCCCGCCGCGTGGGGCTGGACACCCCGGGCAACCTGCCGCGCGCCAAGGCCACCAAATCCTGGTAGGAGGCAACATTGACGGTTCTTGTTACCCCCTGCTGACCATCTGCCGTTGGGCCCGCCTGAACGTGAACATTCAAATCAGGGCCAGCCCACGCCGCAAAGGCCTGATCGGAATGCAGATGCAGGGGCAGAACCGCCAACAGCCTGTTGGCCCAACCTGCGGCATCGGCGCCATTGCCTTCCCCTGCAAGCGCAGCAAGCAACGCCGCTTGGGTTTGGGCCAATACCTGTGACGCCTGCGCCTGAACACCCTCTCGTTCAGCAATTGCTGCTGACCCGAAACCGTGCCAGTTCATGTGCCGCTGAAAACTCAACTTCTGGCGCATGTCCAGGCCCACTTTGCGGCCATGCTCGTCCACGCCTGCCATCACCATGCGGGCTTTTTGCAACACCGTCAGGTACGGCTGTTGTGCAGTGCTGCCGCTGGCCTGGCCGATCAAGCCTTGCCGGGCGCCATTCAAGCCCAAGCCAGCGAGAAACGCAAAACGCGCACGCCCCACCACAGGCAGCGGCGCCTTGGGGTCGGTGCGGCCGGGCACCCGCCATGCAGCGGGGTGTAGCCCGGTTTGCCGGGCAAGGCTGGCCGCAACCGCTGCGGGCCGGGCAGCGCTGGAGGCTTGCGCAACGGGGCCGGTTTTGAAAATGCGGGCGACAGCGGAAAGTGGGTTGATCATGACTGAACCTCGGCTGGGTGATGGGCTGTTTGCCCCATGCAAACAGGGGCAAAGCTGAGTAACACCCCAACAAGGTCAGTTCACTCTAAACCATTCACACCTGATAAAACCCCCGGTACCAGTCCACAAACCGGGCCACCCCCTCAGCCACAGGGGTGGCCGGTTTGAAGGCAGTGGCACGCAGCAGCGCCGTAGTGTCGGCGCAGCTTTGGCTTTTTTCCAGTATCGGCCCGGTGATGAACTCTTTCACCGCGCTCACACCCAAGGCCTGTTCAAGGGCGGCAATCAACTCTTCAATCGACACAGGCTGGGAATTGCCAATGTTCAACACCCGCCAAGGTGCGCTGCTGGTGGCCTGGTTGGGGGCCTCCGTTAACCAAGCAGGGTCGGGCTGGGCCGGGGTGTCGCTGGCGCGCAGCACCGCTTCGACAAGGTCGTGAATGTAGGTGTAGTCGCGGGTGTTGCTGCCGTCGTTGTAAATCTGAATGGGTTTGCCTTCCAGAATTTTGCGCACAAAGGCAAACAGCACCGAATCGGGCCTGCCCCAAGGGCCGTACACCGAGAAAAACCGCAAACCCGTGGTGGGCAGGCGAAATTGGTGGCTGTAGCTGTGCGCCAGCATTTCGCAGGCACGCTGGGCGGCAGCATCCAGCCGCTGGGGGTGGTTGGCGCTGTCACGTTCGCTCATGGGCTTTTGAAACCCGGCGCCATACACCGCATGGCTGCTGGCGTAGGTGAGGTGCTGTATGCCGTAGTGGCGGCAGGCCTCCAGCAACACCATGAAGGCATTGATGTTGTTCTGCACGCAGCTTAAGGGCTGGCTGCTGCTGAGGTACTTGTCCGTCTGCCCGGCCAGGTGAATCACCCGCTGCACCTTGAACTGTTCCAGCGTGTCGGTCAGCACAGTGCCGTCGCACAGGTCGGCCTTCACGCAGTGGTACTTGCTGCCCGTCAGCTTGGCCACCTCGTCCAGCATGGTCAGGCGCTCGCGCTTGAGCCGGGTGTCGTAATGGGCATTCACCGAGTCAATGCCGATGACTTTGTCGCCCCGCTCCAACAAGGCTTTGGCGGCGTGAAACCCAATGAACCCGGCGTGGCCCGTCACCAGCACGGTCTGCTTTTGGTCGGCCTGTTTGATGCCTTTGGGGTCGATGCCCTGCAATTCGGCCATTTCTGATGCAACAGCGGCCGGACTGGCCGCCCCGGTGGAACCCCCCATGCCCGGCGCTCCGGGTATGGCTTCCAAACGAATAGTCATTACATATCCACCAATTGGGGGGGGGTTCCCCCCTTATTTGCCGTTTTGAAAACCCTGCGCTTGTTCAGACTGGCTGAAATCGCACTGCTGCGAATACCCCCACACCACACACACGATTATGGAGGCCAGACATGGCAACACCCACCGCACTGATCAAGGACCTTGAGGGCGAGGTAAGCGTCACCCGAAACGGTTCTGTTGTCAACATCAAGGCCGGCGACAGCCTGCTGCCCGGCGATGTCATCAAGACTGGCCCCACAGGCCGTTTGGCGCTGGATTTCCCCGGCCTGGCCGGGCAAACCGCCGCCGCCGGGGTGATGGGCCAGAACGGCAAAATCACCTTGAGCGAACAAGCGGGCCCCAACGGCCAGCAATTGGTGGTAGTTGAAGAAGACGACTGTTTTGACTTCACCACCGAATTGACCGAGAACTCCGCCGTGGCTGGCGACGGCGGCGGCATGGGCCTGTTTGGCGGCATGCTGGGCGCCAGCGGCGGCTTTCTGGCTGCGGGCGGTGCCATTGCAGCAGGCGCATTTGTGGCCGGTGGCGGCGGTAGCGACCCCAGCGGTGGCAGCAGCGTTAGCGCGGCAGGCAACGGCGGTGGCACCAACACAGGCGGAACTGGGGGTACCGGCGGCACTGGTGGCTTGGGCGGCCTCACCGATTCCGAATTTGGCACCGTGAACTCCCCCCAAAGCCTGCAAGAACTGGTTCAACAGAATGTGACTCAGGAGAACCTGCAAACCACCCTGCTGGACCCGATTCAAGACGCCGTGACTGCCAGCCAAGAAGACCCAGCCACCACCCCACAAAACCTGGTGGGTGCCGTTGAGCAAGTGGGCGTGGGCCTTGCAGAAAACGTACACGACGCACTGGTTGCCCTCACAGGCGAAGGCAGCCCACAGGCTGACTTGGTGAACCAACTGGTGAACGGCCTGGACCAAACCCCGCTGGGCGAGCCCCTGGCCCCAGTCACCGGCTTGGTGCAGGAATTGATCAACACCGACATTGGGCTGAACACCGTGATTGACGGCCTGCCCGTGGAAGCCCTGCAAGGCGGCATTGTCAGCAGCGTGGTGGCCGTGGCCGACACCGTGTTGGAACCCGTGAGCGCCCAAGTTGAACCTGTGGCCCAAGTGATGGATGGCCTCACCCAAGTGGCCGCGCAAGTGGACACCGTGCTGGACGGCCTGCTGGGCGGCGGCGTGGGCGACTTCATTCAAGGCGCCACCACCGGGCTGCCCAGTGGCGGCCTGCCCGGGCTTGAACTTCCTTCCGGAGGTTTGGACAGCCTGGTGTCCACCATTCAATCGGCGCTGGGCGACTTGTCAGTGCCCACAGACGCCAACCCACTGGCCGCACTGGAAGGCTTGGGCGGCGTACCCAACCTGGGCGACATTGCGGCTGAAGGGCAAGGTTTGTTGGGCGGCATCGACACCCTGACCACCGCCCTGCAAGGTGCAAGCGGCGGTGCTGGTGGCGGCGAACTGATCAACACCATCGTCAGCGGCATTTCTTCCGGTGCTGACGCACTGGGTGGTGCCGGCCTGCCCATTGACCCGAACCAGATTACCCCATCTTGATCCAACTGGCCTTGATCGACTTGCCTGCGGCAGCCGCCTTCACGGTGTTGCCCACGGCAATCAGGTCAATGCCTTCACTGGCAATCGGCACCACCTTGGCCACGCCGCCGTTCACAATCACAGTGGCGGTGGCGTAGCTGCCATCCAGCGCGCTGGTGTTGACGGTGTAATGGCCATCAGCCGGGGCTGAGAACAGGAAGGCTGGGTTACCCACCCCGGCATACACCTGCGCACTGCCGGTGTTCACAGTTTCGGCACGCACATTGCGGGCTGTGGCGGTGTTGGCCCGCAGGTTGTCCACTTCCAGCTCGCGGATGCGGGCAATTTCAGCTTCCAGCCGTTCAGCATAAGCCGACCGTGCACGCACCTGTTCGGCACTGAAGTTGCTGGCCACCAGGTTGGGTGTCAACACTGTCAAGGTGTTGCCGTCTTCCGATTTGGCCAGGCTGGTGTTCACCTTTTTGTTCAGGCTGTCCAGCACCCCTTCAGCCGTCAACAAGCGGGTGTTGATTTCACCCGTCACCTTCTCCAGGTTGGTGATTTTCTCGGTGTTGGTGGCAATTTTCAGCGCGTGTTCCGCAATTTTCTCGATGTTCAGGTCGATGGCTTTTTGCATGGTGTCCATGCGGGTGTTGGTGGCGGTGCGCCAGGTTTCAAGGCTGCCTACACGGTCGTCAAGGCCCTGCACCCGGTTTTCCAGTGTAGTAATGCGGGTGCCGTGGGTTTTCACCAACTCGTCCATGGCATTCATGCGCACGTTCAACTTGCCCACACCGGCGGCAGCAATGGCCCCCAAGGCACCGTAGTCCACCGCCATCAGGCCCTGCGCGTCGTAGCTGACTGCGTCGGGGAACAACACCGCCACTTCCTGCGCAATTACCCCGTAGCGCATTTTGCCGTAGGGGTCGGCAATGAAGCGGTAGTTGTAGGCGTTGACACCACCCAGCCTGTCCAACAGGTCGTCGCCCAACATGCGTATGTCGGTTTTCAAACGGCGGTCGGAACTGGTGTTGAATGCAGTGGCTTTTACACTGCCATTGACTTGCAGGCGGTTGCCGGAGCCATCGTCGTTCGAGCGGCCCACCACGGTGTTTTCACTGGTGCGGCCCAATACGATGGTGTTACTGGTGCTGACATTGGCACCGTAACCCAACGCTGCACTGTAATTGATGTTGTTCGAACCTGTGTTGGTGTAAGTACCCACCAATGTGTTGGCGCCACCGGTAGTCAACGTATCACCCGCCCGGTGGCCAATGGCCACGTTATCGTTACCATTGGACAGGTTAACCATCACAAAATGGCCGAGGCCCGTATTGGCGTTGCCACTGGTTTTTGCGGCGAGGGTGTTATTGCCCAAGCCGACGTTGTAGATACCCGTATCGTTGTACAGCGTTGAACGGCCTACAGCCACTGCTTCATTATTGTTGGCCCCACCCATCGCTTCTTGGCCAATTGCGGTGACTAAAGCCCCAGAATTGGAGGGGCGTGCATTCCAGCCAATGATGGTGCCGGGGCCTGCCGTGGGGCGCAGGCCGAAGGCGGTAAATGAACCACTGAGAATGGCATCACCGTTTCCAGCAACCCTGAACACAGGTATGAATCCATTATGGAAGTTGTCCACGGTTCGGCCAATTTGAAACTCGTCACCCCAAACGTCACCGAGTGTTCTCTCGTCATCACCGACGGCAAGTTGCAACACAGTCCTGTTGTCTGCGTTGTTAATCCGCCTAAAGAAAACCGGATCCGACACCTCTCCAAAAGCCCCAAACCGCAGCTCCTGCCCGGTGGTTAGTTGAACCAAGCCATTCGCATCTACGGTGAATACTTCTGTGCCGTTGTAATTACCTCTGCGCAGCGAAAATCGTCCATCATCGGGAACAAAGGCCGTCAGGTTGGCGTTATTGATACCGAAACCATACTTCACCACGCTATCCCACAGATAAATCTTGTCACCTAGCTCAGTACCGAAGGCGAGCCGACTTGTGCCTGCCAAATTCACATTGCCGGCGAAATTGGCAGCGCGATCCGGATACAAAGTCAACACTGTGTTGTAGGTCTGGGCTCCAACATCGAGATTAGAGTTACCTACACTGAAGACCATTCCTCCTTCCGCCCCTCCTGCATTGAAGCGTGTGGTGGATGCATCCACTTTAATTTGTAGGTGATCCCACACAACGTTGTCGTAAGTGGAATAGAGCCTCAGATCACGCAGGGTTGTGATTGAACTCAAACTGTTAGCACTGAGGTTACCTGTCACCTGCGCATTGCCGTTGACTTGCAGCTTGTTGCCCGAACCATTGTCCCCAGTTGCACCAATCACCACGTTGTCAGAGGTGCGGCCCAACACCACTGTGTTGCTTGTGCTGACGCGCGAATCTGCACCCAAAGCGGTTGCAAAGCTCAAGTTATCCACCGTGACATTACTGCGTTCACCAATCAAGGTGTTGTTGCTACCTGTGGTCAGTGTGCTGCCTGCGTCCGAGCCGATCGCTGTGTTGGACGAACCGGTCGTCACATATTGCAAGGCCCGTAGACCCATCGCCACGTTGTAGTTCCCGGTTGTACTTCGAAATAAAGCCCGGTCACCAATCGCCATATTGAATGAACCTGTGGTGTTGGCCTTAAGTGCTTCTGAACCAATCCCAACGTTCATGCTACCGGTCGTGTTGTTGGTCAACGCGCGGTCGTTGATCGCGACGTTGTAGTCTCCAGTCGTATTACTGGTCAAAGTACTAACACCAAGGGCAATGTTGCCACCATAACCGCTGGCTGCGCCCTGCATGGCATTTGAACCAACAACCACGTTGGGAATCGCTACCCCGCCAGTGCCGTCAGACACAATCAATCGCTGCGCGGTTACGCTACCACTAAAACTGGCCGTGGTGCCTGTCAACCCACCGTTCAACACCATGCCGCCAAAGGTGGGGGTGCTGGTGGTGGCAATGTCCTGCGGCAGGTTCAGATTGATGGTGCCTGCGCCGTTGGTCACGGTGATTCGGTTGGCTGTGCCGGTGATGCTTCCAAGCGCATAGCCTGTGCCGTTACCAATCAGTATTTGGCCGTTGGTGGGGGCGGTAGTTACGCCCGTACCACCCCGCGCAACGGACAGCACCCCCGTAGTGATGTTGCTTGCATTCAGGTTGGTCAGTCCACTGCCGTTGCCGGTGAAGGTGCCGTCAATCTGAATGTTGCCGGTGGCACCAATGTCGCCAGTCACTTGCAGCTTTTTGTTCAGCAAGGTGCCGCTGCCTGCGGCACCGGTGGCACCAATCACAGTGTTGTCACTGGTGCGACCCAATACCACAGTGCTGCTGGTGGACACCACCGCTTCAGACCCCAATGCGGTGGCGTAGGTGAGCTGGCTGCTGGTACCCGGCATGGCATAACTGCCGATGAAGGTGTTGTTGGCACCGCTGGTGTTGGCGTTGGTGGTGTTGTTGCTTGATGTGGCATAACCCGCGTTAATACCAATGGCCACATTGGCTGAGCCATCGGTCAGGTTACGCAGGGCCTGATGACCCAGGGCCACCGAGCCTTGCGAATTTCGCACGTTGTACATCGCATAGTTACCAATGGCCACAAAGCCGTTCGCGTTGGGCGTGCCTTGGCCGTACGCAGTCTGGTAACCGATGGCAATGATGTCATTCTGGTTGGTGTTGTTATACAGGCTTTCAGTACCCAGGGTGGTAATGCGCGAGGCACCAATACCGCTGTACTGGGAGTTGTAACCCACGGCTGTATTGTCTGTGGCGTTTTGTGAAGTACGCAAAGCAGAGGTACCCACCGCAGTGTTGCGCAAACCGTTGATTGACGAGTTCAGGGCATACGAACCCACAGCGGTGTTATTCGCGGCGCTGTTGGTGAGGGTTTGCAGCGCCCCAAAACCCAGTGCGGTATTGTCGGCACCATTTAATGCCGGGCCACCGGTCAAGGCATTCTGACCGATCGCGGTGTTGCGGCTGCCCACCGAACTGGTGGACATCGACGAGGTGCCCAGGGTCAGGTTACCGGTGCCAAAGGTGAGCGCACTGTCGATGTTGGTTTTGTTGACAGCGCCTGCCGTGTTGGTGATGGTAATGCTGCCGGATGCATTGCTGATGCTGATGCCGGTACCCGCAGTCAACGTGCCCAGCGTAAAGCCGCTGCCCGTACCAATCAGCAGTTGGCCGTTGCTGGCGGTGCTCACCCCAGTACCACCGCGCGCAACAGGCAGCACACCCGTGGTGAAGTTGCCTGCGTTCAGGTTGGTTAAGCCGCTGCCGTTGCCGGTGAAGGTGCCGTCAATTTGAATGTTGCCAGTGGCACCAATGTCGCCAGTCACTTGCAGTTTTTTGTTCAGCAAAGTGCCGCTGCCTGCGGTGCCTGTGGCGCCAATGACCGTGGTGTCGCTGGTGCGGCCCAGTACGATTGTGTTGCTGGTTGATACCAAGGAGTCGGAGCCGATCGCTGTGGCCCAAGACAAGTTATTTACAGAGGAATTGGAAGAGGCACCTACAAATGTGTTGTTATTGCCAACAATGTTGGTGCTGCCAGCGTAAGTACCAAGTGCGCTGTTAGACGAACCACTGGTAGTCGATGCAAGTGAATCAGAGCCAATTGCGCTGTTATTGTTGCCAGTTGAATTCCCCAAGGTACTGTTACCAATAGCGACGTTTCTGTACCCTGTTAAATTTCGCCATAGCGCTAATTCGCCTATCGCGGTATTGAAGTACCCAGTGGTACTTAGCTTGAGAGCAGCCCGACCCAGAGCTGTATTCCTGTACCCACTGATGTTGTTCTGTAACGCCTCTGCCCCAAGCACAGTGTTATCAGAGCCCGTTGTATTGAACTCCATTGCCCTGTAGCCCAACGCAACGTTTGACTCCCCAGAAGTATTTGATCGCAATGCATCGCTACCGATTGCTGTATTTCCACCGTTACCGCTTGCTGCGCCTTGCATGGCGTTGAGCCCAATCACAAGGTTTGGGTTGATCACCGAGCCAGTGGAGTCACTCAGGATTAGCCGCTGCGCAGTGAGGGTACCGGTAAAGCTACCGGTGGTGCCAGTCAAACCGCCGTTCAAGGCCATGCCACCAAAGGTGGGGGTGCTCGCAGTGCCGATGTTTTGCGGGAGGCTAAGCGCAATGTTTCCACCGCTGTAGGTTGCGGTAACCTGGTTGGCGGTGCCAGTCACACTGCCCAAGGAATAGCCGGTGCCGTTACCAATCAGTATTTGGCCGTTGGTGGGTGTTGTACCAACCCCAGTACCCCCCCGCGCAACAGGCAGCACACCCGTGGTGAAGTTGCCTGCGTTCAGGTTGGTTAAGCCACTGCCGTTGCCGGTGAAGATGCCGTCAATCTGAATGTTGCCGGTGGCGCCAATGTCGCCAGTCACTTGCAGTTTCTTGCCCTGCAAGGTGCCGCTGCCTGCAGTGCCGGTGGCACCAATCACCGTGGTGTCGCTGGTGCGGCCCAACACGATTGTGTTGCTGGAGGACACTGAAGCGTTGGCACCAATCACGGTGGCGTAGCTTAAGCCATCGGAACTCGCGTCAGCGGAATAACCCAGTGCAGTGTTGTAGGTACCATCACGAATGGTGTCCAGCGCCAGCGAGCCCAAGGCTGTGTTGCCGCTGCCATCACGGATGGTGTAGCCCGCGCGGTAGTCCACCACGGCGTTGTCGGTGCCATCTCGTACACCTTGCAGGGCGGCATAGCCCACCGAGGTGTTCTTCGTACCTTCATCCAATTCAGCGAATGAGCTGGTGCCCAAAGCAATGCTGTTGGTAGAGGGGGTGAGCGCGTTGCGAATGTTGGTGGCTGTCAAAGGCAACAGTTGGTTGCCACCGGCGTAGAAGCTGGCTGCATCAACCCGGCCACTGAAGTTGGCCGTGGTGCCGGTCAGCCCGCCGTTCAAAGCCATGCCACCAAAGGTAGGCGTACTGGCAGTTGCAATGTTCTGCGGCAGGCTAAGCACAAGGTTGCCACCGGTGTAGTTCACAGTAACCTGGTTGGCGGTGCCACTCACACTGCCCAAGGCGTAGCCTGTGCCGTTACCAATCAGCAACTGGCCGTTGGTGGGTGTTGTGCCCACTCCTGTACCACCCCGTGCCACGGGCAACACACCCGTGGAAATGTTGGCGGCATTCAGGTTGGTCAAGCCGCTGCCATTACCGCTGAAGCTGGTGGCGGTGAATGCACCGCCGATGACCAAGTCGCCGCTGATGCCCACGTTACCAGTCACTTGCAGTGCTTTGTTTTGCAGAATGCCGCTGGTGGCAGTGCCTGTGGCACCAATCACCACGGCGTCCGTGGTGCGGCCCAAAGCGATGGTGTTGCTGGTGGTGACCAAGGCTTCAGAACCCAAGGCAGTGGCGTACGTCAATTGGGTTGTTGTACCGGGCATGGCGAAAACACCCAAGAAGGTGTTGTTGCTGCCCGTGGTGTTGGCATTGGCGAACACACCCGATGCGTTGGCGTACCCTGCACTACGACCAAAAGCCACGTTGTTGCTGCCTGTGGAATTGGCCCCCAAGGCGCCGACACCAATCACCGTGTTACCCCCAGTGCCGCCGGGTAAGCCACCAAGTGCGCCATTTCCAATTACAAGGTTTGGGTTGGTTACGCCACCGGTAGAGTCGGCCAGCAACAAACGACGTGCAGACAGGTTGCCGCTGAACGTGCCGGATGTTCCGGTCAACACCCCACCCACGGCCACATCCCCGGTAAATGCCCCGGTAGTGCCGTTCAACGGGCCATTCAACATCAAGCCACCAAAAGTTGGCGTGCTGGTCGTAGAAATGTTTTGGGGCAAACTGAGTTGAATTCCCCCCGCAGTGTTGGTGACAATCACCTGATTCACAGTGCCCGCCAAGGTGCCCAACGAGAAGCCTGAACCATTGCCAATCAACAGTGCACCGTTAGACGCCGCCGAGGCATTCACCCCGGTGCCGCCGAATGCCGTGCCCAAAATACCCGCATTAATGTTGCCTGCGTTGAGGTCAGTCAAGCCACTGCCGTTGCCCTGAAAGGTGCCTGCGTTGAAGGTACCGGTGACGTTAAGGTTCCCCGTCAAGTTGGTGTTGCCAGTCACATTCAAACCACCGCCGCTGACTGTCAGGCCATTGGTGGCTGTGACAGCACCGTTGAATGTAGAGGCACCAGTCACTGAGAGTGTGCTGCTGAGTGCTGCGGTTGCCGCTTCAAAGGCTGCTACTGTTACTGTACCGCCGGTGTAGGTGAGTGCCCCTGCCCCATTGGCCGATGAGTTGTCGTTGAATGGGCCCAGGCTGGTGATGGGCTGCCAGGCTCCGCCGACAAAGCTGTACATCCGATTGTTTTCCAGCACCAAGCGAATATCCCCTTCCTGCCCCGGGGTGGAGTTCAACACAGACACGGTGCTGATTGCTGAACGGTATTGCTGAGAGGCGGCTTCTGAAGCCAATCGCACCTCGACATAGTCATCGCCAGCGGCTTGACCTGTCAGCTCGACGGTGTCGCAGTTGGTTTCAAAGCTGCCATTCAGGCCGGGGGAGATAACGGCGTACAACAATTGCTGAGGGCGGCTTGCACCGCCCAGGTAACTTGAGGAATCGCTGTCGGTGGAATTGTCCCAAGCGCAGTAGCCCATGGGGCGGCCATTGCCATCCCGTTGTGGCAAGCCAAAGCCGCTGGGTACACTGCCCAGGTTGTTGGGGAAGAAGGCACCTGCAGCACCCATGGGTGCACCTCGCAGTTTGCCGCTGGCCTCCACCACCCGGCCTTGCAGCAGTTGGGTGGCCATGCCCACCGAGTTGCGCAAGCTGAATTGCCGAATCACCTGGTTGGTGGCCAACGCCGCGCTGGTGTCGCCCGAACGCGCTGCAGCCACACTGGCAGTCAGCGCGGTGATGACGATCAAGGCGGCAGTCAGCAACCATCGGCTGGCTGCGCCGCAGGCCTGTGATGCGGCATCAATGCGGGAGTGGTGTTGGCAAGGTCGGCGCATGGTGTGCCCCTTTTAGTTCAGTAAGGTGATGACAACGTTGTCGCCGCTGGCAGCGGCCACAGTACCCAGCTTGCGGAGCAGGCGGTTCCGAATCGCCTCGCCACCGCCCGCCACTTTGGGCTGAAGAATCAGTTTGATGCCCTCGGCCTCGGTGTGTTCGTAAACCCAGGGCTCAAACTCGGGCAATACACGGGGCAGCGGCACCCCGTCGCCCAACTGCGCAAGGTTGTAGGCCGCGCCAGGTGAACCGGGGCAAGTCACGGTGTTGATGGGCGCACGGTAGTTGTCTGCAGCCGGTGGGGCTGGGTAGGCGGGCCGTACGGCGAACTCGCCATGGGTGCCTTCAGGATAGATGGCGGCGCACAACAGCACTTTGCCCCGCAACACGTCCACCTGCGTAACCAATTCATCGAGGTTGTCTTGAATGATGCGGCCCTGTTCTTTCTCCACATACATTTTTCCGAAGGCCAGGCCCATGGCGCTGACCAAGGCAATGCCATAGAGCAGGTAGGATGTCACAAAGCCCAGCGACCTCCTTCTGCGCAAGGCTTGCAATTTGTACAACGCGTTCATGATGCTCTCCAGAAAACCGCGCGGGTTGACCACGCTGTATCGGTTTAACGGAGGGAATTGCGCCAGACTATATCGCCCGGTCAGGTGGGTTTAGTGCAAGAAGAAAAAAACAGGCTGGCGCACAGCGCACCAACCTGTCCATGGCAACAAATAGGGAAACGCAGTACTCGCGGTCAGTTTTCCTGAACCACTTTGAAGTACACGTAAGAACCGTCTGAGGAGATTACGCAGCCCTCAGGCCAGCCCAGCACACCTCCGACGCCAGAAATTAGGCCGTTCGAGGCGGCTCCGGTGAAGTCGGCCACGGGTCCGCCGGCGGTTGGAATGGCGGAAGACCCGTACAACAAGGTATTGACTCGTCCGCACACATCCTGACGCAAGCCACTAAGCACCACCATGGGGTCGGCTGCTGGTGTTCCCAATTCATTACCCGGTGTTCCCTTGTTCAGGTTCCAATGGCCCGCTGCGTTGGTCGATGGCGTGGCAATTGCTTTGGCTGCAGTGAAAGCGGAAGTGGGCATCACCTGAGGCGAGGCATATCGCGCTGCCGGGTCAAAAAGCCCAACACCTGTGGTGGTGGTAAAGTTCATGGTGCTGACCACAGCCGATGCGCCAAAATCGGAGGCGTAACGGCCCACACCGTCGCGAAGGTCGCTGGCCTGCTTCAGAATGACCGAGGCATTCACTTTCGCCTGTTCGACGTCGGTCTGTGATGTTGGGCTGCGGTTGGCCAGGGCGAAGCCGCCCAGAATGGCGGTCATCAGCGCAATACCGAACAACAGCGCCGCTTGAATGAAACCCCCTTGATGAGGGCGAACCCGCCCGGGCTTGCCGGGGATTTTGGGTGTGTGTTTGCTACTCATGATGCACTCCTTGAATGTGTGCGTTTACCCCAATTCGACCTTGGCCTGCTTGCGTGCCTGCTCTAGTTCTTGATTGAATTTCTGCAAGGAAATGTTTTCGATGATTTCATTGCGTACAGCATCCATCTTGGGCTTGTCCAACTGGCGCAGGTCATCGATGCGAAGCACCAAAAAACCATTGCGCAAAGGCAACACACCACTGAACTCACCTTTCTTCATTTTGCTGACCACTCGGCCCAGGTTATAGGGCAACACATTGGCAACCGCAAAGCCATCCCCCGTTTCAACGAGTGGCTTAAGCTGCGCCAAGGCCTTGCTTTCACCATCCTTCATGGCCTTCAAGGTGTTCTGAATGTCGTTGTTGTCACCGGACAGGTAATAACTGACTTTCCAGAGCTTGAAGTTTTCATCCAGCACGTTCTTGTCGTAGAAGTCCTTGATCTGTTCATCGGTGATGGACTTGCGAATTTCATCCATCCGACGGGTGGTGTACAGGGTGGACAGCACTTCACGCTCGGCTGCCTGAATCACAGATTCGGCTTCCTTGGCATAACGTTCGCGGCCCATTTCGGCGGCCAGCACCTTGTTGATGTAACGGTCCACCACAATGGCTTTGTCCACACCGGCTTGCACCACACCCTGAATTTCACCCTCAGTCACGGTGCGGCCATTCACCTTGGCCACCACTGCGGTGGCGTTGAATGTCGGGGTGTTGGCCGTGGCTGCAGTGGCCTGCCCATCGGCCTTGCCACCCCACATCAGGTAACCGCCCCAACCCAGGCCGGCCACCACCGCAAGGGCCACACCGCTTTTGACCCAACGGGCCGATGAAGCGGCTGATGGCTCGCCAGTCGCACCGTTCGAGGTTGAAGCGGCCTCAGCTTCGATGTGCCCCATACCGGGCAATGCGTCTTTCAATTGATCGTCGTTCATTCGTCGTTCCCTCTCAGTTTGACGTTGACCTTCTCGGTCAGGCCCTTGACCAGTGCGCTCGCAGCACCCGATTTACAACCTGCCAGACAGATTTCCTCGGCCCGCCAGATCACCTTCTCCGACACCCCCTGAATGCTGTTCAACACGAACATGAATTCGGGGTAATACTGGGCATCAGCAATGGCAATCTGCAGGCCCTCAGGCACTGCTGTCACTTCCACATTCGCGCTCAGCCGGGCCAGCACCTTCGCGTAGTCTTCGTACACAGCCTTGGGTACCGGCTTGGCGCTGATCGAGAACTGGGGTAACTCCAGACTCTTGCGCTCAGCCTGCTGGCGGACAATGAAGTCCCTGATCGAGAATGTGGTGATGATCAACATCAACACCGCGGCGGCTAGGGTGAACATTGGTGCCACACCCAGCAATCGCATCAGTTCAGTGGTGATCATGGCGCCGTCCTGTTTGAAATTCAGCTTCATGATTCACTTCCCCTTGTTGTTCTTACGGACAATGAGCAACCCTTCGACATCCCTCAGGTCGGTGACGACATCGCGGCCCAATTGGTCCAGGTAATCCTGGCTGACCCAGCTTGGCAACATGATTTCAAAGTCCTCCTTGCGTTGGCCATTCATGCTGTATTTCTCGATCCATCCGCCCGAGCGAATCACCGTGGCCGACACCCGCTGCACCCGCGACAACTGCATGGCCAAGGGTTGCTGCACACTCAGTTTGTCCAGCGTGGCATTCAGGTCGTTTTCTACGGCCTGCATGTTCAGCGTGGGCTGGTTCAAGGTGTCCACAGCCATTTGGTAGCCGTTCAAGCCGAGGTACACCAAGGCACACACGCCCAAGGTGCCCAGCGAAATTTTGTTGATCCATCCCCCCACCTTTTCCGACACACCCAGAATTTCCTGGGGCACGCTGGTCAGTGGTTTGCCTTGCCGGTGGGTCAGCTCGTGAATGGGCAGGTCCAGCCCGAGCAGGAAGTCCTCCATCACATCGGGTGCATTGCTCACCAAGCGAAGGCCTGCACCTTCGATAATCAAGGCCGAGGTGTAGTCCTCCGCCTTGATGCAATACACCCCATCGCCCTTGTGCATGGGCTCGCCCGGCAACACCTCGGTGAAGGGCAATTGAAAACCGGGCATGGAAGCCACGTACTGGCTTTCCACTGCGAAGTAATATGCATAGCCACCACGCATGGCGATGAACACATGCAGGCGGTTGGTGCCCAACATGGCATAGGCCTGGTTGGACACCACCTTCATCGGGCTGGCCGAGCCTACGGGCAATCGGCCTGCAATGAGGTTGAGGTAAAACTGTTTGGCTGAGCTGTCGATCATGCCTTATGCCCCCGACAGAACCGATTCGTTTTGCAGGTACACCACGGCCAGGCTGAACAGCACCGCAATGCCCGAATACACCAGCGAAGCCACGAAGGCGATCACTGCGAATTTTTTCGCAGCCGCGTTGGCGCGGTCTTCGCGGCTGGCTGCGATGGATTCCAGACATTCGGCCAGTTGGGCCTGGTCGCGGTGGGAGCGAATCAGCAGGCGTTCACTGCTGTCCAACACTGGCGAGTTGAATGCGGTGGAGGGGTGTTCACCAATTTCAGTGCGGCTCACCACTTCTTGCCACAAGCCAACAATGGTGGGCGTGAGCGAGCCTTTGCGTGCGATGTACACCGCATTCAGAAACGTAACGCCACCGGAGAGCAAAGACGACAACACCCGGAACGTCGCCGACATACCCGAGCACACCAACAACTGGCCCACCACCGGGAAACGCTCAAGAATAGTCAGGGCTTGCCCACGCACTTTCTGGTCGGGCGACAGCAACATCAAAATGAAGTAGAACATGAACAACACGAAGATGAAGGAGAACACCAACAAGCCGTTGTTCACATGCTCGGCCAAAGCCAGCGCACTTTTGTAGGCGGCCACTTTGGATTCATCCTCACTGAGCAAGGGGGTTTTCTTCAGCTCTTCAATCAGGCCAAAGCGCATGCCAATCACCGTACTCACCGCCATGATCAAGTCCAGCGCCGTCCATGCCACGGCACCAAACATCAGCTTCAGCGTGCTTGAGCCTTTCTCGTAAAAGCTTACTGCAGTGTCCAGCGCGCGGCTAAGCTGCCCGGCTGCCTCACCGGCGCTAAGTACCGCGATGGTGGAACTGTCAAACCAGTTCAGCAGGCTGAGGGCCTGCACAAAACCATAGCCTTGGCGCAAGGCATCCAGCGCCTCGTTCAGGGCCACACGGGGCTCGCCCAATTCACCCAGAATCACCTGCTCCAAGGCCTTCTCTGGCGACAGGCCCGAGCGCACGTTGTACGACACTGCCTGCAAAAATTTCTGTTTGTAGGTGCGGTTCACCGGGCTTTTCAGCAGGCGCGACAAGGCACCACGGGGCTTGATTTGCACCACATCCAGCACCACCCCACCCCGCTCAAGCACGGACTGCATGGCTTCACGCGGGCGGCCTGCAGCCACCACCAATTCGTGCCGGTAGTAACCGGTCAAGCGCGCGTCGGGCCGGGCCGTGGCGTCCAGCATTTGCGGCGCCAGGTATTGAACACGGTAGTTGTGCAGGTTCATGTCACTCTACCCCCAGTGACTTTTCAACGGTGGGCCAGTCCAGAACACCGTTGTTCAGCAGGGCTTCGAAGGTGCTTAGGCGGCTGAAGAACTCAACGCCATTGGTCTCCACCAGGTCGGCTGGCAGTTCAATCTGCCTGCCCCGGAACGACTTCACAAAGCGCGCGCGCATGGTTTCATCGTTGGGAATGTGAATGGTTTCGTGCGCCGCCACCCGGCCCATGTACCCTGTGTTGGCGCAGCGTCCGCACCCGGCTGCTTTCTTCAGGTGTTCACCCAACCTCACCAGCCCACCGGTTTTGCGCAAGCTGCGTTCGCGAATATGCGCCACTTCTTCCGGGGTGCAATCCACCGCACAGGTGCACAGGCGCTTCACCAACTTTTGATGAACCACCAAACGCATGTAGTGGGCAATCAGAAATTCAGAATCTTCACGGTGAACCGGGTCAATGATGGACAAGAACCGCTCGGTGACCTGCAGGGCGCTGTTGGCGTGAATGGTGGAAATAACCAAGTGCCCGCTCTCTGCAAAGGCCAGCGCAGCACGTGCGGAATCGGCGTCACGAATTTCACCGAAGATCAGAATGTCAGGGTCTTGCCGAAGGATGGAACGCTCAAGCTCAATGGCCCGCTGTTTGATCAAAGCCTGCAACTGGATTTGTTTGGCGAAGGGCAGAATGTATTCCACCGGGTCTTCCACGGTAATCACATTCATGGTGTCGCGGCGAAACCCGCAAGCCACCGTGTATTGCGTGGTGGACTTACCGGAACCGGTGGCCCCGGTGATGAATACCAGCCCCCCTGTTTTGCCGTTCTGCAGGTTCAGGCCGCGTATCAGGCTGATCATGCGAGGTTGGCTGGGGAACAAGGCCGCCAGGCTGGGCAGTGTGGATGAGTCCAAGGCCCGCAACACCACCGACTCGCCATCCACCAACGGTTGTGTGGACACACGAAAGTCCACCGTGCGGCCATCGTAATCAACCGACAAGCGGCCGTCCTGCTCAGTTCGGCTGTTGGACGCGTCCATGCCCGCTTCAATTTTGATGCGCGCCACCAAAGATTGCATCAGCACCTCGGGCAGCAAATGAATGGGCCGCATCACGGAATCCACGCGGTACATCAACCACGCATCAGGGTCCACTTTGCGGTTCAGGTGGATGTCGCTGGCCCGCATGCCGATGGCTTCGCGCAGCACTGCAAACACCAGGGCACGCAAACGCCCTGCTTCCAACCCTTCTGCCTTCAGCAGTTCAATCAAACTGGCCACAGAACCCGATTGCTCGAAGCCTTGAATCACGGACAACACATCTTGTCTGCTGGCGGGCACCACAATCATGCGGTTCACCCGCACACGAAGTGACGACTCAATGCGCGCAATCTGCGCCGGGTTCAAGGGCAAGGACGCACGCAGCGTCAACTCGCCCTTGGACAATTCCACCGGCACACAGGAAAACCGTTTGCAGACATCAATGGGCAAAATGGTTTGCAGGGTGAAGGCCAGGTCGCCCTCTTCACCTTCATCATCGTCCACCTTCAAGTCATCCAGGTTCACGAAGCGTGAACGCAGGGCCAGGGTGGTCAAGTCGGCGCTTCGGCCTTCCGAGCGCAACTGCACGTACTGCTGGCGGATCAGTTCCAGTTGTTGCTGGTCCAGACCAACTTCACCAAGATCAACGTTTGTGTTTCGCATGCTGATCACCTGAACAAAGGAGGTGCAGAGCCAAAGCCGTTGCCACCCGATTGGCCAAAGCCACCGCCCAGGCCACCACCCTGATTGAATCCACCGCCGTTAAAGCCACCGGCACCACCGCCCAAGCCACCGCCAGCGCCGCCGACAATCTGGCTGGTTTTGTTGGGCACCAGGTAATCGAAAGCCTTGGTGTCCACCTTCTCCAGTTCAGCGGGCACCACGGCCAACGATTGGCCCGACTCCACCGCACCGAAGAACACGGTCACCCAGCGGCCTTGGTCGTTCAACCACTCCACGGTGACATCCAGGTCTTCAACCCGGGCTCGCAAGGTGTAGCCGTTGATGTTGGTGTTGCGGCCCACCTTCAGGCGCAGCACCGATGAAGCACTGGACAAGCCCCCCGCCAAGGGCGATGCGGTGCGCACAGCCGGTTGCATGGCTGTAGCCTGGCCGTTGGGGTTTGGGTTGGGTGAGGGCTGCGGTGTAGGGTTGGGCGCGGGCTGACTGGCCGAGGATGGCCCACGGTCAAACCTGCGCAACACCACAGCGTTGCTGACATGGGCACTCACCGCCATTTGGTCGAACATGGCCACCAAAGGTGCAGGCACGTTGGCGGCGTTCAGCGTTTGCTGGCGAATGTTGAAGTCTTCCTGCGTCAACCGCGCTTCGGCTTTGTCTCGCAGTGCAGGGTCGCCAGAAGGTGGGGCGGGCGGTGCAGGCTCGCCACCTCGCCCACGTGGTGCAGGTTCTGCGCCACCTTGGCCCTCGGCCCGCCCACCGCCTGCGGCGTTGCTGCTGATGGTGCTCCAGGCTGGGCGCACCAACGGGTTCTGAATGGCGGTCTGCCCTTCGGCTTCAGCACTCCACAGCACCAAGGCCAAAGGAAGCACGCAATACACACTGAGCGTTCTGGGAATGTTCATCGTTTGGCCCTCATTGCGTACTGGGTGTTGTCGGTCCAATAGGGCTCGGGCAGGCGTTGCAGGGTCATGCTCATCTTGAGCGGCACTGGGTCAATTTTGCGTAGCACCTTCCCATCCGAGCGAGCACGCACAGGTGCAGGCGTGCTCACCACGGGCGGCTCCTCGGCTGGGCTTTCACTGCGTGGGGGTGCCAGCAATTCCTTGGCCGAAGGCACATCCAACCGGCTTGGTACCTGCTGAGGCATACGAGTGTCGGCCTTGGCCAACTCATCAAAACGCAACAGCTTGGGGGAGATGGTGATGACCAATTCGGTTTGCTTCACCGCGTCGGTTCGGCTCAAAATGCCCAAACCTTTTTGGAAATCATCCTGACTGCGCGACACAGTGATGCCGCCCAGCAAAATCGTGTCGCCGGGGCGGCAACGCACCTGGGTTTTCAGTTCACGGTCGGCCACTTCGGGCAAGTTCAAATCCACACCCAGTGCTGTGAATTTTTTCAAGGCCAGCAATTCAGTGATGGAAATGTTGATGCGGGTGTAGATGGTTGCATCGTGCGCTTCACCGGTCAGCGACAATTCAAGGCCGGTGCGCAACAATTGGGTGTCGGCTGTGGACTGGGCCACGCCGTTGATAATCTGCGACCCCACCCGCGCAACAAACGCGGTGGACTGGCCCACGCGAATGGAACCATTGGTGCCATTCATCAAGCCAATCTTGGGTTGGCTCAAGGTTTTTACATCGCCTTGTGTTCGCAAGAAATCGATCAAAAAACTGGACTGAAAGTTTTCCCCGAAGATCAGGGTTTCCACACCCGTGGATGTGCGCGACACTTGGCTGAGTGCACGGGCCGTGCTGGACGCACCCGCCACAGGCGAGTCCAGGCCCGCATTCAAACCACCACCCGACTTGTACAACTCCCAACGAATACCCATGTTGTTGCTGTCGTTGAGGTCCACCTGCAACACATTCATGTCGTACACAATCAGCGAGCGGGTGGCGCGGGCGCGGTCCAGGTAATTGCGAATGTCCGTCAACGCGCGGCGGTTGGCGCGAAACACCAGAGAGCGGTTGATCCGGTCCAGAAACACATCGCGCGCACCGAGGTATTGCAAGGTGTTGGTAATACCCGCCATGCTGTCTTCATTCAGCACAGGGGGCATGGGCACCACAAATTGCTGCTCGGGCATGATGCGCAACACACCACTGTCACTCACCGTCCAGAAAAAGCCCATGATCTCGCCCAGCTTGTTCATCACATCGGGCAGCGGACCGTTCAAATTGTTCAAAGTGACCACACCGTAGCGGGCTGCCGACTCGGGCCCGCCCTCAAAGGCCAGGGGCATGTTGGTGTTGGCCAGCAGAATCTGCAACACATCAAACAAGCCACGCTCGGTGACCGACAAATTACGCACCATCAATACGGGTAACTCACCCTGGGAGTAATTCGGTTTCACCCAGAATGTGTCCTCGGGCATGCGCTCGATGGGCAAAGTCATGGTGGGTAAATTGGGGGTAGGCACAGTCAACTCGGGTTGCTTGATGGATTCACGGACAGCCTTGGTGCTCGGGAATGGGCGAATGGGGGCGCAGGCCGCCAAGGTGCTGGCCATCGCCACGTAAACACCGATGGTGGTCAACCGTCTTTTAGTGTTCAATACGGTTTGGGGCTTCATCAGGGGCTTGTCCTGTTGACTGGAATGCCCCCAGTATGGGAAACCGGGATGAGCTAAACATCCCTCTAAGGTGGCAACTAACCTAGTCCACCAGTCCGAGGTATGAAGCGCTTCACCAGTTGGAGGAGCCCGTTAGCCCACCCAGCCACGCTTGCCGAAGAACTGTCATGCCGAACCAACCACCACTCAGCCGCCTGCCCTCCCCCATCACCGTGATGTGGTGTGGGGCGTTCATCATGACCCTGTCTTTGGGTATCCGGCATTCGTTCGGCCTCTTCCTGCAACCCATGAGCCTGGACAATGGCTGGGGACGCGAAGTATTTGCCCTGTCCATCGCCCTGCAAAACCTGACCTGGGGCCTGGTGCAACCCGTGGTGGGTCGGCTGGCCGACCGGCACGGCGCCGCCCTCACCATGGTAGGCGGGGGCATTCTGTACGCGCTTGGGCTGGTGTTGATGAGCCACGCCAACAGCCCTGGCCTTCTGGCCTTAAGTGCTGGCCTGCTGATTGGCCTGGGCCTGAGCGGCACCACATTCCCGGTGGTGTTTGGCGCCATCAGCCGCGTGATGCCGGCCGAACAACGCAGCATGGCCATGGGCATCAGCATGGCGCTGGGGTCGCTGGGCCAGTTCGCCTTTCTGCCCGGTGGTCTGTTTTTGATCAACCACACCGGCTGGTCGGAGACACTGCTGATTTTCTCGGCCCTGGCCCTGTTGATTCTGGCCTTGGCCTACCCCCTGTTGCGTTTGGGCAAACCCGCTTCTGAAACCGCAACCAGCAATAACCCAGCCCCATTGGGTGTGGGGGCCACATTGGCCCGTGCCCTGCGCCACAGGCCCTTCCAGATGCTCAGCTTCGGTTACTTTGTGTGCGGGTTTCAGGTGATTTTCATCAGCGTACACCTGCCCAGCTACATTCTGGACAAAGGCATTGTGGCCACCGCAGGCAGCAATGCATTGGCACTGATCGGCCTGTTCAACATACTGGGCAGCTACCTGGCCGGGCTGTGGGGTGGGCGCATTCGAAAACCCTTGCTGCTGACCGGCATCTACGGCCTTCGCGCGGTGGTGATTGTGGCCTTCCTCAGCCTGCCCCTGAGCGAATGGTCTGTTTACCTGTTTGCGGCCTGCATGGGCGTGCTGTGGCTGTCCACCGTGCCCTTAACCACGGGCACCGTGGGCGTGATGTTCGGCGTGGGCAATGTGGGCATGCTGGGTGGGCTGGTGTTTCTGTTCCACCAACTGGGCGCCTTCATCGGTGGGTGGCTGGGCGGTGCGCTGTTCGACCTCACCGGCAGCTACACGCTGGTGTGGTGGATTTCAATTGCGCTGAGTGTGGTGGCCGCCGCAGTGAACTGGCCGATTGCCGAAAAAGCCTGGGCGGCGCCAAACCACAAACCGGTGGCTGCATGACAGACCCACGCCACCAAACCCGGTTGCTGCCGGGCTGGGCCAAGCTTGCGCTGCTGGCCATGGCCCTGCTGGCGGCTGCGGCCTACCTGAGCCCAGACATGCGCGCGGTGTTTGTCGCCGCATGGGCGGCGTGCCTTTGAAGTTAAAACCACCCATACACCCAAGGCACCAACACAGCCCCCACCACACCGTGCAGGCCCATGCCCAGGCTGGCGTACCGCCCAGCCTCGGGGTGAACCACAAAAGCCCTCGCCGCACCCAAGCCATGCGCTGCCACACCACTTGAAAAGCCGCGCACCCACCACCGGGTTAAACCCATGGCATTGAACACGGGCGTGACCAGCGCCGCGCCCAACACCCCGGTGAGAATGGCAAACACCGCAGTCAATGTGGGCGATGCGCCAATGCGGTCACTGATGCCCATGGCAATCGGTGAAGTGATGGACTTGGCCCACAAGGCATGAACAATTGCAGGGTCAAGGCCCAGCAAACGGGCCAGGCCCACAGCACTGGCCATAGACACCAGCGCGCCCACCAACAAGGCAGCCATCAGCATCAACACCCGCTGCAATACACGCCCCTGCACGCTGCGCAAGCCGTGGTAAATGGGTATGGCCAAAGCAACCGTGGCAGTGCCCAACAGAAAATGCACAAACTGGGCCCCTGCGAAATAATCGGTGTACGACCAACCCGTGAGCTGTAAACCGGTGGCCAACAACACCACGGCAATCAGTGTGGGGTTGACCAAGGGGTGTCGCCCACAACGCTCGGCACACCAAACCCCAAACTGATACACCAGCAGCGTGACAAACAAGGCAAACAGCGGGTTGCCCGACAGGTACACCCACACATTGGGCCAGTCGATCAACTGCCTGAAATTGACAGGGTTCATGGCTGCTCGTCCTCGCGCTCAACGCGATGCGCCAACGTATTCAGCACCCAAGCCACCGCCACCAAGGTGGCCAGCACACTGCCCACCAACACCAGCATCAAAGGGCCCGCGACCGGCCACAACGCGGGCAGAAACACCACCACCCCCACGGCCACGGGTACAAACAGAATGCCCAGGTTGCTGCTGAACACCTGCGCCGTGTGGTCAAGGTACCCCGGCACCCCACGCTGCCAAGTGCACCACCCCAACAGCAGCAGCAAGCCCAGCACGGGGCCGGGTATGGCGGCTAGCCACCAAAGGTGCAACAACTCCCCTGCCGTTTGGAACGCCAAAAGTACGGTCAAAGCCTTTAACATGGGATACCTTCCGGGCGTGGGAGTAGCCCTATCGCCCTATTGAATCGTTGATTGTTTGTTACCTGTACCGGAATCTTCCCATGAAACTGTCCATCAAACCCGTCGTGCATTACACCCTGCTGGCCACCGCAGCCCTGTCCGCCGGTTGCGCCAACCTTCAACAACCCGCCCAACAAGCCCAGCCTGCACCCAATTCTCCATTCAGCGTAGCCGGTTGCCCACTGGCCCCCGAACGCCCCGTGGACAACACCAAGAAGATTATTGGCACCGCCGCCGGTGCCATTGGCGGTGCGGTGGTGGGCAAAGCGGTGGGCGGCAAGAACTCGGCCCTGCTGGGTGCTGGCTTGGGTGGCTTGTTTGGTTACCTGGTAGGCAGCCAGATCGCCGTGCGTGAACAGGCCGATGGCTCGGTGATGCTCGACATTCCCGGTGCAGCCTTGTTTGACACCAACAAAACCGCCATCAAACCGCAGTTTGCCAGCACGCTGGACCAGATTGCCGCCACCCTGCGCGACAACCCCGGCACCATTGTGTGCGTCATTGGCTACACCGACAGTGTGGGCGGAGACGCCTTCAACCAGGACCTCTCCCAACGCCGTGCGCAGTCGGTCACCGGCTTTCTCGTCAACAAAGGCGTGGACTCCACACGCCTGACCGCCGCTGGCCTGGGTGAACGATTCCCCGTGGGCAGCAACGACACTGAAGCTGGCCGCGCACAAAACCGCCGCGTGGAAATGTACGTGCGCAACTGACCTTGGGCGGACCCGCTCGGGAACAACCGCGCTCCCAATGCCCACTCAGTCTGTTTAACTGAGTGGGCAACCATGATGCAATCCAGTTCGGCCGCGAACACCAGTAATGCGGCACCTCCTCAACCGACGTTGCACGTTGAAATGTCGTTCTCGGTTCAACCCTCTAGGGGCTTGGAAGAATGCGGTCGAGAGTTTCGGTGGGCCGTACAGGCGCTGGCCAAGCGGCTTATGGCCCATGGCGTGCGGTTGTCAGCCGATCAAGCCCGCCTCTTCAGCATGACAGCAGACAACCCAGACCTTCAAACGAACATCAATCAATACCTGCAACGTCAACCTTGGCCGGACGGCCGTGGAACGCTGCATGAATTCGAGCTGTCTGCTCAACAATTGGCTGGGCAACTGATTGTTTTTTCCGTGCGCCAGCCCAACTCTGCAAAAGTCACTGCTGCAAACGTCACAGTTGCAAACCTCGTTCCTACCCCACTTTATTTTGGATTGGCAACCAATCAACCCGGACTGGCGATATACAGCGATGTGCTTCAAATCGACCTTGGACACGATGATGTAACGATCAAAGCGCAGATTCTAACGACCATCAACGCGCTGCTTGATGCCGCTTGCAAAGCGGTCTGGGTGCCCAGTGCCGCTTTGGATTTGGAGTCATCCCCAATGGGCCTGAAGGTGGCTGTCATGCCGGACAGGATTAGGGCGGCCGCACCCCGTGTAACCCCAGACGGGAAAAAGCGTCCGCCTCACCTCACTCTCGTTGTGACCGCCCAGCCGCCCAACTTGGGCATTCAGGCCCTATTAAAGCAGGCTGACGACACACAGCTTGACCTGCTGGCCGACGCGGCGCCGCTGATATGGCCTGTGTTCCCCCTCGTACAGAAGCATGGGGCCTGACGACGCCCGAATTCGGCGCGTTGAGTTTTGATCAGAAAACCCGCTGCACCATGAACAACGGCCTCTGAAAGAGGCCGTTGCTGTTTACATCGAAGGGGCTTATGCAAGCCCCTTAATCATCACGCGGCTGGCTTGTCGCGCAGTTCGCGGCGCAGAATTTTGCCCACTGGGGTTTTGGGCAACTCGTCGCGGAATTCCACGAAGCTTGGAATCTTGTAGCCGGTCAAACCCTTGCGGCAATGCGCAATCAGGTCTTCTTTGGTGATTGCCGGGTCTTTCTTGACCACCACCAGCTTCACTTTCTCGCCGGTCACTGGGTCGGGCACGCCCACCACGCCACACTCCAACACGCCGGGGTGCTGGGCAACCACGTCTTCGATCTCGTTGGGGAACACGTTGAAGCCGCTGACGATGATCATGTCTTTTTTGCGGTCCACAATCTTCAGGAAGCCCTGCTCGTCCATGGTGCCGATGTCACCCGTGGCCAGCCAGCCATCCTTGTCGATGGTTTTTGCGGTTTCTTCAGGGCGGTTCAGGTAGCCGAGCATCACTTGAGGGCCACGCACACAAATCTCACCAGGCTCGTTCAAGCCCACCCAAAGGCCATTGTCACCACGCAGGCGAACTTCGGTGCCGGGCAGGGGCAGGCCCACATTGCCGCGGAAGGCGGGGCGCTCTGCACCATGCAATGGGGGAACGGACACCACGGGTGAAGTTTCGGTCATGCCGAAGCCCTCGGAAATGGCGCAGCCAGTCACCTTGTACCAACGCTCGGCGATGGGTTGTTGCAAAGCCATACCGCCGCTCATCGCAAACTTCATCTTGGAAAAATCGCGGCTGCAGAATTCTTCATTGTTCAGGAAGGCGTTGAACAGGGTGTTCACCGCAGTAATCACATGGAACTCTTCCTTGCGCAGCACTTTCATGACGGTGCCCACATCACGCGGGTTGGCAATCAGAATGTTGCGAGCGCCGAAAGTCATGAACAGCATGCAGTTCACGGCCAACGCGTAGATGTGGTACAGCGGCAGCATGGTCACCACGGTGATGGGGTCCTTGCCGATGGCTTCGCTCATCCACGCCAAGCCCTGCTCAAGGTTACTCATCAGGTTGCGTTGGGTCAGCATGGCGCCCTTGGACACGCCCGTGGTACCGCCGGTGTATTGCAGCAGTGCCACATCGTCCAGCTGCGGGTTGGGTTTGGGGTAGCTCACGCCCTTGCCTGCGGCCAGTGCCTTTTTCACAGCCACTGCATTGGGCAGGCTGTAGGGCACCACCATCTTTTTGACCTTGCGCATCACGAAGTTGACGATCAGGCCTTTCAAACCGCCCAGCAGGTCGCCAAGCTGGGTAATCACGATGTTCTTGACCTTGGTGCCTTCCAGCGCATTCTGCAGGGTGTTGGCAAAGTTCTCGAACACCACAATGGTCTCAGCACCTGAATCTTTCAACTGGTGATTCAGCTCGCGCACGGTGTACAGCGGGTTCACGTTGGTGAGGGTACAACCCAGCTTCATGGCGCCGATGAAACACACAGGGAACTGCACGCAGTTGGGCAGCATGATGGCCACCACGTCGCCAGCTTTCACGCCTTGGGTTTTCAGGTAACCGGCAAACTGGTCAGACAACTCGTCGACTTGGCGGTAGGTGAACTCGGTGCCTGCGGACACAAACGCTGGGCGGTCTGCGAATTCCTTCAGGCACTTGGTCATCAGCTCAAGCATGCTGTTGTTGCGCACTGGGGGCATGTCGCCCGACACGCCCGGGGGGTAGCTTTTGGTCCAATACCGGGACTCAAACAGCTCCTGGGCTTCCTTGCTCACAAATCCATTGAATTGGCTGGACGAAACCTGAGCGGCGTCATCGGGACGTGCAGACATGCTTGTATCTCCTTGAAACCGTGTGCAGGCGGCAACAGAAGACCTGTCAGTGTCAGGTTTTGTCTCCCGGCCGAGCCCCGTGCACTCGATTTTTTATTGTGATGTTATGAACTTACGCAGGGCTCTACGATAGCATCGTTCACCCTTTATGGGTAAGCCCCGCGTAAGTTTTTAGACCGCAGTTTCAGGAAAAGTTCGGGTTCAAAGTGAGCGAATTCCACAAAAAGCTGGCTCAATCGGTTCCATCTGAACAAGGCTTGTACTGAATCTTGTGTTCATCGACCCGATCATTCTGACCAGGCAAACTGCCCACATGGGCAATGGAATCCGCCTGCCCCCCACTGGAACATGTCGCGAAGTTGAGCAGAACTGGGCAGTGGTTGCTGTTTGACACAGAGGAAAAGGACTATTGAGTGCCAGGCAAGTCATTGTGGTTCGGCAACCGAGTTGACAAATTCCGGGTGGAACCCACTGCCACTGCGTGTTACTCAGGAGGTCTGCTCCAACCACCTGCCGAACTGCCACCATGCCCACCCCAATCGACCGTTCTTCATCACACGACATAGCACACCCGGCGCAGCCCTCGCCGACATTGACGATTAACAGGCTTGGGCAAGCCGCACTGTTCGGACAAAACGACACCTTGCGCCATTTGCTGTCGCAAAACACCGACCCCGAATCGGTGTGGCACACAATCCCCAACAACGGAAGTGACACCACCCTGTCCAGCATTCAAGTGGCGATCAGCTCACCAAGCAACCCCCACGCCCATGAAACCGTCAAACTGCTGGTTGGGGCATTTCGGTTGAATCAGCGCACACCTCATCGACTCATCGGCCTTGGTCAACCGGCACCCAAAGGCACCCGCCCACCACTGCACCTGGCCGCCCGACTGAATCGCCCAGCTTGCATCCCGCCGCTTCTGGATGGACTGAGCCGTAAAGAGTTGCTGAGTGCCTTAAGCACCACTGACGATCGAGGGCGCACCCCGCTACACATGGCTCTGCTGAATACGAGACCAGATGCAAGGGCTGCAACAATTCATGCATTGCTGCGGCCATTACAGGGCAATGACAAAGTTCGAATTATGCTGGCTGGCATGCGACCGAATGGCGCAACTGCCCTGCACCTGGCCGCCAATATTGGAGACATTGCGTCGATAAATGCCCTACTCAGCCATGCGCCCAATGATGCAGCGCGACATGTGGTACTCAACGCCTGCGACAGGCAATTTCGAACCCCGTTGTATTGGGCGGTAACCTCCGGGTTTAACGCCGACCGAGACAATACAGTACAGGCGTTGCTGGCTGCACAACCGAATGATGACTATCAGCGCGAAATGCTGGATACACCGGGGCACCCCAACCAAAGCCCCTGGAAACACCTCTGCACCACCAACCAGACTGGTGCTTTGAAAGCCATTGCACGCGCGTGCCAATCGACCGCGTTGCGCGCGAACCGGCTGCATGTTCTGTCCAACCACCCAAGCCTTCTAGACGACTACAGGGATGAGTTGATTCGCTTGGGCTTTTACGATCAACAACTGGACAGTCTTATGCAGGCGACGCAAAGAATGTCGCAGACTGCCCGGTTTAGCGCACTAACCCGCCCGCTGATCCCGCCCCAATCGGCGTTACAAGTCATTTGCCACTTGGGCACAGCCGAACAACTTGAACGCGCTCTGCAACTGCTTGACAAACCGGCAGATCGTTTGCGCTGCCTGACCAAAGAGACACCGCCTATGCCATCTCCGATCAAGTGGCTCCTCAGACAAACCGATGACACTGCGCGGACCAACAAACTGAACACCATACTCAATGCACTGCATACCGATGAGTTGCGCTTGGCTTTGTTGGGCCAGACTCAGAACTTCGTTGACTTCCCTCTGATTCATCAGATCGCCGCGCTGGGCGATATCAATTTCTTGAAGGCTGCACTCAACTCTCTAGAGCCCATGAACGCTGAAAAATTGCTGAATCTACCCGATTTTGAGGCGTGCACACCTTTGGATGCTGCCATTGAGGCTGGACACTTGGGCATGGTGAAATTGCTGCTTGATGAAGGGGCCAACCCCATGGGCACATTGGCGTCAAAGGGCAAGGGGCCGCAGAATTCTGCTATTGCCCCTAGAAAGACCAGGCGTTGCACCTCATTGAACTTGGCACTGGGCGTGGGTCGCGCAGACATACTGGAATGCCTGATTGATCACCTGTCGATATCCAACCTCCAAACATTGTTCAACACCCCGAATATGGAGGGTCAACGACCAGCAAAGCAAGCTGAGCAGTTGGGCCAACCGGAGGTGACTGAAATCATCCAGCGCACCCTACTCGCCATCAAACACGGGGCGGTGTGAACACCCCACGCGCTTTCACCTCGGCGCGAGTCAGCACCGGGGTGATGCAGGCATCCACGGCACCGAACACCTGCTCCCAATGGGCCAGGGGCTGGGATGCAATCAAATCCCGCATTTTGGCCAGCATGTCCACGGCGGGCGGCGTGCCGGGCATGGCACCACGGCTCCAGTGAACGTTCACCCAGTCAGGCTTGCCGATGGCCTCGCAAGCCACTTTCCAGAACTTGTGCTCCAGTGAGCCCACCGCCAAGTGGCGGCCATCGGCAGTTCGGTACACGTTGTAGCAGGCCAGCCCCCCGCTGAGCAGGTCGTCCTGATGGCGGGCAGGCTTGCCACTGAGCATCACCCACATCTGCTCCATGCTCTCGGGCATGATGTTTTGCTTCCACAGGTTGTGGGTCATCGACACATCCACAAACGTACCTTGGCCAGTGCGCTGTGCCTTCAGCAGCGCAGCCAGAATGCCCTGAACCGCATAGGACGTGCCGCCCAGCAAATCACCAAACTGCACAGCCGGCACCGGAATGTCGCCCTCGGCGGTTTGCAGGCCAGCCAGCACCCCACTCATGGCCATGTAATTGATGTCATGCCCTGCCTTTTCGGCCATGGCCCCTGCCTGCCCATACCCGGTGATGCAGCACATCACCAGCTTTGGGTTGGCGGCTTTCAGCGTGTCGTAACCACAGCCCATTTCGGCCATGACACCGGGGCGAAAACCGTCGATGAGCACATCGGCCTTGGCAGCGTAGTCTTTAAGAACCTGAATGCCCTCGGCGGTGCGAAAGTCCGCTGTGACAATCTGCTTTTTGCTGTTCAAGGCGGCGTACAACATCGGCATGCTTTTCGCATCGTCACCATGCGGGGGTTCCAGCTTGATGACCGTGGCCCCCATTTGTTGCAACGCCAGTGACGTGGCGGGGCCGGGCAGGTTGCGCGACAGGTCCAGAACAGTGATGCCTTGGAGCAAAGTGGGGTCTTGAATAGGGGCCATGGGAAAAATCCACTGAATGTTCAACCAAACGATTGATTGAATCATAAACCGCCTCAGCCTAACTGGCTTGCCTGAATCGGCCAAAACCCGGAATTACCTGCTCAGTTGCACACCGCAGGAACTTCTTTGGCCACGACCCCCACAAAACGCGTTCCCATTCACACCGGTGCCGCATGCCACCCAAAATTGAACTGGAGCGTTCGCCCAGCCCAACCCGCGCTGACGACACCGAAGACCACAAAAAATTGTGCACCCCAACAGCCCGCCCTATCGCGATGGGACTCAGTGCACTCGGGCAGCGCTTTGTTGATGGCACCGTGGACATTCAAGCCCTTGACCCGGTGGCCGCCATGTTGAAGCAGCACCCGGAAAAACTAGCCGAGTTTTTTTCGGTGCTTTTTACAGGGGCTGCAAGCCAGTACTCCCTGGGGCAAGTGTTGCGGTACTTGGTCATCAAGCCCTCCCGGCCAACCAAATTTCGGCCAACACCACCGGTAAGGCTGACCCTGCATGATCAACTTCACTTTCTCAAACGTTGCGGGGTGGACCTGAACAAAGTACCCATCGCCAAGGATGCGCTTCAAATCCAATCCAACGCCAACCGGCCAGCAGCCACCTTCAATCTGTTGCATTTGGCCGCCACCCTGACAAAAACCCCCGAGTTGCTGTTCACTCTGCTGCAAGACAAAGCAATCGACCCCTGCCAATTAACAAGCGACGGTCTGGACCTGTTGCTGACATTAACCCAAAGCAAGGAAGTTAGCCCACCTGAAGTGGCCCAGATTCTCACCGAGGCTCTGAGAACCTTGCAGATACATCGGCCACCAGACACATGGCGCACGTTACTGGGCATGCTGCCGAATAAGCCTCGCTACCGGGCAGCCAGCTACTTCGCCGTCAATGGCAATGCACGCATGCTGGAAGCCATCATGAATGCTCTGCCCAACAACAACAAAGAACGGGCTCGGTTCATCTCGACCAGGCGTCCATCTACCCAGTGTGTTCAACAAGCGGCAGAAAACTTGCTTGAAGCCTCAGTCAGTCGAATGGGAACTCAAGCACTGGATCACCAATTGCTCGATAAGAATGTGGAAACAGCGACCTGGCTTGCTGACAAGTGGTGGATGCTGAACGACGATAGCTTTCAGCAGTTCCTGCGAGAATCCAGCGGGATGCCCTATCACACCTCCAGATTTCTGGACACATTAGGCCGCAAACATTTGTTCAAGACTGCGACAAGCCTGCTCAAGAGGACTGAGCAAGAGTCAACACAGCATCACGCCACCGTTGTCTCAGCGGCATTCAATGTTCCCGCCACAATCAGGTTTGCAGAGTTTCTAGACCGTGTAGCACTGGGTCAGGCCGACTTTCCTGACATCGGCGAAGTCTTCAGGATCGCGCAGGCCAGGGCCGGAATACCCATGACGTTGCGCGCCCTGCTGGGGCATTTGGAATCGCAACAGACCACTCGTCTGCCTCTGGTACTTCGCCCGTACTTCACATGGAAGCTGCGCCAATCCACAGAGGCACTGAGGGCTGCTCTGCTTGAAACGCTCTCAATCGAACAACTGAACGACGACCAGCAGGTGGAATGCATCAGGCAGGGCTACTTCACGACACTACAACTTAGCGAAACTTTCTCAGGCTTGAACGTGTTGCATGTGCTGGCCTTCAATGACAGCGAAGGCCACTTCACCAAGAAATTGCTCCAGTCGATTCCAGACCTTTCCAACGAGTTACTGATGGACATGCTCAGCAGATACGCCTCGTGGTCCTCTTTCAGAACCGCACCCACGCAAAGGATTGGTCAGCCCCCAACGGAAAACCCGCTTCACTTGGCTGCACGGCTTGGGCACACCGCATTCATACAAACCATCCTGGGGCAATTGACGACGGAAGAATCAAAAAGCAGAGCGGTGAACCTGAGCGCCAATGATAACGCGCATCAACGCAGGTGGACCCCTCTGCATGCCGCGGTGGTTGAAGGCATGCAAGACACAGCCGAATTCTTGATCAAGCAAGGCGCCGACCCCAATGCGGGTAGCCGCCAATCCGAGGATGTTTGGGGCCTGCAACCGATTCACCTGGCCGCCATCCGAGGAGACATCGACATGTTGCTTCTGCTATCAACCCGTGGTGCAAAGGTGCATTACACCATTCCCAACGACGGAGGCAGCCTGAATGTGATCCAACTTGCTGCCTTGTTTGGCCATAACGAAGTGATCGCCAGACTCTACGATCAGCGTTCCGCCTTCGAGGGGCTTGAAGACGAGTTCGTGCCCAACTCTGACGACTCTGACACCGACGCGGACGAACCCAGCCCCAAAGTAAAACAGGCCGCCAAATTGTTTGATGAAGGCGAGTTGATTCATGCCCTCGTTTTAGCCACCATTCAACGCAGGCTTAACACGGTTGAACTACTTTTAGAACTGATTTGCGATATTCAGCCAAAGCCAATAGAAGGGGGTATTGCGCACTTCAAAGACGTTCTACTGACCAACGTAGTGCTTGAGATGATTGAGTGTCATTTTGACGTGGGGAGACGCCTGCACGACGACTACTTGAAAAACGTACCGGGCCTGATAGGGTCACCTGAACCACGGATCGATGCGAGGGACCCAGTAAGACTCTTCATTGATGCACTGATCAAGCTTGGCCTGACAATGGCCCCGGAAGCCGATGAAGAAGTCAATATCATCGTGGAATGCGCGGAGAAAGAATTCAGCGAGTACGGACAGACCCCAGCAGATCAGGCATGGGCCAATGACTTCGTGCGCTTTCTGAAGGCGCGGTCGCAAGAAGACGAAGTACAGCGTCGCTCGCGCTGAAGCGGATGGCATTTGGCCAAAAGTAAAGATGGGGCGAACTTTGCTTAAGCGATGTTCACTCAAGCAACCGCCCCGACAAACAGACACCATGCGCTTCTCAATTCCCTGCCTCACCCCATCAACCATCAACTGCCCAGCGCCCGTTGTTGACCCACACGCTGACCTTCCCTTGCCGCAGCGTTGCCTGCGGGCCATGGATGAGATTGCATCACCGACCCTACCCCAGGCACCGCCCTCAGCAGGGGGGCAAGCGGTTACACCCGCCCGATACCTGCCGAGGTGGACAGGCTATGACCAATACCGAGGCCAGGTTCTCATGGCGCTCAACACACTCCATGATTTTCACAACCTCAATGCCCCGTTCGCCACATCAGCGTGGCACCGGTTGGCGCTGCGTATGGGCATGGCCCATGGGCCGGTGGAAAGTGAACAGTTCGACATCGACTTGCCGCAACTGTTTTTGGAGAGCGCTACACAATTGCGTCGAATGGCGCGTGCGGCAGGGCTACTGAACAACACCAACGCCACAGAGGCGGCTGAATGGCGGGATGCGTTGCGCCCTCTGATCGATGAACTGTCCAATCAGGTGGATGTCTGTGGGCCTGGCGTCATCAGCAACGTGGCCGACACCCACACGCGGCTGATGGCCCTTCTGGACCCACCCAACCTAAGCACCCTGCTTCAGGACATGCGGCTGCAACTGGCCCGTCAACTAATCCTTCAGTTCGTTCAACGACACCAGTACAGAGCGGCCAACTTCGAATTCAATGAGATTCACATGGTGGCTGCACTGCAGAACCATCTGGCCGACCGTTATCAACTGCCAAGCATCGAGGACCGGTACGCCTCAAGCGACTACGTTCGGGATGTGCAAGCCCATTTACCGCAATTGACTGTGGCCCTGAACCGTTGTTTGAGCGCTGCTGGCTTGGCCTGTCGCACGGCCGAACACATGCTGCACCACATTGCAGCCGGTCAGGCTGCCGGGCAGCCGATTTCCTACCCGCAACTGGTGGTATCCCTGAATGCCTTGGACGGCGCATGGGGGCCACTGCACCCCACGCAAGTGTGCGTGTTTGATCAAGACCATCAACCGACAAGCCTGGTCACCCACCCTTTGCAACTGAGTCTTCACCTGCTTGAACGCATACAAACACTCGCAGGCAACCATCAACCACACTGGCCACCACCCCTCAAATTGACGTACTGGGCTGGACACGGGGCGGACACCACACACTTGATACATAACGATGCTTTGGTGTGGAAAGCCAAGACTATCGTAATAGACCAGCAGCCCGAACCCATCGTGTGGGATGACCTGTTTGAACCAGCCTTACTGCGAATTCTTAACGCAAATCAGACGGAAGGAATGGGCCTGCAATTGATCCATGAAGCCATCTTGGCCAAAGCGGACAACAACCTGCCCACGCACGACCGGCAAACTTTTCTGCAGTTGACACCCATGGAACAGAGGGCCTCGCTGTGGTGCACGCTGGGTCAGATGGGCGAGGTGCTGGAAGCCATTCAGCCAGTGATCAACGCACTTGAACGCGGGCTAACCCCGCGTTCACTGGCCAGCTGGGTCATGCATCCGGCGGCCAGTCAACTCGGTATGTCCGCGCTGAGCCATGCACTGCGTAAACCGGGTGTGCTTGACGAAAGCTTCGATTTCTTTGAAAGCCAACACGGGGAGCCGAGCACTAAAGTGCTGTGCCTTGGCTTGGCCTTATTGAACGAAGGCACCATGGAACTGGGCCGGTGCCGCATCAGCCCTGTGTTGTACCGCGCGGTACTTGACCATATTCTGCCGGCAAGCTCACTGCTGCAGAGTTCGCTCCACAAGGCCATGGTTCAGGCCGACACGGAATACCTCACCAATCTTCAGTCAGCGTACCCCAGCGCTGAATTCTTTGCAGCCGCACTTCTCAGCCGGCTGCATGAGTTTCCAAACGCGTCAACACCTGTGGTTCGGTTGTTGGTCAATCAATTGGTCAACGAGCCCGCTAACCACGTGGGCGAACAAAGCCGACTCGAGCCTGAGACCCTCGCAAAATACCTAGAAAGCATCGCGGGCACAGAACTGGGCGACAGCGACACCCAAACTTTACTGAACACCATTCTGGCGACTGCACCGGTGGGTAGCATCACCGAAGCGATGAAAAAACCAACCCTATACAAACTGATTCATTGCGGCAAACCCCAGGCAATCCGCACCTTGCTGCCAGGCCCCACGATGGAATGGACCGCAGAGGACACCGCTCAAGCATGGCAAGAACTGAGGCACTGGGTTGGCGATGACAGTGTGCAGTATCAAAGCACCTCCTTAAGTCTGGCCACCACCTTGCTGAACCTCGGATTGCCCATTGAAGGCATGACTGCCGAAATCATGCAGGCAACCAGCATCAATGGGTCTGCCGCACTGATGCGTCTATGGCTTGAGTCGGGTGCCTCCCCATCCATCACCACCAACAACGGCGACACGCTTTTGCACAACGCCATCTACAACCAGCAGGCTGAGATGGTCTCGGTGCTGTTGCAATTTGGCGCAGCGCTCACAGCCAACAACAACAGACAAACAGCCCTGCAAGTCGCGCTGCGCTGGGGCTTGGTGTCTCAGGCCGTTCGGTTTTATTCCCACCAAGGCGGTTTGAACGCATTGGACGATGACGGCTACGCACCCCTGCACCGCGCCATTCTTGAGATACCAATCCCCCCAGCCTCGGTGGGTGCAGAAGGGGCCTTACATACCCCGGAATACCAATATGCAAAAACACGCATTCAAGCACTGATCGAGGCGGGTGCCGATGTGAACCAACGATGTGGTTTCAATCATGTGGGCAAAACGGCCCTGCACCTCGCCCACCGAATCGCCCACCGCTCTATTCGATACAGCGTGGTTTCACTGCTCATCGAGCATGGCGCCATTTCCAGCACGCTCGACTACAAAGGTCGTCGGCCAGGCATGGTAGGACGCCGCCAAGCAACTTGACCACGCTGGCCTCACACAGAAACCTTTCTACCATTTTTGCCAGGACATGGAGTTGTAATTGTGAAACGAATCGCCCCCTCCCTCTCTGAACGATCACAAGCGTCAGATTCCACCGATCAAACCACTGCGGATAACTTAAAGAAGCCTCGCGTACCATCACGCATTCTCGAGGGCGCCGAACAGCTAGGCCGAGAGTTGGTGATCGCAGCAACTGGCACGAGTACCTCAGTTGTCACAGTACCGCGGGGTAACGGGCCAACTGAGGAAAAAAGATTGATCGATCTGTGGGTTGACAACCCAGATCTGGCGCAGCATCAAATGGAGTGCAGAGCAAAGATTGAAGCTGCAAAGAACGCTAAACGTCAAGCGTTACGTTTGAATAAAGCTGAGGTGTTGAATGAGCAGATCAACAACTGGCATACAAGACTGCGCGCTAAGCCCGACAAAGCCGAAAACATTAGGCTTTCAAACGAACAGGGTTATGTCGAAGTGACTGGCCTCTATCGGCGAAAGGGTGCCGATGACATCTGGCGCTTTTCGCTCAAGTTCGACACCATGAACAGCGGTGAAAAAACCTTGGAAACCATGCGTCGCTTACGTCTATTCGAGTTCGCAGAACTCGGCGCACAATTGAATCTGGATCTTAAGTATACAAGCCTGCCCGCTACCCTACTAGCAGGTGAAGTAGCGGCTGACGACTCACCTCAATGGACCCTGCCCGCTGCAATACAGGAGAATTTCAATTCACTTGATTTGCAACTTCCCCTGCCCTATCAGTTAGACAACGAGCCAACTGAACACAGTGTACTTAAAACACTGAACGTTCAATTAACGGACTCCTTCAATGCAAAGTGTGAGAGCACACTGAAAATTCCCGCTGGTGTTGAGACATTGATGGTCCGTGTGCCGCCCACTTGCCCAAAGGGAACACGGTTCACTGCTCCCAAACAATACCCGGAGAGCCTTCGAACCCTTTCACTGATGTTAGGGGGGTTACCAAATCCGCGTTTGGTCAATTTGCATAAGTTACCACCCAACGTTCAAAACTTGACATTGATCCTGGACATAGTTTCGACAGAGACAAGGAATGATGCGCTTTGCGCCGCTTTGGGTAGAGCGGGCACTTACCATGTGAAGACAGTCGAACTCCGAAATTGGTTTAATCCGAATACACGCACTAGCAAGGTCTACAGCAGCGGCATAAACCACCGATTCGATTGGCCCAACGAAATCAAAACCAAGGGCATGGAAGGGGTATCAAGAATGTGCGAAAACCATTCACTCCAGCCTGTGTTGGTTGAATCCTGGCCTTGGGTTCGTGAGGCTCTGGAAGCCCATCAAGCACAAGCAAGCAGTTAGTCACCCGTTTAGTACGAAACAAAAAAAGCCAGGCTCATTGCATGAGCCTGGCTTTCCATTACCGCACTTCGGGGGTTAGGCCACTACGCGCAGCTTCTCCACCGGTGCACCATGGGGCACGTTGGGCACATTGGCGCATTCAAAGCCCGGTGCATAAGTCACGCCTTCCTTGCCAAAGAATTGCGCTGGCGTGAACTCGTCCACCATGATGGCTTCCAGGCTGAGGCGGTTGGCGCGGTCCAGCAGGGCTTTGTCAGCCGCGCTGATGATGCCTTTGGCCAAGGCCTGTTGGGCCATTTCCTGCACACTGCCCTTGTCCAGTTGCTTGGCACGGCGGGCCTGAATGATTTTGGCTTGCACCACATCGGCCTGCAAGGTGGCCTGGAAGGCCGCCATCAGGCGTTTTACGCCACGGGTGTTGGCCAGCACTTCATCGCTGTCCAGCTCGGCCAGGTCAATCTTGGGCAGGGGCAGGTCACCCAGCAGGCGCGCTGTTTGCGCATCCGACTTGGTGGTCACCTTGGCCACCACAGGCACCAAGCGGTCACGGCGTGCGCCAGTCAACGGGCTGATGCGCAGGGTGAAGTAACCCACAGTGCGCATCCACTTGCCCAGCAGGTTGTCCCCGAAGTTGGCGTAGATGGACTCAAACGCACGCTGCACTTTCTCCAGCGAATACTCCAGGGCGTACTGCACCAAGGGCAGGTCTTCCTTGATTTCACCTTCAGCCACGTAACGGCGCACGGTGGAAATGGCCATCAGTTGCCAGGCCAGTGCATCGGCGAAGTGGCCGGTCAGTTGTTGACGGGCTTTCAACTTGCCACCCACATTGATCAGCGCCATGTCGGTGAGGTAGGCATAGCGGGTGGACGCCCAAGCCAGCTTCTTCAGGTAAGGCGTTACACCGTCGATCTGAGGCACAGTGGCGAAGGCGCCACGTGTCAGGTTCATGCCGATCAAGCGGCCGGTGTTCACCACCATGTGGCCGATCCAGCCCTTCAGGCTTTTGCTGAAGGTGGCCAGGTCGTTGGCTTCCAATGCATTGGCAATGTTGAAGGCGTAGGGGTGGCAACGCACCGCACCCTGACCAAACGTGATCAGCGAGCGGGTCATGATGTTCGCGCCTTCCACGGTGATGGCCACCGGGGCGGAACAGTAACCACGGCCAATGATGTTGTTGGGGCCTTGCATCACGCCGGCACCCGCCATCACGTCCATGGCGTTTTTCACTTGCTCGCGGGACAGCTCGGTGAGATAGGCTTTCCACACTGCGGACACCACGGGTGGCTGCTCGCCATTGTCCAACGCGCTCAATGCAAAAATGCGTGAGCCTTCGGCCAGGTAGGCCATGGCATTGATCTCGGCCAGCTTTTCCTGAATGCCTTCCATTTCAGCAATCGGCATGCCGAACTGCTGACGCACCTTGGCGTAGGCACCAGACGCAGCAGCCGCTGCACGCAGGCCACCCACAGCACCGGCAGGCAGGGACACTGCACGGCCACCGGCCAATTGTTCCATCAGCATGCGCCAGCCTTGGCCTGCGTACTCCGGGCCACCGATGATTTCATCGGCATCCACCACCACGTCTTTACCCACAATGGGGCCGTTGTAGAACGCGTCGCCAATGGGCTGGTGGTGTTTGCCCATTTCCAGGCCTGGGGTGCCACGGTGCACCAAGGCCACGGTAATGCCCGCATCCTCGCCCTTGCCCAGCAGGTTTTGTGGGTCTTGCAGCTTGAAGGCCACGGAAATCAGGTTGGCCACAGGGGCCAAAGTGATGTAGCGCTTGCGGAAGTTCAGCTTGATCTGCACTTTGCCTTCGGCGTTTTTGAAGGCCACACCACGGGCCAGAATGGACGCGGCGTCAGAACCTGCGGTGGGCTCGGTCAAGCCGAAGCAGGGCAGGTAGTGGCCATTGGCCAAGCGGGGCAGGTAGTGGTCTTTCTGGGCCTGTGTGCCGTAGTGCTTGATCAGCTCAGCAGCACCCAGGCTGTTGGGGATCACCACCAAGGTCGACAGCAAAGGGCTGTAGGAGGTCAGCATCGCCATGATGGTGGAGATGGCGTTGGCGGAGAACTCCAAACCACCATAGGCTTGGGGAATCAGAAAGGAATAGAACCCTTTCTGCGCCATGAAGTCGATGGCCTTTTGGGGAATGACGCGTGTGGTGGCCACTTCGTGAGGGTCCACCATGGCGCACAGTTCCTGAACCGGGCCGTCCACGAATTCGCGTTCACGTGGGCTCAGCTTGCTGTAGGGCTCGGCAAAAATTTTGGAAAAATCGGGTTTGCCGGAAAAAACCTGCCCGTCGATCCACACAGTACCGGCTTCAAGGGCCTGACGTTCTGTGGCGGAAATCTGAGGCATGGCCTTGGCCTTGATCAGGCCATTCATGACGGCTTTGAATACCATGGTACTGCTCCTGTGGGAAAAGGTCCGCGTGACGGAAGGTCAGGCGAACTGAATCTTGAACTGTTTGATGTTACACACCAGTAACATGCACTGCAAAAAAATTTTTGTGTGGGTGTACACCTCTACACCCAACGGTGCTGCACCGCACAAACAGTGGCTTTGCAGGCCACTGCTGTGCAGGCAAACCGCGCGCAGTTAAGCGCTGACATCCTCCAGTTTCTTGCCTTGGGCCGCCAGCTCACGCAGTATAGGCGCAGGCTGGAAGCGTTCACCGTATTTGGCGGCCAATTCATCGCAACGGGCCACAAACTTGGCCACGCCCACCGCATTGATGAACTGCAACATACCGCCGGTGTACGGGGCAAAGCCCAAACCAAAAATCGACCCGATGTTGCCATCGGCCACAGTGCGCAGCACCTTCTCGCCCAAGCACTTGGCGGCTTCATTGGCCTGGATGTACATCAGGCGGTCCTGAATTTCCTGGGCGGAGGGTTGCTCCTTGGCCAAGGGGAATTCCTGGGCCAAACCGGGCCACAAGGTTTTGCCGGTGGGGGTGTAGTCGTAGTAACCCTTGCCGTCTTTCTTGCCGATGCGGCCATGCTTTTCAGCCACCACACGCATCACGCGGGAACCTGGATGTTCCGGGAATTTCTGGCCAGCGGCTTCCATGTCCTTGCGGGTCTGGTTTTCGATCAGGATAGAGAGCGACAAGCTGACTTCATCGTGAATGGCCAAGGGTGGCATGGGCATGCCCGATTCCAGACCCGCCATTTCGATGGAACGTGGGTGTACACCCTCTGCCACCATGGCGGCACCTTCCATCAGGTAAGTGCCAAACACACGGCTGGTGAAGAAGCCACGGCTGTCGTTGACCACAATCGGTGTTTTGCCGATTTGCAGCACATAGTCAAAGCCCTTGGCCAGGGTATCGTCGTCAGTCTGCTTGCCGCAGATGATTTCAACCAGCGGCATTTTGTCCACGGGGCTGAAGAAGTGCAGGCCAATGAACTGGTTGGGGCGCTTGGACGCCTCGGCCAAGCCGGTGATGGGCAGGGTCGAGGTGTTGGAGGCAAACACGGCAGACGCAGGAATTACTGCTTCAGCCTTGGCTGTGACGTCGGCTTTCACACCGCGGTCTTCAAACACGGCTTCAATCACCAGGTCCGCACCTTCCAGCAAGCTGTAATCAGTGGTGGGGGTGATCAGGCTCAGCAGCTTCTCTTTTTTCTCAGGGGTGCTCTTGCGCTTGGCAATGGCTTTGTCCAGCAGGTTGGTGGAGTATGCCTTGCCCTTCTCGGCCGATTCCTGAGTGGCGTCGATCAGCACAACCTCAATGCCCACCTTGGCGGACACATAGGCAATGCCCGCACCCATCATGCCCGCGCCCAGCACGCCGATTTTCTTGACCGTACTTTTTGCAGGGCCTTGTGGGCGGCTCTGGCCTTTCTTGATGGCGTTGAGCTGGTACCACAGGGTGTTCATCATGTTCTTGCTTTCCTGCGACAACACGCAGGCAGCGAAGTAACGGCTTTCCACTTCCAGGCCAGTGTCGATGTCGGTCAAACCGCCTTCAAACACGCAGCTCATGATGTGGCCAATGGCGGGGTAATTGCCAAAGGCTTTTTGGTTGGCCATGGAGGGGCCAATCGCCCACACCTGCGCAATCGCCGGGTGCTTGGAATCGCCACCGGGGAATTTGAAGCCTTTTTGGTCCCAAGGCTGAACGGCTTTGGGGTTGGCCACGCACCACGCGCGGGCCTTGGCAATCATCTCTTCAACGGTGTCGGCTGTTTCCTGAATGATGCCTTTCTTGACGGCCTGCTCCACGCGCAGTTCGCCACCCTGGGTCATCATTTCCAAAGCGCCCTGAATACCGATCATGCGGGGCAGGCGTTGTGTACCGCCACCACCGGGCAACAGGCCCAGCTTCACTTCAGGCAAACCGAATTTGGCTTTGGGGTTGTTCAAGGCCACGCGGTGGTTACAGGCCATGGCCAGTTCCAGTCCGCCACCCAATGCGGTGCCGTTCAGGGCACACACAATGGGCTTCTCGCATTTTTCCATGCGGCGCAACAGGCTCTTGAATGCCTCGGCAAGCTCGTAGGCCTCTTCAGGCTTGGTGATGGCGTACACCTTGTCCAGGTCGGCACCGGCCAAGAATTCTGGCTTGCCCGAGGTCAGCACCACGCCTTTGACTGCGGCGTCAGTTTCAATCTGGGTGAGCACCTCGGAAAAAGGGCCCATCAGTTCTTCGTTCAATACATTCATGGAACGGCCAGGCATGTCCAGTGTCACCACTGCAACGCCGTCCTGACCGAGTTCAAATTTCACTGCACTCATGTGTGTTCTCCTTCGGCCTGTGTTCAGATGCGTTCGATGATGGTGGCAATACCCATGCCGCCGCCCACGCACAGCGTGGCACAGCCCAGGGTTTTGTCTTGCCGCTCAAGCTCATCGAGCAAGGTGCCGAGAATGATGGCGCCTGTGGCACCCAGTGGGTGACCCATGGCGATGGAGCCGCCGTTGACGTTCACGCGGTCCAGGCTGACACCCAGGTTGCGGGCAGTCTGCATGGGCACCACCGCGAAGGCTTCATTGATTTCCCACAGGTCAATGTCGGAAGCCTTCAGACCGGCCTTTTTCAAGGCCTTTTCGCAGGCGGGCGTGGGGCCAGTCAGCATGATGGTGGGCTCGGACCCAATGACCGCACCAGCGCGAATGCGGGCGCGCGGCTTCAAGCCCGCAGCCTTGCCTGCGGCTTCAGAACCCACCAACACCAAAGCGGCACCGTCCACGATGCCGGAGCTGTTACCTGCATGGTGTACGTGGTTGATGGATTCCACGGTGGTGTACTTGCGCAGGGCTGTGGCGTCAAAGCCCATTTGGCCCATCATGGCGAATGAGGGTTGCAGGCTGGCCAGCGCTTCCACGGTGGCGTTGCCACGGATGAATTCGTCGTGGTCCAAGACCACCATGCCGTTGATGTCCTTCACAGGCACACGGCTTTTGTTGAAACGGCCTTCGGCCTGGGCCTTGGCGGCGCGGCGCTGGCTTTCAACGGCGTAGGCGTCCACGTCTGCACGGGAGAAGCCTTCCAGCGTTGCAATCAGGTCAGCGGAAATGCCCTGTGGCACAAAACCCAGTTTGTTGTTGATGCGGGGGTCCATGAACCAGGCACCACCGTCGCTGCCCATGGCCCAACGGCTCATGCTTTCTACGCCACCGGCCACCACCATGTCTTCCATGCCACTGCCCACTTTGGCGGCAGCCAGGTTCACCGATTCAAGGCCCGAGGCGCAGAAGCGGCTCTGGGTCACACCGGCCACGGTTTGGGCCCAACCAGCGTCCAGCACTGCGGTGCGGGCCACGTCGGCACCTTGCTCGCCCACGGGGGTTACACAGCCCAGCACCACGTCGTCCACCAGGCTGGTGTCCAGCGAATTGCGGTCACGCAGCGCCGTGAACAGGTTGTTCAACAGCCACACGGGGGTTACGCCGTGCAGACTTCCGTCTTTCTTGCCCTTGCCTCGAGGGGTCCTTACTGCATCAAAAATCAGTGCCGATGGCATCAGTGCCTCCTGGATTATTGTGTAGCGGTAACAACGATTACCGCTTTTGAAGCGAATTCTTCGCGGTCCAGAATGGCATTGTGCAAACGCACAATCAACCCGACTTCGGGGTTTAGAGGGTGAACTCTATTGATTTGGTAATCCAGATTACCAATCAAACGGTTGGTGGAAGTTTTGCAGCAGGAAGACAAACACCACAATCAAGAAAAACGGCCTCAGGCTTGGCGATAACCCTCGGTGCGCTCCTGCAAAAAAGGCGATGGCGACAAGGGTGGCTCAAGCCCAAGTTCCTGCACCAAAGCACGAAAGCTTGGGTCACGTGTCCACAGCATGGCGCCCGGGGTGAGCAAGGCCGAAGCCAGCAAATGCGCCTGCACATAACCCAAGCCACGGCCGTACAACTTGCGAAGCTCGATCATCTGCATCACTTCATCGTGGGTGGCCACAAAACCGTGCTCAAGGCTGGCCATCATCGACATGATGATGACGTGCCCTTGCAGCCCAGCCAACGCCAGCTCTCCGAGCACACACGGGTGGGTCAACACTTCATCGTGCTGAAGCAGGTGCACCAGTTGGGCGTCACTGGTGTGAAAATGGTCCATCCACACAGAGGTGTCCACCAGCACCCTCATGCCTTGTACCCCCGGCGTGGCACCGGTTGCAGCCGGGGCTCAGTGCCGCCCAACGTGGCCAGCCGCCTCGCACTCTCGCGTTGAATCAAGGCACGCAGGGCCTCGCGCAACAGCTCGGTGCGTTCCTTCACACCGCTGAGTTCGCCGGCCTGCTTGAGCAGTTGGTCATCGAGGTTGACTGTGGTTCGCACGGCTTATTCATCATCAAAACGGACATCAAGTGATGATAGGCGTGCACACCCAAGCCCGCAAAAGCGGGGTTCGGTCTGGCCCGTGCCAGTGCGCTAGAATGCCCGAATGAACGAACGCCAAGCCGACCCAAGACTGATGCGCAAAGCCACGCTGGACCGCGTGGAGCAAGCCGTGATGACCCTGTTCACCGGGGCAGACTTCAACAGCGTGGCGCTGATTGACGTGGCGCGCGAAGCGCATGTCAGCCTGCAAACCATCTACAAATACTTCGGCAGCAAGGAACAACTGGTGACCTTCGTGCTGGACAGCAGCCTGCGCCGATTGGCCATGCGCATGATTGACCACCTTGAGGGCATCGAAGACTTCCGTGAACGGCTGCGCAAAACCATGTGGGTGATGCTGGACTACTTTGACCGCCACCCCAAGGTGATTCTCCTGCTGACCATGTCCATTCCCGCCAGCCGGCACCTGGATTTGCCGGTGTACGAGAGCCCCGAACTGATGGGCGCATTTCTGGGTTTGCTCAAGCATGGCCAAAGCCAGGGGGCTTTGAACAACGAGGTGTCCAGCAAGGTGCTGCTGGATGTATTCATGGGTATTTTGGGGCGGGTGGTGCAGATGCACGTGGTTCGCCGCGACCCGGAACCGCTGATTCATCAGTTTGATGCGCTGTTCAAGATCATGTGGGGGGCGTTGAAAGCGCCAGAATCAACCTGATGCAGCCCGACAGGGAACTGTGCAGTGCTTGCGGATTACTCAACAGTATGTGTTTTGTTCAAGGCCGCAGAACAGCCACCGCCAGCCATGCCAGAAATTCATGTGAATTCAAGACTGCACATGCCTGTCGACCCGGGCACCGGGCCAATCGGCAAGCCAGGCAACCCGGAAGCAGCCAGGGGGCAACCTTTGCAGGATGCCCTGCGCACAGTGGTTCAATTCGCTGCGGATCACCTGCCCACTACCCAGGTTGTTCACCTCAGCAAACAACGACCGCGCGAAACAGCCTTGAAGGCACTCCGGCATTACGCCAGCCAGTGCGAGAAAACACCCCAAGCTGCTGATCAACACGCCGTGAAGCTGGGGCAATCCTTGTTCATCGAATTTGCTGCCCGCCTTCAGGACCCCAGCATCGCCTTGGACCGAAAAATCGAGGCCTGCCGAGAACTGGCCGAAGGCTTGGGTGTCTGCAAAAGCGGGGAAGCCAGCAACATTCAGCAGGCGCTGGCTGGCCTGCAAGCACCCGGTGTGCTGGCCACTTGGACGCGCACCCGAACCACCATGGTTGAGCAGCATTTACAGGCTTTGGTCGAACGAGAAATCAGACACAGCCGGCCACTGGAAACCTCTGACACCATGGAGGTACATGACCGGGGTTCTGTGGCCCAGGCACTCCAAGGCCAATGGCGAACCCACACCATTGCGGACCGGCATGCCAGCAAAGAACTGGGGCACATGCTGGGGGACATGGCCACCGCGCTATTGGACCTGCGAGTCACCCCCAAGGCCATTGCGGGGGTACTCAGCGACACCCTGGTTGAACGAGTCCGAGGCCTGTTGCCCAAGCCGGATGCTGATGGGTTTTCAGACTACCGACAAGCTGCAATTGACGATCTGAAGGCGCTGCACAAATCAGAGTTCGCTGAAGAGCTGGACACCAATGCCATCCTCGAATTCAACGAGGACTACACCCAAGTGCGCCTCAAGCCCAAAGAACAACTCGACACGTACTTCCTGAGCAGAGCGCACGCGGCTGGAGCCATTTCTGAAGGCGACTTAAACAGACACTCGACAGAACAAGCGATGGACCTGGAATCCGCATTCGCGGCAGTGGCTCACCTGAGACGCCCGCTGAGTACCCCGTTGGGCCCAGTAAGCTCAAACATTGAGTACGCCACGGTACAAGCCTTGATGGAACGGGCCATGCAACCGGTTTCCCCCAACCCCTCGGACTACAAAAAACGCAGGGCACTTCAGTGGTGAGTCGGCCAGAAAAGCACTTTACTTTGACATCACCGCCAACGCTTCCGAGAAAAAATCACGGTGAATCAGGACCGCCATCACCACGGCGGTGAAGGCCAGTAAAAAGCCGGGGTGAATCATCCACGTCACCGCCGCCATGCCGAAGTAATAACTGCGCAAGCCTCGGTTGAAATCATCCCCGGCAAGGCTGTTGATACGCGCCATGCGTTCCACATCCACCTCGTGCCCCTCCGCCGCCCCCTCGGGTGCGGCCCCTACCAAAATGGTCAGCAGGTTGAATTGGCGCAGGCTCCAGGTGAATTTGAAATAGGCCACTACAAACACCAACAGAACCAACAGCACCTTGATTTCCATCAGCCCGCGGCTGACATCGCGGCCAAACGGCAAATCTGCGGTGATATTCATCCACTGGTCCATCGTGCCCAGCAGCGCCAATAAACCGGCAATGATGTAGATCGTGGTGTTGGCGTAGAAGGTCACGCTGTTGACCAAATTACCCAGCAACGCGGTGTCTGAAACACGGTTGCTGCGTCGAATCAGCGCCGCAGCCCAACGCCTGCGAAACTGATGGGTGCGCTGGCTTAAACCACGGCGACGAAAACGGCGCGAACCCTCCACCACCAGCCCATAGCCGCGAAAACACAGCAGAAACAGGACCAGCGCCACCCAATCCAGCAGGGTCATGAACGACAGGGCAACTTGGGCGGCTTGCATGGTTTGAATGGGCTCCGTGACGGGTTGCCCATCATTTTGACACAGCGCCACGCCATCCAATCGGCCCCGCCGCCAGTATCAATGGGACAACAACCACACCAAAACAGAGGACGACATCCCATGAAAAAGCGCCTGGCCCTATTGGATTCCGGCTGGTTGACCATGGAAACCCCGGAAACACCCATGCATGTGGGTGGCCTGATGCTGTACAAAACCCCCGACAACGCCCCGGAAACTTTCATGCAAGACATGTTGGCCTGGATGATGAACGTCAGGGAAGTGGCCCGCCCATTCAACAAAAAGCTCAGTGGTGTTTTGCCCATGAACCTGGACGCAGGCTGGGTGGAGGACCACGACATCGACATGGACTACCACATCCGACACGCTGCCCTGCCCCGCCCGGGGCGCATCCGCGAACTGCTGGCGCTGGTGTCTCGCCTTCATGCGCAGCGCATGGACCGGGCGCACCCGCTGTGGGAGGCCTACCTGATTGAAGGCATTGAAGGCAACCGGTTCGGCCTGTTCGTGAAAATTCACCACAGCCTGGTGGACGGCGTTGCCGCCATGCGCCTGCTTCAAAACCGCCTGGCCCTGAACGGCCGCGACCGCCTTCCCCCACCGTGGTCGGCTGAATGGGAAGAACTGGAAGCCTTGCAGGCTGGCGAAAAACGCCCACGCCGCCGTGGCCCAAGCCTGGGTGAATCGTTCAAGGCCATGGGCAATGTGGCGCTGAACCTGGCCAAGCTGGCAGCAACGCCCAAAGAAAGCCATGTGAAAAGCATTTACAAGGCACCCAGCACCGTGTTGAACAAACGGGTGCGCCCGGCACGGCGTTTTGCGGCGCAAAGCTGGTCGCTTAGCCGCTTAAAGGACGTTGCCAAGCAGTACGACGCGACCCTCAATGATGTGGTGTTGGCCATGTGTGGCGGGGCCTTGCGGGAATACCTCTTGGGCTACGCCACCTTGCCGGAGCATTCACTGGTGGCCAACGTGCCAGTGTCAATCCGCTCCAACGACCAAGCCAATGAAGGGGGCAACGCCATTTCAGCGGTGCAGGTCACCTTGGGAACTCACATCAAGAGCGCCGCCAAACGCCTTGAGGCCATTCAGGAAAGTATGAATGACGCCAAAGCACGTTTGGGCGCGATGAACCGAGTTGAAATCGACACCCACACCGTGCTGACCAGTTTGCCTTTGCTGGCAGGCCAGGTCAGTGGTTTGGATGGTAGACTGCCCGTGTTGTTCAATGTAGTGGTGTCCAATGTGCCCGGCCCCCGGGAAGCCCGCTACCTGAACGGCGCCCAGTTGTTGGCCAATTACCCGGCATCGTTGATCTGGCATGGATATGCCATGAACATCACCGTGCAAAGTTATTGCGACAACCTGGATTTCGGCGTCATCGCTTGCCGTGAATCAGCCCCGAAAGTACAGCGCATGTTGGACTTTCTGGAAGCCGCACTGGCTGATCTTGAACAAAGCGCCATGGCCAAAGGCACCCGCCACAGAAAGTCCGCCTGACCCCTGTAGACGAACGCGCCCCGCGTGCATGTCCGGGCTTGGTCTCGGACCTGCCTTGGCCTTGGCATGCACCGAGGGAGCAACGGTATGAGCAAAGTTTTTGCAGTACCCCTGAGATGGACCGTCAGTGCAGCAATCGCGTTGTCCGGTTTTGCCTGGTCCACCAGCCACGCCGCCACAACCACGCTGGAATCGGCTGAGGACATGCAGGTTGGCCAAGCCATCGAAGAACAATACGAACACTGGAAAGGCACGCGCCACCGTTTAGGTGGCACCTCAGAGGCGGGCATCGACTGTTCCGCCTTCATTCAAAACCTGTTTGCGCAGCACTTCGGCATTGACTTGCCGCGCAGTTCTCGCGAACAAATGGTGCTGGGCAGTTCGGTGCCTTTGGAGCGCCTGCGCATTGGCGACCTGATGTTTTTCAGGTCAGGCCCAACCCGACGCCATGTGGCGGTCTACATCGGCAAAGGCCGCTTTCTGCATGTGTCCGCACGCGAAGGGGTAGCCATCAGCTCCATGAACGAAGCCTACTGGAAGCACCGTTTCCTGCTGGCCCGCCGCCTGATGTGAATCGGGGCCATTGCTGGCCCCGCCGCTCAATCGAAAGAGATCTGATACAGCACGTCCAGCGCGTTGTCGGCACCAGTGCGCGCAATGACACTCATCTGTCGGGACAATTGATAGTTCAGCTTGACGATGTTGGCTGTGGTAGTCAGCGACTGTTCCACACTGGCCTGCAAGCGATTGCTGAGGCGTTTGCCCAGCGACACAATACGCTGTGACAGCAGTGGGTCACCCTCCCCCACCACCGTGGCTGACACATCAGCACCTGGCGCAATCGCCACCTTGCTGCCCACCGCGCGGGAATCGGCTGCGGTGAGCGAACCGGTGGTCAGCGCAAACTCGTCCACCCCCACGCGCTTGGCCAGTCTGCGCACCGGGCTTTCATCGTCGTCACCAAACAGCGCGGCTGCGGCAGTCAACAGCAAGGTTTGGTCGCGGTCGCTGGCATTGCTGCCCCGCCCGATGATCATCCACGACAGCTTTTCAGGATCTGGTACGCCCGGGTCGCTGACCAAGGTGACCTTGGGCCGCTGCGCGGTGCCGGTGACCTCAACCCCGGCTTCCACGGCCAACCCTTTTCGAACAGCACGAACATTCAGCCCCGGGTTTTCCAACGGGCCCTGGAAGTTGACGACACCACGCTCAATGGTCAAATCCTGCCCATAGGCGCGGAAAGTGCCATCCACGGCCTGAATGGTGCCCGTAGCCGCCAACCGTCGCCCTGAACGGCGAACGCCACTGCCACCCACTCCGTCTTGAAGGGTCAAACGTAAACCGCCATCCAGCCGGGTTTTCAAGCCCTGCGCGTTCAAGTAAGCCCTCTCGCCCAAACGCACCTGCAAAATGACATCCAGCGGCAAACCTGCGCCGCCTGTGGCGGTTTGGCCTTTGATCACCACATCATCGCCCAGTGTGGGCACACCGCTTTCTGGTGTTTCGATGTAAGCCCCCAAGACTTGGGCATCCCCCCTGACCTTCAGCGGCTCACCATCGACTTTGGGTTGGGTCACATCCACCGTTGCATCGAGCATCACCCAGCGGTCAGAGCGCTGGACCAAGGGCGCCTTGATGGCCTTGACTTGAATTGCACCATTCAGGCCGTCCAGCCGCCATTCACCGGCTGCACTGACACGCCCATTGCCTTGAAGCAGTGGCGCCAGCTCATCGGTGCGGCGGCGCGGTGGTTGGCGATGCCGCACCACAAACTCTGCCTGCTCGATGCGGGCGCGGTCGCGGTTGAAATCCACCACCAACTCGCCTTCTTCCAAGCGCACACCTTGGTCCAAATGAAACACATCCAGGCCATTGGCAAACAAACGGCCTTGCATGTCAGGCTCATCCACTGAGCCTGACAAAGCCACTGCAATCTGGCCGCTGCCCTGCGTGCGTATGCCCCCACTGAGCATTGGGCCCAACCAGTTCAACTGGGAAAATGCGGCCGCCAAAGAACCCTGCATGGGTTTGCGGCCAGCCAGCCCCCATGTACCGGTGAAGGCGTTTTTTTCAACAGGCAAAGTGGCATTGGCCAGCAAAGAGCCAAAGCCGGGCGCGGCCAAATCCACATTCAAATCGGCCGACTGGCGGTTCAATACCAACCCGGCCTGCATGCGCTGAATCGGCACATCCAGTTGCGACTCCTCAAGAATCTGTAAACCACCTGACACATGGTTGATGTCCAACTTTGCATCCAGCAGGCCCGGCGTGCTCAGGGCCCGCCATTGCGCGGCCAACACCCAGTCTTTGGGCTCCACCGACACCTGCGTTTTGAGGATGGGTGACAAACGGGGTACGCCGAACTTGGGAATGCTGCCTTCCAGTTTCAAGGACGTGGGGGTCCACTGCGCCAGCTTGCTGTCGATGCGTGTGCCATCCTCGCCCTGCAACACCAGATTCGCGGATTCCACCCACGAGGGTGCCACGCTCAAGGCGCTGGCCCCCTGCAAGGCGAGGCTTCGCGCCGGGGCCCACAGCCCTTCCACACGCAAGGCCTGAATGACACCTGACCAGCCCAAAGGCTTCCCGGGTACGCGGCTTAGTGGCTGCACGCCACCTTGCATTTGCAGGTTGAGCTTCAGCGCCCGTTGGCGACTGAACACGTTGAAACCAGTGTCCGCTTTAACAGCAATGGTGTGCTGCGTACGCTTGCCCCGAACCTGAATAGTGGCTGAACGCACCCAATCCTCGGCGGGGCGAGTCTGCTCCGCAGCAGTGCCCCCGCGTGGTTGGCCGACCCCATTGACATTCAGGTCAACTTCCCAGGGGAATTGATCATCCGCACCGATCGCAAAACTGGATTGAACGGACTGCACCAACACAGTGTCTGCAAAACGGAATGACTGCACATCCAGATTCCCCTGAGCCTGAACGGCTGGGTACTGTCCACTGACATTGGCATTGGCGGCCACGGTGCCGTTCAGCTTCAAGCCCAAGGCACGCCCCAAGGCCTGCAATTTGGGAAATTGAGCCTTCACCACCAGGCTGTCTTTGGCCTGGCCATATTGACCATTGACTGTGGCTGTATTGCCCAGCACATCGGCGTTCAGAGCCACCTGATCAAGCCGGGCCACCGACCCTTGAACATCCAGCTTCAGCACAACTGGGGTTTGTGCAATCTGCGAATTCAGAGAATCCAGTTGCAATCGACCGGACGGGTTCCATGACTCAGGCTCACGTTTTGAGCTTTTCAGATTGCCGGAAAAACTCAATTTGCCCTCCAACTGCATGGCCGCCATATTGGGCGGCTTGCGCAGCCAGTAAGCAGGGCTAAGGCCAGTCCAGTTGATTTCTGCCTTGCTGGCCCACGTCCCTGTCAGTGCAGAGTCCACAGTGGCTATCACACGCTGGTTTCCACCCTGAAGCGCCAATTGCTCCACCACAAGGCGCCCTTGATCGACGCGGGCCTGCGCCTCTAACTGGATAGGTTTGGCCGCAAGCTCGGTGTGAAACAGGGAGGGCAACACCTCCCTGGCCTGCAGCATCAATTCACCCTGACCCAAGGCACCGCCGGTGTTCTGCCAATTCACCTGCGCCGACACCTGGCCGGCCTTGTTCTGCCGTTCAGCAAGTTGGAGTTCAATCGCTGGCAGGTCCACCGCCTTAAGCTGGCCTTCTTGAATGCTCAGGGTCAAAGGCATGGACAAACTGGCGACAGGCAAACCACCTGCGGGCAACACCTGCGGGGCGCGGTTTTGCAGATGAACCAAGCCCTCGACCTGCGTGCCGGTGTCATCGGGCCGAAGCTGAACATCCAGGTCAAGCAACGCTGTGGGCGCACCAGGCCACCAATCTGCCGGGTTAAAACTTTGCCCTTTGGCATTGAGCTTCTTCAGTGGAAAAGGGGCCAACGGCTTGAGCAAAGCCTGTGCATTGACTGTTTGTGCCAAGCCCCGTCGGGCATGTCGCCCATCGGCTTGCACGCTGGCCTCAAGCTGATTCTGCAGGTCGCCATTCAGCAGCATAAGTGCGTTCAAGTTCAATGCGCCCTGCTCGCGCTGGGCAGTCAACTTTGCCTGCAGGGTATAGGGGATGGCCGTGGTCAGTTGGCCTGCCAATTGCACATCAGTGTCCAAGGCCTTGGCGTTCAGGTGCTCCAGCTGAACTTTTGTGCCCTGCCAGCTGGCCTTGCTGTCAATGCGCTGCACCTCGGTTCCATTGAACACCAAGGTATCCACTTTCAGTGAATCCAGTTCGATGCCGATGGGCAGTCGTATTGAATCCGGCAGCTTGAGCGGGCTGTCATCAGCACTGGGGGGCAGTCTCAGGCTCACGGTTTGAGCCTGCATCTTTTTGATGCGCAAGGTCCCACTCAGCAGTTCCATAGGCTGAAGCGCCAGCAACAAGCCTTGCAACTGAACGACACGCAATTGACCCGCAGCATCCTGCCCTTGCCAAGTCAGTTGGCCCACCGACAGTTCCGACAGCACCGCTCCACGGACCGACTCGGCCTGGACTCCTGGCACCAAGGACAAAGCCCAACGGGTGCCAGCTTCGGTTGCCAGCAAACCCCAGGCGGCGCCAGCCAGCAACCCGGCCAGCATCAACACAGCGGAAAGCGCCCAAGCGGACAGTCGCACCGCCTTGGGGGTCAGTACTTTCATCAAAATGCCACCCCCAAGGCGAAATGAATGCGCGGTCGGCTCTGATCCACCGCTTTGGCAATGTCCAGCGCAATTGGGCCCGCGGGGCTTTTGTAACGCACCCCAACCCCAACCGACCGCTGAACGTCCAGCGTGCTGAGGTTGTCGGCTACGCCGCCCACATCGGTGAACACCGCAGCGCCAAGGTTGCCACGCAGCCAGCGCGTGTATTCCAGACTGCCCAACACCAAACGGCGGCCACCCACCAGCACGCCCTGATCGCGCACACCAACATCCAGAAAGTTGAACCCGCGCAGGCTGTTGGTGCCCCCCGCCCTGAACAGGTAGTCTTGCGGAATATCGCGGCGGGCCCCGGCCAACACAGTGCCCAATTCAAACCGCGCCTGCCACACATGGCGGGCGGGTTCACTGCTCCAGTACTGCTGAACCTTGCCGTACAAACGCATGAAGTCTTGATCAGACGCCAACGCTTCGGAGGCCACCGCCACTTGGCCTTGGGCCACATAACCATTGCTGGGGTTCAGACGGTCATTGACCCGGTTGTGAATGATGGCCGTACTTGCCACCAAAGCCTGGGTCGAACCAAAGTTCACCCCCTGCGTGGTGCGACGCTCTTCCTGCTGAAGGTTCAAACCAAGCTTGTAATCGGACACACCCACGGTGAAGGCGCGTATCGCCCCAATGGCGTTGCGGTTCACCTCGAGGTTGCCCACGGTCTGGTGGTCAAGCGACAAACCCAGCGAGTCTTTCCAGCCGTTTTGTTTGGGTGGCAGGAACAAATCGGCAAAGGCCGATTGGCGCTTCTGGTCAAGCCGGGCCCCGGTGTTGAGGGTGTACGCACGGTCAAACAGGTTGTTGAACTGATAGGTGATCTCAGACCTAAAGCCGGTGTTGGAACTGTAACCGCCGCCCACCCCCAGGCGCTTGCTGTCACTTTCGGTGACGGTGACCAGAATGGGGGTGCGTTGCGGGCTGCGGTCGTCCACATCCACCTTCACATCCACCGAAGAAAAGTAACTGGTGTTCTGCAAATCGGAAAGCAAACCCAGCAAACGTTCCTGTACATAGGGGTCGCCCGGCTCAATGGTGTTGTACCGTTCAATCAGGTCCGCGCCGTGCTTGTTCAACCCCTCTACTTTCAGGTCTCCAAAGGTGAACACCGGCCCACTGTCGTACACCACCTTCAAACTCACCGAGTTGTTTTCGGGGTCCACATAGGCCTCACTTTCTGCCAAGGTGGCTGCTGCGAAATCCCGCGCCAGCAAGTCACGCAGCAGAAGGTCTTTGCTGCTGGCCCATTCCTGCTGACTGAACGTCTGCCCAACCCCCAACAACCAGAGCGTTTTCAATTTATCGCGACGAGCCGCAAACTCAGGGCCATTGATGGCCCCATCAAACTCAATACTCAGGTCGCTCACCCGGCTTTGCGGGCCTGGGTCTACGGTAATGCGCAGCACCAAGGTGTCTGGCCCAGTGGCACTGGCGGCAGGCACCACACGGTTCACCACAGGCGAAAAATACCCGCGGGTTCCCAGCGCATCACGCAGCGCCGGGCGTAAGCGACGAAACAGTTGCCACACATCGCCCTCATCCTCAACACGGGCACTGCGCAGCACAGGGGCCATGGCTTGGTTCAACAGGTCGCTCAAATCATCGGGCGCTTGAATCTTCACGACCGGGGTTGCAGGCGAAGGCTCCGCAGCCAGTGCAAAGTGGATGGGGCAACAGGCCAGCAACAGCCAAGCCCATGTGTACTTCAGGAATGCACTCAACGTTTCAGCATCCTGCGGTAAAGGTCCCAATTGATGGTTCGCGCCTCGTAGTCGATACCGCTGAAACGGGCATAGTCGGACAAGCTTCTAACGTACCCAAACCCAAAGGGCCCAAGTTGCTCGCCCTCGTAAAACAGTGCCCGTAAACGCGCGTTCGAGCGGGCCTGAAAATCAGCCAGACTGCGTGTCCGCATGCGGGCGAACTCGGCATTCCAGTGCTGGTTGGCCGACACCTCGCCCGGCTTTCTGTACAGGTGGTAGATGGGCATCACCGTGGGGTGATAGATGTCCCAGCCATGGGTGAAAGCCCTCACCGACATGCTTTGCTCTTCACCCAGGAAATACACCATGGGGTCGTAAGGTACTTCGTTGATGAATTGGCCAAGGGTGAGGAAAAAGCCACCCGCCAGATGGATGCCGGGCAGGGGTACAGGTGAGTCACGCCACACTGAACCAAACACAAAAGCAGGAGTTTCCTCCTTGATCTCCGTCCCCTCGTTGGGCACATGAACCAAGACTTTGCCGCGCGGCAATGGGCGCAGGGTCACCGACCCATTGGCCTCAATTTCAAATGAGGGGGGGTAAGACGACATCACCGGCTTTTTGATCACCTTCTCGATGCGCTCGAATTCCCGTTCAATGATCACATCCCAGTGGTGGTCAAAGTGCATGTGGGCATCGACTTGCAACACCAAAGGCTGGCCCTCGTACAGGGTGGCCACCATGGAACGGGCCCAACAGGCGCCTTTGCTGTGGCGGGGATGCACACACAGGTAGCGAACACGTGGGATTTCAGCAAAAACCCAGGCCATGGAAGCCGCCTGTTGGTCAAAAATCGCGAAATGCAGGCGCTCCGGGTGAGCAGCGTGGGCCAGCGCTGTACGCACTGTGTGCAACAACAAGGGGTCGTTGTAGGACGCAATGTGAATTTGAATGTCTCTCATTGAATGAACAGTTCGCCCTTTTGCCCGTCAAAATAATTACAAATCAAAGACTTATAAACCGTAAAAATAAATTTACGGGCCTTGAATCCATTTACGGACCTGTGTCAGTAAAACCCGTAAGTGTCGAACTTACAAAACCCCGTCTAGTTTAACGAGGAATATTCATGGCTTCTCCAGTTGCTACCATTAAATCCAACACCTTGGGATTGGATGTTACACGCGCCGGTCAACAGTTGGCTCTTGAAAAAGATGCCGCATTGGCCTGGGGTGATGTACTGACCAACACCACCAACACCGATATTGAAGTGATGCTCCCCCCCCAATATGAGGGCCAGGGTTCCACGCTGCTGTCCTTGGCACCTGGTGCCAGTGCTGAACTGCGTGAGGTCGCCAACCCCACCGTCGGCGGCGCATCGCGCACCGAAGTGGTCGCCCTGAGCGAAGGCGTTGAACTGTACGACGTGGCTGACGAAGTCAGCTCAGCCACGCTGGTGCCCTACGAAGGCGCAACCAGCGGCCTGATCGGCGCTGGTTTGCTGGCCTCTGGAGCTGGCTTGGGTCCAGCTGCAGCACTGGCCGGCTTGGGTATTCTCGGCTTTGCCGCCTCCAGCGATGACAACGTTATTAACGGTGGCGACGGAGATGGCGACAAAGAAACCACCACTCCTATGCCTTCTAGTTCTTCAACTCCAGTAACGACTGACAAGCCAGACGACCCGGATCCGTCAAGTGTATCCACAACTGCCGAAACAACTCCAGCGACCACCGATGCACCCGAACAGGCCATTGGTGCGGCTGGCTTGGTGTCTGAAGCAGCCAACGGCTTGGTGGCCGGTGGCGCAGACACCCCTCTGGCACCATTGACCGATGGCCTGGGCTTCTTCTTGGGCGGCGACACCGCTGCAGCAGACCCGTCTGGCGGCCAAATTACCGATGCAGGGTTCAACGGCTTGTCCAACCTGCTGGTTGACGTCGGCACTCAAGTGGCAGGCGCTGGCGCTGCCGACCCCACTGGTTTGGTACCACTCGTGGGCACTGTGGCCGGTGCTCTGGCTGACACCCCGATTGAACGCCCAGTGGGCGTTGCCGGTGGCTTGGACTCAGTCGCTCAAGCGATTGACCAAGGCGCCAGCGAAGACGGCGCCTTGACAGGCCCCCTGCGCGCAGCCCTCATTCCAGTGGCTGGCGGCGTGGGGACGCTGTCCGACGCAGTGGTTATGGTTTCCGATGCAGCCTCCGCCATTCCCGGACTGGGCCCTGTTCTGCAGCCCGTGTTGGGCAAAGAAGCGGACGCGACCCCGCCCGCAACGACGCCCGCACCTGGCGGCGAAAACCCACCACCAACCACACCTGCACCAAGTGACGACGCGGGCCCAGTTCTGTCTGGCGCACAGCAGTTGGTAGATGCCGCTCCTATCGAGCAAATTCCTCAAGTTGGGCAAACCATCGAAGACGGCATTCTGGCCGGTGCTGAGCAACTGGATGGCTTGCTGGGTGGCGGTGTTCCCTCTCTGCCAGGCGCCGGCAGCGGTGGCGGCGGCAGCGACGAGAACCCCATTGTGGCTGGTGCACAGCAATTGGTGGACGCAGCTCCGATCGAGCAAATTCCGCAGGTTGGCCAAACCATTGAAGACGCCATCATTGCAGGCGCGGAACAACTGGGCGGACTGCTCGGCGGTGGCGCACCTTCACTGCCCGGTGGCGGCGACAACCCCTTGGTTGCCGGTGCCCAGCAACTGGTGGACGCAGCTCCGATCGAGCAAATTCCGCAGGTTGGTCAAACCATTGAGGATGGCATTGTCTCCGGTGCGGAACAGCTTGCTGGCCTGCTTAGCGGGGAAGCACCCTCGCTGCCCGGTGGTGGCGGTGGCCTGCCATCCCTGCCAGGTGGCGACGACCCCATTGTCTCCGGTGCCGAACAACTGGTGGCCGCTGCGCCTTTGGAGCAAATTCCACAGGTTGGTCAAACCATCGAAGACGGCATCGTGTCCGGTGCAGAGCAACTCAGCTCAGCCCTGTCACCGATCACGTCTCAGTTGGACCCCAACCAGTTGGGATCGCTGCCGTTGCCCATCTAAGCAAGGTCAGGCCGAAAAACCCCGCCCCGGCGGGGTTTTTTTTCACCCAAACAGGGTGAATCTGAAGCCATTGCGCCGAAGTATCAACGAGACAAAACAGAGCAGGACCCTGCATCATGAGCACCACCGAACCCATCGGCACCGTGGCCACCAGCACGGAAAAAGTGATCGTTCAGCGCCAAGGCGAACAACTGACCCTGGCTCAAGGTGACGCCATTTTGGCAGGCGATGTGATCAAAAACACGGACACCAGCCCGGTGGACATCAGCCTGAGAGCCATGAATCCTGAACAAGCCGATTCACTGGTGACCATGGCACCCGGTGCTGCAGCCCAAGTCACTATTGCCAGCGGCGCGGAAGGCGCACCCATTTTTGAGGTGACTGCTTTGTCAGAGGGGGTAGAACTGTTCGCCGTGGGCGATGGGGGCAACGGCGCAGTCATGATGACCGACAGCGGCGGCTTTACCGGCCTGTTTGGCGCAGGTTTGCTGGGTGCAGCGACACTGGGCTCGGACAGCACAGCCGCAGCGGTGATTGGCGGCGGCTTGGCCGTTGCTTCAGTGGTCAGCAGCGACGGTGACACCACCACAGCCAGCACCACAACGACCAGCACAGGCACAACAACAGGAACCGACACGGGGACAGGCACCGGCTCAGGAACAGACACAGGATCGGGAACCGGTACAGGCACAGACAGCGGTTCAGGTAGCGGCTCAGGTGGCGATTCAGGCAGCGGCACAGACACCGGAGGTACAGACGGGGGAACGGACAGCGGTGGCAGCACATCGCCACTGGCCCCGCTGATTGACGCCTTGGCTGGCACACCTCTGGCCCCACTCGGCGACGTGTTGGCGATGTTGCCGCTGGACAGCCTGCCGATCAGCAGCTTGCCCACGGGTAGCTTGCCTGGCGCGTCTGACCTGCCTGCAAGCTTACCCCTGCCCTGATCGACTCAGGCTCACTGGATGAGCCTGATGCTTAGTCAAGTTAATTACTCAAACTTGTCGAACCGGATGTTCTCGGGCTTCACACCCAAAGCACCAAACTTGGCAATGGCTGCATCAATCATGGCCGGTGGGCCGCACAGGTAAGCCTGCACATTCGGCCAATCCAGTTTAAGTGCATCCAACTGATCGGTCACATAGCCACGGGCACCAGTCCAGTTCGAATCCGCAGGCTCTTCGGACAACACCTGGACAAAGTTCATGGACCCACGCCAGCTTTGCTGAATTCGGCCGATGTCTTTTTCACCGTACAAATCTTGTTGTGTGCGCGCACCAAACAGGTAATGGGCATCCCGGGTTTCACCGGCCCACACCGCCTGCTCCAGCAGACTCAGCATGGGCGCCATGCCACTGCCACCGGCCACACACACAATCGGTGCAGGCTTCTCGCCCTCTGGGGCTCGCAGGTAGAAATCGCCAAAGGGGCCGCTGACACTGAAGCGGGTGTCCAGTTTGCTGGACTCAAACAGCCACTCGGTGAATCGCCCACCGGGCACTTTGCGAATGTGGAACACCAGCTCATCAAGTTCCTGGCCTTTGGGCGCCACCGCAAAACTGTAGTTTCGGCTTAGGCTCAACTCTTCAAGGCGCAGTTCAGCGTATTGGCCCGCTTTCAGGGGCATGGGGTCATCCAGTTTCACCCGCAGCTCTACAATGTCATGCGTCAGGTTTTTCTGGCTCACCACTGTGCCGCGCGTTTCCACCAAACGGTCACCGCCGGAGGTCAAGGGCACTTCAATTTCAAGGTCAGTCTCGGGAATGGACTGGCAAGCCAGAATCATCCCCTTCTTCAGATCTTCAGCGCTTAACACATAACTGGAATCGGTCAGTTCACGCACCTTGCCGCTTTTCAGCGTGCATTTGCACTGCGTGCAACTGCCCACGCGGCAATTGTGGGGGAAACCCAAGCCAGCAGACAAGGCCGCGTTGAGCACCACTTTGCGGCCCTTCTCCACCTCAAACGACTGCTCACCGGCATTCACACTTACTTTAAAAGTTTCGCGCGCCTTGCGCTTGGGGGATGAACTGCCCGCACCCACCGCACCACCCTGCAAACCCAACCATTCGAGCAATTTCATGGAGTTCTCCTAATTCTGTTCAGGCCTTAGGCCGACACAGCGTTGTTGGTGTGGGCCTGCGTCACGTGGCCCAGTTGGGCAGACTTCAGGCCTTTCATGCCGCTCTTCACGCTGGCTTCAATCGCCAACTTTTTCTCGGCAGGCGTGGCGAAATGCTCGTCCCAATGGTTCAGCAGAGGGGTCATTACACGCTTGTACAGGGGCGGCACCAAGGCCAGCAAAATGGTGCCCAGGTACCCGGTGGGCAGCATGGGGGCGTGGCGGTAGCACCGCAGGTTCCAGTATTCCTGGTCAGCCTCGGCATGGTGGTGGGAATGGCGGGTCAGCGCATACAGCAGCGCAGTGCTCACTGACGCATTGGTGTTCCAGCTGTGGCGGGGCTCCACCTTGTCTTCGGGGCGGCGCACAATGCCGTAGTGTTCCATGTAGTTCACAATTTCCAGCAGGGTTTTACCGCCTGCCGACATCACCCAGAACAGGGCCAGCGCCCATCCACCACCAATCACATACACCGACAGGGCAATCGACAGGGTCATCAGGTTGCCGCGCATCATGCGGCTGTGCACCGGGTTCCACACCGACTGGCCGAACTTGGCCAAACGCTGCTTTTCCAGCTTCCAGGCCGATGCGTAGCCACCCAGCCAACTGCGAAACACAAAGGTGTAAACGTTGTCGCCACGCTGCGCGGTGGCAGGGTCGTGGGGTGTACCCAGGTTTTTGTGATGGCCGTACACGTGCTCAATGGCGAAGGATGCATCACCGGTGAACGCCAACATCCAACGGCCCAAAATCATGTCCCTTGGGCTGTAGGTGCGGTGCGTCAGCTCGTGGCCCACATTGGTTCCCCCTGCGCCATACAGAAATGCCCCGGCCACCGCTCCGATGAACCACTGGAAAGGGGTGGTTTCGGCTTGCAAGGCCAAACGGTCATAACCAAACCATTCCTTCATGAATCCGTCCAAGCCAAACACATCCGTGGGTGCAACGCCCCAACTGAACAGCAAGGTCAACCAGACCAAAATCGGCAGGGTGAGCCACAGCATCAAGTTCAGGAACCACTCTTGATGAAAACGGGGCTCGGTGCGGTCCTCAGGCAGAATCAAATCGCCCAGGGCCACAACCAACACCAGCGCCACAATGCCGGAATACATCCAGGCACCGCCTTGGAACATGGTGTGCAGCACTGCAAAAGCAATGAACGGAAAGGTGGTGAATTTCAGGTAATGCAACATGGTGTTGTCTCCTTGTTCGTGTCAGATGGCCTTGAACTGTTCGGCCATTCCGAGTAGCGTGATTGCATGTTAACGATCGTTAACATGCACGTCAACCCCTGATTCGGACAAATGGACTTTTGCCTCTAAACCACGACGATTCAGACACTTGCGACCGTTTTGGTTATAATCGCGCCCTATGACATCCTCCCTTCCCCCCCAGCATGGCCGTCAAAGGCTGATTGAAGCCGCCCTGAACCTGAGCTACCACCGGCGCAGTTTTTCCAGCCTCGGTATTCGGGAAATCGCCCGTGAAGCCGGCCTTTCCGCACCCGCCTTCTATCGCCATTTCGAAGACTTGGCCAGCCTGGGCCAAGCGGTCATTGATGAAATTGAGCGTGATGTAATTAGGGCCTTCACTGAGGTGCGCGTGGCCACCGCCCGCGAAGCGGATCTGGACATTCGGCCGGTCTTGCTCAAGCGCTTTTTTGATTGGGCCGTGGAAAACCCAAAACCCATTGTGGTGGGCGCTTCAGAAGCCTTTGGCAGCCTTGAAAAAATGCGGCAAGGCCTCAAAAAGACCCTGCGCACCATCAGCATCGATATTTGCACCGACCCACGCATCTCCGGCCTGTTACCAGGCCTGCCGCAGCAGGAGATGACCGAGGTTTTGGAAGTGCTCGCCCAGAACATGCTCTTCATGGCCGTGGACTATGTTGAAACCCCTCAGGAACGGGACGCCATTTACGACAAAGCCCTGCGCATCGTCGGAGTGATGTTTGCTGGAGCCCACGCCATACATGCATTGCAAACAGAAAACGCATCAAACTAGTTAACAAATTGCAACATTCAGGGTTAATCTACGGATTGGAAGGTTAGACTTAACCTCACCATAAGAATTACAGCCAATACAGACAGAAGACCGGGGATTGATCGCATGCGAATCGCGATTCTTGAAGATGACGCCACCCAGAGCGAAATGCTCAAATGGGTGCTCGATGCTGTGGGACACAAGTGCCACACCTTTTCCAATTTCAAAGCCTTTCAGGCCGCCATTTACCGGGACAGCTTCGACCTGATCCTGCTGGACTGGGTGTTGCCTGACAACTCTGGCCCCCGTGTCATGGTCTGGATCCGCGAATCCATGAACCTGAAAGTGCCCGTCCTCTTCATCACCTCCAAAACCGATGAAGAGAACATCGTTGAGGCCCTGAACTGCGGCGCCGACGACTACATGATCAAACCGATTCGCCGTGGCGAACTGGTGGCGCGGGTAAATGCCCTGCTGCGCCGGGCCTACCCGGAACTCACCGCCCCTGAAGTGTTCGAGATTTCAGGCCTTGAGTTCCACCCCAAGTTCACCACCATCGTGTGTCAGGGCCAACGCGTGGTCATGACCCAAAAAGAATTCGACCTGGCACTGCTGCTGTTCCGCAACATGGGCAAGCCCCTGTCGCGCGGCCATATTCAGGAAAGCGTCTGGGGGCGCGACACCGACCTGCCCTCCCGCACCATGGACACCCACATCTCCCGCGTGCGCTCCAAGCTGTCCCTCAAGCCTGAACTGGGCTTCCGGCTTTCCCCCGTGTACGGGTTTGGCTACAAGCTTGAACACGTGGACACCGACGGCAAATCGCGGGACTTCGCCAAGATCCGCAAACAGCTTGAACAAAGCAGTTAAGCCTCGGGCCAACCCCCAAGGTATAATTGAGGGTTGGTTCGTAGACAGGGCATCATGGAGCTTCTCGCAGTCGGTTTGAATTACCAATCCGCCCCGCTGGCTGTGCGGGAGCGCTTGGCATTTCCAGCCGAACACCTCACCGAAGCCCTGCATGCCCTGAGCCAACGGCTCAAAGCCCCGGAAGCAGCCATTCTCTCCACCTGCAACCGCACCGAAGTTTACTGCGCCGCTGAAAACGCCCAGCAGCTCCAAAGCGACCTGCTGAACTGGCTGGCCGACAACCGCAACATCCCCATGCACGAATTGCAGCCGCACCTGTACATACTGCCGCAGCAGGACGTGGTGCGCCATGCCTTCAGAGTGGCCAGCGGGCTTGATTCCATGGTGCTGGGCGAAGCGCAGATACTGGGCCAAATGAAGCAGGCCGCCCGCAGCGCTGAAGAGGCGGGCACCCTTGGTCTGATGCTGCACCAATTGTTCCAGCGCACCTTCTCCGTGGCCAAAGACGTGCGTTCGCACACAGAAATTGGCGCTCACTCCGTGTCCATGGCCTCAGCGGCAGTCAAACTGGCCCAACGGATTTTCGGCGACTTGTCACGCCGCCACGTGCTGTTTGTGGGCGCTGGGGAAATGATTCAACTGTGCGCCGCGCATTTTGCTGCCCAGCAACCCAAAAGCATCACCATTGCCAACCGCAGCGCCGACCGGGCCCTGGCGTTGGCCCAAGCCCATGGCGCCAAGGTGATTGGCTTGGGGCAAATTCCCGAGCAACTGCCGAAATCAGACATCGTCATTTCCTGCACGGCCAGCACCCTGCCCCTGATTGGGCTGGGCATGGTGGCGCAGGCCAGCAAAACCCGCAAACACGAACCCATGTTCATGCTGGACCTGGCCGTGCCCCGCGACATTGAACAGCAAGTGTCCAAGCTGGACGACGTGTTCCTGTATACCGTGGATGACCTCAGCCAGATTGTGCAGGAAGGAAGGGACCACCGCGCAGCGGCAGTGAACCAAGCCGAAGCCATCATCGAACAACAGGTGCAGGGCTTCATGCGCTGGGTGTCCGAACGTTCCGTGGTGCCCATCATCCAACACCTGCAGCACAGGGCCGACGACATTGCCCAACTGGAACTGGAGCACGCGCAAAAGCTACTGAGCAAAGGCACAGCGCCCGATGAAGTGCTGCAACTCATGGCCCACCGCATGAGCGCCAAGTTCATGCACGGCCCACTGACCCTGCTGCATGGCGCCACCCCTGAAGAACGGGAAGCCATGATGAAATGGCTGCCCCGGCTGTTCAACCTCAAACACGGCAATCACACCGAATGAAAGACAGCATGCGGGCCAGGCTGACCAGGCTGACCGAACGCCTGGCTGACCTGGACGACCACTTGTCCTCCCAACACGCCGCGCAGGACATGGCACTGTTCAAATCCGTCACCCGTGAGCGCGCCGAACTGCTGCCCGCCACCGAACGGTTTGCCGAGTATTGCCGGCTTGAAGACGACCTGAAAACCGCGCAAGGCTGGCTGAACGACCCCGACATGCGAGACATGGCGCGGGAGGAAATTGACGCCAACCAGGCTCAACTGCTGAGCCTGGAAGCCGAGCTGCAACGCCTGTTGCTGCCCAGGGACCCGAACGACAACCGCAATGTCATGCTGGAAATTCGGGCGGGCACCGGTGGCGACGAGTCAGCCCTCTTCGCAGGTGACCTGTACCGCATGTACACCCGCTTTGCGGAACGCCAAGGCTGGCAAGTGGAGCAGATGAGCGCCAACGACAGCGAACTGGGCGGCTTCAAGGAAGTGATCGTGCGCATCGCAGGCGACCAGGTGTACAAAACCCTGAAGTTCGAATCGGGGGGCCACCGCGTGCAACGCGTACCAGCCACTGAATCGCAGGGCCGCATTCACACCTCGGCCTGCACCGTGGCCGTCATGGCTGAGCCTGACGAAGCGCAGGCCATTGAAATCAACCCCTCGGACCTGCGCATCGACACCTTCCGTGCCAGCGGAGCGGGCGGCCAGCACATCAACAAAACCGATTCCGCCGTGCGCATCACCCACCTGCCCACAGGCTTGGTGGTGGAATGCCAGGACGAACGCAGCCAACACCGCAACAAAGACAAAGCCATGAAGGTGCTGGCCACGCGCCTGCAAGACCGCATCGACCGCGAGCGCCAAGCGCAGGAAGCCAGCCAGCGCAAAAGTTTGGTCGGCTCGGGCGACCGCTCTGAACGCATCCGCACCTACAACTTCCCGCAGGGCCGGATGACTGACCACCGAATCAACCTGACCCTGTACAAACTGGACTACATCATGGACGGCGACCTGACCGAACTGATGAACGCCCTAACCGCCTTCCATGAAGCCGAATTGCTCGCCGAAATGACGGCGAATGAGTAAGGCCCGCGCGCACCCATGCCCCCCACCTCACTCAGCTTGAATGCCCTGCTGCGCCTGACGGCGGGTGAAACCGGCCTGCCCATCAGCGAGTTGCGAATTCTGGCTGAAGCAGTAACGGGCTGGACCCGCGCCCGGCAAGTCAGCCTTGGGGAAGACCCACTGGCCGCAGACACCATCACCGCCTTCAAGCACCTGGCCACCCGCCGCCAACAAGGCGAGCCCGTGGCTTACCTGCTGGGCTACAAAGAATTCTATTCACGCCCCTTCAAAGTCAGCCCCAGCGTCCTCATTCCCCGGCCTGAAACCGAGGAACTGGTGACTCAGGCACTGGCCTTCCTGCATGAACCCAGCCAGCGCAACCTCGTGACCCGCGTGCTGGACATCGGCTGCGGCAGCGGTGCCATCGCCATCACACTGGCCCTTGAAAACCCGATTCTTGAAGTGACCGCGACCGACATCTGCCCCGATGCACTGGCCATGGCCCAAGCCAATGCCCAAGCGCTGGGTGCGCGGAATGTTCGTTTTGTGCAGTCAAACCTGTTTGAAGCCCTGTTGAACCAGTCACCCCCACTGGCTTTTGACCTGATCTGCAGCAACCCACCCTACATTGAGGCAGGCGACCCGCATTTGGCCCAAGGGGACCTTCGCTTTGAACCCGCCAAAGCCCTCACCGACTTCGGCGACGGCCTGCATTTTTACCGCAGCATTGCCGAACACAGCCCCACACTGCTTCGGCCCGGTGGCGCCGTGTTGGTCGAACATGGCCACACCCAACAGCACGACATCATTGCCCTGTTTCAGGCAGGCCCCTACCACCGGATTCAAGGTTTGAACGACCTGGCCGGCACGCCGCGCATGGTCATGGCCCACTTGGCCCCCGAAGGCGGTGAAAACCCTTGAAACACCCGGGATCGCCCCCAGTTCCATTACAATTCAATTGTTTGTCTCACCCAATACCGAAGGAAGTGCCATGAGCGTACGCGACACCATTCACCACACCGTCACCAGCCACCCCATCGTGCTGTTCATGAAAGGCACCGCCCAGTTCCCCATGTGTGGCTTTTCCGGCCGCGCCATCCAGATTCTGAAAGCCTGTGACGCCCAGAAGGTGGTCACCGTCAATGTGCTGGACGACGCCGACATTCGCCAAGGCATCAAGGAATACGCCAACTGGCCCACCATTCCCCAGTTGTACATCAACGGTGAATTCATCGGCGGCAGCGACATCATGACGGAAATGTTCCAGAACGGTGAACTGCAACAACTCGTGGCGAAAGCCAACGAAAGCCAGCAGGCCTGACAGCAATCACGCCGCGAATGTCAGCCCCAGCCTTTCTCCATCAGGTGACTGTCGCCATCACAGGCGCCAGCGGCACCTTGTATGGCCTGAAGATTCTGGAGTTGCTCAGGGCGCGGGGCGACACCGAGGTGCACTTGGTGGTGTCCCCTTCAGGTTGGCTGACACTGAGCAGCGAAACCGACTTGGGCCGTGAAGCCGTGGAGGCCAAGGCCCATGTGGTGCATTCCCCCAAGGCTGTGGGCAACTGCATTGCCAGTGGCTCCTACCCATCCAAGGGCATGATCATCGCCCCGTGCAGCATGCACACTTTGGCGGGTGTCGCACTGGGTTTGTCCGACAACCTCATCACCCGCGCAGCAGACGTGTGCCTGAAAGAGCGGCGCCGCTTGGTCATTCTGCCCCGTGAAACCCCGCTGAACCTTGCGCACCTGCGCAACATGGTCAGCGTGACTGAAATGGGCGGCATTGTGATGCCCCCGGTGCCCGCGCTGTATCAACGCCCGCAAAGCATCGACGAGCTGGTGACGCACACCGCCCAACACGCCATTGAACTGTTGAATTTGCCGCCCGTGGCCAGCCCGGCGGGCCAAGCAGGGGTCGAACTGAACCGCCCTCAGTGGAACGGGCTTTAAGCCTGGGCCAAGCCGTAGCGGCACAACAGCGCCTCATCCTCACCCAAGCCCAAATCAAGCAGCAACGCTTTCAAACGTTCGGCAGCCTTGGGGTTGCTGCGCTGGTGTTTGCGGGCGAGGATCAACTCGTTTTTCATGGAGTGTTCCCAACCCACCAGCTCGGTCACCGTGACTTGGTACCCCTGCGATTCCAGCCACAAACACCGCAGCACATTGGTCAACTGGCTGCCGAACTCGCGGGTGTGCAAAGGGTGTCGCCACAATTCCACCAAACTGCTGCGCCCCAACTGGCCCGACTTTCTCGCCCGCAAGCGCTCAGCCAACTCGGCCTGGCAGCAAGGCACCAAGGCCATGGCGCGTGCCTGTTTGGCCAGACCAAAGGCAATGGCGTCGTCCGTTGCTGTGTTGCAGGCGTGCAGCGCAGTCACCATGTGAATGGTGTCTGGCAGCTCCGGGTGCTCCGCACTGTCCTGAACAGCCATGTTCAGAAAGCGCATGCCCTGCGCAAAGCCAGCCTTGGTGGCCAGTTCGCGTGAGGTGTCCACCAAGGCCTGTCGAGTCTCCACACCCACCACACACGCCCCCTCCGGCTTAGCCTTCAGAACCATGTCATACAGCATGAAGCCCAGATAAGACTTGCCTGCACCATGGTCAACCAAGGTAAACGGGCCGCCAGTGTCTTGTCGAATGGCGTCGATGATGGGTTCAATGAACTGAACGAGGTGATTGATCTGCTTGAGCTTTCGGCGGCTGTCTTGGTTGATCTGTCCGTCGCGGGTCAGAATGTGCAAGGACTTCAGCAGTTCCAGCGATTGGCCGGGCCTGAGATTGAGCGCTTCAGCGGGGGAAGGGACTGGTTTTTTCAAGGGAGGAAGTGGTGCCGCTTGTCGGATTCGAACTGACGACCTACCGCTTACAAGGCGGTTGCTCTACCAACTGAGCTAAAGCGGCACGCGAAGAGGCACTATTTTACACGGGTCAAGTGGGATTTGCCTTTTGGACCCGGTTTTTTCGGTGAATTTTCGTCACCGGGTTCACTTTTCACCACACTAACCAAAGAATCGGACTGTTCCGCTGCACCACTGACGGGCTTAAGGCCACCGCGTTCAGCCGGTTCAGAGGCCTCTTCATCGGCCTCATCGAACACAAACTGCACAGCCTCGTTGCCGTCACCCTCAATCTCGGACAAGGGTTTGTGCACCTCAAACGCCATGCCATGGCCATTTTCACGGGCATAAATGGCGCTGACCTGGTCCACGGGCACCATGATGCTGCGGGCTACACCACCAAAGCGGGCTTCAAACTCAATCCACTCATTGCCCAACTGCAACTTGTTGGTGGCAAACGGCGACACGTTAAGCACAATCTCGCCGGCTTTCACGAACTCACGGGGCACCTGAGTCTGCTCATTGACCGCGACCGCCAGGTATGGCGTGTAGCCGTTGTCCACAGCCCACTCATGAATGGCACGGATCAGATAGGGCTTGGTGGATACTTCTTCAGTCACGGCTACACCTCATACAGCAAAAACACACACCCTTAGCGGCGCATCACCTTCTCGGAAGGGGTCAGGGCGTCGATGAACGCTGGCTTGGCGAAAATACGCTCAGCGTACTTCATGAGTGCAGCAGCCGACTTCGGCAGTTCAATGCCGTAATGCTCCAGGCGCCACAACAGGGGGGCTAAGGCCACATCCAGCATGGAAAACTCTTCGCCCAGCATGTACTTGCTCTTGAGGAACACAGGCGACAACTGGGTCAACTGCTCACGGATGGCCAGGCGGGCCTTTTCCATGGCTTTGGGGTTACCCCCCTTCTCAATCACGCTGACGTGCTGAAACAGTTCGCGCTCAAAATTGAACAGGAACAGGCGGGTGCGGGCCCGCATCACCGGGTCAGCAGGCATCAACTGGGGGTGAGGGAAACGCTCATCGATGTATTCGTTGATGATGTTGGACTCGTACAGAATCAGGTCACGCTCGACCAGAATCGGCACCTGGCCATAAGGATTCATGACGCTGATGTCGTCAGGGCGATTGAACAGGTCAATGTCCTTGATCTCGAAATCCATGCCTTTCTCGTGCAGCACGAAGCGGCAACGCTGTGAGAACGGGCAGGTTGTTCCGGAGTAAAGAACCATCATGATGTTGTCTTCCCAAACAAAAAAGGGCCGGGGCGACACATCGCCCCAGCCTTGAGTTCAATTTCAGGCGTGCTTATTTTACGTCTTTCCAGTAGGCCGCATTCAGGCGCCATGCAAAGATGGTGAACACACCGAAGAACAGCAGCACAATCACACCCAGACGGATGCGGTCGTGGCGCGCGGGTTCGCCCATGTACACCAGAAAACTGGTCAACTCGGCAATGGCGCGATCATACTCTGCTGCGTCCATGGTGCCGGGCTTGACCTGCTCAAAGCCCACAAATTTATGAACCACCTTGGACTCATCATGCGGGTCTTTCACATCTTCAAACTTGGCCGTGCGCTCACCCTGCAATTCCCACAACACATGGGGCATGCCCACGTTCGGGAAAGCCAGGTTGTTCCAGCCTGTGGCCTTGGAAGGGTCCTTGTAATAGGTACGCAGGTAGGTGTACAGGTAATCCGCCCCGGAACCTGCGCCTGATGCGCGCGAACGCGCAATCACGGACAGGTCAGGCGGGGTGGCACCAAACCATTTCTTGGCATCCTGCGGGTCCATGGCGATGGTCATGGTGTCGCCCACTTTTTCGGAGGCGAACAGCAGGTTCTGCTTGATCTGCTCATCCGTCAGGCCGATGTTGGCCAAGCGGTTGTAACGCATGCTTTCGGCAGCGTGGCAATTCAAGCAGTAGTTCACAAACAGTTTGGCACCCCGCTGCAGGGCAGCCAGGTCGTTGGTCAGGTCAGGCGCCTTGTCCAGCGGGTGGCCGCCGCCGCTTGCCAACACCAAGGTGGGCAGCAGTGCCAGCATTGCGAGCAATTTTTTCATTGTTTTCATTCCTCAGTTTCCTTCTGCGGCCAGCATCAATGCGCTTCGAACGTGACACGGTCGGGAACGGGCTTGAACTGCCCCTTCTTGGACCACCATGGCATGGCCAGGAAAAACGCGAAGTAAATCAGCGTGCACAACTGGGAAACCTTCTCGCCAACAGGTGACGGTGGCTGAACACCCAGATAACCCAGAATCAGGAACGACACAATGAACACGCCGTAGATGATTTTGTGCAGGGTTGGACGGTAACGGATCGACTTGACCGGGCTTTTGTCCAGCCAGGGCAGGAAGAACAGAATGACCACCGCACCACCCATGGCGATCACACCCCACAGCTTGGCATCCACACCCAGGAACGGGTAAGTGATGGCACGCAGCACCGAATAGAACGGTGTGAAGTACCACACCGGCGCAATGTGGGCGGGTGTTTTCAGCGGGTCAGCCGGAATGAAGTTGTTGTATTCCAGGAAGTAACCGCCCATTTCAGGGGCGAAAAACACAATGGCAGAGAACACCATCAGGAACACACCCACACCCATGATGTCGTGCACGGTGTAGTAAGGGTGGAAAGGAATGCCGTCCAGTGGCACGCCATTGGCGTCTTTCTTGTCCTTGATTTCCACACCGTCAGGGTTGTTGGAACCCACTTCATGCAAGGCCACCAAGTGCGCCACCACCAAGCCCAACAGCACCAGCGGTACGGCAATCACGTGGAAGGAGAAGAAGCGGTTCAGTGTGGCGTCAGACACCACATAGTCGCCACGAATCCAGATACCCAGGTCAGGCCCAATGAAGGGAATGGCTGTGAACAGGTTCACAATCACCTGCGCACCCCAGTAGGACATTTGGCCCCAAGGCAACAGGTAGCCCATGAAGGCTTCAGCCATCAGACACAGGAAAATGGCCACACCGAAGATCCACACCAGCTCGCGGGGCTTGCGGTACGAGCCGTACATCAGGCCACGCATCATGTGCAGATAAACCACCACGAAGAACATGGAGGCGCCTGTGGAGTGCATGTAACGCACCAACCAGCCCCAAGGCACATCGCGCATGATGTACTCAACCGACTGGAAGGCCTTGGCGGCGTCGGGCTTGTAGTGCATGACCAGGAAAATACCGGTCACGATCTGAATCACCAGCACCAGCAGGGCCAGTGACCCAAAGAAATACCAGAAGTTGAAATTTTTGGGCGCGTAATACTCGGACAGGTGCGCCTTGTAGGTGGAGGTCAGCGGGAAACGCTGGTCGATCCAGCCCAACAGGCCTGTCGTCTCGACTTGTTTGTCAGCAGCCATGTGAACCTCTCGATTAAGCGTTGTTCTCGTCCACACCAATCAACAGCTTGGTGTCCGACAGGTATTTGTGAGGGGGCACCTTCAGGTTGTCCGGTGCTGGCTTGTTGGCAAACACCCGGCCAGCCATGTCGAAGGTCGAGCCATGACAGGGGCACAGGAAACCGCCCTTCCAGTCGTCGGGCAAGCTGGGCTGGGGGCCCGCATCGAACTTGGCCGTGGGCGAGCAGCCCAGGTGTGAGCAAATGCCCACGGCAACCAGAAATTCAGGCTTGATGGACCGGTAGGTGTTGCGGGCGTATTCAGGCGTCAGTTCTTTGGGGTTACGCTCTGAATTGGGGTCGGCCAGTTGCGCATCCAGCGCGGCCAGTTCAGACACCTGCTGCTCGCTGCGGCGAATGACCCATACGGGTTGTCCGCGCCATTCCACGGTTTTCATCTCACCGGGCTTCAGGTCGGCAATGTCCAACTCCACCGGTGCACCGGCTGCCTTGGCCCGCTCGGAAGGGGCCAGTGTCGTCAAAAATGCCCCGCCAGTGGCTGCAGCGGCTACGCCACCTGCAGCACCGCACGCGATCATCCAAACGCGCCGTTCTTTGTCTACTGCCTGATTGTCGCTCATCAAGAATAACCCCGAAAAATATGCGTATCACATCCCTTTTGAACCCGTTCCGCCCAGAAACCTGCTGGCTTGAGTGGACGGACTGCTCCGGGCACACACCACTTTGGGTGGCTTATGCAACCTACGATTGTAACTCAGCAGTTTTCAAACTAGAACACTTCCTCAAGAGAATTTCGTGACAATTCAAGCCAAAAATGAACCCCGGTGCGCTAGCACCGCAAGGGCTACACGGCCACAAACAGGTCGTGGAACTCCACCTCCACGCCAAAACGCGCTGCCACCCAACGCCCCAAGGCCTGAACGCCGCATCGCTCGGTGGCATGATGCCCGGCGCCAGCCAAGGTGAGCCCACATTCCCGGGCCACATGCACCGCGGGCTCGGACAACTCGCCAGTCAAGTACAGGTCTGCCCCGGCCAATGCGGCCTCCTCCACATAACCGGGTGCGCCGCCGGTGCACCAAGCCACCGTACTGATCATGCGCTGTGGGTCGGTCACCCCTTCCAGTTGGACCGGCCGCCCAAGGACCTTCGACACCCCATCGGCCAAGCTGCCCAATGGCTGAGCCTGAGCCAGTGCGCCGATGTGGACCAACCCTTTGTCACCCACCACCCGGTCGGTGGGCCAACCCAACATGGCACCCAATTGAATGTTGTTACCCAGCTCCGGGTGTTTGTCCAGCGGCAGGTGGTAGGCAAACACATTCAGTCCGGCCCGCAATACTGCTTCCATACGCGCCTTGCGAAAGCCCTTCAACACCTGAGGGTCACCTTTCCACATCAGCCCATGGTGAACAAGAATGGCATCGGCGCCACGGGCCACCGCCAGGTCGATGAGGGCTGCGGAGGCCGTCACGCCGGTGACGATGCGGCGGATCTGCGACTTGCCTTCCACCTGAAGACCATTTGGGCAATAATCTTGCACACGTGCGGGCTCCAGCAGCAATGCCAGTTCCCGCTCCAACGCATCACGATCAACGGTGTTCACAACTAACCCCTTCCACGCAGGCAACATGATCAAGAAACTGTGGCTGACGTTTAGCCAAACGCTGGCCGTATTGCTGGCATTGTATTTCATCACCGACGTGTTACGCCCGGAATGGACCCCCCAGTGGCTAAAGGCCCCGGCAGGAGGGCTGAACACCCAGGGTGTGCTGGGGTATCGCAAAGCGGTGGAAGCAGCCATGCCTGCGGTGGTCAACATTTACACCTCGAAAGCAGGCAACGCCGCCAAGCACCCCTTCTTTGAAGACCCGGAAATCCGCAAGTTTTTCGGCGACGAAGGGGAAGATGGTTTTGGCGATGAAGACCCGGCGTCCAGCCTCGGTTCCGGCGTGATTGTCAGCGCCGACGGATATGTGGTGACCAATCAGCACGTGGTGGACGAAGCCGAATCCATCGAGGTGGGCTTGAACGATGGCCGAACAGCCAAAGCCGAACTGGTGGGCACCGACCCGGAAACCGACTTGGCCGTGTTGCGCATTACCCTGCCCGACTTGCCTGTGGTGAAATTCGCCCACGAAGATGGGGTGCGGGTGGGCGATGTGGTGCTGGCGATGGGCAACCCCTTCGGTGTGGGGCAAACGGTGACCATGGGTATTGTCAGCGCGCTGGGCCGCAACCACGTGGGCATCAATACCTTCGAGAATTTCATTCAGACCGACGCGGCCATCAACCCCGGTAACTCGGGTGGCGCCTTGGTGGACACCGCAGGGCGCCTTTTGGGCATCAACACCGCCATTTACAGCCGTACCGGGGGGTCGCTGGGGATTGGCTTTGCCATTCCGGCCAAAACTGTCCAGAACGTGCTGGGGCAGATCATCAAGAACGGCGTGGTCACCCGGGGTTACATCGGCGTTGAACAACAAAACATCACCGAGGAATTGGCCAAGGCCTTCAACCTGCCCCAACAGGAAGGCGTGATCATTGCAGGCATTGTGAAAGACGGGCCTGCGGACAAAGCCGGGCTGAAGGTGGGCGACATTCTGCTGACCATCGACAAGCAAGCCATTCGCGACACCACCCAAATGCTGAACCTGATTGCAGCCTGTCAGCCCGGCGACAAAAAGCCGGTGACCCTGATGCGAGACGGCAAGAAAACCTCACTGACCATTGAAATTGGCGTGAGGCCCAAGCCGGGGGATTTTTTGAAGAAGTAAAACGTCGAGCCGATTCAGTTCGGCTCGATGATGTCCTGCCGCTTTTTGCCCACCAAGCGGGCCGCGATGATGCCCGCTTCGTACAGTACACAAATGGGAATGGCCAGGAACAGTTGAGACATCACGTCGGGCGGTGTCACGATGGCGGCAATCACAAAGGCCGCCACAATCACATAACCGCGAATGTCCACCAGCTTTTCAACGGTGACCACGCCCATATACACCAAAACCACCACCACAATGGGCACTTCAAAAGTGACGCCAAAGGCCATGAACATGGTGAGCACAAAGCTCATGTAGGCCTCAATGTCCGGTGCCGGGGTGATGCTGCTGGGTGCGAATTCGTTGATGAATGCAAACACCTTGCCAAACACGATGAAATGGCAAAAGGCCACGCCACCCAAAAACAACAAGGTGCTGGACACGATGATGGGCAGCGCCATCTTCTTTTCATGCTGATACAGGCCAGGTGCAACAAATGCCCACACCTGATACAGAATGACCGGCAAGGCCACCACAAAAGCCACCATGCCCGTGAGCTTGATGGGCACCATGAACGGGGTGATCACGCCGGTTGCAATCATCTTGGTGCCTTCGGGCAAGGCAGATTGAATCGGCAGGGCCAGAAAATCAAAAATGGCGGCAGCACCGGGGTAAATCATCAAAATGATGAACGCCACCGCAAAACCGGCCGCCGCGCGCAGCAACCTGTCTCGCAATTCAACCAAGTGGCTTACAAAATTCTCTTCTTGACTCATGGTGTGTGTCGGGGTGCGGCTCAGGCCTTGGAAGGCGACTCGGGGTTGGCCGCAACGGCGGGCTCTACCGGCAATTGGGCTGGCGCCGAAGTGGGTGCAGGCGAAGCACCGGCCTCAAAGGCATGCTCCATCTCGGCCACATCCTGTTCAATTTTGTGAACCTGCTCATTCACGGTGGATTCAGCATCGCGCAGCGTGGTTTGCACATCGCTCTCCACTTTGCGGGCGGCGTCTTGCATTTCGGCCTGCAACTTGCGCAGCTCTTCAATTTCCATTTCGCGGTTGATCTCGGTTTTCACATCGTTGACGTAGCGCTGAGCGCGCCCCATCAAGTGGCCCACAGTGCGGGCCACACGTGGCAATTTCTCCGGGCCAATGACCACCAGGGCCACGACCGCAATCACCATCATTTCCGAGAAACCAACGTCAAACATGATCCACGACCATTGAAAAAACCAGCCCCGAGTCGAGTCGGGGCGTGTGGGTTATACGGCAGGCCTGCTGGGGTCAGCGCTTTTCCTTGGCATCCACATCAATGGTGTTGGTGGATTGGGTAGCCCCTGCATCGGCAATCTTGGCCGTGTCGGTTTTGGCTTCGCCCGAGCCGTCTTTCATGCCTTCTTTGAAACCCTTCACTGCACCGCCCAGGTCGGACCCAATGTTGCGCAGCTTCTTGGTACCAAACACCAGCATGACGATGACCAGCACAATCAACCAGTGCCAGATGCTGAAAGAACCCATGATTCACTCCTCGAATAATTGTGTCTGTGTGGTTTGGGGTGGTGCCCGCCACCGGTCAGTGTTTGACCAGCATGGGCCCCAAGGGTTGCGTGCCACCCAGAATGTGTACATGAAGATGATACACCTCCTGACAGCCGACACGCCCGGTGTTGACAATGGTCCTGAAACCATCGTCACACCCTTCCTGTTTGGCCAGCTTGCCCGCCATCGCCATGATCTTGCCCAGCACCGGGATGTCTTCCGGTGTTGCGTCAGCCAGGGTGGGGATATGCTTTTTCGGAATGATCAGAAAATGCACGGGCGCCGCCGGATTGATGTCGTGAAAGGCAAGGATATCCTCATCCTCGTAGACTTTTCTGCTGGGGATTTCCCCTGCAATGATCTTGCAGAAAATACAGTTGGTGCTCATGGCTCACTCCCGATGGCGCAAAAGGCCGGTGTTGTGTGTTGCCCAGTGTGGCGTTGCTGGCTTATTGGCGACTGGCTTTTTCCACGAGGCCTGACAGGCCCATACGGCGGTCCAGTTCGGCCAGCACGTCGGCCACTGACAGGCCATGCCACGACAAAGCCACCATGCTGTGAAACCACAGGTCAGCGGTTTCATAAATCACTTTGGCGGGGTCTTGGTCTTTGGAGGCCATCACCAGCTCGCAGGCCTCTTCGCCCACCTTTTTCAGGATGGCGTCCTGCCCTTTGCTGTGCAGCTTGGCCACATACGAGCTGTCCGGGTCAGCCTTCTTGCGCTCTTCCAGCACCTCGGTGAGGCGGGCCAGAAGGTCGGCAGAGTTGGGCGTGCTTGCAGTCATGTCAATCTCAGGTGGTTTTCTTGTACATCTGGGCGGGGTCTTTGAGCACCGGGTCTTTGGCAACCCAACGCGGCGTATCCCCTTCAAGCGCGTAGTAAAAGCAGCTTTCACGGCCGGTGTGGCAAGCCACACCGCCAATCTGTTCAACCATCAGGATGATGACATCGCCGTCGCAATCCAGCCGAATCTCATGAACCTTCTGCTGATTGCCGCTTTCTTCGCCTTTGTGCCAGAGTTTGCCACGCGAACGTGAAAAATACGTTGCCATGCGGGTGGCTGCCGTAATTTCCAACGCCTCCCGGTTCATCCAGGCCACCATGAGCACCCGTTTGGTGAGGTGGTCTTGTGCCACCACGTTGACCAGGCCTTTGTCATCGAAGGCCACGCTGTCCATCCAGTTGTCGGTGATGAGGACGTCTTTGCTCATGATCAGCGCCTGACCACAATGCCGGCCTGCGCCATGCGGGCTTTGGCCTCTTGCACGGTGTATTCGCCGTAATGGAAGATGCTGGCCGCCAACACCGCACTGGCGTGGCCTTGCAGCACGCCGTCCACCAGGTGGTCGAGGTTGCCCACACCGCCGGAGGCAATCACGGGAATGTCCACGGCGTCCGCCACGGCGCGGGTGAGTGGCAGGTTAAAGCCGATTTTGGTGCCATCGCGGTCCATGCTGGTCAGCAGAATTTCTCCGGCACCCCGGGCCTGCATGTTGCGGGCCCATTCCACGGCGTCCAGGCCCGTTGGGTTGCGCCCACCGTGGGTGTACACCTCCCAACCGGGTTCGCCATTGGCTTTGGCCTTGGCGTCGATGGCCACCACGATGCACTGCGAACCGTACTTGGCTGTGGCATCGCTGACCAGGTCGGGGTTGGTCACTGCGGAGGTGTTGATGCTGATTTTGTCGGCCCCGGCATTGAGCAAACGGCGCACGTCTTCGACTTTGCGCACCCCACCGCCCACGGTCAGGGGAATGAACACCTGCGAGGCGACAGCCTCAATCACGTAAAGAATGATGTCGCGTTGGTCGCTGGAGGCGGTGATGTCAAGAAAGGTCAGTTCATCGGCACCCTGCTCGTCGTAGCGGCGGGCAATTTCAACCGGGTCGCCTGCGTCGCGCAGTTCAACGAAATTCACGCCTTTGACGACACGGCCTGCCGTGACGTCCAGGCAAGGAATAATGCGGCTGGCGAGCATTTAGTCGGTACGCCCGTTCAATTCGTCAGCCAAGGCTTGGCCTTGTGCAAAATCCAGCGTGCCTTCGTAGATGGAACGCCCACAAATGGCGCCGGAGATGCCTTCGTGTTCCACAGCGCACAGCTTGCGCACGTCGTCGAGGTTGGTGATGCCGCCCGAGGCGATCACGGGGATCGTCAAGGAATTGGCCAGCTTCACCGTGGCTTCAATGTTGACGCCGCCCAACATGCCGTCGCGGCCGATGTCGGTGTAAATGATGGCTTCAACGCCATAGTTTTCATACTTCAGGGCCAGGTCCACCACATCGTGGCCAGAGATTTTACTCCAGCCGTCGGTGGCCACTTTGCCGTCCTTGGCGTCCAGGCCCACAATGATTTGCCCCGGGAAGGCCCCACAAGCGTCGTGCAGGAAACCGGGGTTCTTGACGGCCGCCGTGCCGATGATGACGTAGCTCAGGCCGTCGTCGAGGTAACGTTCGATGGTGTCAAGGTCACGAATACCGCCACCCAGTTGCACAGGAATGCGACCGCCTACGGCATCAAGAATGTCGATGATGACACCCTCGTTCACCGGCTTGCCAGCCACCGCCCCATTCAGGTCCACCAAATGCAGCCTGCGGGCGCCAGCCTCGACCCATTTCATCGCCATCTCGACCGGGTCGGCCGAAAATACGGTGGGGTCGTCCATATTGCCCTGCTTGAGGCGTACACACTGACCGTCTTTCAGGTCGATCGCTGGGATGAGTAACATGACACTGTCTTCGATGGGGCTGGGTGAAAGTTGGGCTTCAAAGGCCGTTCAGGGGTTCCACTTGAGAAAGTTGGCGTACAGGCGCAAACCGTCGTGCGCGCTTTTCTCAGGATGGAACTGTGTTGCAAAGATGTTATCCCGTGCAATGGCGCAGGTAAAGCGCAGGCCGTAGTCTGACTGGGCAGCAATATCGGCGGCATTCACGGGCTGGGCATGGTAGCTGTGCACGAAGTAGAACCAGGCCCCGTCGTCGATGCCATCCCACAGGCTGTGGGGCTTGGCTCGGTAGACCCGGTTCCAGCCCATGTGCGGCACTTTCAGGCCACGGGCGGTTGTCAAGGCGGGGTTAAAGCGGATGACTTCGCCTTCAAACAGACCCAGGCTGTCGGCGGGGCCTTCGTGGCTGCGCTCGAGCAACATTTGCTCACCCACGCACACGCCAAACAGGGGTTTGCTGGCCGCTGCCCGCAAAACGGCGTCGAGAACGCCGGACTCACGGATGGCCCTCATGCAATCAGGCATGGCCCCTTGGCCCGGCAGCACCACGCGGTCGGCTTGGTCAATCACTGCGGGGTCGGTGGTGATTCGGATTTCCTGCCCGTCCTGTTTCACATGCGACAGGGCCTGGGCAACCGATCGAAGGTTACCCATGCCGTAGTCGACCACTGCAACAAGGCTCACAACGCGCCCTTGGTGCTGGGGATTACGCCCTGTTGGCGCTCATCATGGGCAACGGCCATGCGCAGGGCACGTCCGAAAGCCTTGAAGATGGTTTCGCACTGGTGGTGGGCGTTTTTGCCTTTGAGGTTGTCGATGTGCAGGGTACACAGGGCGTGGTTCACGAAGCCCTGGAAGAATTCAAAGCTCAGGTCCACATCGAACTGGCCGATCATGGCTCGGGTGTAGTCCACATCCATGTGCAGACCGGGGCGGCCCGACAGGTCCACCACCACGCGGGACAACGCCTCGTCCAAAGGCACATAGCTGTGCCCGTAGCGAACTATGCCTTTTTTGTCACCCAACGCCTGCGCAAAGGCCATGCCCAGGGTAATACCGGTGTCCTCGACCGTGTGGTGCGCATCAATGTGCAAGTCGCCCTTGGCTTCGATGTGCAGGTCGATCAGGCCGTGGCGGGCAATCTGGTCCAGCATGTGGTCCAGAAAGGGCACACCGGTGTCCAGGTGGCGCTGACCGGTGCCGTCCAGGTTGACCTTCACGGTGATCTGGGTTTCCAGGGTATTGCGAGTGACTTCTGCGGTTCTCATGATGTGTGTTGGCCGGTGGTTCTCACGCGGCCTTGGGTGCCATCTCGTCGATGATGTTGGTCAAAGCATTCAAAAACTGCGTATTTTCCTGTTGGGTACTGACGGTGACACGCAGGCAGTCGGCCAGCAGCGCATGGGCTTTGCCCACGTACTTAACCAAGATACCGCGCTTTTTCAATCCCTCAAAGACTTCAGCAGCCCCGTCAATGCGGAAAAGCACAAAATTGGCGCAAGAATCAAACACTTGCAATGACCCAGACGGGGTTTTCAACGCCCTGAGTGCTTCGGTCAGTGCCAGCCTGTTGCGCTTGAGCTGTTCAGCCTGGCCGGCCAACACCTCAAAGTGAGTCAAGGCAAACTGCACAGCCACACGAGTCAACACGTTGACATTGTACGGCGGGCGGACCTTGTCGATCTGCTCCACCCACTGTTTGCTGGCCACGGCGTAACCCAGCCGCACACCGGCCAGGCCCAATTTGGAAAAAGTGCGCAGCACGAGCACATTCGGAAACTCCAGCACGCGGGCCATGAACGAGGCGCTGGCAAAGGCTTCGTAGGCTTCGTCCACCACCACCAAGCCGGGCGCAGCTTCAATGACCTGCACAATCTCCGCTTCACGCAGGGCCACACCAGTGGGGTTGTTGGGGTAAGCCAGAAACACCACTTTGGGCTTGTGCGTGGAGATGGCCTTGAGCAAGGCCGGCATGTCCAGGCTGAAGTCGGGATTGAGGTTCACCCCCACAAACTGGGCGTGGCTCCACTGACTGTAAACCGCGTACATGACAAAGGTGGGCACGGGTGACATGACCACATCCCCGGGCATGCAACAGGCCCGAATAATGAGGTCGATGAGCTCGTCCGAACCGTTGCCAAAAATGACGTGGGCTGCCTTGGGAATGGCCGACGCGGCGCGCAGGGCCTGCTCAAGCGCCAGCGCTTTGGGCTCTGGGTAACGGTTCAGGCTGGCGGCAGCCAGTTCGCGGGCCAGTGCTTCCTGCAATTCGGCAGGCAGCGTCATGGGGTTTTCCATCGCGTCCAGCTTGACCATGCCTTTGGCATCGGCCACCACGTAGGCCTGTGTGGCCTGGACATCGGCGCGAACGGTTTTACGCATGAGGTTTTTCATGACCCACCTTATTCAGGCTTGCGAAATTTCGGGCCAACCCGGTACTCGGCAGAACGGGCGTGGGCTGGCAAGCCTTCGCCATAGGCCAACTCGGCAGCCACCTCGCCCAGGGTACTGGCACCTTCGCGGCTGGCGTAAATGATGCTGGACCGTTTCTGGAAATCGTAAACCCCCAAGGGCGAACTGAAACGCGCGGTGCCCGCAGTGGGCAGCACGTGGTTGGGGCCGGCGCAATAGTCGCCCAAGGATTCGCTGCTGTAGGGGCCCATAAAAATGGCACCGGCGTGGCGAAGTCGTCCCACCCAGGCGTCGGGGTCTTGCACCGACAACTCAAGGTGTTCGGGCGCGATCTGGTTGGACAGTTCACAAGCCTCGTCCATGTCACGCACTTGAATCAGCGCACCCCGGTTCTTCAATGAGGTAGCAATCACGGTGGCGCGAGGCATGGAGTCCATCAAGCGCTTGATGCTGGCCTGCACATTGCCCAGAAAGGCTTTGTCGGGCGACAGCAGAATGGACTGGGCCATTTCATCGTGCTCAGCCTGGCTGAACAGGTCCATGGCAATCCAGTCGGGGTTGGTGCTGCCGTCGCAAATCACCAGAATTTCCGATGGGCCGGCAATCATGTCGATACCCACTGCACCAAACACACGTCGTTTGGCCTCCGCCACATAGGCGTTGCCCGGGCCGACGATTTTGTCCACACGGGGCACCGTGGCAGTTCCGTAGGCCAATGCGGCCACCGCCTGGGCGCCGCCAATGGTGAACACACGGTCCACTCCGGCCAAGTGGGCCGCGGCCAGTACCATCTGGTTTTTCACGCCGCTGGGGGTGGGCACCACCATCACCACCTCGCGCACACCAGCCACTTTGGCGGGCACGGCGTTCATCAACACCGACGAGGGGTAGGCGGCTTTGCCACCGGGCACGTACAGACCAGCGCGGTCCAGGGGGGTGACTCGTTGCCCCAGGCGCGTGCCATCGGCTTCGGTGAATTCCCAGCTTTCGGCCACTTGCCGTTCGTGGAAAGCCCGCACCCGTTGCGCAGCCACTTGCAGGGCCGCTTTCTGGGCGGCATCCAGGGTGTCGAAAGCGGTTTTCAATTCAGACTGGGGAATTTCCAACGCGGCAACGCTGTCGGCCTCCACCCGGTCGAAACGGCGGGTGTACTCCAGCAAGGCGTCATCACCCCGCGTGCGCACCGCATGGACGATGTCCGCCACAGCGGATTCGACCTGCGGGTCACGTTGCTCCTCGTAAGCCAACAGTGCGCGAAACCGCTCGGCGAACTGGGCATCTTCGGTGGACAGACGGGCAATGAGAGACGACATGCTTGAAACTACCTGTGTGGTCTGACGGATTATTGAATGGCGGGTTCGGTCACCGCTTGGGTGAACACATCCAGCATGGGCTGGAGCCGTTCACCTTTCATTTTGAGGGCGGCACGGTTCACCACCAGCCGGGAAGAGATGTCGCAAATTTCTTCAACCTCAACCAGCTTGTTGGCGCGCAAGGTGGAGCCGGTGGACACCAGGTCCACAATGGCGTCGGCCAAGCCAACCAAGGGGGCCAGTTCCATGGAGCCGTACAGCTTGATGAGGTCTACGTGCACACCGCGGTTGGCGAAGTGCTCACGCGCGCTGTTCACGTACTTGGTGGCGATGCGAAGGCGTGCGCCCTGCTTCACGGCGCTTTGATAGTCAAACCCTTCAGGCGCAGCCACGCACAAACGGCACTTGGCAATCTGCAAGTCCAGCGGCTGATACAGGCCATCGCCGGAATGTTCAATCAGCACATCACGCCCCGCCACGCCGAGGTCGGCTGCACCATGCTGAACGTAGGTGGGCACGTCGGTGGCACGCACGATGATGATGCGCACATCCGGCTGGTTGGTACCAATGATGAGCTTGCGGGATTTCTCAGGGTCTTCCGAAGGCACGATGCCCGCCTTTTCAAGCAAGGGCAACGTTTCTTCGAAAATTCGACCTTTGGACAGGGCCAGGGTGATCATGGTGCTTTACTCACTCAGTCGCTTCACGTCCGCGCCCAGTTTGCGCAGTTTTTCTTCCATTTTGTCATACCCGCGGTCCAGATGATAAATGCGGTCCACACGGGTTTCGCCTTCGGCGGCCAAGCCGGCAATCACCAGGCCAGCCGATGCGCGCAGGTCAGTGGCCATCACGGTGGCACCATCCAACTGCTCAACACCCTTGATGACCGCCGTGTGGCCCTCAATGGCAATGTCAGCGCCCAAGCGCACCAATTCCTGCACGTGCATGAACCGATTTTCGAAAATGGTCTCGTTGATCACCGAGGTGCCCTCGGCCACGCAGTTCACGGCCATCAACTGGGCCTGCATGTCTGTGGCAAAACCGGGGAACGGGGCAGTGCGGGCGCCCACCGCTTTGGGGCGGCCTTCCATGATGGCGCGAATGCTGTTGCCATCCACATCGATTTGAAGGCCTGCGGTGCGCAACTTTTCCAGGGTGGCGTCCATGCTGGGCGCATCGGCCTGATGCAGGGTAATGTCGCCTCCACACGCGGCCACGGCGCACAGGAAGGTGCCGGCTTCAATGCGGTCAGGCATGACGGCATGGGTACAGCCGTTCAGGCGGCGCACACCCTGGATGGTCAGCGTGTCCGTGCCGATACCGTCAATCTGCGCACCCATTTTCACCAGCATATTGGCCAGGTCAACCACCTCCGGTTCACGCGCCGCATTTTCAATGATGGTGGTGCCTTCGGCCAGCGTGGCAGCCATCATCAGGTTTTCGGTGCCTGTGACGGTCACCATGTCAGTCACAATGCGGGCGCCTTTCAGGCGTTTGGCCTTGGCGTGGATATACCCTTTTTCAATGTGGATTTCAGCACCCATGGCCTGCAGACCTTTGATGTGCTGGTCCACCGGGCGCTGCCCAATGGCGCAGCCGCCGGGCAGGCTGACGGTGGCTTCGCCAAACCGGGCCAGCAAGGGGCCGAGCACCAGAATGCTGGCGCGCATGGTTTTGACCAGGTCGTATCCGGCCAAAGGCTCAGAAATTTCTTCGGCCCGAAGGGCCAGGGAGTTTTCGCCATGCCAGAAGCACTGCACACCCATGGAGCCGAGCAGGCGCAGACAGGTGTTGATGTCGCGCAGGCGTGGAACGTTGTGAACCTGCACGGGTTCAGCGGTCAGCAGGCTGGCACACAAAATGGGCAAGGCGGCGTTTTTGGCGCCAGACACGGCGACTTCGCCATGCAGCGGCTTGCCGCCGCGGATCAGAAAGGAGTCCATGGTATTGAGGGGCTAGTCCTGTGGATTGTTATTGGCCCTGTTGCGCCCATTCGGCGGGCGTGAAGGTTTTCATGGACAGGGCGTGAATCTCTTCGCGCATCCTGTCACCCAGCACTGCATACACCTTTTGATGCCGCTGCACCGAACGCAAGCCTTCAAAGGCCGCACAGACAATGACCGCCTCAAAATGCCGACCATCGCCGGTGACTTGAAGGTGATCGCATGACAGACCTTGGGCGATGTATCCGCTGACCGTCTCGGGCAACAACATGTGCTTTGTATCCTTTTGATTCAACAGCAGTATTATCCCCTCAATTTGTAGCCAGAAACGACCATGCGCAGAGCAATTGCGCTCAGAATCGCCCAAGCCACCACCCCGATCATCAAACTGAACCAGGGGCTGACGTCGCTGACACCGAAAAAGCCGTAGCGAAAACCGTCAATGAGGTAGAAAAAGGGGTTGAAATGTGACACCGCCTGCCAAACATCGGGCAGGGAGTGGATGGAGTAAAACACACCCGACAAGAAGGTGGCGGGCATGATGATGAAGTTCTGGAAAGCGGCCAGTTGATCGAACTTCTCAGCCCAAATGCCCGCAATCAGGCCCATGGTGCCCAAGAGGCCCGAACCCACCACAGCCACGGCCAGAATCCACAAGGGGTTGTGCATGTGCAGACCGACGAACGCCACGGTCACCAGCAAAACACCCAAACCAACCACCACACCGCGCACCATGGCGGCCAACACATAGGCGCTGACGAACTCCAAATGCGACAAGGGCGGCAACAAGACGAACACCAAATTCCCGGTGATTTTCGATTGAATGAGACTGGAGGATGAGTTGGCAAAGGCATTTTGCAACACCGACATCATCACCAACCCGGGCACCAAAAAGGCCGCATAGCCCACACCCGGATAAGGCTCCACTTGGCCATCCAGCACGTGGCTGAAAATCATCAGGTACAGCAGGGCGGTGACCACCGGGGCCAATACGGTTTGGAAGCTCACCTTCCAGAAGCGCAGCACTTCTTTGTAAAACAGGGTTTTCCAGCCGATCATTGTTGAACCCCGCTCATCAATTGCACAAACACATCTTCCAGATCGGGTTTGTGCAGGTTGCATTCACGCACATCGAGGTGATCTTGCCGACATGCCGCCAACACCGCCTCCATGTCGGATGGCCTTTTAACAGCCAAGGTGTAACGGCCTTCCACCACATTGGACTTGAGAACCTGCCCTTCCAAGCTGGCGGGCAATACACCGTTGATCACCAAGTTCAGACTGAGGCTGGCATGGCGTGCCAACAGGTTGGGCGTGGTGTCCACCGTGAGAATTTCGCCTTTCTTGAGCATCGCGATGCGGTTGCACAGGGTTTCGGCTTCTTCGAGGTAGTGGGTGGTCAACAAAATGGTATGCCCCTGACGGTTCAGGCCCGCAATGAACTTCCACAGGGTTTGGCGCAATTCCACATCCACGCCTGCGGTGGGCTCGTCCAGCACGATGACGGGCGGGCGGTGCACCAAGGCCTGGGCCACCATGACTCGTCGCTTCATGCCACCAGACAGGGTGCGCATATTGTTGTCGGCCTTGTCGGCTAGGCCCAGCGAGGACAGCAGCTCGTCAATCCATGCGTCGTTGTTCTTCAAACCGAAATACCCGGATTGGAACCGCAGGGTTTCGCGCACGGAAAAGAAGGGGTCGAACACCAGCTCTTGAGGAACGATGCCGATGCTGCGCCGGGCGTCACGAAACTGGCCCTGCACATCAAAACCCATGACAGAGGCTTTGCCAGAACTGGGCCGGCTTAAGCCAGCGATCAGATTGATCAGCGTGGTTTTACCGGCGCCATTGGGGCCCAGCAGGGCGAAAAACTCACCCTGCTCCACGGTCAGACTGACTTGGTGGAGGGAGCGGAATTCACCGAAATACTTGGAAACGGAATCGAGCTGTAATGCGGCTGGCATGGTGGTTCAGGCACCCGAGACGTGCCCAAACCGGGTCAAGGCACGCTGATTTCTGGAAACAGGGATTGTACCCCGTAGGCCTTGACCAAACTCCCGACTTGGGCCGGGAGGTGTTGAAGTTGGAGTGTTTTGTCGGTTTTACGGGCCACCCGCTGGGCCGTCAGAAGTACGGCCAAGGCGGTGGAATCGACGGATTTGACCCGCGAGAAATCGAGCACACAATCGCCCTTGCCAACCGCTTCGGTGACCTGGGCCAGAATTCGGTCCCCATTGCGGACCGAAATGCTGTCAAATTCAATCTGCATGGCAATCTTAACCGTTCTTGGCTTTCAGGCTTGCAATCAAACCGTCAATGCCGGATTGGTTCAGCACTGGGGCAAATTGGGCCTTGTAGGAATCGACCAGCCACAAACCCAACACGCTCAGGTCGTACACCTTCCATTTGCCGTCTTTTTTCTCAACCCGGTAAGCCAAGTCGATGGGGGGGCCATCTTTGCGCAGCACGCGGCTGGTCACCACCACATCGGTTTCATCGGGGCGGGCGCGCAGCTTGTCCACCTGCAAGGTCTGATCGCCCACTTGAGACAAAGCCCCGGCGTAGGTTTTGGTCAGCAATACTTTGAATTGGTCGACAATGGCGTCACGCTGGGCAGGCGTGGCTTCCCGCCAAGGACGGCCAACCACCAGCTGGGTCATGCGTCGGAAATTGACGTTGGGCATGACTTTTTGGTCCACCAAGGCGTCCAGCTTGGCGGGGTCAGCCACCAGCTCCTTCTTGCGGGCCTTGATTTCGTTGAGGATGTCGTTGCTGAACTTTTCAACAAATTCGTTGGCTGCCACATCATCCGCATGAGCCACTGGGGCCAAGCCCAGCCACAATGTGGCCGACAACATGGCTGCGCCAAACGCGCGCAAAGGGTTGGAAAGGGTAATGCTCATAGTCCTGTTTCCTGATTGTTCTGGAAGTGTTGTTGTTTAACGCCGGGGCCACCTTTGGAGTTGACCCCGGTCATTCAGTGAAGTTCATTCGCTTGATCAACATCAGCGGGGACCGGCAAACCCAGAGCCGCCCTGGCCCGAGCGCTTTGTTGGTGGTGCGTGGGCAAGGTAAAGCCCTCAGCCACCGCGTTCACAGGCCACGCGTGGTCTTCAAGCGCTGCCCGGAAAGGTGTATTCAGTGGTTCAAGGAATGCACCGTCATCGGGTTCTTCTTCGTCTCGGGACTTTGGGTCTACGGCACCATCTCGAATCAGCGACTCACGCCGCGCCAAAAACGCATCACGAATAAAGGCGTATTTGTCCAACGCCACCCGGTCCACCAGGTCGGTGGCAGGCAACAGACGGGCACGCGTGTCAATGATGTCCAGCGCAAACAAGGAATTGCGGGTGGGCACATCGTCCACATGGCGAACGGGGTTCAGTGGTGAATCAACCACGCGGCCAGATGCATCACGCACGGTGCTTGGCCCCAACAAAGGCAAGACCAAATAGGGGCCGGGTTTTACCCCCCAAACACCCAGAGTTTGGCCAAAGTCCTCTTCGCTTTTCTGAAAACCCAACTCGGTAGCCACGTCAGCGAAACCCAAAATACCCAAGGTGCTGTTCAATGCAAAACGACAAAGGTCGCTGCCCGCCCGCCCGGGCTTGCCCTGCAGCAGGTTGTTGAACGCGTTGCTGATGTTTTTGAGGTTTGAGAAGAAATTACCCACACAGGTTTGCACTTCCGAAGGGGTAATCGCGTCGTAACCCTTGGCCAATGGCCGCAGCACAGCCGCATCCAGCACTTCGTTGAACCCGTGCATGCTGCGGTTGAAACCTTCAAGCGGGTCAGCCCCGGAAGGGGCTCTCATAGTGCTGCACCCCGCGGCAAGGCTGGCCACGCAGGCCACCAGCAGGAATTGTCGAATGGAGGCAATCACGGTGATCTCCCTGCGATCGAATTATTTGCTGCCCTCAGACGCCGGGGCATCCGAGGCTTTGCTGTACAAAAACTGGCTGATCAGGTTTTCCAGAACCACCGCTGACTGGGTCCGCGAAAACTTTTGGCCGGCCACGAGGTTCTCTTCGTCGCCGCCGGGCTCCAACCCTACATACTGCTCACCCAGCAAACCGGATGTCAGAATCTTCGCCGAAGTATCGCGGGGAAACTTGAAACCCTCTTCCAGGTCCAGCGCCACCACGGCACGGAATGTCACTGGGTCCAGATCAATCTTGGCCACACGGCCAACAACCACGCCCGCGCTTTTGACGGGGGCACGGGGCTTGAGGCCACCGATGTTGTCAAATTCAGCCAATACGCGGTACTGCGCACCTGTGGTGAAGGAACTGAGGTTACCGGCCTTCAACGCCAGAAACACCAAAGCCAGCGCCCCCAGCAGCACAAACAGGCCCACCCAGAAATCCACGGCATTCTTTTTCATGGCAACAATCCAATCGTCAGTTACACGCTGAACATCAGCGCAGTCAATACAAAGTCCAAGCCCAGAATGGTCAGGGACGAAATCACCACGGTGCGGGTGGTGGCGCGGGAAACGCCTTCAGGCGTAGGCTGGCAGGTGTACCCCTGAAACAGGGCGATGGCATTGACTGCCACACCGAACACCACACTCTTGATCACGCCATTCAGGATGTCATCACGCACATCGACCCCGGCCTGCATCTGGGACCAAAAGGCGCCCGAGTCCACCCCAATCAACTGAACGCCGACCAGATAACCACCAACCACGCCCACGGCCGAAAACAAAGCAGCCAAGAGGGGCATAGAGATCAAACCCGCCACCCAGCGGGGCGCCAGAATTCGGGTTCGCGGGTCCACAGCCATCATTTCCATGGCGGTCAACTGTTCACCGGCTTTCATCAGCCCAATTTCAGCAGTCAGCGAAGTGCCCGCCCGCCCCGCAAACAACAGTGCTGACACCACGGGGCCCAATTCACGCACCAGCGACAAGGCCACCAACAAACCCAGCGCCTGTTCAGCACCGTACCGGTTCAGGGTGTAGTAACCCTGCAAACCCAAAACAAAACCCACAAAAAGGCCGGACACCACAATGATGACCAGCGAGTAATTGCCGATGAAGTGGATCTGGTCCACGATTAGCCGAGGCCGGGCCAAGGCCTTGGGCAACTGGCCAAACAGATTGGCCACAAAGCGGGCGAAGGTGCCCAAGCCCGCAATGGTGGCCAGGGTGCCAGCCCCCAGCGCACTGATCCAGGTCACGGGATTCATGCGAAATCCTCCCGCAGGTCCACTGAGGGGTAATGGAAACGCACCGGCCCTTCAGGCAGACCCTGGATGAATTGCTGCACGTAAGGGTCGGGGTTCGCACTCACTTCTTCGGGTGTGCCTTCGGCCAGCACTTTGCCGCTAGCAATCACAATGACGTAATCGCTGATGGCAAAAGACTCGTGGATGTCGTGAGTCACCACCACCGAAGTGGCCCCCAGTGCATCGTTCAGGGTACGGATCAAGTTGGCCGTAATGCCCAAAGAAATCGGGTCCAGCCCGGCAAAGGGCTCGTCATAGAAAATCAGCTCAGGGTCCAGCGCAATGGCGCGGGCCAAGGCCACCCGGCGGCTCATACCCCCGGAAATCTCGGATGGAAACAAATTCGCCGCCCCCCTCAAACCGACCGCGTGTAACTTCAACAACACGAGATCCCGGATGGCGGATTCACTCAGGTTGGAATGTTCCCGCAGGGGGAAGGCCACATTGTCAAAGACAGACAGGTCGGTGAACAAAGCACCGAACTGGAACAACACCCCGATGTGCTTGCGAAAAGCATACAAATCGGCCGTGGATGCTCGGTTCAAGTCGCGCCCCAGGACTTGGATGTCGCCCCGGTTCACAGCGTATTGGCCACACATCAGGCGCAACAGGGTGGTTTTGCCCGAGCCGGACCCGCCCATCACCGACACCACCTTGCCTTTGGGTATGCGCAAGGAAATGTCCTGAAGGATAAGCCGGTCGCCGTAACCAAAGTCGACTTTGTTCAGTTCTGCTACAAAGCCCATTGGGGCTCCCCTGTCTTTTGTACTTCGAAACTTCCCATTGTACCCACTTCTGCCCGGGGCGGGGCTGGAAGCTGCGTGGGTCTGGAACATGACCCAAGCCAGGCGGGTCATACCGGACGTCACCCGGCCAGCTTGACCATTCCGAGGGGAGCCACAAGCGCTCAACTACAGTGGCGCATTCGCCATCGGAACCTTGCCATGACCAGCCTGCTTCAGCGGTACCCCAGGGCCTTGCACGCCCCAGCCACGTGGGGCGCATGCCTGCTGATGGCGGCCTGTACAGGCCTTTCCCCTCAAACACCCACTCAAACACCCGGTCAGGCACCGCAGACCGCAGGCGCACCCCCAGCGGCCCTGCCACCCGGCCTGGATCTGCGCTTGTGGGGCCACGCCAGCCAAGGCATTCAGAACAACCCACCGGGTCAAGACCGGCCCTTTAACCTGCGAATTGAAGACATGCCAGCCAGCCATGTGCTGGATTTGATGGCCAAAGAACTGAATTGGGGTTACAGCTTTGACCAGTGCGGCGAAAAGCGCGTCAGCCTGATGGGCCGAGAGATGCCCATGAGCTTGGTGCTGGCCTCGTTGGAGGAACAGACCGGCGCTACCCTGACCACACGGGGCAAGCATGTGGATTTGCGGTGCGAACGTGATGAGCTTCAGGTGTATGCGGTCGATTATCTGGCGCTGAACCGTGAAATGCTCGACAGGTCCAGTCTGACTGCCTCGGTGGCCAACCAGAACCGCGAGGTGGGCCAGCGGCGCGATGCGGGCAATGTGAGCGAATTGCTGCTCACCAGCCAGCAGGATCACCGCTTGTGGGATCGCCTGACGGTTCAGATTGAGCAACTCATTCAGGCACAGGTCAAACCTGAGGAAATTGCCACCCGGGAACGTGTTGTGGACGAGGACTCAGACCGCAATTTTGAAAGCTCCCGGGACAGCGGGCGAAACCGCTTCAGCACACCACGGCAAACCAGCACGGTGAACAGCAGCAACCGGCGCGACATCACCACCACACGGCGCGAGACCCGCTCAGGCCGCGTGGTGGCCAACCCGGAAAGTGGCACTGTGGCCGTGTTGACGACGCCTGCAGGGCATCGACGGGTGCAACACTGGTTAACCCAGGTGCAGCGCCGGCTGGACCGGCAAATTCTGATTGAAGCCACCATCACCGAAATCACCCTGAACTCCCGATACGCCCGCGGAGTGGACTGGAACGTTTTCACCAACAAAGGCACTGAGCTGGGCTTGATGGTGCAAGGCCTTGCCCTGACCAACCCGGTGTTGAACCTGACGCTAAACCGCACCACCGGCCAAAGTGAGACCAGCGTGGCACTGCGCCTGCTGGAGGAGTTTGGCAACACCTCGGTGCTGTCAGCCCCGAGGGTGGTGGTGATGAACCAACAGGCGGCGGTGTTGAAAGTGGTGGACAACCGGGTCTACTTCACCACCGATGTGCAGACCAGCGCACCAACCAGCACCAGCCCTGCCTTTTCCGTGTTCAACACCCAGGTTCAGACCGTGCCGGTGGGCTTTCTGATGACGGTCACCCCTCAGGTGTCCGACCACCAACAGGTGCAACTTCGTGTGCGACCCACCCTGAGCCGGATTCTCGGTTTTGTTCAGGACCCAAACCCCGCGCTTCGCCAGTTCAACATCATCAGCCAGGTGCCTGAAATTCAGACCCGGGAATTGGAGTCGGTGTTGAAAATTCAAAGCGGGCAAACCACGCTGCTGGGCGGGCTTCATCAACGGGAAGGGGGCAATCTGCTTCGTGGCCTGCCCGGGTTAACCGATGAAAACAAGCCACTGAGCAGTTCCCACCGCCAACAGACCGACCAAACCGAGTTGGTCATCCTGCTCAAAGCCACGGTGATTGAACCCGAGCTTGGCCCAGGCCCCAATGCCCGGCTGGACAACTCGAGCGAACACACCCAGCTTACGCAAGGTTTGCAACACGCCCACAGGCTAGCCAGCCAGCAACAGTTGGGCAGCGCCATCGGCTTGTTGAACCGGCTGACCAAAACACACCCGACTCACCCCGAAGTCAGATTCAATCTCGCACTGCTGTACGCCATGGACCAACAGCGCGCCACCGCCAAAGCCACACTGGAGGAGGTGTTCAAGATTTGCCCAATCCAGCGCTGCGAACTGCCACTGCACACCTTGAGCACCTTGCTGGAGTACACACCATGAATCCACAGTGGCAGGCAGCCTGCCTTCAAGGCCCGATGGCCTTATTGAAGCTGGCCCAAGATGAGCAGGTGTCCGACCTTCACTTCACGCCGGGGGCCGAGTCCGTTTGCCTGACCCTGCGCAAAAAAGGCCATCTGCACACGGTCGGCGAACTGTCGTCCACTCAAGCACGAAGCCTGATTCAAGCATTCAAGGCCAGCGCGCAACTGAACATTGCCGACACACGCAGGCCGCAGGATGGCCGCATCAGCCAAGGCGAGTTTGACGTTCGCTTGGCGACACACCCCAGCGTGCATGGGGAAAGTTTGGTATTGCGCGTCCTGAACCGGCGGGTGTTTCTAACCCTGAATGAACTGGGCCTGGCACCGGCAGTGCTCACCAGCCTGCAAGCCAGCCTGGACAAGGTGGCAGGCCTCACTTTGGTGGTCGGTGCCACAGGAAGCGGCAAGACCACCACCCTGCACGCCTTGCTGCACCACCTGGGCGATGGCGCAGGCCGAATCGCCACTCTCGAAGACCCGGTAGAAATCATTCACCCCCGGGCTTTGCAAACAGACCTGACACGCAGCCCGGCGCTGAATTTTGCCTCTGGCCTGCGCTCACTGATGCGGCAGGACCCTGACACGCTCATGGTGGGCGAAATTCGGGATGAAGAAACCGCAGCACTGTGTATTCAGGCGGCATTGACGGGCCATCGGGTGCTCGCGTCCCTGCACGCGCCTGACTGTTTGGGCGCATTGGCACGGCTCATCGAACTCGGTGTCCGCCTGAACAGTCTGCTCAATTGCACCAATGGTGTACTGGCCCAGCGGCTGCTTCCTGCACAGGGCCAACAGGCCCAACAACTGGAGGTTGAGTGGATGAACCTGCTGGCGCTGCCCAGGGCCAACCTGCTTGCATGCACCGCACTGTCTGAAGTACACGCTCTGGTGCACAGACACCGCTTGTCCCTGCAGGGGCAGGCTGCATGAAGCTTCTCAGCGGGCGCATACGCGACAGCCAAGTGCTGCAATGGATGACCGTGTGGGCCGAACTGTGTGCCGCAGGATTGCCAGTCATCGACGCACTGGACACCAGCCTTGAGTTCCTGCCTCAAGGCGGTGGAGCACAAGGCCTGTGCAAGCGTTTGGGCCAGGTCAAGCACCTGCTGAGCAAAGGACAAAACCTGACAGGCAGTTTTGCAAGTGTGTTCCAACCGCTGCCCCGGCCGCTGCACATTGCATTGATGTGTGGCGAATCATCCGGGCAACTGTCCGATTCCCTGTCCTCACAGGTACACGCGTGGCAAGGGCAGTTGCGCTGGAGAAACGAACTGCTGCGCAGCCTGATGTACCCGGTCACAGTGATGGCGATGAGCCTGTTCACCGCAGCCCTCATGCACAGCCAACTGGGCAACATGGCCGCAGTGCCGGAGCAGTCAACTGGCCAACACACCTGGCCGATCGGTCAAGTCCTGATGGGCGTCGGCATCGTGGTATTCATCGCCGCTGGCTCGATACGTACATTCAATCGCCGCAAACAGGGGAAGGTAAGCACCCGCGCTGTTGCGCTTTACCCTGCAGCACGGGGCGTGAAAGCCTTGTGGGCCCACCGCTATCTCGCTGAAGAATTGAACCTGATGGCCGCCCAGTTGGATGCGGGCATTCCATTGATGGCGGTGATTGACCACACTCTGGGCTTTGACCGAAGCAATCGCGGACCCACACGCATCGCATGGCGGCGTTTTCTTCGACAGGTGTCTCTGGGCCTTAACCAAGGCCAGCCACTGAGCCAGGTCGTATTGTCCGCGGGCGCGCCGCGCTTGATGGTTGAACAGTGCAAATTGGCAGAACAGCATGGCGACTTGGGCCGATGTTTCAGGCTGTGCGCCTCGGTTCATCAAGCGCGGGCCAACATACTTCAACAACGCCTCACCACGCTTCTGGCACCTGCCACGCTGGCGCTCGCAGCACTCATTCTGGGTTGGGCCGCGCACAACACGCTGGGTCAATTCTATGGCCAACTGGGGAGCGGCACATGGATGCAATGAACACAGAACCCGGCAGCGTTTGGTGGATGGCACCACAAGCCGGGCAAGGCACGTATGGCTTGCAATCACTGGGCGGCGGGTACACGCAGGCGCACACGACTCCATGGTCTGAAGGCCGAAACACCTCGGCTTTTTTGCTGAGCATGGACGACCCCAACACCCGCTGCATCATTGCCCTGCCCAAGGGGGAGCCCTTGACGAGTGAGCAGGTGCCCGAGCTGGTTTGGGCCGCCTGGCTCAGCAGCCCGGACAGGGTGCATGGCCTGGCCGCCAGCGGCGAAGCCATGGCGATTCACAGTGAGTTACTTGGCTTGAAAGCACGTGTCGAGGTGGTGGCTTGCGACCAGCCCGAACGAGCCCTTGCAGGCCAAGAACCGCTGTACCACTTGCTTGGCCGCGAGGAATGGAAAGTGCTCCACCAACAGGGGTCCCATCTGGCGTGGGCCAGAGTCATAGCGCCCTTGGTCTGGAATGGCTCTGCGCGCTGGTCCATGGCGAGGATGTGGCTGAGTGTGAGCATTCTGGCCTTCGCTGGGGTATTGCACTGTGGGCTCAGCTTGCACTCGCTGGCTGGCGCTGAACAATTTCAAAATGACCTGCGCCGCCTGAATGCCATTCAAGCCCCACCCGCAGAGATGACCTTCACGCCTCAACCTTGGACTGAGGCGTACGAGAGTCTGGCCCGATTCGGGCGCAACGACCGAGCCAACATTGACGGGCTTCATTGGAGCTGGAACCGCCACACACCCATTCAGGCACTGGTGACTTTGAACAGGGACCGAGCAAGGATTCCCAAAGGCTGCGTGCCCATCTCCACGGACAACCCATCATCGGACACAGCTCGACACACCCAAGCTCAGTGCGACCTGCTCGCCACCCCCAGCAAAAGCGCTGCCCGGAGAACGCGATGACAACGCGTTCGAAACAGCCCCTCGCAGGGCCTTCACTCGCAGTACTGATGCGGCAAGCCAGAATACTACGGGCAACTGCACACGCAGTCGGCCTGTTGATGCTGAGTGCAGTGGCCTTTGGCCTGGTTTGGATTGAACATCAGGAAGACTGGACGGAATTGTCACGGCGCATGCCACGACCCTCGACCCCCAACTTGGAATTACACCCCAAAGGCGTCGAACCACTGAACGCAATGGCTGAAGATGAAACGGTGCTTTGGCAAGCGTTTCAAACCTGGTATGGCCTGCAGCAACCTGAGCAAGGCAGTTGCAGCATCCAACCGGGCAATCGGCCAGCGACAACCAACGCGACATGGACACTGACCTGCATAGGTGCACGGCGCCACGGCAAAGTAGCCGACGCCCTTGCGCCCTCCGCACAAATGCCTGTTCCGAACCAAACTTTGCTGGCGCCGGCCAAGGCCCGCATCGCCACCCAAAGCCCACACTCCAAGGGCAGGCAAACGGCGGCCCAAGTACCAGACGCCACAACCGAACCCAAGAAACCTGCTCGAGGTTGGGTGGAGTGGGAACAACAGCGCCATCTGTATGACCCGCGACGGGGCACGTGGAGACCGCAATGAGCCGACAGCGGGGGCATGCCATCTTGCTGACCTCGGTGGTGCTGATTGGTGCCTGCCTGATTGGAGCCAGTGCTGCTGCATCGCGCTATCTGCTGCGCGAACGCCAACAAGAGGCCTTGTACTCACAGGCTCAAAGCCTGAGCCTGAGTATGGATGCGCTGGAAACCTTTTCCGCCCTGCAAGGGCACAACAGCCACACCCATGTTGGTCATTTGCCCTGCCCAGCAGCCGTGCCCAATGGGCCGCCGCAAACCGTTTGCCTGAATGCACTGGCTGGATATCTGCCAATTCAAAGTGTGTCCAAAGTCAATTACCTGAACATCGGCCTGTCCACGGCATGGCCCGTGATGGCCTCAGCAAGCGCACCCAACTGGCACTACGCAGTGTCGCCCAAGTTGGTTCAGCCAAACACCCTGGGCTGGGGGCAATGGGTGAATGAGTCGGCACCCGCATTGTGGCTTGAAACCCCGGAGGGGGACACCCGAGAAGCCATGGCTGTGGTGGCCGAGCGGCTTGAAACCATGGCACCAAATACCGTGCGGGCTCATGGCCAGTACGCCATGCTGGCGCCAGAGACCTGGCAACGGCAGCGGGAACAGACCGCCCTGTCCATGGCGACACATCAGTTGATGCGCTGGGGACGCCCTATAGAGCAGTGGCTGCCTCAGGAGAACCTTCGATTGCAGCAAGGTCAATGGGGGGCGGTTCGGTCCGACTGCGAATGCCGCTGCACCAGCACCCGCTGCAGTTGCACCTGCTCGTCGCCAGGTGTGTGGGACTCGGCTCACCCGTGTGCAACGGGTTCGGCAGCGTGCACCCCACGCCCTGCTGGCGGCGGTTCACCCACAGCCGGCTGGACATGCACCAATACAGCCACCGAAGCCTGCGTATTTCGAGGGCCTGCCGGGCTGCTCAGCGCGTGGCCGGTGTCGCAATACGAACCCCCGGCGGCGATCAACAAATCATGCCAACCCGCCATACACCACCTCTGCCCAACCAGCGCTCAAGCCGGGAATGCCTGCATCTGCCGCTTTAGTTGGCCCACCGCCAGCCTGCCGTGGATTGACAGGATCAAGGTAAAAGCCTCCTCGGCCTCTGGCTGGCAATTGGAGATGCAACAGTGATGCAGAAACTGCAAACCCGACACAACAGCGGTTATTTGCTGCTGGAACTGGCACTGGTGCTGGCGCTGACAACATCCATCGGCTTTGCCTTGGTGACGTTTGTTCAGGCTCAACGCATGAGCCTGAACATACAACAACAGACACAGGAACGTGCCCTTGCCATGCAAGCGCTGGAAGGTTTCATACTCAGCCGCCAGCGTTTGCCCTGCCCGGCAGAGGCCCCCAACGGGCCGGAAGCAAGACAAGCGGGGCAATGCGACAGCCTGCAGGGCTGGTTGCCCACAGCCAGCTTGGGGGTGGTGCTGGAAAGCCCGCTTCGCTTCCATGTGGCAGACCTCGCCAAAGCTGGGCCACCGGCCCAAGGCAGCTTGACGGCGGACCGTCCACTTGAACAGATCAGCCCGGCTTTGTTGGCGGAAATCATCACCATGACCACAACAGCCAACCAAGCTGTGGGGCTGGGGCCTTTGCCAGCGCTGCACATCTGCGGCCTTTCGACACCGCCCGTAGCAGCGTCCAATTACGGTTGCGGCAACGCACCCCTGCTCAGCTCAACTGCGGTGGCGGTAATTTTGCCCAGCGGAACCCAGCCTGCAAAAACCTCACTCACAGAAGATGCACAAGCCTTCCGGCTGGCGAACGAGGCGCGCACCCACCAGTTTTTTGCCGACCCGCACCACCCCACCGACAACCCTCACTGGCTTTCATTCGAACGCTTGATGTGGCTGTGGATGCAGTCTGGCGCACTTCACCCTTTTCGAACCCCCAACCATTTGAACCCGGAGCCTTCATGACCCCCAAACAACACCGTGGATTTTCACTGATCGAACTGGCCATCGCCCTGGCCGTGCTGGCCATCCTTGCGGGCAGCATCCTGCAAGGGCGGGAACTGCTCTCCGGCGCCAAAGTGCAATCGGTGATCAGTGATTTGAGTAGCCTTGAAACCGCCCTGCTCGGTTTTGAGAGCCGTTATGCCGCACTACCCGGCGACTTCGCAGCGGCTGAAGCAGCAGGCCTGCCCGGAGGCAATGGCAACGGCAACGGCTTGATTGAAGGCGCTGAAGAAGCCCGTGTGTATGTTCAATTGGCCAGAGCCGGCTTTCTGAAGGGCAACTTTGAAACCCCGGGCGCGCAGGCCACGGCCTGTACAGCACGGGTGTGCAAGGAAAGTGTACTGTCAGGCCTGATGATCATCAGCAACAACCTGACTGGCCCCACAACACCCGAGGGCGCTTTGTCGGTGCTGGTTGCGGACGGTGCGCCGGTGAAGTTGCTGGCGGAAATTGACCGGAAACTCGACGACGGCAACCCCTTGCGCGGCTCCGTGCAGGTGCTGGTGGCCGACACCGAGGCCTGCACCACTGGCCAGGCGTGGAATGAAGCGGGCAACGCGCGATGCGCCGCAGTGTACACCTTGCGATAAAGCCCGACTAACGGCGGCCCAGAATGAGGCTTTCGGCTCGGCTTAAAGCCTCGGGTTGCCCCTTCAGCACCAGAATGTCTCCGGCCTCCAATCGGGTTTGTGGGGCGGGGTCGCCACCCCGAATCCCGCGCCTGCGGATGGCGCTGACCTCAATCCGCATTTCTGCAAGGCCCAGCTCCTCCAGCGATTTGCCAACGCCACTGGCCCCCGGTTCAACATGCACAGAATGCAGACGAACCCACTGGTTCTCGGGCGTATCCGCCTCATCATCCACGCCACGAAAAACCCCGCGAAACATTTGATAGCGGGATTCTCGAATCGCCCGAATTTCCTTAACCACCCGGGACACGGGAATGCCCAGCAGCAACAGTGCCTGCGAACCCAGCATCAGGCTGCCTTCGAGAATCTCGGGCACCACCTCGGTGGCGCCCGCAGCAGTCAAGCGCTCAAGGTCGCTTTCGTCAGTGGTTCGCACAATCACCGGCACCGAAGGGGTCAGTTGGCGAACCACCCGCAACACCCTTTCCGCAGTTTTCGTCTCGGAAAAACTGATCACCACGCAACTGGCCCTCAGCAAACCAGCGGCCACCAAGGTTTCTCTTCGCGCAGCATCGCCGAACACCACAGAATCGCCAGCGGCCGTGGCCTCCCGAATCCGGTCAGGGTCCAGGTCCAGCGCCACGTAATGCAAGTCCTGGCGGTCCAGAATACGGGCCAAATGTTGACCGCTTCGGCCAAACCCGCAAATCAACACGTGCTGGCGGGTGGCCAGGCTTTTTTGGGCAATCTGATGCAACTCGAGGGATTTCTGCATCCATTCCTGACTGGACAGCCTCAAGACGATCCTGTCGGCGTGCTGGATCATGAAAGGCGCAGCCAACATGGACAACACCATACTGGCTGAAATCACCTGCAACCAAGGATCGGGCACCAACCCCAGGCCGGTCGACCCCACGTTGCCCAGCAACACAAAGCCAAATTCACCGGCCTGGGCGAGGTACAGCCCAGTGCGCATGGCCGTGCCTTGGGTGGCCCCAAACACGCGGGCCAGCATCGTGATCAAGCCCAACTTGGCCACCACAGGCACCACAGCGAGAAGAATGACCCAGTACCAGTGCTGAAACACCACGCTGGGGTTGAGCAACATGCCGGTGGTGACAAAAAACAGGCCCAACAGCACATCGCGAAATGGCTTGATGTCCTCTTCCACCTGATGTTTGTATTGGGTTTCGGCAATCAGAATACCCGCCACAAAGGCCCCCAAGGCCAGGGACAACTCAGCCAGCTCAGTCAGCCAAGCCAAGCCCAGAGTGATCAACAGCACATTGAGCATAAAGAGCTCTTGGGACTTACTTCGGGCCACCAAAGTCATCCACCAGTTCATCAGGCGTTGACCGAACACCAGCATCAAACCCAGCACCATCGCGGCTTTCACCAAGGCCAGGCTGAGTGTCACTGTCAATTGGCCGGAGGGGTTGGCCAAGGCAGGGATGACAATCAGCAAGGGAACTACAGCCAGGTCCTGAAACAGCAGAATGCCCATCACCTGTCGGCCATGGGGCGAGTCCAGTTCCAGACGGTCGGCCAGCATCTTGCTCACAATCGCCGTGGATGACATGGCTGCTGCGCCCGCCAACACAAAGGCCGTGCTCATGGGAATGGGCGTCAGGAAATTGAGCGCCCACGCCAAACCCACCACACCCAGGATGGTAAAACCCACCTGCGCAAGCCCCAAGCCAAACACCACCCGGCGCATGGCGTGCAGTTTGGGCAGGCTGAATTCCAGGCCGATCGAGAACATCAGGAACACCACGCCAAATTCAGCCAGGTGGCGGGTTTCCGGCGCATCGGGAACAACGCCCAATGAATAAGGACCAATGAGTGTGCCTGCGAACAGGTAGCCCAACATGGCGGGCAATTTCCAGTGCCTGAAGAGCGTTACTGCAAGCACAGCAACCAACAGAAGAATCAGTGAAAGCTCTAGGGCGTTGGGCACAATGAAAGGGAAAGAAACGGGTCAGAATTGGCACGGCATTTGCTATACTGCCGCTTAAATCAGAGAGTCTCAAGACCTCATTCGCCTTAGTCTAACAGGGCCACACCATGTCAACCACGCTCAACGCCTTGCGCGACCACGATTTTCTGGCCATGGCCAGAGAGGCCTTGGCCATCGAAGCCTCGGCCATTGCAGCCATGGCTGACCGGCTGGATTCCGCCTTCGTGGAAGCGGCCAACCTGGTGCTGGCCTGCCCGGGCAGGGTCATCCTGATCGGGGTGGGCAAATCGGGCCTCATCGCCAAAAAAATCGCGGCCACATTCGCCAGCACAGGCACGCCCTCTTTCTTCGTGCATGCCACCGAGGCCTCCCATGGCGATTTGGGCATGATCACGGCCGACGATGTAGTTGTCGCCCTGTCCAATTCAGGGCAGACCGAAGAACTGGTGGGTGTGCTGCCAGCCATCGCCCGGCGCGGCGCAAAAATCATCGCCATGACGGGCAAGCTGGAATCCAGCTTGGCGCGTCAGGCCGACTTGGTGCTGGATTGCGGCGTAGACAAAGAAGCCTGTCCTCTGAACCTTGCGCCCACAGCCAGCACCACAGCAGCCTTGGCCATGGGCGATGCGTTGGCGGTGTGTGTGCTGAAGGCACGCGGGTTTTCTGAAGAAGACTTTGCCCTCTCGCACCCAGGCGGCAGCTTGGGTCGCAAACTGCTGACCCACGTGCGTGATGTGATGCGGCAAGGCGACCGCATTCCAAAGGTACGCCCCTCGGACACCTTATCCAGCGCCATTCTCGAAGTAACCCGCAAGGGCTTGGGCATGACGGCGATTGTGGATGACGACAACCGATTGCTCGGCGTCTTCACCGACGGCGACCTTCGCCGCCTGATCGAACAGGGCCTGGACTTGCGTGGCCTGCTGGTGTCTGAAGTGATGCGGGGCAGCCCCAAGAGCATTCGACCGGACCGTTTGGCGGTTGAAGCCGTGCGAATGATGGAAGTCAACCACATCAGCCAGGTCATTGTGACCGACGAGCACAACACCGTGATCGGTGCGCTCAACTTCCACGATCTGTTCGAAGCCAAGGTGGTTTGAACATGTCAGCGGCACCCACTTCAAAACAAGCTGCCAGCCAAGCCGCCGCCACAGTGCGCCTGTTGGGTTTGGACGTGGATGGCACATTGACCGACGGCGGCTTGTACTTCGGCCAGGACGGCGAAGTGATGAAACGCTTCTCCGTGTTCGACGGCCAAGGCCTGCGCCTGCTGATGGACCACGGGGTGAAGGTCGTCTGGATCACCGCCCGCCAAAGCCAGATTGTTGAAAAGCGCGCCCGTGACTTGGGCATTTTTGACTTGGTGCAAGGCTGTAAAACCAAACTGAGCGCCATGGACAACATCAGAACCCAGTTGGGCCTGGCTTGGGATGAGTGCGCGTTTTTTGGGGACGACTGGCCCGATTTCCCGGTGCTGAAAGCGGTGGGATTGGCCTGCACCACCCCCCATTCGCCCGCAGAAATGCGTGCCGTGGCCAATTGGACCAACAGCCGGCCAGCGGGCCATGGGGCCGTTCGCGAACTGTGTGACTTCATTCTGGCCCATCAGGCCAATTACACAAACCCCTGGCTGGATGCCTGACCCATGCTGCGCAACCTGGCCAACCACCTGTCCCAATTCATACCGCTGTTGCTGACCTTTGTGTTGGCCGCTGCCTCGTACTGGTACGCCATGCAAAGTGAACTGGACCTGTTCCGGTTCAGCGGGGCCAAAGACCCGACGGTCAGTGACTACTACATGCGCAATTTCTCGGTGCAAAGCCACGACCTGACCCAAAACCGGTTCTCCTTGGTGCGCAGCAGCCACGCCGAACACATTCCGCAGGGCAACGTGTGGAACATCGATCAACCGGAAGTCGAGCAATACGGCGCCAAAGGCACCGCCATTCAGGGCGAGTCCGAGCAAGGTGAGTACCTGCTGGACACCGATCAGATCATCCTGAAAAAGAACGTGCAGGTCCACGCGCTTCGGCAAGGGCAGACCTCGTTGCTGAAGGCAGAGGAACTCACGCTGGACAACCGAAAGAACACCGTTCACACCAAAACGCCCGTCACAGTGACCCGTGCCACACAGGTCATGCAGATGAAGGGCGTTGAATACAACAACAACACCGGCGAGATGCGCAGCCTGGGCCCTGTCAAGCTCCAAATCGAGGGCAAACGATGAAAACCCTTTCCCTGTTTAAAACCACCGCCGTGATGTTGGTCATTGCCTTGGCAAGCCCATGGGCGGGCCAATCCGCCATGGCACTGGAGGCTGACAAGAAGCAGCCGACCACCATTGACGCCAACCAGATGAGTTACAACGACAAATCCAGTGTCAATGTTTTCACCGGCAATGTGTTGCTCACCCGTGGCAGTCTGGTCGTTCGCGGTGACAAACTCACCCTGACCGAGAACAAGGATGGCAGCCAGTCCGCGCGCATCGAAGGCAGCCCGGCACGCTTCAAACAGCAACGTGACTCGGAAAAACCCGGCGAAGTGTTGCTGATCAACGGCACGGCCAACCTGATCGAGATGGATGGTGTGCAATCCACCATCACCCTCACCGGTTCGGCCAACCTGCAGAAATCCACCAATGGAGAGCTGACCGAGTCCATTTCCGGCAACCGCATTGTCTATCAACAAAACAGCGAAACGCTGAACGTGGTTGGCGGCAACAATGCAGCGGGCGGCAAACCCTCCCGGGTTCAGGCGGTTATCAAGCCCAAACCGGTCACCCCTTGATGAGCCCATCCACCGTGAGCAAACCCAACGACACCCCCGCAACCACACTGACCGGACAAGGCCGGCTTCAAGCACAACACCTGCGCAAGGCTTACCGCAGCCGCAAGGTGATTGAAGACGTGTCCCTGCATGTGGACACCGGCGAAGTGGTCGGCCTGCTGGGCCCAAACGGCGCGGGCAAAACCACCTGCTTCTACATGATTGTGGGCCTGGTGTCTGCAGACGAAGGCAACATCTGCCTTGAAGGGCAAGACATCACACTCAAGCCCATCCACGACAGGGCGCGGGCCGGGCTGTCCTACCTGCCCCAAGAAGCGTCGATCTTTCGGAAGCTCAGTACCGAGGACAACATCCGCGCGGTGCTGGAAATCAACCCACCCCAGAACGAGAGCGTGGACGACGCGGTTGAACGCCTGCTCAACGACTTGCAGATCAGCCACATCCGCAGCTCATTGGCTGCATCGCTGTCCGGTGGTGAGCGCCGTCGCCTGGAAATTGCGCGGGCCCTGGCTACTTCACCCCGCTTCATCCTGCTGGACGAACCCTTTGCAGGCGTTGACCCGATCGCTGTGCTGGAAATTCAGAAGATTGTGAACCTGCTCAAGTCCAAAGGCATCGGCGTGCTGATCACCGACCACAACGTGCGCGAAACCCTGGGCATCTGCGACCGGGCGTACATCATCAGCGCAGGCCGTGTGCTGGCCTCGGGCACGTCCGACCAAATCATTGAAAACGACGATGTCCGCCGGGTGTATCTGGGCGAACATTTCCGCATGTAAGGCTGGCACACATTGCGATGAAACAGTCACTCCAGCTCAAAGTCTCGCAAAACCTGACGCTGACTCCGCAGCTTCAGCAGTCCATACGCCTGCTGCAACTGTCCACGCTGGAACTTCAACAGGAAATCCAGCAGGCGCTCGCTGAAAACCCCATGCTGGAACTGGCGGACGATGAAGGCACTGACCAGATGGTCAGCCTGGACGCCAACGCCCAGCTCGATGACCAACAAGACAGTGCCTTTCAAGCCAGTGAGGTGGCGCCAGCCCAACGCGAAGACGGGCCAGGCGAAGCCCTGGGCGACACAGCCCCCAGCAGTTCGCCGGACGAGGACTACGACGACGTGGTTCAGCGCGACTCCATCGACGGCATTGTCGACAATTGGGAGGGGGACTGGCGGGACAACAGTGGCAACAACCACGATGGGGACGAGGAAAAGCCGGGGCTACAACTGGCCGCCCCCGAAAGCAGCCTGGCTCAGCACCTGCTGGACCAATTGCGGGTGACCCAAGCCTCGGAACGGGACAAAAACCTCGTCATGTGGTTGATTGACTACCTGAACGACGATGGCTACCTGACGGTTGAACTGGAAGACCTGTGGGAAACCCTTCAGGACGCCCCAGACCTGGAGTTTGAAGAACTGCAGTCTGCCTTGAGCCTGCTTCAAAGTTTCGACCCCTTGGGAGTGGGCGCGCGTAACGCCTCGGAATGCCTCACCATTCAGTTGCGCCACCGTGACGACCTGCCCTTGACCCCTGAGGAACTTCAGGCCTGCCTGAGCATCGTGGCTGAGCACTTGGGCCTGCTGGCCCAACGCGACTACACCAAGCTGAAAAAGGTCCTGAACGTCGACGAAGACACCCTGAAAATCTGCCATCAGGTCATTCGGTCGCTGGAGCCCTTCCCCGGAGCGCGCTTCCGCCACGTGGATGACGAACACATCACGCCGGACGTGATTGTCCGCAAGGCCAGCGGCAAGTGGCAGGTTCAGTTGAACCCGGAAGTGATGCCACGCATCCGCATCAATGAGATGTACGCCTCCATTCTGCGCTCACACCGTGGGCAGGCTGGGCAGTTGAGCACCCAGCTTCAAGAGGCCCGGTGGCTGCTAAAAAACGTTCAACAGCGTTTTGACACGATTTTGCGGGTCTCCCAAGCCATCGTTGAACGTCAAATGGGCTACTTCAACCACGGCGAGATCGCCATGCAGCCCTTGGTATTGAGGGAAATCGCAGACCTTTTGGGCCTTCATGAATCGACTGTTTCGAGGGTCACCACGCAAAAATACATGTTGACGCCGCATGGGTTAGTTGAGCTAAAGTATTTCTTCGGCAGTCATGTTTCCACCGATTCGGGTGGTCAGGCTTCCAGCACGGCGATTCGTGCGTTAATCAAGCAACTCGTGTCCTCGGAGGATTCAAAGCAACCGATATCTGACAGTCAAATTGCCGAATTACTTGGCCAGCAGGGCATCGTCGTCGCCAGACGTACGGTGGCTAAATACCGGGAATCATTGAAGATTCCACCGGTGAACATGCGCAAGTCGCTGTAGTAACCAACCGCAGGGCTGGCGCAGCTTGAGAAGGAGAGTCCGTATGAACTTGAACATCAATGGTCATCATCTGGAAGTAACCCCCGCCATTCGCGCCTATGTGGTTGAGAAACTGGACCGGGTCAAGCGACACTTCGACCATGTGATTGACGCCTCAGTGACCCTGTCGGTCACGAAGTTGGTCCACCAAGCCGAAGTCACCCTGCACGTACGCGGCAAAGACATTCACGCAGAATCCTCGGATGCCAATATGTACGCAGCCATTGACGCTCTGGCCGACAAACTGGACAGGCAGGTTCTGCGACACAAGGACAAACTGACCAACCACAGCCATTCCCCGATCAAGCACCAACCGGTCGAAGCGGAATAAACATCTGAATTTTCAGGGAAAATCAAAAGGCGGAGGGCACTCCGCCTTTTTCATTGGTTTGGCGTATAATCGGCCCACAATTTTTTGTAGCGGGTAGCGGGATTCCGTCCGATGAACTTGATAGCCAACCTCCTGGCCCCATCCAACATACTTTTGGATGCGCAGGTCACCAGCAAGAAACGGGTTTTTGAACAAGCCGGTCTGGTCTTCGAAAACAACCAAGGCATTGCGCGGTCCAAAGTCTTCGACAGCCTGTTCGCCCGGGAGCGTCTGGGCTCCACTGGCCTGGGCCAGCAAGTCGCCGTGCCCCATGGCCGCATTAAAGGGCTGAAAGAGCCCGTGGCCTGCCTGGTTCGTGTCCAGGACCCAATCCCCTTCGATGCCCCGGACGGTCAACCCGTCAAGCTGCTGGTTTTTTTGCTGGTGCCTGAAAGCGCAAACCAGCACCATCTGGATATACTGTCCGAACTGGCTCAAATGTTGTCTGACCGCGATTTTCGCGAGCAACTGCTGTCCAGCGCCGAACCGGGCGCTGTACACCAGCTCATCACCAACTGGGAGCCCTACCAACCCGCGAGCTGACCTGCAGTGAAGCAACTCAAAGAACTGATCGAAGCGAACCGAGACAAACTCAAGCTTCACTGGCTGGCTGGCCGCCAAGGCGGTGGCCGCAAGCTGGACCTTCAGTGCTTTGCTTCCTCTGACCTTGTGGGCCACCTCAACACCATTCACCCCGGGCGTATCCAGGTGTTTGGTCGGCAGGAAATTGAGTACTTCGCGCGCATTGAAGATTCGCGCAAACAGCACCAAATCCGCAAACTGATTGATGGCAACCCACCGGCCATCATTGTGGCTGAGTCTTTTCAGCCACACCCCTACCTCACCCAGGGCTGCGACGAGGCCAATGTCCCCCTGTTGACCACCCCACTGCCCGCCGCAGAGATCATCGATTTCCTTCGGGTCTTCATCAACAAATGGCTGGCCCCCAGCACCATGATGCACGGCGTGTTCATGGACGTGTTGGGCATGGGTGTGCTGATTTGCGGCGAATCAGGGCTGGGCAAAAGCGAATTGGGGCTTGAACTGATCTCGCGCGGCCATGGTTTGGTGGCCGACGATGTGGTCGAACTGTCCCGCGTGGCCCCGAACTATATTGAAGGCCGCTGCCCTGAGTTGATTCGCAACCTCATGGAAGTGCGCGGTGTAGGCCTGCTGGACATCAAGGCCATTTTTGGTGAAACCGCAGTCCGCCGAAAAATGCGGCTTAAACTGATTGTGCACCTGGTGCGCCGGGCCTCGCTGGAACAACAGCAGGAAAGGCTGGTGACCGAGGCCCAGTTTCAGGAAGTGCTTGGGCTGCCCATTCGCAAGGTCATGCTGCCCGTGGCGGCTGGCCGCAACTTGGCGGTGTTGCTGGAGGCTGCCGTGCGAAACACCATTCTGCAGATGCGGGGCATCAACACCCTGGATGAATTCATGGTGCGTCAACAAAAGGCCATGCTCAGTGAACTCGGTGGTGATGTGCCCCCCGAGGGTGACCCGGACCTGGACCACTGAGGACTGCCATGAAGGTTGTGCTGCTCACCGGCCTGTCCGGTTCCGGAAAATCGGTGGCCATTCGGGCCCTGGAAGATGCGAATTTTTATTGCGTCGACAACCTGCCCCCACCCCTCATCAGCGCCGTGCTGAAACGCTTGGACGACCAAGGCCACACGCAAGTGGCCATCGCGGTGGACGCCCGTTCGGGCAAAGACATCGTGGACGTGCCCAAAGTACTCGTCGATCTGAAAAACCAGGGCGTGGACGCGCGGCCAATTTTTCTGGACTCTGATGACGACACGCTGGCCACCCGTTACTCCGAAAGCCGCAGACGCCACCCCATGAGCGCGCAACTGGGTGATCAAGCCACCGTGCAGGAATGCGTGGCTGCCGAGCGCAAAGCGCTGGCGCCGCTGAAAGACCTCTCCAATTGCATTGACACCACCGCCCTGCACCCCAACACCCTGCGCAAATGGATTCTGGACGCGGTTGACAGCGCCAAATCACGGCTGACCTTGGTGTTCGAAACCTTTGGTTTCAAAAAAGGCCTGCCCACCGATGCCGAACTGGTGTTCGATGTGCGCTGCCTGTCCAACCCCTACTACGACAAAGCCCTGCGTCCGCTGACAGGCCGTGATGCGCCCGTCATCGAGTTCATTGAACAAGACACACGCAGCGCCGAGCTGTTGAATGACATTGAACAGTATTTGCGCAAGTGGCTGCCGAACTACTTGATGGAACAGCGCAGCTACGTGACTGTGGCCATTGGTTGCACCGGGGGCCAGCACCGCTCCGTGTACATTGCAGAAACCCTGGCCAAGCGCTTGGGGTCAGCCCCCTTGGCTGAAATTGATCACATCCTGATTCGGCACCGAACCTTGGGTTGATTCCAGCATTTTGTGAACCACTTTGGGCAGGGCCACGCCAGCGGGGTCCACACAGGGTTCAAGCGGGTGGTGCACCTGATGTTGAACCACATGGAATACCATGCGCCTGTGGGTTAACTCATGTTGCAAAGCGGGCAGTTGCAAGGCTTGCGCTATGGCTTGAACAGAAGGCAGCGCCTGCAGCCCCAAGCCCGACGACGCCAACAAAGCCTCAAGACCGGCGTGCACCACTCGTGCATCGTCAGCCTGCCCACCGAAGGAACCATTGAGAATTGGGGGCAGCCAGAGGTCCTGCCAAACCCCTTTCTCAGTCCGTTTGTTCAACAGGGCGTAACCCCGGCTGTCCCGAAGCACAAGGGCCACCCCCTGAACCACCGGGCGGGCTTTTTTGGGCTTGGGCTCGGGCAGCAGGCCCACCTTGCCCTGCCTGAGGGCCTGGCAACTGGCCATCAAGGGGCAAGCCTCACATTGAGGCTTTCGAGGCGTGCAGCGCGTGGCCCCCAAGTCCATCAAAGCCTGGTTGTATCGGCCGGGCTCCACCGCAGGTACATTCTCATGGGCTACCCCCCACAAGGTCCGCTTCACCGCGGTTTGCTCGGGGTAGCCCTCAATGCCGTAATAGCGGCAGAACACCCGTTTCACATTGCCATCCAGAATGGCCGCGCGCTCACCATAAGCCAGCGACGCCACAGCCCCTGCCGTGGACTCGCCAATGCCGGGCAAAGATGCCAGGTCCTTGACCGCCCTTGGAAACTCACCGCCAAAGTGTTGCACCACTGCTTTGGCACAGGCGTGCAGATTGCGGGCACGGCTGTAGTAGCCCAAACCAGCCCACAAGCCCATCACCTGCTCAGAAGGCGCTGCTGCCAAATCGCGTACGGTGGGAAAGGCCTGCAGAAAACGCTCAAAGTACGCCAACACGGTGGCCACCTGGGTCTGCTGAAGCATCACCTCGCTCAACCACACCTTGTAAGGGTCGCCCGTGTTTTGCCAAGGCAGGGTGTGGCGGCCGGCCTTGGCCTGCCATTCCAGCAAGGTGCGGGCAAACACCTCGCCCCGCAAAGGCTCCTCGGGAATCAAGGCCGTCATCGTTGGCAACCGGGGCAATAAAAGGTGCTGCGCTGGTTCATGACACGGCGCTTGATCACCCCCTCACACCGCTTGCAACCCTGCCCTTCGCGGCCATACACATCGCAATGGGTTTGAAAATGCCCCAACTCACCATCAATGGCCTGAAAGTTACGCAGCGTGGAACCACCCCGCTCGATGGCCTCGCCTAGCACAGCGACGATCGCTGAGTGAAGGCGGGTGCAGTCGGCTCGGCTCAGGCGGCCAGCCGCCCGCCCCGGCCTGACCGCAGCCCTGAACAAGGCTTCGCAGGCGTAGATGTTGCCCACCCCCACCACCGCGGCGCCCGACAACAACAGCGCCTTGGCCGACAAAGTTTTGCCACGCGTGGCTTTGAAAAATTGCTCGGGGGTAAAACCGACGCCCAAAGGTTCCGGGCCAAGGCTGGCCAAGCGTGGGTGAGTTTGGGCCTCGTAATCGCGGGCGGCCAGCAGGTCGACGCTGCCGAAGCGGCGCGGGTCATTCAGGCGCAGGGCCTTGCCCTCGAACAGCCACTGAACGTGGTCGTGCTTGTCCCACGCCGATTGCGCATCCACCACCTTCAGCGTGCCCGACATGCCCAAGTGCACCAACACCACCTGCGCACCAAACCGCATGGCCACATATTTAGACCTCCGCTCCACCGAATCCAGCCGGGCCCCAGCCAAACTGGACAGGCTATCAGGCACGGGCCAACGCAGGCGCGGTTGCCGCACGGTGACATCCAGGAGGGTTTGCCCCGTAAAATGTTGTGCCACACCCCTGCGGGTGATTTCGACCTCAGGCAACTCAGGCATACAAATGAACCCTTGTGCGCACCGCAGCGCCGGGGGCGCACCCCACACCGCTGGGCGAATGTGGTAATAATGGGCTTGGTTGATGAACCGGTCTATCCATCAGGTTGTAAAACATGACTCGTCTGAAATGGGTGCGCAGTTGCACCGTTGTCTTGGGCCTTGCAAGCATTGTAGCAGGCTGCGCCACCTCACCCGTGGAGGACTCGGGCTTACCGGTGGCCGCCCCGGGCCAATCGCAAGCCCAGATGAAACGCGAAGACTACCAGGCCAAAGTGGCCAGGCTGGTTGAGCGCAACCCGCTGTTTGCCCTGATGACCGCTGAAATTGCCCAGCAACGTGGGGATGCCTATTCGGCCATGCTGGCTTACCTTGAAGCCGCCAAGCAACTGCAGGACCCAGAACTGGCCAAACGTGCGCTGGAAATCAGCTTGGGCGAAGGGCAACTGGAAGAAGCCCTGAAAGCAGCGCAAGTGTGGGCCGACGTGGCCCCCACCGATGCACAGGCCCGCCGTTCAGTGATGGTGCTGCAATTGGGCACCAACCGTGTGGACGAAGCCTTGCCTGCCTTGAAAACATACTTGGCGCAGGTTAAAGAGGCCGAGCAGGCCAACCCGGGCATCAGCCATGCCACGCCCATCAAAGTGGCCACGGAAATGCTGATGCGCATTCCCGACAAAACCAAGGCGTACAACACCGCCATTGAACTGTTCGGCAACAACCCCAAGGATGCTGACGCCCAACTGCTCTTGGCGCAAATCAGCGAGTCTGCCGACCAGTTCGCCACCGCGATTGTTCACCTGCAAAACCTGGCCGCCATTTCACCGCAAGAACGCTATGTGGTGCAGTTAGCCCAGTTGATGGAGCGCCGCGACACCAACCCCAGCGCGGCTTTGGCCTACATCACCCCACTGACCGACCAAAACCCGAAATGGTTCGGCGCCCGCCTTTACCTGGCACGGGTTTATTCCCAGCAGGAACAATGGCCGCTGGCCAAACAGCGGTTCAATGAAATGCTGCAACTACAGCCCGAGAATTACCCGCTGTACTCCAGCCTGGGCTTTGTGCTGAGCAAGACGGGCGAACGCAAGGCGGCTGAAAAAGCATTCAATGTGTACCTGTCCAAAGTGCCGGCCACTGAGCGACAAAACGAAGCCTTGATTCACATCACCATGGCTGACATGGCCGCCCAGGACAAAGACTTCGCCGCCGCCTACGCCTGGCTGGACCGTGCGCCCAACGCCAAAACCGACCTCGACATTCAACTGAAGAAATCCGCCCTTGAAGAACTGCAAGGCAAACCCGAGGGCGCAGCGCGGGTGCTTCAGCAGTTCAAACCCGCCAACGATGAACAGGCCGTGCGTCTGGCGCTGGCCAAAAGCCAACTGGCCGAAAGCCGCAAACGCCCCCAAGAGGCCGCCAGTGAACTGGACGCCGCGCTGAGCACCCAACCCAACCAACCGGAACTGCTGTACGAGCGGGCCATGGTGGCCGAGCGCATGAACGACCTGAGCGCCGTGGAAGGTAACCTGCGCAAACTGATGGAAGTCAAACCCGACAATGCACACGCCTACAATGCCTTGGGTTACACCTTCGCTGACCGCAACATCCGCCTGCCCGAGGCCTTGACCCTCATCACCAAGGCGGCTGAACTGGCCCCCAACGATGCGTTCATACTCGACTCGCTGGGCTGGGTGCATTACCGGCTGGGCGACCTGGACAAGGCGGAACAAGCCTTGCGCAAAGCCTACTCACTGCGTCAGGATGAAGAAATCGGAGTACATCTGCTGGAAGTCTTGATCAAAAAAGGGCAATTGGCTGATGCCAAATCGCTTTCTGATGCGTTATTGCCGAAGTACCCGGACAGCCAACGGCTCAAAACCCTGATCCAGACGCTGCCGGGCGTTTGATGACCGACAGGGACACCACGCGCAAATGAATGCACTCCGCATACCCGGCTGGCCAATCGCACTGACCACCTTGTTCTGCACCCTGCTGGGCGCCTGCAGCAGCACCGGGCCACACACCAGCGGCATTGACTGCACAGCCCCCCTGGCCAGTTGCCACGAGGGGCGATTCGGCTTGATCTGGAAAACCACTCAAGACGATGGACAGGTTCAGGCCGACAGCATCTCTGGCAGCTACGAGTGGCGCTCTGCCCAAATCAACACACCCAACCGGGGTCCCATGGAAGTGGCCAGTCTGGAAGTGAACTCCAAACTGGGCCCTAGCCTTGGACAGGCCAAGCGGTCGGGAGACTTCTACGAAGTGCGGGCCGCTGATGGCCGCGTGTACCTGGCACAAGACTGGCAAACCCTGTTTGACCTGATGTTCCCCATCAAACTGCCCGCCAACGCACTCGTGGACTGGATGAAAAACCCCAACCCAGACACCCTGCCACCCCTGCCCGCCAACTGGACCTGGCAGAACCTGGACGGGCGCTACCGTGTGCTGTTTGTTCAAAGCAACACCTCAGGCCGAATCGACCTGATTCCCAAAGGCAAACTGCTGCGATAAGCGCCCGCATGGCCAACCACACCCTGACTGCTTTGGCCCCGGCCAAAATCAACCTGTTTCTGCATGTCACCGGGCGCCGGCCTGACGGCTACCACCTGCTCCAAAGCCTGTTCTGTCCGGTGGATGTGTGTGACACCATTACCCTGACCCTTGCCGAGGGCGATTCAGGCCTGCACCTGAGCCGAACCGGGGACCTTCTGCACCTGCCCGAAACCAAGGACCTGACCGCGAGGGCGGCACGGGCCTATTGGCAGGCACTTCAGTCCCATACGCCCCACCGGGCAAGCGGCCTGAACATCACGCTGGATGTGATCAAACACATCCCCGAAGAGGCTGGCATGGGCGGCGGTAGCAGCAACGCCGCGGCGGTGTTGCGCCTCTTGAACCAGCATTTCGACGGATCAGTGCCCGCAGTGGAGTTGGCCCGAATCGCGCTCAGCCTGGGTGCGGATGTGCCGTTTTTTCTGCAGGACGACTGCGCCTTTGTGGAAGGCATTGGCGAAACGCTGACCCCGCTGCCCGGGCTTTATGCCCCGGTGCTGCTGTACAAGCCCCCGGTTTCCTGCCCCACAGGGCAAATTTTTGCCTCGAACCAATTGACACGGAACGCAAAAGACGTCAAAATTTCGGTCTTCGATTCGGTTCGCCGGGTTGAACAGGCAACAAACTGTCGGCCTGACCACGCCAGTGCAAGCATGCTTGCCTTGGTCCATGTTCTGAAACACAGCACTGAAAATGCGCTGGAACAGGTGGTTAGAGATGCAATGCCCCTATGGCTTGCGCATTACCGGGAGTTTGAAGCGCAGGTGTCCACACACCTGCCCCTGTTGACCCGAATGACTGGCTCTGGTTCTGCCATGTTCGCTGTGTTTGCTAGCCCAAGTCAACTCAGCAAGGCACGGCAAGCCGTGCTGAGCAGCCAGTTGTTGCAAACCGGCCGCTGCATGAGTTGTAGCCTCGGATCGAACAAGTTTTAGGGGAGTCGCCAAGTTGGTTAAGGCACCGGATTTTGATTCCGGCATTCGAGGGTTCGAGTCCTTCCTCCCCTGCCAAAACCTCGAAAGGGCCAGCCAACGGTTGGCCCTTTTTTATTGCGTTCATTCCTTTGTCTAGCCCCGGGGAACCACAATGGCAAGCGACAGTTTGATGATCTTCACCGGCAACGCGATTCCCGCGCTGGCGGAGTCCGTGGCCCAACAGCTGAACATCCCGCTGGGCAAAGCGTCCGTTGGCCGCTTTTCGGACGGCGAAGTGACCGTCGAGATCAATGAAAACGTGCGCGGCAAAGACGTGTTCGTGCTGCAGTCCACCTGCGCCCCGACGAACGACAACCTGATGGAAATGATGGTCATGATCGATGCGCTCAAACGCGCGTCTGCTGGCCGCATCACCGCAGCCATTCCCTACTTCGGCTATGCCCGCCAGGACCGCCGCGTGCGCTCCTCCCGCGTGGCCATCACCGCCAAAGTGGTGGCCAACATGCTGCAGGTGGCCGGTGTTGACCGCGTGCTGACCATGGACTTGCACGCCGATCAAATCCAGGGCTTTTTCGACATCCCCGTGGACAACATCTACGCGTCCCCCGTGCTGCTGGGCGACGTGTGGAAACAGAAATTTGAAAACCTGATGGTGGTGTCGCCTGACGTCGGCGGTGTGGTGCGTGCGCGTGCGCTGGCCAAGCGTCTGGATTGCGACTTGGCCATCATCGACAAACGCCGTCCTCGCGCCAACGTGGCCGAAGTCATGAACATCATTGGTGACGTGAAAGACCGCACCTGCGTGATCATGGACGACATGGTCGACACAGCCAACACCCTGTGCAAGGCAGCCTCGGCCCTCAAGGCCAACGGCGCGTTGAAAGTGCTGGCCTACTGTACACACCCGGTGCTGTCGGGTGGGGCCGTGCAGCGTGTCGAAGACTCCGACCTGGATGAACTGGTCGTGACCGACACCATCCCGCTGTCCGAAGAAGCGCGCAACAGCAGCACCATCCGGGTGTTGAGCGTGGCAGAACTGCTGGCTGAAACCATTCGGCGTATTGTGCGCTCCGACTCGGTGAGCTCGCTGTTCATCGACTGAACGTTTTTTTGGGTTGAATGCAGCCGCCCTCACAAAGTGCTGCATGCTGGGGTTTACTGGTCGCGGTCGGCCCCAATTAGGAGATCAACATGAAAGTAGTTGCAACATCCCGCACTGAGCAGGGTTCCGGAGCGAGCCGCCGCCTGCGTCGTGCAGGCCAGGTTCCTGGCATTCTGTATGGGGCTCAAACCCAAGCTGTGGCTGTGTCCATCGAGCACAATCCTCTGTGGCACGCCCTGCAGAAAGAAAAATTCCACTCCTCCATTCTGGACCTGGAAATCGACGGCAAGGCAGAAAAAGCCGTGCTGCGTGACTATCAGCTGCACCCCTACAAGCAGCAGATTCTGCACATCGACTTCCAGCGCGTGGACCCCAACCAGAAGATCCACATGCCTGTGCCTCTGCACTACTCCGGCCACCTGGAAAGCCCAGCCGTCAAGCTGTACGCTGGCCAAGTGACTTTCGTAGCCAACCAGATCGAAGTGGAATGTCTGCCTGCTGACCTGCCCGAATTCATCGCGGTGGATTGCAGCATCCTGGACATCACCAAGCGTTCCATCCACGTCACCGACCTGACATTCCCAGCCGGCGTTGGCATCCCCAACCACGGCCAGGACGACCTGTCACTGGTGACCGTAAAAATCAAGAACGCTGCCGCCAAGGCCGCTGGCGACGAGTAATCCCGCCCTTGATTCAGGCTCACCTGTTGAGCCTGACCAAAACCCCCGACCAGTCCGGCTGCGGGGGTTTTTTGTTGGCCGCGGGCATTTGTACAAGTCAAGATGCCGGAAGGCAGCCGATGGTTTAGCATGCAGCTAACGACACCCCGAACATGAACTGCGCCCACAATGCGCACAAGCAGACATGACCGACCCCATCAAGCTGGTGGTGGGCCTGGGCAACCCCGGCCCCCAATACGAAGACACCCGACACAACGCTGGGGTGTGGTACCTGGACCGGCTTTGCCGCCAGCACAACGCGCCACTGCAGGCCGACAAACGCTTTCTCGGTGATTTGGCCCGCATCAAGGCAAACGGTGAAGACGTTTGGCTGCTGTTCCCGACCACCTACATGAACAGGTCGGGGCAGGCGGTGGGGGGGCTGGCCAAATTCTTCAAAATCAAACCGGAACAGGTGCTGGTGGCTCACGATGAACTGGACCTTCTGCCGGGCCAACTGAAACTGAAGAAAGGGGGTGGCCATGCCGGCCACAATGGCTTGAAAGACATCGTCGCCCACTTGGGCACAGCCGACTTCTGGCGGGCCCGGATTGGCATCGGGCACCCACGCAGCCTGAACCTGCAACAGGGCGTGGCTGATTTTGTGCTGCACCGCCCCAGCGCCGAACAGCAAAAAGCCATCGATGGCGTTCTGGACATTCTTCACAAACACAGCGACCTGCTGCTCAAAGGCGAATTGGCCCAAGCCACGACACGCATACACACCGATGGCGACCAATGGTACAAGGGGCTGAACCCCAAGGGACCCGCATGAAGGCATTGCGCATCATCGCCGGGGACAGGGCCAGGCGACACATTGAACAACACGGCTTATCGCCACTGGATGTACAGGCCATTCCGGGCGCGGCAGGGGGGCCTAAAGGGCTGATCCTTCAGGGGCTGGACCACTTTCTGTTTGGAGATTGGTTCAACGCAGCCCACTTGTCGGCCCGGCAGCAGGCGGGGGTCAAACCCCTGCAATTGCTGGGGGCGTCCATCGGTGCATGGCGCATGGCGGCCGCAGCCAGCAGCGAGCCTGTGACCGCGCTGAAACGCCTTGCCGACCAGTACTGCGATGCGCAGCGTTACCCCAAGGGGGTAGACCGGCACACCATCAGTGACGTGTGCCAAAGCATGGTCAATGCGGTGGTTGGGGATCAGGCTCAAAGCATGAGCCTGCCGCAAGGCAAGGAACTGCTGGTGTGGGTCAACCGCGGCTTGCCGCCTTTGCACCACGCTCGCCAAGCCAGAGCCCGCAAACGCGGTTTTGCAGCGGCGGTATTGGCCAATGGCCTGAACCGGGACAAGCTGGCCCATTATTTTGAGCGGTGGATTTTTCACAGCCCAGGTGCCGCAGTCGACTGGCTGGAACAACCGTTCGACCGCATTCCAACCCACAGCGCTCCGTTGGGCGAGGTGAATATTCGCCAAGCCCTGCTGGCCTCGGGCAGCATTCCGTTTGTACTGAACCCCATCCACACTATTGCGCAGGCCCATAGCGCCGAGAACGCCTATCAGGGCCCTTTTTGGGATGGCGGCCTGACCGACTATCACCTGGCCTTGCCCTATCACCGGCTGGATGGCTTGGTGTTGTACCCCCACTTTGCCAACACGGTCACGCCCGGTTGGCTGGACAAGTTTCTTAAGCTGCGCAAAGCTCGGCCGGACTGGATGAGCAATGTGGTGCTGCTGTGCCCCACGGACGAATTTGTCAAAAGCCTGCCCGCCGGCAAAATCCCCGACCGCAGCGACTTCAAACGTTATGGCCTGAACCATGACCAGCGCTTGGCGCACTGGCGACAAGCCATTGCAGAAAGCCACCGCCTTGCTGAAGAGTTCGCCCACTGGGCAGAGCAGCCCAGCACAAGGCGGATTGAACCCTATGCATGAGACTTAGCAGCGCTCTTTCACACCAGCCACCACAACTGCAGCCGCCACATGAACGCAAGCTTAAGAGTTCACAGAGGTTTTTGACCCGAGGTGGTTCGGGGTACAATGCTGGATTGATGATCAGTCCACGGCACCGCCCTGTTGCGGCCCTTCTGCCAAACCGGACACAGCACTGGAACCACCATGACTCTGAAATGCGGCATCGTCGGCCTGCCCAATGTGGGCAAATCCACCCTGTTCAACGCCCTGACCAAAGCCGGCATTGCGGCTGAGAACTACCCCTTCTGCACCATCGAGCCCAATGTGGGCATTGTGGAAGTGCCCGATGAGCGTTTGAACAAACTGGCTGAGATTGTGAAGCCCGAACGCGTGGTGCCCGCCACCGTGGAGTTTGTGGACATTGCCGGCTTGGTGGCTGGGGCCTCCAAAGGCGAAGGCTTGGGTAACCAATTTCTGGCCCACATTCGCGAAACCGATGCCATCGTGAATGTGGTGCGCTGTTTTGAAGACGACAACGTGGTGCACGTCAATGGCAAGGTGGACCCTTTGTCCGACATTGAAACCATTGAAACCGAGTTGTGCCTGGCCGACTTGGGCACGGTTGAAAAGGCGGTGATCCGCTACGCCAAACAGGCCCGCGCCAACGACAAGGAAGCCGCCAAAGTGCTGGCCATTTTGGAGAAGTGTCAGGCCCAGTTGAATGAGGTCAAGCCCGTGCGCGCGCTGGGGCTGGACGCTGAAGACCTGTTCGCCATCAAGAGCTTTGGCCTGATCACCGCCAAACCAGCCATGTATGTGGCTAACGTGGCTGAGGACGGCTTTGAGAACAACGCCTTCCTGGACCGCCTGAAAGATTACGCGGCCAAACAGAACGCACCCGTGGTGGCGGTGTGCGCCGCCATCGAAGCAGGAATTGCCGACCTGGATGATGCGGACAAAATGGAGTTTCTGGAAAGCATCGGCATGAATGAGCCTGGCCTGAACCGCGTGATTCGCGCCGGCTTCAAGCTGCTTGGGCTGCAAACCTACTTCACCGCCGGGGTGAAGGAAGTGCGCGCCTGGACCATCCGCATTGGCGACACGGCCCCCAAAGCGGCGGGCGTGATTCACACCGACTTCGAGCGCGGATTCATTCGCGCCCAAACCATCGCGTTTGACGACTACATCACGTTCAAGGGTGAAAACGGTGCCAAGGAAGCCGGCAAGATGCGGGCGGAAGGCAAGGAATATGTGGTGCATGACGGCGACGTCATGAACTTCCTGTTCAACGTCTGACCTGCATGCAGCGGTGAGTGGCATTCTGCTCACCGCACACTGGTGTGCGACTTTCCACACATACCACCCAGCACCCTCTGCGAAACTCCGCACACACTCCCACACCCCCAGTTTTAATTAACTCATTTAGATCATTGCTTTACACGCAAGCAACGCGCTGGCACGGCATCTGCACAGTAGTCCTCCACAACAAACAAGGAGGAGTTGGTGATGATGAACATTCGCAAAGCAATAACCCGCACAGCCCTGGTGATGGCCAGTGCAGCCGCCGCGTTCAGCGCACCCGCGCAGGCCCAACAGCCTGACGTGGTTCGGCTGGGCAATCTGAAGTTCGCACACTACGGTGCGGTGTCGTACATGAAGGAATCGTGCAGCAAGTACAACCTGAAGGTGGAAGAGCGGATGTTCCCCAAGGGGCCTGACATCATGCCCGCCATCGTGGCTGGGGAAATCGACATTGCCGCGCTGGCCTCGGACGGTGCCATTGCAGGCCGCGCCAACGGGGTGCCCATTTTCACGGTGGCAGGCTTTGCCAAAGGGGGTGCGCGCATTGTGGCAGGTGTGGATACGGGCATTAAAAACCTGCAAGACCTCAAAGGCAAGAAGGTGGGCGTGACCCGGGGCGGCGCCCATGAACTGTTGCTGTACGCCGAGCTTGAGAAAGCGGGCCTGACTTGGTCGGACAAACCCGGCAAGGACGTGCAGATCGTGTTTCTGGCGTTTGCCGATTTGAACCAAGCGCTGGCGGCCAAACAGATTGATGCGATGTGTCAATCCGAACCGCAATCGTCCCAAGCCATCAACAAGAAATTTGGCGTGGAAATCATGAAGCCCTACAACACCAGCATGGGCGAACCTGTGCGCCTGTTGGTGATGACCGAGAAGATGTACACCGAGAAAAGGGATGTGGCCCAACGCCTCATGAAGTGCTTTGTGGAAACCACCGCGCTGTTCAACAAGGACATGTCACTGGCGGAAAAGTATGTTCGTGACCAGATGTTCAAAGGGCAGATTACCTCGGACGATTTCCGCGACGCCATGGACAACGCCGATTACACCTATGACGTGACCTTGGAACACATCGACATCACCACCGAATTCATGAACAAGTACGGTGTAGGCCGCATGCAAAAGCCGCCCAAAGCCAGCGAGTGGGTGAAGCTGGACCTGCTGCAAAAGGCCAAGTCCGACCTGAAAATCAAGTGAGATCAACATGAAAAAAATCAATGCATTCCTGCAGGGTGCTTTGGTACCCGTGCTGGTGCTGATTGTGTGGGAGGCCGCCTCGCACGCGGGGCTGTTCTCACCAGTCGTGATGCCTGCGCCTTCCGCTGTAGCGGCCAAATGGTGGGCTTACCTCATGCCCCTGCAAGCGCAGGAACCCGGGCAAACCACCCTTCAATGGCTGTTCTCCGGCGAGCTAATTCATGACGCGTACTCCAGCCTGTACCGGGTGGTGGTGGGCTTTTTGATCGGTGCAGGCCTGGCACTGCCGATTGGCTTGCTGATGGGTGCCACGCCCCGTATCTACACCCTGCTCAACCCACTGGTGCAGATCCTCAGGCCCATCCCACCGATTGCCTATATTCCTTTGGCCATCTTGTGGTTTGGGCTGGGCAATCCACCGTCGTTTTTCCTGATCGCCATCGGGGCATTTTTCCCGGTGCTGATGAACACCATTGCCGGGGTGCGCCAAGTGGATGGCATCTACATCCGCGCTGCGCGCAACCTGGGCGTCAACCAGTGGACGATGTTTACCCGCGTGATGCTGCCGGCTGCAACACCCTACATTCTGGCGGGGGTGCGCATCGGCATCGGTACGGCATTCATTGTGGTGATCGTTTCCGAAATGATCGCAGTGAATGATGGGCTGGGCTTTCGGATTCTGGAGGCCCGTGAATTCATGTGGTCCGACAAAATCATCGCCGGCATGATCACCATCGGCTTTCTGGGCCTGGCCATCGACACCGGCGTAAGCCGCCTGAACAACTACCTGCTGCGCTGGCACCGTGGACTGGAGCATTGAACATGAATCACAACACCATCGAAATTGACGACGTGCACAAAGTGTTCACCACACCGGGCGGTGACGTTGTGGCCTTGAAAGACATTAACCTCACCATTCAACCGGGCGAATTCGTCTGCTTGCTGGGCCCCTCGGGGTGTGGCAAATCCACCCTGCTCAATGCGGTGGCCGGGTTTCAACCGCCCTCGAAGGGCAGCATCAAAGTGGACGGAAAAACCATTCTCACCCCAGGGCCTGACCGGGGCATGGTGTTTCAGGAATACGCCCTCTTTCCCTGGATGACTGTGGAACAAAACATCCAGTTTGGCCTGGAAATTCAAGGCAAAACCCACGATGAAATTGAAGCCACCGTCACCCAACTGCTGGACATGCTGCACCTGAAAGACTTCCGGCAACGCTTTCCCAAAGACTTGTCCGGCGGCATGCGCCAGCGGGTGGCCATCGCCCGGGTTCTGGCCCTGGACTCGCCCATCATGTTGATGGACGAACCCTTTGGTGCGCTGGACGCCCTGACCCGCCGCAACCTGCAGGATGAACTGCTGCGCATTTGGGAGCGTTTGGGCAAAACCATTCTGTTTGTCACCCACTCCATTGAAGAGTCCATTTACCTGGCCGACCGCATCGTGGTCATGACCTACCGGCCCGGCACAGTCAAACGTGACCAATGGGTGGACATGCCCCGCCCCCGCGACCCGGCCTCCCCGGCGTTCAATGACCTCAAACGCGAACTGGGCCAACTGGTGATGGAAGAGCAGCAACGCCACGCCGAGGCTGAGATGAAGTTGGCTGCGGTCGACTGACAGACTCGGTAGAATGGACTGGTGAACCCTCGACTCCGCGACCATCCCATGCTGCGCCGCCCAGCCTTTCTGGCCGGCGTAGCCATGGCCTTGTGGTTGCTGGTGGCGTGGGTTGCCTACACCAGCCTGCTGGCCCGGCAAACAGATGCTCTGCGGGAGGAATCGCTTCGCAATCTGGACGCCTTGGCCCTCACGCTTGAGGCCACCCTGGCCCGCCACGAAACCCTGCCCGGTCTTCTGGCCTTGGACCCCACCCTGCGAGCCTTGCTGGAAAACCCAACCGACACCCAACGGGTCAGCGCGGCCAATGCCTACCTGGAGGCTGCCCAGCAAAGTGCGCAGGTGTCTGCGGCCTTTTTGATCAACCCCCAAGGCATTACCGTGGCCGCCAGCAACTGGCGATTGGCCCGCAGTTTCATGGGGCAAGACTACAGCTTTCGCCCCTATTTCCGCGATGCGCTGGACAAAGGGCTGGGGCGCTTTTATGGTGTGGGGGTCACCACCGGCGAGCCGGGCTACTTTCTGGCCGTGCCCATACGGCAAGGCCGACAAACCTTGGGCGTGGTTGTGGTCAAGCAACAACTTGATCAACTCGAACAGGCGCTGAGCAACAGCGCAGATCCACTGCTGCTGGTCGATGGCGACGGCATCGTGTTTTTGGCCTCATTGCGCACCCTGCATTACCGCAGCCTGCGCACCCTCAACGAGGCCGACCAAGCCCGGCTGGCCCAAACCCGCCAGTACGGCAACCAACCCATTCCAACGCTGGCCAACACGCCCTTGAAAGTGAACCAGCAACAACCCCAGCGTGTGGCCTTGCCCGGTGAAGGCAACCGTGAACGGTTGGTGATGGCACGCCCGGTGGGGCTGCAAGGTTGGCAACTGGTCCACTTGGGCAGCCTGAACGAGGCGCGCAACACCGCCGCAACCCAAGCATCAGCGGTGGCGCTGGCCTGCGCCATGGTGTTGCTTGTGATGGCCCACCTTAGGCACAGGGCGCGCCGCCGGGAAGAACTCATGCGCGTGTACGCCAGCCTGGAGCAACGCATTGCAGAACGCACAGCCGACTTGAGCGCACAAATTGCAGAACTGGAAACCACCAAGGCCATTCTGCGTGAAACCCAAGACGCCGCCATGCAAGCGGGCAAACTGGCCATGCTCGGTCAAATGTCAGCGGGCATCACCCATGAACTCAATCAACCGCTGGCTGCCCTGCAAACCTTTGCGGACAATGCCCGTGCCCTGCTGGACCGAGGCCGACTGAACGAGGCTGCAGACAACCTGCGCATGATTTCCGGCTTGGTGGGCCGAACAGGCCGCATTGTTCGCCAGCTCAAAACCTTTTCCCGCAAAGAAGCCCCCACCCCCACCCCGGTCAGCCTGGACAGCGCCATCGAACACGCCCTGCTGATTGTCGAGCCTCGCCGACGCGAGTTGAATGCCACGGTGAGCACCCCACCGGCCGATTCAAGCCGTGAGGTGATGGCCGAGTCGGGCCGACTGGAACAAGTGCTGGTGAACCTCATCCGCAACGGACTGGATGCCATGGCCGGGCAGGACGCCCCGATGCTCACCGTCGAATGCCGGGACCTGGGCAAACACTGGGGCCTTGCGATTGGCGACAGTGGCCCAGGCTTGAGTGCCGAAGCGCTGAACCACCTGTTTGAACCCTTCTTCACCACCAAACCCAGTGGTGAAGGTTTGGGGCTGGGCCTGACGATTTCCCGCACCATCGCCGAAAGTTATGGGGGCACTCTCCAGGCACAAAACCGACCCGAGGGCGGTGCAGAGTTTCTGCTGACCCTGCCCAAAGCCCCTGAATGGACTGTAACTTCATGAGCCCCACCGCTGTGTTTCTGGTTGAAGACGATGAGGCCGTTCGCAAAGGCTGCGAACAGGCCCTGAGCCTGGCCGACATTCGCGTGCGCACCTTTGCAAACGCCGAACACATGATGAAGGCGCTTGCGACTGAAATTCCCGCCTTGGTGGTCACCGATGTTCGGCTTCCCGGCATGGACGGGCTGACGCTGATGCGAGAACTGCGACAAACCGACAGAGACATGCCCGTGGTGCTGATGACCGGGCACGGTGACGTCAGCATGGCGGTGGACGCCATGCGCGACGGGGCTTGGGACTTCATCGAGAAACCCTTTGCCTCGGAGCGGTTGGTCACCACGGTGCAACGGGCGCTGCAGACACGCCGGCTTGAGTTGGAAAACCGGCAATTGAAGTCCCGCCTGCGCCACCATGGCGTGGCCAACATCATCGGCCAAACGGCGTCTGTACAACGCCTTCGGCACTGGGTGGAAACACTGGCCCCCACCGGCGTCGACATTCTCATCAATGGCGAAACAGGGGCTGGCAAAGAAGTGGTGGCCCGCGCCATTCACGATGCCAGCGGCAGAACCGGCCCTTTCGTGGCCATCAACTGCGGGGCACTGCCGGAAAGCATCGTGGAAAGCGAATTGTTCGGGCATGAATCGGGCGCGTTCACCGGGGCCAGCAAACGGCGCATTGGGCGAATTGAGCACGCCAGTGGCGGCACCCTTTTTCTTGACGAGATTGAAACCATGCCGCTGAGCCTGCAGGTGCGTTTTCTGCGGGTACTTCAAGAGCGCAGCATCGAACGCCTGGGCAGCAACACCCCAGTGCCCCTAGACCTTCGGCTGGTTGCCGCCAGCAAAGTGGACCTGAAACAAGCCGCAGATGCGGGCCGATTCCGCAGCGACTTGTACTACCGCCTGAATGTGGTCAGTGTTGACCTGCCCCCCTTGCGAGAACGCCGCGAAGACATCGCCCCACTGATGGCTCATTTCCTTGCCGAAGCGGCACAGCGCTATCAACGGCCCGTGGCAGTGTGGAACCCAACCGACCTTGCCCGTTGGCAGCAACACGATTGGCCCGGCAATGTGCGCGAACTCAAGAATGTCGCCGACCGCTGGGCGCTGGGCCTGCCCGACGGCTTGACCATGCACCCTCAGGCCAGCACCGCAGGTGCGTCATCGCTGGCCGAGCAATTGGATGCGGTTGAACGCGCTTTGCTGACCGATGCGCTCAAGCGCAACGCAGGCAATGTGGTGCTGGCCGCGCAAATGCTGCAAACCCCAAGAAAGACGTTCTACGACAAACTCAGCCGACACGGCATCGTGCCGGATGATTTCCGCCGTTGACGCCGACACGGGGTGTCAATCCAAGCAAGATTGCCTACAATCGTGGGAACCCTGTCGTCACTGAAGGCTCAAACAGCAGCCTGAACAACCCTGGACCCTGTTGTGCGCAAACCTGTCCTGTGGACCATCGTCGTCACCACCTTGATTGGCTTGGCCGCCATTGTGGCCCACGGCATCATCGTACCCAAAGCCCTGTGGGCCGACCGACTGGCCTTGCTCACGCAGGAACTCCCGGGCTACAACGCCACGGCTGACCGGGTGGTGCTGGCCCTGTCCAGCCAACCCGCCCTCATGGTCAGTGGACTGAGCCTGAACAACCCAGCCACGGGTGAGCGTTGGTCCGTGGGGCTACTGCGCATCGACCTGGACGGCTGGCAAAGCCTGAACCCCAAAGCATCGGCCACAGTCACAGCCATCACGGTGAAAGGCCTGGGCCTTCAATGGGCGGCAGGCCAAGCGTGTGAAAGCCCCTTGAGTTGCCTACCGCCGCTGCTGTCTGCAGTGGCCAGGCATGCGGCCAGTCATGGCACTTGGGCAGGCTTGCCCCAACCGACATTTCGGCAACTGGCGCGGATGGAGTTGAACCAAACCCAACTGAACCTGGGGCTGGGCGCTTGGCAAGGCACCACCACAGTGGATGAATGGGTGCTTGACTTGCCCACCGAAGGGCAAAGCGGCCACTGGCGGACAGGCTGGCGCCTGCAAGGCCAATGGGGAGGTGCCCCGGTCGAACTCACTGGGCGACAACAAGCCTCGATACGCCTGTTGCAGCCCCAAGAGGGGCCATGGACCCTCGAATTGGCAGACCTGAGCACCGACGCCTCAGGCACGCTGTTGACACACCCGTGGACGTTCTCGCTGGCGGGCAAACAGGTGCTGTTGACCCCCGCGCGCGGCACAGCCGGTGGCCTGCCGATACTTCGGGCCTTGGGCCAGAACCTTCGCGCCTACTTGCGCAGGGACGATGCGCCGGACGAGCACCAAGCGGCGTGGTCCAGCCAGAGCTTCCAGGGTGGCTTTCCTTTGCAGCCCTGGCATTTCCGGGGCGCGGAATGGACCTACACCCATGAAGAGGCCGATGCCTGGAGTTTCAACCTGAAGTGGGACCCGGCCTCGACTCAGCTTGAACTGGAACCAGAGACCCTTGAGGGCAGCGAAGCCAAACCTGTAACACCCCAGCGCCGCAGTACGGACTGCAGCAACCTTGACCTGGCCAAAGCCATGCGACCAGGCTTGCAGGCGGTCTGGGCATGGGTCAATGGCTGGTTTGAATTGTCGGACGAAGTCAACCCGTCCACACCCGCAACACGACTGTGCCTTCAGGCCACCTTGTGATGCCCGCGAAGTGTACGGCCTAGCAGCCGTGATCGCCAGTGGAGCGCCCGGGCTCAACCGGTGAGCCTGACAGATAGGGGGATTTGTCAGGGTGCAATCTGAAGAACTTGGCCAACAACGCAGGCTGGTCCTCAGGGTGCGCGGTGTCTTTGGGAATACATTCCACCGGGCAAACCTCCACGCACTGGGGCGTGTCAAAATGACCCACACACTCCGTGCATTTGCCCGGGTCAATCACGTAAATCGTTTCGCCCATGGTGATGGCACCGTTGGGGCATTCCGGTTCGCACACATCGCAATTGATGCATTCATCGGTGATGATCAACGCCATGTGCCAACAACCCTTGAATCAGGACTTTTTCAAGCCCAGCTTTTGGTTCAGCCAGTGCTCAACGGACGGGAAGACGAACTTGCTCACGTCGCCGCCCAGCGAGGCGATTTCACGCACGATGGTGCCAGAAATGAACTGATACTGGTCCGATGGGGTCAGGAACATGGTTTCCACATCGGGCAACAGGTAACGATTCATCCCGGCCATCTGGAACTCGTACTCAAAGTCACTGACTGCGCGCAAGCCACGGATAATCACGCTGGCCTCATTGTCTCGCACGAAATCCTTGAGCAGGCCGCGAAACCCTCGCACCTCGACGTTGGGGTAGTGGGACAGCACCTCACGGGCAATCTCCACGCGCTCGTCCATGGTGAAAAAGGGCCGCTTGTTGGGGCTGTCAGCCACACCCACCACGAGCTTGTCGAAAATCTTGGCCCCACGTCGGACCAAATCCTCATGGCCTCGCGTCAGGGGGTCAAACGTGCCGGGATACACCGCAATCCGCATTGCTGGTCTCCATGTGTCTGTGTCAGAGGGTTTTGTTTTTTTCTAGGAATAACCGCTTTGTATCACACCGACGCAGGCGCAAACAAATGGGCATGCACTTGCCCGGCTTTTAAATGCCGCAGCGGCTCAATTGCGGGCACGCCCAGGGCGACAGCCAAAGCGGGCGCATCGTCGAACAAAGGCGCATGCCATTCCACATACAGCAGCCCGTCGGGTTTGAGCAGGGTTTTGAGCAAAGGCAGGGCTTGGTGCAGCAAGGGGCTGCGAAAAGGAGGGTCCAGGCAGATCAGGTCCATACCCGCAGGGGCTTGCTGGGCCAACAGCGGCAAGCTGGCCAACACATCAGCCTGATGCACCTTGATCTGTGGGGCTGTGCCTGCCTGCGCTGGCCAGCGGTCCAGCAAATAACGCGCATTGTCCTGCAGTTGTTTGGCCACGGTGCGGTGTTGTTCTACGAATTGAACCCGAGTGGCCCCGCGTGAAGCCGCTTCGAACCCTAAACCGCCGGTGCCCGAAAACAGGTCCAGCACTTGCCAGCCTGTGCAGTCCTGCCCCAGCCAGTTGAACACCGTTTCACGTACACGGTCGGGTGTGGGCCGCAGGCCTTCCACCGGCGCAACAGGCAGTTGCAATCGCCGCCACGCCCCGCCGATGATGCGGACATGCCCGCTCATGGTGTTGTGGCAGGCTGCGGTTGCTCTACTTTGGCCCCCACCACCACGGTGACCAGTTTGGCAGGGTCCACTGCGCGGGCAAAGGCTTGGCGGGCACTCTGCACGGTGACTTTGTCCACCTGGGCAGTCCATTGGTCCAGATAATCCAGCGGCAGGCCGTACCAAGCCATCATGGACAGGTTGGCGATCAACTTGCTGTTGCTGTCGATGCGCAGGGGAAAACCGCCCATCAGGTTCTGCTTGGCCGCCGTCAGTTCCGACTCGGTCGGCCCTTTGGCAATGAACTCCTCAATGGTTTTGCGCATCACTTGCAAGGCCTGGGCGGTTTGCTCCTTCTTGGTTTGCACACCCGCCTGCCATGGGCCCGCATCGCCGTAGGGCACGAAGTAGGAATAGGCGCTGTAGGCCAGGCCTCGCTTCTCACGAATCTCATTCATCAGGCGTGACACAAAACCACCGCCGCCCAACACATGGTTGGCCACCAGCAGGTCAAAGTAATCAAGCTGGCCGCGTTGAATGGAGGGCAGGCCCACCATCACATGGCTTTGGGCGGCCGGGTGTTCAATGTTGATGAACTGCCCTTTCATCTGCGCCTGCAAAGCCTTGGGGCTGCCTTGGCCCAAGGGCGCATCGTTCAGTTCGCCTTTGGGCAGGCCTGCGGTCAGGTCGTTGACCAATTGTTCAGCCTGCGCACGGGTCAGGTTACCCACCACACTGACCACCGCCTTGTTGCCCAAGTAACGGCTCTTGTAAAACGCCTGAATGTCGCTGAGCGTAATCGCATTCAGGCTGCTTTCCGTGACCTGGACTCCGTAGGGGTGCATCGGGTACAAGGCGCTCGAAAATGCCCGCTCAGCCAAGGTGTCTGGCTTGGTCAGCGACTCCCGCAAGGCCGACAAGGTTCGGGCCCTTTCCCGCAGAAAAACAGCCTCACTGAACACCGGCTTTTGCAGCACTTGGCGCATCAGGCTGACCGACCTGGAAAATTCGGGCTCTGTGGTCAGCGTGCGCAATTGCACCCCGCCAAAGTCGTCCGCCGCGGAGGCACTGAACTTCGCGCCGGTGTCTGCAAAACCGTCCGCTATCTGGTTCTCGTCCAGGCCCTGGGCACCACGCCCCAGCAGGTCCGCCACCGTGGAGGCCAAACCAGCCTTGTTCTTTGGGTCATTGCGCTGGCCAGCAGGGAAATCCACCCGCACATCAACCATCGGCAAAGCCTCAGCCCGCATGAACACCACCTTGGCACCGCTGGGTGCAGTCCAAGTTTCAATGGGCAAACCAGCGTAGGCCTGGGTTGCGAAGGCCACGGTGGTCAGTGCGGCACCAAAGGTGCGCTTCAAAGCGCGCATGCCTTGGGCATTGAACGACTTCAATTCATTCATGGTTCTCATGGTGTGCTGCTCCCACGGATCAATGGGTCAAGCCCTTAGGGCGGTCGTGTTTTTTGTTCGGGTCCAGCGGCAGGGGGTACAGGGTGCCCACGGTCATTTGCTCAGGCTGGAAATAGCGTTGCGCAACAGCTTGCACTTCGGCGGGGGTCACCGATTTGATCTGTTCAATCATGCGGTCAATGTCCGCCACCTCGAAATCGATCATCAGGTTCTGGCCAATCTCCATGGCCTGACCAAACACGGAATCCTTCTTGTACACCTGCCCGGCAATCAACTGGGCCTTCACCCTTGCCAATTCCTGTTCGGACACGCCGCTCTCGGCCACTTTGCGCACTTGCCCAATCAGCAACGGTTCAAGGTCTGCCACGGTTTTTCCGTCCGCAGGTGTGCCATCCAGAAAGAACATGGAGGGTCCCCGGCCTGTCATGTCATACCCAGCGCCAGCGGAAATGGCCACTTTGCTGTCCTGGACCAATTCTCGGTTCATGCGCGCCCCAGAGTAACCATCCAGCACCGCAGACAGCACCGTGAGCGCATAAGGGTCACGGTCAGTTTTCGGATTTACCAGCTTGGGCACTTTGAAGCCAATCATCACGTACGGATTTTCGGCGGGGGCTTTCACCTCGACCCGGCGTACGCCCTCCTGCACGGGTTCCAGTTGAGGCTTGCGTTCGGGCAAGGCGCGGGGGTTGTTGATGCGACCGTAGGTTTGTAGCGCCCATTCCTTCACTTGAACCGGCTTCACATCACCCACCACCACAACCACAGCGTTCTTGGGGGTGTACCAAGTGTGGTACCAAGCCTGTGCGTCCTTGTAGGTCATGGCCTCAAGGTCGTTCATCCAGCCAATGACCGGGGTGCGGGTTGGGTTGGCCTGGTAAGCAGTGGCCATGAAGGCTTCGTACAGTTTGCCCTGTGCTTGGTCGTCGGTGCGCCAGCGGCGCTCTTCCATCACCACCTGAATCTCTTTCTTGAACTCTGCCTCACTCAGGGTGAGGTTGTTCATGCGGTCGGCTTCCAGCGCCATCACGGCTTTCAGGTCTTTGGCCTGCAACTGCTGGAAATAAGCTGTGTAGTCTCGGCTGGTGAACGCATTGTCGCGCCCGCCCAAGGCGGCCACCCGCTTGGAAAACTCGCCCGGCTTGAGGGTGCGGGTGCCCTTGAACATCATGTGCTCCAGTACGTGGGCCACGCCTGTTTTGCCGTTCACCTCGTCGATGGAACCGGCTTTGTACCACACCATGTGCGCCACGGTCGGGCTGCGGTGGTCTTCCTTCACCACGAGGCGCAAGCCATTGGGCAGCACATATTGCGACACATCGCCATCTGCCGCGCGCGCAAGGCCTGCAGGCTCCACCATGAAGGCCAAAGCGCTGCCAAACACCAAGAGGGTGAACATGCGAACCCAAGGCCATTGTATGGGGCTGCGCTGGGTGAATTGCTTGGCGAAACTGATCAGGAACATAGAAGCACCTCTCGGACTGCGTGTGTGCATTGTGTGGCCTGCAAAATCAGGCTGGTGGACGCAATGGTAGAATAAAGTCATCACCGTACCTGCCTGTGACCGCATTTCTGACGTTTTGTTCACAGGCCATTTTGCCCCAACCGGGGCATGCGTTTCCTGGAGTGTCCTCATGCAAATCCCCGGTCAGCGTCAAGACTGGCTTGGTCGCCTCAAGTCCGGGTTGTCCAAAACCCGCTCCAACCTGTCGTCCATGTTCACCGGCGAGAAGGTGGATGACGCCTTTTTCGAGGACCTTGAAGAGCGCCTGCTGCTGGCCGATTGCGGCCTGCCGGCCACCGAACTGCTGATGCAGAAAGTGCGCGATGAGGTGTACCAAAAGGGCATTACCAGCCCGGAAGGCGTGCGCCTGGTGCTGCGCGATGCCGTGTTCGACCTGCTTCGCCCGCTGGAAACCAGCATGGGTGTGGACCGGGCTCGCCCGCTGGTGATGATGGTGGTGGGCGTCAACGGCGCTGGCAAAACCACCAGCATCGGCAAGCTGGCCAACCACTATGCGGAAATTGGGTACAACGTACTGCTGGCCGCGGGGGACACCTTTCGGGCGGCCGCTCGCGAGCAACTCGATGTGTGGGCCCAGCGCAGCAATGTGGACGTGATTTCTGCCGAGGGCAGCGACCCGGGTGCCGTGGCGTTTGATTCCGTGCAGTCCGGCATTGCACGCAACAGCCACATCGTGATTTGCGACACGGCCGGGCGCCTGCCCACGCAACTGCACCTGATGGAAGAGCTCAAGAAGATCAAAAAGGTGGTGGGCAAAGCCAAAACCGATGCACCACACGAAATTGTGCTGGTGGTGGATGCCACCAACGGCCAGAATGCCCTTCAACAAATCAAGGCATTCAACGATGCGCTCGGCCTGACCGCACTGGTGGTGACCAAACTGGATGGCACCGCCAAGGGTGGCATTCTGGCCGCCATGAGCATGAGCACACGGGTTCCCGTGGCCTTCATCGGTGTGGGCGAAAAACTGGGAGACCTCCGGCCATTCAGCCCGCGTGAATTTGCCAACGCCTTGGTGGGTATCGACGCAGAAGGACACGCCCTCGCATGATTCAATTCCGCAACGTCTCCCTGGTGTATGGCGAACACGCCGCACTGAAAAACGTGGTGTTTCAATTGCCCAAAGGGTCGCTGACTTTGCTGGAAGGCCACTCCGGGGCAGGCAAAAGCTCGATTCTTCGCCTGCTGGCCACCTTCGAAACCCCCAGCAGTGGCGACATATTGGTGGGCAACAGTTCCATAGCCCGGCTCAGCCGCCGCGAACGGGCCCATTACCGCCGTTCCGTGGGCTACACCGGTCAGGATGTACAACTACTGCCCAACCGCAGTTGTTTTGACAATGTGGCCCTGCCGCTTCGGGTGGTTGGCCTGCCTGAGGCGGATGTACAAAGCCGGGTGTCGGCGGCCTTGTCCCGCGTGGGCTTGGCCCACATGGACCGCATGCTGCCCAGCGAACTGTCCGGTGGTCAACAATTGCGCCTTCAAATTGCGCGCGCCGTGGTGAACCGCCCTGCCCTCGTGCTGGCTGACGAGCCCACCGCGCAGCTTGATGACGACTCCGCAAGCCGAGTGGTGAACCTGCTGGAAGAATTCAACCGCGCAGGCGTCACCGTGATTGTGGCCACCCACGAGGCACATCGCTTCAGCCGGGTGACCCACCGCCTGCGGCTGGGTGACGGACAGGTGCTACCCACCGGGTCAGCCCCCGTTGAACCGGCTACCCAAGAGACAGGCACACAAAGTTTTTCCCGCGATTTCCTGAACAAGGCCTACGGCGCCTGAACCCCACTACACACAGGACACCCCATGCGCTGGTTGCGACTTCAATGGTTTTCCATGTCAGCAGGCTTGAAGCTGTGGCTGGACGAACCCCTCGGACACTTGTTCAACGCCCTTGTACTGGCCATTGCACTGGCCATGCCCTGGGCTGTGGCCCAAGGCCTCGCAGCGCTGCTGCCCTCTATGGACCGGGCCGTAGGCGACCCTGAGGTGAGCCTATACTTCCGCATGGACGCCACACCAGAGGCCATACAAACCGCGCAAGCCAAACTCAAGCGCGACTTCGACCTCAGCGATGTGCGCTTGATCACCCCTGAACAAGCCCTGAAAACACTGAAGGCACAAAGCCAGACCCCGGACCTGATTGACGCGTTGCCGGGCAACCCCCTGCCCACTACCTTGGTGGTCACTTTGAATGTGGATGCCCAAACGGACACACGCCTCATTGATGAAAAAATTGCCCAGTGGAAGAACACCCCCGGGGTAGAGCATGTGCAATACGACGCTCAATGGGTGCGCAAGCTGCAAACCCTGCTGAACAGCGCCCAGCAGATTGCCGCCGCGCTGGCTGTGCTGATTGCTGGTTTGGTGCTGGTGGTGACGTTCAACACCGTGCGGCTTCAGTTGATTCGCAACCAGGCTGAAGTGCACGTGCTGAAAGCCTTGGGGGCAACAGACGCCGAGGTGGGTCGCCCCACCCTGTGGTGGTCTGTCAGCCTGGCCTTGGTGGCCTTTGGTTTGGCCTTTGGTGTGGTCACAGGGGCCATGCTGATGGCCGACGACGCCGTGGGCCAGTGGATACGTCAGTTCGACAGCGACTTCCGCTTCCAGGCACCCAGCGGCCTCACCGTGATCGGCATGGTGCTGGTGTGGGTGGTGTTGGTGATGATGGGGGCCTGGGCCTCCGTACGCGCCACCGTTTGGCGTATCCACTGACGCCAATGAACACAGGCCTGAGACACTCAGGCCTGTGGGTCAAGCGGCTTGGTCAGGCGCCAGGTTTGCAATCAAATGGCGTACAGCACGTTTCCAGTCGGGCTGCTTCACGCGGAATGTGTCGACCAGCTTGCTGTTGTCCAACAGTGAATTGGCAGGTCGCGCGGCTTTGAAATTCATCTGTTCCGACTGCGCCCGCTCAATCACGGGCATGCGCTTGACCAGGCCTTGTTGAAGGGCTGCATCCAGCGCGAAAGTGGCGTAATCAAACCACGTGGTTTCACCGGCACCGCTGGCGTGGAACAGCTCGCCTGAAGGCACCTGCCCCGGGAAATCGGGCAAAAACGATGGAGTGAGTTTGCCCAAGGCCTTGTAGCGGCTCATGGCCACAACGCCCGCCACCTGCAGCCCCAATTCCGCCAAAAAGTTGGCTGGCGTTGGCGCGCCACGCTGGTCATCCACCACGCGCAATGTGTCCCGCTCGTTGGCTGCCTTAATCATGGTTTTGCAGAAATTGCCACCGCGCTGGGCAAACACCCAACTGGTGCGAAAACACACCCAGTCGCCGCCCACTTCTTTCAAAAAGCGCTCACCCTCAGCCTTGGTGCGCCCATAGGCATTGATCGGGTTCACAGGGTCAGTTTCCACGTAAGGCCCGCTTTTCTGGCCATCAAACACATAATCGGTGCTGTAATGCACCAACACACACCCCTGCTTTTTCGCCTGTTCAGCCAACACACCCACCGCCTGCGCATTGATGGCCCGGGCAGCCACCTCCTCGTCTTCGGCCCTGTCCACAGCCGTGTAAGCGGCGGCATTGATCACCACATCAGGGCGAATGTCCTTCATGGCATTGACCAACTGGTCGGGGTTGGTCATGTCCAGCTTGTCGATGTCATAGCCGATGTAACCATCCAGTGTGTCCAGCAACGCTGGCTTGGCGTGTTGTCCCAAGGTGTGTCCGAGCTGGCCGTTAGCCCCCAGAACCAGAATGCGAATACCCACAGTAGAAAATGCTCCGATGGTTGATCGTCAAGGTGTTCGGCTGGTGACCGTGCGAACCCAGTCCTGGTGATCCAGGTACCACTGCACAGTTTTTCTCAAGCCGGTTTCAAATGTTTCATTCGGGCGCCAGCCAAGCTCACGCTCTATCTTGCGGGCATCAATGGCGTAGCGGCGGTCATGGCCCGGGCGGTCAGTCACAAACTGGATTTGGTCCGCATAACTGCCGCCGCCTGCCTTGGGGCGTAGCTCGTCAAGCAGCGCACACAAGGTTTGCACCACCTCCAGATTGGCTTTTTCATTCCAACCGCCGATGTTGTATGTCTCGCCGACCTGCCCTGCATCCAGCACTCGTGCAATGGCGCGTGTGTGGTCTTCGACAAACAACCAATCCCGAATCTGTTGCCCATCGCCGTACACCGGCAAGGCTTTGCCAGCCAGTGCATTCATGATGCACAAGGGAATCAGCTTTTCGGGAAAGTGATACGGGCCGTAATTGTTGCTGCAATTGGTGGTCAACACCGGCAGGCCATAGGTGTGGTGCCACGCACGCACCAAATGGTCACTGGCGGCCTTGCTGGCTGAATAAGGGCTGTTGGGCTCGTAACGGTGGGTTTCAGCAAAGGGTGCATCGCCAGGCCCCAGGGTGCCATACACCTCGTCGGTGCTCACATGCAAAAAACGGAACTTGGCTGCCTGCTCTGCGGGCAAGGCTGACCAGTATTGGCGCGCGCATTCCAGCAAACGGTAAGTACCCACCACATTGGTTTGAATGAACGCCTCGGGGCCAAGAATGGAACGGTCCACATGGCTTTCGGCTGCGAAATTGACCACGGCGCGGGGGGCGTGCTCCCGGAAAATCGCGGTGACGGCATTCACATCGCCAATGGACGCGTGCACAAAGGTGTGCGCCGGCGTGTCCATCACCTCACTCAAGGTGCTCAAATGCCCCGCGTATGTGAGTGCATCCAACGAGACCACGGGTTCGTCGCTGCACCGAAGGTGCTGGCGCACGAAACAGGAACCGATGAAACCGGCGGAGCCGGTTACTAATATGGTCATCTTGGCAATTTCTTAAGGAATTGAACTAGAATGAGGTAAAGCCTTGGTGGCATTGTACTGCCCGCCGCCCGGCCATTCCGAATGAAATTTCCTAAAATCGGCCATGGTGTGCGCACCGAGCCGACAACTGACCGGTTTTTGGTCAAAAGGACAGAGATGAAAAACGTTTTCCAAGGCGTGTTGCCCTGGGTGGCCGCCCTTTCAGGCCTGCTTCTGACAGCCTGCGTGGCCGTCGCCCCCATTCCCGCCGACCTGGGCCGCAATGAGACTGACAGCACGGGCACCATTCCACCAGTTGAACCCCAACCGGTCACCTTGTGCAATATTGAAACACCCGATGTGCAGGAGTTGTCCAACGGCACCACCAAAGCCAAGGTCACTCAGACCTGCGATTCCACCGAAGTGTTTATTGCCAACGAGCACAAGGAACACCCCAAGCGCTGCAAGGTACAGATTGGCCAGCGTGTGAATGAGGTGTACATCCGCCCCGGTGAAAGCCGCACTCTGACCCTGAATGCACCCGCCATGGCCATGCGTGTGGGTTTAAGCTGTGTGAACGACTGGAACCGCCCCAAGTAAGCCTTCGGGCCTAGACCAGCGCTGCCGCCACTTTGCCCAAGGTGTCCAAGGCGCTGGTCAAGCGCGCCACTTTCTGGGCTGAGGAGCGCGCGCTGGCCAACGCTGAATCAAGCTCGGCCACCGAAGTGCGCAACTGCGCAAGCTGATTTCTGACCTGCTCGGTCAATTGCTCAAACACCGCATTTTCCAGCCTGACTTGGGCCAGTTGGGTGGCCTGCAAGACCCGTTTGTGCGCCTGATGCTCCTCCACGCTCAGCGTGGTGGTGTCCAAGATATAGGCCTCTCGAAACGCAGTTTCGACCTGATTCCTGAACGTGAGAAACTGCAATTGAGTGAAGTCGCTCATGGGCGGGCAGCCTCCCTGTCAGCCGTTCCAATTCGGGTTTTGAACTCCTGAACGCGGGTTCTTAAACGCTCGTTCAAGGCAGTCAGCGTCGAAGGTTGCTGCACCCCGGAAACCACCTGAACCCAGGTGTCCTGCATCGCCACGCTGGCCTGTCGGGCGTCGTCGAGCAGCGCGATGGTCGAAGGTGCCTTCAACTCGCGGATCCACGCTTTCTTCCAGGCCTCGCCCAAGGGCTTGTCCGCCAGAAATGGCTTCTCCACTTGATCCCGGTACGTCACTTCCCGCGCCAGTCGGGCGCGAAGCGTAATCCATCGGCTTTGTTCAACCAGCACCTGTTCATTCAGGGCCAGCACCTCGCCGATTGTGGCCGCATGCTCGGTCAACAGGCGGTCCAGGGTGGCGTTTCGCTGGCCTTTGGCCACAGCCTCAGCCAGCTTGCCAGCAAACCCGGCATTGACCTCAGGCACAGCCAACTGGGCTTTGAGTTCCGTGGGCATGCCCTTCAACGAGGCCGCCAGCTCTCGGGCAGTGCGCTCAGCCTGCGCCACCTGCTGGCCTTGGGCCAACTGGGCCAGTGACTTGAAGTAAAGGCCCAACTGGGCGTGACACTCGTCCATGGCCTGCGCCAAACGAATGCGCTTGCGCATTTCATCGGTTTGGGTTTTCAGGGTGTCCAATGTGCGGGGCAAATTCGGTAACACGTCGGCGGTGAAATTCAAGGATTCGTCTTGCGCCAAGCTGTTCACCTCGCGCATCACCAAGACATACTGCTGCCCTTGTTCGGCCCAGTCCGCTGTTTTTCGGGCAGTCAGGCTGGAACAGGCCTGCAAAGCCATGCACAGCGCAAGTACGCCGAACAAAGAGGGTCGCGGCAGAATGAAATGAGACATGAATTGGCGCAAGGGTGATGATCACGCACAGTAGCCAGAAAACCACCGAGGTGAAAAGCACAGGCTTGGGACACGGGGCTTAACCCATTCAAGGGGGAGGCGTGGGTGAACCGCCCCCCTACACTGACGGCATGAATACCCTCACCCTCGCATTGGCAGCGTTTTTTGGCTTCATCGGCGTGGCATGGTTGGCCCACGCCCGGGGCCGCAACCCTTATTTGTGGGCCTTGGGAAGCGCTGTTGTTACGCCTGTGGTGGCGATCATGCTGCTTTTAGTGTTACGGCGGCCACTGCTGTCGCCCAGGCGCTCCATCGCCGAGGGAGACCCAAGGCCAGCCCTGAATGCCGTCACCGTAAAATGCCCAGATTGCCGCTTGCCCATCCGGGCCTGGGTACTGACCTGCCCACACTGCGGCAGCACAGACCTGCCAGGTACCATCAACTGGCCCAACGACCCCAGGCCTGAATCAAACGGTGTTTTCCGGGAAACTGAAGCACAAAGGCACTGAACACGCGCTGAAACTCGCTTCGGCGGCCCTGGACCAGCAACACATCCATCAATGCCGTGGCGGCTGGCCAGTGCAATGGGTCGTAAAGCCATGCACGGCGGTAGAACAGCTCGGCGGAAGGCCAATCGCCGAGGGCCTGAAAGCTCACCCCCACAGCATGCAGCACGGTGGCGTTCTCAATCAAGTGGGCCTGCCCCGGCGCCAACAAAAGCCGGATGCAATCATCGTGCTGGCCCAACGCCTGCAAAGCCAGCGCACGGGTTTGCATCACAGGTGCGCTGGCTTGGGCACGCACACCACACCGGTCCAGCATGTTCAAGCAGCGCCTGGGCTGCCTTAGCCTTCGGTGGGCTTCAGCCAGCATCCAGGCCACTTTGTCGCTCCATTGCCCCCGCTGCACCTCCGCGCGCAAATGACGAACCTGCCGGCGTAACGCCAACGCTTCGGTGGAGAGGTCGACTGGGGGGCGTAGTGGCGAAGTGGCATCCTGATCACTTCGGCCGGCATAGGCGATGTATCCCCCAGGATCGCCGCGCACTTGTTAGCGCCCTTTAAGCATGGCAACAGGAGTCTTCAAAACCAGCGAAAGGTCAACCCATAGGCTCGCTCGCTGGAAATAGTACTCATCGTGACGGGCACGGCACTCAAATGTGGTGTCATGACGCGCAACCACCTGCCAAACCCCGGTCAGACCAGGCTTAGCAGCCAAGTACTTGGCCAATGTGCTACGCCCATAGAGAGCGATCTGGTCCTGGGCAAACGGACGAGGACCAACAACACTCATGGTGCCATTCAATACATTGATGAACTGAGGCAGCTCGTCGACACTGGTGCGCCTTAGCCAACGACCTATTTTGGTTACACGAGGATCATCATGAAGCTTCTGGGACTCTTGCCATTCTTTGGCAATGCGATGGTCACTCAGCATCAATTCATGAAGGCGTTGCTCCGCATTCACCTCCATGGTTCGAAACTTCCAGCAGCGGAAAATTCGACCATCCTGCCCTACTCTGCGTTGCGCATAAAACACAGGGCCGCCGTCGGCCGCTACCAAACACACCAATAAGGCCCACAATGGCGCGGTTATCAGCAAAACTGTGATTGCGAAAGTGATGTCGAACGCACGTTTAACGGAAGACCGCAAGTACGGCACGACTTGAACGGCCGATGCGGGCTGGAAATCAACTTCATTCAGATTCATGGCGCTCACCAGAAACAAGTACACAAAACACGCTGTGCTGCGTGGCGGTTTTGTCTACTCCGTCCCTGCTGGGGCGAGCGGCATCATAGTGCGCTCATATCTTTCCGTGCTTTTTAACGGGATATGAGCGGGAGGGAGAAATGGAGGGTTCGTTCTGGGCAACCCTCGGGGTAACCCTTGAGTACCAAAACTGAACCCTAGATCTGGCGAACCTCCCCATAGTGATTAACGTACCAAGCGTAGGTGCGAGCCAACCCCACCTCAAGAGGGATGCTGTAACGCCAGCCCAAAGCAGCAAGTCGCTCCACATCCATGAGCTTTCGAGGAGTACCGTCTGGTTTAGTTGTATCAAACACCACACGCCCTTGGTAACCAATGACGCGGGCCATTGTGCTGGCGAGCTCTGCAATCGTGCAATCCACGCCTGTGCCCACGTTAATATGACTCAGCATGGGCTGAGTGTTGACGTCATAAGTCGCTTTGTCCAGCAACAACACATGCACACTCGCAGCTGCCATGTCATCCACATGCAAAAACTCACGCATGGGGGTGCCTGTTCCCCACACTACAACCTCCTCATCACCCCGCAGTTTCGCTTCGTGGAAACGGCGCATCATTGCTGGAATGACGTGGCTGTTTTCCGGGTGAAAGTTGTCGTTCTCGCCATACAAGTTGGTAGGCATCACACTTCGGTAGTCACGACCGTATTGTCGGTTGTAGCTTTCGCACAGCTTGATTCCCGCAATTTTTGCGACTGCGTAAGGCTCGTTAGTTGATTCAAGATTACCAGTAAGCAAGGCGTCTTCGCGCATAGGTTGCTGCGCCAGTTTTGGGTAAATACAACTAGACCCCAAAAACAGCAAGCGCTGGCAACCGAAGTGATGCGCCCCCCGGATCACATTGCACTCCATCAGCAAGTTATCCATGATGAAGTCCGCCGGGTAGGTGTTGTTGGCGTGAATACCGCCCACCTTTGCCGCGGCCAATACCACTGCCTCGGGTTTTTCTGAATCAAAAAATGCCTCCACTGCCGCCTGATTACACAAGTCAAGCTCGCTATGGGCGCGCGTCACCAAGTTGGTGTAACCCAGCGCATGGAGACGGCGAACAATCGCACCACCCACCATTCCTCTGTGGCCAGCGACATAAATTTTCGAATTGCGGTTCAACATACAAGCCCCTTACTCTCGGCTCACGGCGACACTGTATCCGTGCTGTTTCAGCAGGGCATGGCGCTTTGCAGTTTCAAGGTCGGTGGCCACCATTTCAGCGACCATTTCTTGAAGGGTGATCTTCGGCACCCAACCCAATTTTTCTTTGGCCTTTGTTGGGTCTCCCAGCAATGTCTCCACTTCAGCTGGGCGAAAATAGCGGGGGTCAATTCTGACGATCACATCGCCCTCTTTCAGGGCTGGCGCATTGTTGCCCTCGACTTTCGACACGACCCCCACTTCATCGACCCCAGTGTTTTGCCAACGCAAGCTCACCCCCAGCTCCTTCGCGCTCATCTCAATGAACTGTCGAACGCTGTACTGCACTCCGGTGGCAATCACAAAATCATCTGGCTCATCCTGCTGCAGCATCAACCACTGCATTTCAACATAATCCTTGGCGTGCCCCCAATCACGTAGCGCATCCATATTACCCATGTACAAACAGGGCTCAAGCCCCACAGCAATATTGGACAAGCCACGAGTCACTTTACGCGTTACAAATGTTTCCCCGCGACGAGGGCTTTCGTGATTAAACAAAATGCCATTGCAGGCATACATGCCGTAGCTTTCGCGGTAATTCACCGTAATCCAATAGGCATACATCTTGGCGACGGCGTACGGGCTTCGGGGGTAAAAGGGGGTTGTTTCCTTTTGTGGAATTTCCTGCACCAAGCCATACAGCTCGGACGTAGAGGCTTGATAGAACCGGGTCTTTTTCTCTAGACCCAAAAAACGAATCGCTTCAAGCAAACGCAGGGTACCCATGGCGTCTACATCTGCGGTGTACTCAGGGCTTTCAAAACTCACAGCCACATGGCTTTGGGCACCGAGGTTGTAGACCTCGTCGGGCTGTACTTCTTTCAAAATGCGGGTCAGGTTAGAGCTGTCTGTCAGATCACCGTAGTGCAATTTGAAACGAGCATTCTCAACATGTGGATCCTCGTATATATGGTCGACCCGTTGCGTGTTGAACAGGGAAGCGCGTCGCTTAATGCCATGCACTTCGTAGCCCTTAGATAGCAAAAACTCAGCAAGGTAGGAGCCGTCCTGTCCAGTGATTCCGGTGATCAATGCGATTTTGGCCATGGCAAAACTTTGAGAGGTGGTTAACACGGTGAAGCTTAGGGCAAGCCTGATGGGTTTGAACAGAGCCTTATCGCAAAAAATAGTCTGAGATATTCCGTATTATCTGATTATTCTTATTTATGACTGACGATTCGACTCCATCATGCAAGGAAACCTCAAAAACCCTCTGGACTTAGCCCACTTGGTCAAATCTCACCGTTTGAAAGCGGCTCCCAAAGATGGCAACCCCACAGGCGGAAAGATGACGGCCGACACCTTGGCCAAACTTGCCGGGGTCAGCCGCGATACTGTTTTTCGCATTGAACGAGGTGAGGACGTGTCTTTTTCTACAGCCATGCGAGTACTTCGCGTATTTGACTTAGTTCTACATGCCACTAGGCCGCAAGCGCCAGACCTATACACGGCAGCTGAGTATTTCAAAACATCAGGGCTTACAACATGAGTCTGAACAACAATGTGCAGGCGTCCAACCTACTTCAGCAATTACCTCGTATCAACGGGACGGTGAAAGTTCTGCAAGTCTTCAACAGAGGACAAGCCTGTGGCTGGTTAGGGCGGGAAGAAGCCCCAGGCGACATGGGCTACTGGTTTCACTACGCCAGTGGCAACATCAGCCAATACCCGATATGCGCTCTAATGCCCGCAAACAGGACAATGTACCGATGGCACAGCCTTTTCCCGGTGTTTGAACAGCACCTGCCTTGCACAGCCGGCTGCGACTTTCTGCAGACCCTCTACCCAAACTCGACATTAGGCCCCTTGGAGCTATTGAGTCTAATAGGCGCAGACACCTTGGGGCCCCTCTCTTTTGCCAATCCTGACGCACCCTACGTTCGACCACGGAGCTGGATCAGCGATGGCGAATTAACTCAAAGAGATCTGCACCAACTGGGTAATGCAGCGGCTCCACTGCTGCGTACTTTGAATGGCAACGGCGAATGTGCTGCATTGATTTACGCAGACCGATCGATCAGTTTGCCCAGTGCAGTGGCTTGGCGCAGTACCGAACACGAGACGAGACAATGGCTAAACGAGCTGCCGTTGCAACACAACACAATTCGACACGGACAACGAATTTGCTGGGCACAACGCACCGATCTAAATATCGACGGCTTGCGAACATCATGGGAAAGCACCCATAGCCGACTCGGACTTAGTCGAGCGGATTTCGATCGACTGAAACGCGATGAGAGACGCTGGCGCTGGGTGAATGCAGAGCTGCAGCACTTACGTTTGGGCTGAGATAAACAGGCCGACTACCCCAGTATTCGACGGCATTTCAATCCTCTTTGCCACGCACTGGCACAATACGCACACAGCCCACGCCCGCAGTACTGACATGGTTCGGGGTACTATAACGTTCAGGTTAACGACGTAACGAGAGGCTGGGGCGTGAGTACACCAACAAGGAAAGGCATCATTCTTGCCGGTGGCAGCGGCACACGCCTTTACCCTGCCACATTGGCAGTGAGCAAACAACTGATGCCTGTGTATGACAAGCCCATGGTGTACTACCCCCTAGCCACACTGATGCTGGCTGGCATTCGCGACATTCTGTTGATTTCAACCCCACAGGACACTCCGCGCTTTGAACAATTGTTGGGAACTGGCGAAGCCTGGGGCCTCACCATTCAGTATGCAATTCAAGCCAAACCCGAAGGCCTGGCCCAAGCGTTTTTGATCGGTGAAGACTTTTTGGACGAGAGCCCGAGCGCCTTGATTTTGGGCGACAACCTGTTCTATGGGCACGACTTTGCCCGCAACCTGCGAACCGCCAGCGACCGCACCCACGGGGCGACTGTGTTCGCTTACCCGGTTCAAGACCCTGAACGGTATGGTGTCGTCGAGTTCGATACCCAAGGCCATGTGCTGTCTATCGAAGAGAAACCGGCAAACCCCCGCAGCCGCTACGCAGTCACCGGGCTTTACTTCTACGATCAACAGGTGGTGGACATAGCCAAAACAATTCGCCCCAGCCCCCGTGGTGAACTGGAAATTACCGACGTGAACAGACAGTACCTTGAGCAAGGGCAATTGGACGTGCAACTGATGGGCAGAGGGCATGCGTGGTTGGACACCGGCACACACGACAGCCTGATTGAAGCATCGCAATTCATTCAAACCCTGGAAAAACGACAAGGCCTAAAGGTGGCTTGCCCCGAGGAGATTGCGTGGCGCAATGGCTGGATTAATGATGAGCAATTGGCCGCACTGGCAGCGCCTCTGGCCAAAAGCGGTTACGGAAAATACATGAATAGTTTACTTGAGCATAAGGTTTTTTGATGAAGGCCATTCCCACCATGCTGAGCGGCATCGTGTTGCTGGAGCCCACCATTTTCACCGATGAGCGGGGCTATTTTTTCGAAAGTTTCAACGCCCAGCGATTCAGCGAGCTTACCGGTTATACCGGCTGCTTCGTGCAAGACAATGAAAGCCTTTCGCACAAAGGGGTACTGCGGGGCATGCACTATCAAGTTGCACCAAAAGCACAAGGTAAATTGGTGCGGGTGACCCAGGGCAGCATTTTTGATGTGGTGGTGGACATTCGCCCTGATTCGACCACATTCGGAAAATGGGAGGGGTTCAACCTGAGTGCGGAGAACCACCGCCAACTGTGGATTCCGCCTGGCTTTGCGCATGGCTTTTTGGCGCTGGAGGACAACACCCGCATGCAGTACAAGGTGACCGAGTACTGGAGCAAAGAGCATGAGCGCTGTTTGGCTTGGAATGACACCGGCCTACAAATCACATGGCCAATTGAAGGTAGGCCTACAGTGAGTGCCAAAGATCTGTCAGGTTTCAGCTTTAACTCAATCGGTGCCGAATAAGTCCCTTGTGTAAACCTTGTGCATAACATCGGCCAAATCATCGCTCGCCCTGTTACAGAGAATTACGTCTGAACGCTCTTTGAACAGATTCAAATCAGTAAACACTTGACTCCTGAAGAACTCACGGTCATTCAGCGCAGGCTCGTAGACAATCACTTCAACCCCTTTTGCCTTGATCCGCTTCATCACGCCTTGAACAGCAGAAGCTCGAAAGTTGTCACTACCGTGTTTCATCGTGAGCTTGTATATACCAACTGTACGCGGCCCCTTTGAGAGCACATCTTCGGCGATGTAGTCCTTTCGCGTAATGTTCGATTCCACAATTGCGCGAATCAAGTTTTGAGGAACGTCAGAATAGTTGGCCAACAACTGCTTGGTGTCCTTGGGTAAACAATAACCACCGTACCCAAAACTAGGGTTGTTGTATCCATTCCCAACTCGGGGGTCGAGACACACCCCATCAATGATTTGCCGGGTATCAAGGTTGTGGCTTAAAGCGTAAGTATCCAATTCATTAAAAAAGGCCACACGCATCGCCAGATAGGTGTTCGAGAACAGTTTGATCGCCTCTGCTTCATCGGCACCAGTGAAAAGAACAGAGACGTCCGGCCTCTTTGAGGCACTCCGCAAAAGCTCAGCGAATTGAGCTGCCTCAGGGGAGTGGCTGCCTATAACAATCCGACTTGGATAAAAATTGTCATGTAGCGCCCGGCCCTCCCTAAGAAACTCAGGGGAAAAAAATACACGCTCGGAACCAAGATCCGCCGCTAACCCTCGAGTAAAACCCACCGGGATAGTGGACTTGATTACAATGCTGATATTGGGATTTACCGACAAAGCCTGCCGCGCGACGGCCTCGACACTGGTAGTATCAAACCGATTGGTTAGAGGGTCATAGTTGGTGGGTGTGGCGATCACTGCGTAAGTTGAGCCGTTGTATGCCTCGGCCGAATCTAGCGATGCGCGCAAGTTAAGCGAACCGCTAGCCAGTTCCGCACTTAATTCAGTGTCTTTAATAGGGGAACGACCACTATTGATCATGTCAATTCGGTCGCGAACAACGTCCAACGCAACCACTTCATGATGACGCGCCAGCAAGACAGCCAACGACAAACCTACGTACCCAGTACCGACAATTGTGATTTTCATTTAGATTCCGCGAGATGCGCGAGACATGTTGAATAGTACAGATGCAGAGCCAACCCCTACAACGACAACGACAACACATAGAGCAAACTACAGCATGATAAAACGAATCCTTGTGACTGGAGGCGCGGGCTTCCTCGGATCGCACTTGTGCGAACGCCTTTTAACTGATGGCCATGAAGTAGTTTGTGTGGACAACTACTTCACCGGCAGCAAAAAAAATATTACACATTTGCTTCGGAACCCGTCCTTCGAATTGATCCGACACGACGTGACATTTCCGCTGTATATAGAGGTAGATGAGATTTACAACTTAGCCTGTCCAGCCAGCCCTGTGCATTACCAGTATGACCCTGTACAAACAACGAAAACCAGCGTACACGGTGCCATCAACATGCTGGGGTTAGCAAAGCGTGTTAAGGCCAAGATTCTCCAAGCCAGTACCAGCGAGGTCTATGGCGACCCTGAAGTGCATCCGCAACCCGAAAGCTACTGGGGACGCGTGAACCCGATTGGCATACGGAGTTGTTACGACGAAGGCAAACGTTGTGCCGAGACACTATTCTTTGACTATCATCGACAACATCACCTAGAGATTAAGGTTGCTAGGATTTTTAATACATATGGGCCACGAATGCACCCCAACGATGGGCGAGTTGTGAGCAATTTCATCGTGCAAGCCCTACAAGGAAAAGACATAACCATTTTCGGAGATGGACGCCAGACACGCAGCTTCTGTTACGTTGACGACTTAATTAATGGATTTGTTCGACTAATGAATACCGATCCAGAATTCATAGGCCCAGTAAATCTCGGCAATCCTTGTGAGTTTACAATGATCGAACTTGCCAACAAGATCATTGAGTTAACAGACTCTAAGAGTAAAGTCACGTTCAAAAATTTACCACAGGACGACCCCAAGCAAAGGAAGCCAAATATTGAACTAGCGAAAGAAAAGCTAGACTGGGAACCGACGGTGAAACTTGAGGACGGCCTACAGAAAACAATTGAGTATTTTAAAGGTGTGATATGAAGATTTTATCTAGGGCAATATTGATTTATTTCGCTGAGTTCTTCGGATTTTGTGGAGATGAGTAAACTAGAGTAGTTGTCATAACTTCCAGTATCCATGAGGCACCGCTCTTTCTCCAAAGCCAAATACAGCGGCAAAAAACTTAAGACTCAGCGTGATCGATTCCTTGCGGAGATCGAGCGCATTACCCTGTGGGAAGAGTTCATTGTCGAGCTTGAGCCGCACTATCCCAAGTCCACAAGCCTTGGGCGTCCGCCTCGCAGTATATACACGATGCTTCGAATGTATATAGCCCAGCAGTGCTTTGATCTTCCCGATGAAGGCATTGAGGATGCGATCCACGAGTGCATGGTCATACGCAATTGTGGAGGCATTGCTTTGAGCGCGAAAGAAACGCCCGATGCCACGAATTTGATGAAGTTTCGCTGCTTGCTTGAAGACAACCAGTTGACCAAACAAGTGTTTGCCACCATCGCCAACCTTCTGAACATGCAGGGTTCGATTTCCAAAGATGGCGCGGTGGTCGATGGCACCATTATCCTTGCTGCCTCTTTGAGCAAGGACAGGGATAAAGAGCGCGACCCTGAGATGCATCAGACCAAAAGGAGCAATGAGTGGCACTTTGGAATGAAAGCCCACATCAACGTGGACGCCCGCAATGGGGCAGTTCATACATTGCAAACAAAATCCGCCAACACGGCCAACATCACCAAAGGCCTTGGCCTGTTGCACGGGGAAGAGAAGCTAGAGTTTGCCGATACAAGTTACCACGGCATTGAAAAACCCACACAAGTAAACACCAACTCGAACGCAACATGGTGTGCGGGCATACGGCCGAGCAAGCGCAAGACCACAGGCAAGAAATGTGTAGACCAAGTCACCTGCTTACTGGAGCGGATGAAATTCTCAATAAGGGTCAGCTTAGAGCATCCGTTCCATTACATCAAAAACATTTTTGGTTTGAAGAAGATCCGATACATAGGTCTGGCAAAGAACACGGCCCAGCCGTACATGCTGTTTGCCATTGCCAATCTACTGATCACCAACAAAAGAAAATGCGCTCTTCATGCCCAAGGTGTAGCTTGTTGAGCCCAAAGTGTGTAAAAGCTTGACTCAAAAAGCAACAAAAATGAAAAAAACGGCTGTTTCTAGCTTAACTCCGCGAAACTATAGTCTGAAAGCTCATAAACAGAAAGCTGCACTTTTAACCACTGCGAATCATAAATTCTTCAACACATGCTTAGGCGCCGCAGAGAAGCTTAAGTGTATTTTAACAAGTTTGCGCACCCAATCACCCATCACCTCGGATGATCAAAATGTATGAAACAAAAAACCCAGTTCTACTAATTGTATTTAATAGACCCGAGTTCACCAAAATAGCCTTAGAGTCGATAAGAAATGTAAAACCCAAAAAGTTATACATTTCCTGCGATGGAAAAAGAAGCAGCCACAATGATGATGAAAACAAAATTGCTGAAGTCAAAAATATTCTTAATACAGTAGACTGGGACTGCGAAGTACATCAACGCTATTTATCAGAAAACAGAGGCTGCAAAGGAGCCGTATCATCAGCAATAGATTGGTTTTTCTCTCATGAAGAGCAAGGAATTATCTTAGAAGATGACACCATACCCAGCATTTCATTTTTTAAATTTTGCGATGAAATGCTTTCCGAGTACAAACACTGCGACTCTGTGCTATCAATTTCTGGAATGAACTTAACAGAAGTTTACTACCAACCAGATGACGACTACCTTTTCTCAAGAACAGTACACGTTTGGGGTTGGGCTAGTTGGAGAAGAGCATGGTCACTCTATGACGTCTCATTAAAGAATTGGAGAGAATGGCTCAACGCCAGTAAATTAAAACCGAAAGAAAAGATTTATTGGAAACAGGTATTCGAATGTACCGAACTCAACCTGATTCCAACATGGGATCATCAGTGGCAATTCGCCCACTTTAAAAATGACGGTCTTTCAATCGTTCCAAAAAAATCCCTTGTAGACAACATCGGATTTGGAATTAACTCAACGAACACCTCAGGATGCAAACCAGATTATATTAGCTTCAACCCAGATCATAAATATACATCAATTGAGAAACATCCACCAGCAATAGCTTTTGATCATAAATACCAAAATATAATCTACAAAAAAGTTTTAAAAATCGGATTTATATCGACCCTCCTTATTTATCTAAGAAGATTTCCAAAAATTTACTCAATAGCAAGGAGATTGAGAGATCAATTGAATAAATTTAAATGAAAAAACCTACTCTAAAGCACATCATTTCGGACGGATCTTGGCTTCTTATAGACAGAGGACTGAAAATCCTTGTCGCAATCTTCTTGAACGCCTGGATCGCTAGGGAAATTGGTCCTGCACAGTATGGCAAACTTGCATACGGTCTATCGTCCCTATTAATTCTTCAAACGATAGTAAGTTTTGGCTTTGACGGCCCCACAGTGCTAGAATTAAGTAGAAGGCCCGAAAGAAAAAATGAGGTTCTTAGTAATGTTTTTGTGACGCGATTTACCATTGCTCTTATTTTTGGCGTCATGTTGATTGCATACGCTCAATATGCAATAGACTCACACCCGGACGAAACAATAGCTATTATTGTTGCTATAAGCGTATTAATCTTTCCATTAGAGACAGTAGACCTTTGGTTTCAAGCTAACAACAAGAATAAAAATACGGTTATAAGCAAAAATGTTTCGGTGATGGCTCTAAGCATTGTAAAAATATACTTCATCTCAAATGAATGCTCACTTATAACTTTAGCCATACTGGTCTCTATTGAGTTCGCAACAGCATCCCTAGTACTCTACAGCGTCTATAAATTCACAGAGCGCGACACTAATTTTCAACCAAACATTAGAACAGCAATCCATCAAATAAAGGAGGCCCTACCTTACGCGATTAGCGGACTCGCAATAGCCGCCTATATGCGACTAGATCACTTTCTTATCATTAAATATCTTGACTCGACTCAGCTCGGCTATTATAGCGCATTAACACCAATAGTCACGGCATTTGGAACATTAGCAGTGGTCCTTAACACAATTATCTCCCCTCGCCTAGCTCGACTTAGCGTAAATTCAATTGAATACTGCAGGCGAATAACCATCATTTTTAGAGCATATCTTTTCATAGGACTAGCAAGCTCATTTACTATTTATATATCCTCCAGCTTTATCATTACGACGCTCTACGGAGACACGTATGCAACCTGTATTGAAATACTAAAAATCTATGCCCTTATCGCACTCCCAATGTTCCTTGGGTCAGCAAATCAAATGCTGATAGTCATGGAAAGAAATGGGGTATTAGCATTGATAAAGACTACTTTGGGTGCAACGACCTCTTTCTTGCTTGGAGTTATTTTAATTCCCAGATATGGACTGTCAGGAGCAGCGATTAGCGCGCTAATTTCACAGTTAATCGCCGCGATTCTAATCAATGCGGTAATAAATAAAAATGTTTTTTTAGCTCAGCTCGGATTCCAATACCGAATCAAAGGACAGCCCCCCAAGAAGGATATTTACCAGTAAAACTCCCGTGCTCAAAAACCGACGGAAATGCATGGAAGCAACTTACCTTGAAGCCTTCCTTTTCCGACCTTAGAAAAATGTTATTCATAAACCAGTCTATTGGCAACTCTCGCATAGCTGGACTCGAAAGAGCACGGCTCAAAAAATACTCGATAAGTTTATCGTTAACTGCATACACGCAAGCAGTATTCGTTATGGGACGTACCAGGTGAATCCAATCAGCGGGCAGCTTTTCATTATTTTTTAGCAAACCCCCACTCACCTTCTCCAAAGGAAAGCCACCCGCCAAGTCAACGTATAACGCGTCCTGAAAGTCGATAATCTTACTACTCAAAACCCTAACGAGGTTAATCAAAGAACTCCTATCAATTATTGCATCATCCTCAAAAATGATTGCCAAACTACATTTTTCTTCTAAAGCCCTGCTCCAGCAACGAATATGTTTATCCGTCACAAAACCTTCAATACAAGCTCTTTTTCTTAAACTTGACCCGCTTTTTGATAAACCTAAAGATTTAAAAAGCGTAGGAACAAACGACAGAATTATTCGAAGCTTAGACCTGCGGTCACTCAAATATCCACTCCAAGACACTTGCAGAGCAATATATCGCACCGTTCTACAAAAAAATCGCCATCTCGATAATGGTGCCACCTCCGGTTGCCAACCATACTGACCATAAACCATCTCCGAACTCAGGCCGCCAACCAATTCATCAAAATCTTGACGGCTCTTGTCGAAAGAGTCTCTGTCTTTATTATAATTATGCACCAAGAATAATCCAATTTTTTTATTTTTCATAGCTTAAATAATCAATTAGTATAATTACAAATAATTGCTGTAATATCGAACTTAAATCACAGACACCTTTTCTGAAAACAATATGAATCCTAAATCGCTTACCAGACTTACGTTGCGCAAAAAACAGAGCATAGCAGCGACCACGGATTTATTCCTTGGACTGCTATCCACCTGGATAGCCTACTGCATTAGAATTGATTCCATACACACGCCATCTGGAATTGAATGGCTCCCTTATATTTTTGGTCCAATTTTAGCCTTGCCCATCTTTATTCGTTTCGGACTGTATCGCGCCATTTTTAGGTACACAGATTTGTCCACACTGTTTAATATAGCAAAGGCGGGAATCTGCTATTCATTTATCTACACAACTCTTTTGGTTTTATTTCACATCGAGCCAATCCCGCGCTCACTGGGTGTACTCCAGGCGCTAGTTTTGATAGCCTTTATTGTTCTTTCCCGTACATTTGCGCGTTTCTGGCTTCGCTCTGCTGAGTTGGATCCACGCCTGCGCCTATTGCGTCGGCGTTTGCTGATTGTGGGTGCCGGCGATGAAGCCATACGCCTGTCCGAAGCCCTGAAAGCGTCGCCGGAGTACCTGCAACTGGGCTTTGTGGACGATGACCCACAACTGGTAGGCCGTAACATGCTGGGTCACCGGGTATTTTCCAGTGCGCAGTTGCGGGACGTGATTGTGAATTACGAGGTGTCGGACCTAGTGATTGCACTGGGAGCAGGCTCGGAGGGCAAACGAAAACAAATTATTGAGCAGTGCCAGGGCTTGCCGGTACACATCCAAACAGCAGGTCTAACTCTGGGCGACCAGCATGCCTCCATTCGCGAACTGGACATTGATGACCTGCTGGGCCGCGGACATGTGCCACCCAACGTGGAATTGTTGAACCGCAAAAACCACGGCAAGGTGGTGGTGGTGACCGGTGCGGGCGGCAGCATTGGCTCGGAATTGTGTCGGCAGGTGCTGGCCACCCGCCCCAACCGCTTGGTGCTGCTGGAAAACAACGAGTTTGCCTTGTACAGCATTCACCACGAGCTGGAACAGCGGGTGAACAGCTTTTACCAAGGGGTCGAACTGTCGCCAATTTTGGGCGATGTGCGGGATGCCAAACGGCTGCGAGAGGTGTTTGCTGCTGTGCGGCCACACACGGTGTACCATGCGGCGGCCTACAAGCATGTGCCCTTGGTGGAGTTGAACCCGTTTGAGGGCGTACGCAACAATTTTTTGGGTACACGCATTACCGCACAAGTGGCCGCCGAAACGGGCGTGGCTGACTTTGTGCTCATCAGCACCGACAAAGCCGTGCGCCCCACCAACATCATGGGGGCCAGCAAACGACTGGCTGAATTGGCCTTGCAGGCGCTTGCGGCCAAACCCCATGTAACGACTCGGTTTTGCATGGTGCGGTTTGGAAATGTGCTGGGCTCCAGTGGCTCTGTGGTGCCCCTGTTCCGGCAGCAAATTGCCAAGCTGGGGCCGGTCACCATTACCCATCCGGAAGTAACACGCTATTTCATGACCATTCCGGAAGCGGCTCAGCTTGTAATTCAGGCTGGGGCCATGGCCCAAGGCGGTGAAGTATTTGTGCTACACATGGGCGAGCCTATTCGCATTGTGGACTTGGCCATTCGAATGATTAAACTGGCGGGCTACACCCCAAAGACGGATGCGCAGCCCGAGGGCGACATTGAAATCAAGGTGACCGGCCTGCGCCCGGGCGAAAAGCTGTACGAGGAATTGTTGATCGGACACAACCCCCAGCCCACGGACCATCCGAAAATCATGAAAGCCCACGAGGCCCACCTGACAGACGAGGCTGTTGAACAAGAGGTGACCACGTTACAGCACATCATGGAGAGCCGTGATGTGCCCGCATTGAAACAGTTGCTGCTGCGCTTGGTGGATGGGTATCAGCCCGAGGCAGACACCCACAATGCCCTACTTCAAAATGGCCAAAAAAGTTCGGAGAATAATGCGGATGTCGAGCATTAAACTTTGTTGCTCAACATACTGTACACAGTACTTCAGTTTGGCCGGCATCACCTCATGAATGTAGGTGTGTTCCGGGTTGCTGCTTTTGCCCAGAAGTTCACTTTCACTGCGGTACTCAATCGAAGCTAGATCGGTGATACCAGGGCGAACAGACAGCACTGTTTGTTTAATGTCGGCAGGGTAAAGTGCTACATACTTGGGCACCTCTGGCCTTGGGCCGACAATGCTCATGCTGCCCAACAATACGTCCAGCAATTGCGGCAATTCATCGAGCTTGTAATGGCGAAGAAACCCGCCAATGCGGGTAATTCGACTGTCGTTTCCGATGGTGATTTGCGGACCCAAACTGGGTGCCTGCACAGTCATGGTTCGAAACTTGTGAATACGAAACGGCACGCCACCACGCCCGATCCGTTCCTGGCGGAAAAAGACCGGGCCCGGCGAATCGCACTTGATGAGCACCGCAATAACAACCAGCACGGGCGACAACACGACCAAACCAGCCAAACTGGCGGCGATGTCAAACAGGCGCTTAAGCATCGGCAAACACCACGCGCATTGCTGCGATTACTCGCTCGACATCCGCATCCGTCATTTTGGAATACAAGGGTATGGACAGCATGCGCTCATAGGCTTTTTGGCTGACTGGGAAATCGCTGGCTTGGAGCGAATAACGGTCGCGCCAATAGGGCTGCAAATGCAGAGGGATATAGTGCACGCTGCAGCCAATACCCTCAGCATACAAAGCCTCGACCACCTCGTCGCGGGTTTTGGAGGTGTAGTCTGAAAGGCGCACTACATAAAGGTGCCAGGCATGCAGACCATTGGGGCCCGCATGTTCTGGCAATACCAGCGGCAGGTCAGCCAATGCCTCGGAGTATCGATTGGCAATGGCCTCGCGCCGTTCCTGAAACTGACTGGACTTTTTGAGCTGGTGAATACCAATGGCGGAGGCAATATCGGTCAGGTTGTATTTAAAACCTGGTGCCACCACTTCGTAATACCAGCTCGGCGTTTTAGCGGTAAAGCGATCAAATACATCCCGATTGATGCCGTGCAAGCGCATGGTTTTTGCACGGGCAATCAGCTCTGGATGGCGGGACACCACCATGCCGCCTTCGCCGGTGGTCATGGTTTTGTTAGCATAAAAGCTGAACACCGCGGCATCACTTTGGAATTTCCCAACGGCCACACCGTTGTGCATGGTGGGAAACGCATGGGCTGCGTCTTCCACCACTTTGAGATTGAACTCTTGAGCGAATGCCAACAGCGCAGGCATGTCAACTGCCAAGCCCGCGTAGTGTACAGGCATGATGGCCTTGGTGCGCGGAGTAATGGCTTTGCGCGCTGCTTGCAGATCGATGTTGAGACTGCCGGGTAAAACATCGACCAAGACCACATCAGCGCCCATGTACCGCACCACTTCGGCTGTGGCCGTAAAGGTATGCGTGGGTACGATCACCTCATCGCCTGGTCCAACACCCAACGCCTCTAGGGCGAGATGTAAACCCGCTGTGGCAGAGTTCACAGCAATGGCCTGCACCGGCGGTAACTCTGGGTTCATCGTATTGAGAACGGCTTCAAAGTCTTGCTCAAACTGACGTGTTTTGGGCCCTGTGGTTAACCAACCAGACCGCAGGCAGGTGGCCACCTCCTGAATTTCTTCTTCGCCGATTTCAGGCAAGGCAAAGGGCAAAAAGGGCAAAGCACTCATGGCTGGATTCGAAGTAAGTATCGATTAAGTATACGGTTAGGTGGCCGTTTGCAGGTACCCGCCAACTGGAAGCCGCACTCCAGATAAAAAGCATTGGCTTTGGTGTTGTTACTTTGATCGGTGGTGAGATACACCGCCGGACAACCTTGCCGTACGGACCATGCCACAAAAGCAGCCACCAACTGGCGCCCCAAACCTTGCCGGTGGGCCTGCGGATGCACCCCCAGGCTGCTAAGCAGGGCCGCATTCGGAAGGTCGGGGAGGCTTTCTCCACGGTAAAACAGGGCAGACCACAATTTGATACCCACCAGCGAAGGTCTTCGGAGCAGCGGCCACACGGCAGCCAAACCAAAACGAAACCACTGCTTGACGAGCAACTGCGTGAAAAAACCCTGCGGTTGCGATGTGCCAGCCACAAACCCCACAACATGCCCCTGCCCATTAACCGCTACATGAACCATGCCCTGCCTGGATTGCATGAAACCGTGGTACAGCAAGCGCAAAAATGGTCGCCCCATCAATGTGAGGAAAAATCCCGGGAAGGCTTGAATGTGCACATCTACAATGGCAGGAACGTCTTCGGGATTGGCAGTACGAATGGTGATCATGACAATGTTTGCCGGAACAGGTTTTCGTACTGGGTGCAAACAGCGCTCCGGGTGTAGCGGCTTTCCAGGTGGACACGGCCTTTCTGGCCCATTGTTTGCGCAGCAACCGGGTCATTCAGCAGCGCTTGTACAGCGTCGGCCAAAGCGGTTGCATCACCTGCTGGAACAACCCACCCACAACCAGCGCTGTTCACCAGGTGGGCTGTTTCGCTACCGGCATCCACACTGGCCAGCACCGGTTTGCCAGCCGCCATGTAACCCAATACTTTGCTGGGCACTGAATAGGTGCCCTTGCCAGGCAACAAACTGACCAACGACAGGGTGGCGCAGTTTTGCACCGCGTTGAGTTGTTGGCGTGGCTGAAAGGGTAAAAAATGGATGTGGCTCATGCCGTGAGCCTGATCTCTCAGACCCGACAAGACAGGACCTTCACCCACAAACAACCACTGGATGTTGGGTAACTGCCGGGCAGCTTCGATCACGACCTGAGCACCGGACACATGGCCGATGGTGCCCGCATACAGCACCACAGGTTTTGCGGGGTCAAGGCCTTGTGCGGTTAAAAACACCGCACCGGCTGCTGGGTCGGGATGAACTTCATCCACATCAATCCAGTTGGGGATAACCGCCACAGGCCGAATAGCCCCTTGACCACGTACATGCTGCTTGAAACCCTCGCAAATGACAGCCAGCGCGTCTGCACGGGCATAAGCCTTGCGCTCCATCCATCTGAGCAGTGCAATCAGTGCTGTATTGCGAATGAGGCCGAGGTCGACCATGACATCGGGGTGAAGGTCTTGAACATTGAACACCACCTTGAACCCGCGCAGCTTAGCGACCAACAACAGCATGACGCCCACGGGCAAAGGCTGCAATACTGCAAACACCAGATCAGGTTTTGGGCAGGTCAGCAGATACAGGAATGACCGAAGGACAAATGACAGAAAATTGAGCGCCCGGGTGATCAAGCTGCGCCGCTCGGACGTGAACAACCACAAACGCGTGATCGTGATGTTGTTGAGCTTCTCAACCAATCGCCACTTCTTAACATAGGGCGACTGAACCCGCCCAGTGGGATGGTTGGGAAAGCCAGTCACTACCTCAAGATGGAACCCTTGCCCGGCGAGATGCTCCGCCAACTCCTTAAGCATGTAGCCGATGGGGGCATGCTCGGGTGGAAACCATTGGGACAGGATAAGCACCCGCTTGTGATCAGCAGTTAACATATGGCTTACCTGCAGGCACCGATCGACCGATATGTATCCAAGGTGGCCTCAGCGCAACGGGTCCATGTGAATTGCGCGGCTTGAAGCTTTCCAAGTTCAACCATATCGAGACGTTGGCTGGGCGATTGAACTTGCTCTATCGCCTTGCGCAGCGAATCGGCAGATACCTCGTTGAGCAGAATTCCTGCTTTTCCAGCCACTTCAGGAATTGACGACACGTTACTGGCAATCACTGGGCAGCCCGATGCCATGGCCTCCACCACCGGGATACCAAAACCTTCGTACAAGGAAGGAAAAACAAAACAGACGGCCGAACGATACAACTGGCGGAGCACTTGCTCATCCGCCCATGGCAGATGATGATAGCGTCCGTGTAATCGCTGTTCGCAAACCTGCATTTCTTGATCGGTGAATGCGCCACCACCGACACAGACCAAGTGAAGGTGTGAGTCCGCCAGCGCATGAACTACCGGCATAAAGTTTTTGTAAGTTGACCTAGCCCCTACGAACAAGATAAATCCGTCTGACAGCGCCGCTCGATTGACTGGTAAGTCGACTGCAGTAGCACAGAGGTCAAAAAAGACTGGATTGGCCGCCAAATGAGTCACTTTAACCTTGGCGGGATTGACATCAGGAAGATAGGCCAACAAGTCGCGCCGAGTGCTATTGGAAATACACAGAACTACATCCGCAGCCCGAACGGCACGAAACTTTTGCCATGAATGCACAATCTTTTGCTTATACGAAAAATACCGCTCGTAGGTGAAGTCATACACCGTGACTACTGACTTTGTGTGACGCTGCTTGGGAAGCCTGTAATACGAGGAGTGAAATAAACTATCATCAATCTCAACATCTCGATAACGTTCCAGCCATCTGGGCGGGTAGTACGAATAATGCGACTGCAATCCCACCGCAGGTTTGCCAATCAGGTTTTTATTGGGCAACAAGAGTTTGAATGGTTCGTGCCTAGCTGCAACCTCAGACATCAAGGCGTTGAAATATACAGAAATGCCCCCATAACGCTGTAGCGAAAAAACAATTCCATCAAACGCGATCATGGCCTACTTCCACCTGCTGGAGGGAAGTCTCCAAGTTGAGCCTGAACCATACGCTCCACGATTTCCTCGATCTGAATAGTGGATTGCCAACCCAAGTGGATTTTGGCTTTACTCGGGTCAGCCCTGCCCTCGGTCAGATCGGAGGGTCTGAACAGCCCAGGATCAGAATCCACCCACTCGTGCCAATCAAGTCCAACCGCCCTGAATGCCAACTCGATAAAGTACTTTAGAGATACGGTTCGTCCTGTAGCGATGACATAGTCATCCTGCTGTGACTGCTGCAACATTAGCCACATTGCTTGAACGTAGTCTGGGGCCCATCCCCAATCTCTTGAAATATCGATATTGCCGAGCTTTAAGCGACCCTGCTTTGTTTCTGAAATCATGACCGCACCTGCCACAATTTTTTGCGTCACAAAGCGAGCAGGACGCAAAGGACTTTCATGGTTGAACAAGATACCGGTGCAAGCATTTAAACCGTAAGCCTCTCGATAGTTGGCAACTTGCCAATGTGCAGCAGCCTTGGCAGTGGCATATGGGCTGCGCGGGCGAAAAGGGGTGTTCTCATTGGCTGGTGCCCCATTGGTGTCCCCAAATACCTCGCTAGACCCTGCACTATAAAAACGGATAGGGCGGTCGGTAAAACGAATCGCTTCCAGCAAATTCAATGTACCCACAGAGATACTTTCTAAAGTCTCTACGGGCTGTTCAAACGACAAACCAACTGAGGTCTGACCTGCGAGGTTGTACACCTCATCGGGTTGAACGCGTAGCAATAATTGATAGACACTCCGAAAATCCGAAATGGACACGGATGCCATTTCCACTTGCGATTCAATAGACAGGGTATGCAGATTCTTCAGATTGGCCACTTGAGCATCGCGAGAGGCGCCAACGACCCGATAACCTTTGGACAACAGGTAATGGGCGAGATAGGCACCGTCCTGTCCGGTGACGCCCAGTATCAAGGCCGTTTTGGTATTCAAGTTTTCGATTCCTTGTTCAAATCAGCAAATGCCATCAACCCAATCGCATACAAGAAAAATACGCCTTCTGCAAAATCGTAATGGAATGAATTCAAACCGTTGAGCACTAGGTAAGCCACCAATATGCACAGCAAGGTGGTTTTGTGTGGGCTGCCTGCTCGGGCTACGTTGAATGCAAACACCGCATACAACAACAAGGCCATAAGGCCGCCCTGAACAGCAAACAATAGGTACTGATTGTGGGGGTTATCGAACACCCACAGCCCAACACGCTGAGCACATGGTTCAATGGCGGGGCCAAACCCACCCATGCCGTGACCGAACCACGGCGCAGCCTGTATAGCCTCTAAGGAACACATCCAGAAATTGAGCCGACGGCCATTGCTGGTATCGACCGACACAGCTTGGCCGTTCATGAATTGCTGGGCTTCAAGAATGGCAGAACCGATTCGAGCATGAACAAACGGAACCCATTCGTACAAAGCCCATGACAGAGCAGCCAACACGAGGACTGTGCCCAGCACGCCTTTGAAACCAGTTCGACGTGCAGCCAATACCAACGGAATACAGGCCATAGCTACCCAGCCCGAACGCCCTTCCACCATAAACAGGAAGTTATAGAAGCAAACAGCACATAAAGCGAGAAACGATACTCTGACTCCGACCGGCCACAGCCCCCAAGATCGCTCAATACGCCATACAGCGTAGGCCGCTGCCATGACAATGAAGAAATTGTGAGTGAGATACATCTTGAAATAAGTGGAACCTTCGCCAGGCAACCAACCCAGCTGCAATGCGATACTAGCTGCCACACTGACTGCAACACCCAGTGAGAAGGCGTCAAAAACAGCGATACGGTCTTCATCACGAGAAGCCATAAGAGCAATGAATGGCAATAAAGCAAAACGCGCATACTTGCTGATGTAGCCTTGAGCCTCCTCCCAAGTGCTTTCCGGCCATGCTATGGTCAACAACAAGTAGGCCAACAACGCAAAGGCGGATAGGCTTATGGGATGAAGTAAAGCATACTTGAGGCGCTGAAGCACCTCGCTTTGCAGTAGCAATGTGATTAATGCGGCCACAAGAAAAAGATTTACCGGTGCAGGCTTGATGGGCAGGAAAAATGCTGAAAGAGCCAGGTAAAGTGCCGGATTTTTAAACTGGGACAGACTCACACCCACCCCCACTTCTGCCAGTGCATTTTCAAAAACGCATAGGTCACGGGCGCAGTAATCAACCCGGGCAGGCCAAAGGCTACTTCGCCCAGAATGATGGCGATGAGCATTTCAGGCACGCTGGCCTGCACATTGCGGCCGATGATGTAGCCGTTGACGAAGTATTCCAGTTTGTGGATCACAAACAGGTAGATGACCGACCCCAAGGCGACAAAGACACCAAACCGGATGGTAAGCACCAGAATGAGCGTGTTGGCCATGATGTTGCCCGCAGCGGGAATCAGGCTGGCAATGGCCGTGAACATCAGCAGCAGTTCGCGAAACGGCAGCACCACGTCGAAGGACGGCAGAATGCCGTAGATGAACACCGCGGTACATAAGGTGTTCCAGATACTGACGTACACCTGCGCGCCCATCAGCAGGGTGAAGCAGCGCACGTATCGCTCCATCACCTCCATCCAGGTACGGGCCAGGGGCTTGCCTTCGGGTGCAGCGGTCATCAGCGCTGCGGACACGCCGAGAATGAGGGCGAACACCAACTGCAAAAAGATGAAAAAACTGGCGCCGCCGAAGTTGCGGGCGTAGCCCATAATGTCGCCCGTGGCGTGGCGCAACATCTCGAAAAACTCCTGAGAGTTGCCTGGGATTTTGTCCCGAATTTCGGGTGGCAGGCTACCCGCCACGGTGTTGATGCTGCGTATGGCCTCCTCAATCAATTGGGGGCCCTGGGTGCTGACGCTTTCAAACACGAACCGCAAGGCTGCCCCGAAACCCAACACAAGAAGCGTGACCCCCAGCACCACCACCATGGTGGTGAGCAGGGTGGGCAGAAATGCCAAGGCCCAGCGCAAGGCCACCTTGTCACGTTGCACCGGGGGGTCGCCAAACAGGCGCTGGAAAGACCGGCGCGCAAAGCGGGTCATGGAAAAAATGGCCAAGCCCGCAATAAGCCCCACCCCGATCTTGGAGATCATGATGAATGCCCAAAGGGCAATGATGGCCGCCACGCAGGCGTATTCCCAGCGCAAGGCCAGGGCAGTGTTGGGTTTGTTCATGCAGACATATGACGGACCGGACCCGTGTGTGACCGTGCAATTGAGGAAAGATTCTATCCCACTTGCCTGTCCGTCACCGCCCCAAGGCCTTGGGGCGTGGGCTTTTAACGACGCAGGCCCCTGCCTGCTGCTTTAGGCTGGTGCCACAGCAGCATCAGCAAAGCCATTAAACACAGGCCCGGCAAACCGAATGCACCGCCCCCACCGCCACCCCCAGCACTGGTGGATGCGGAACCGCTGCTGCCGCCGGTTTCGCTGGGGGTAACCACCGAGCCGCCCCCAGCGGAGCTGCCGCTTGCGGAAAAGGTGCGCTCATCAGCGCCAGCCGACACCACCCGCACCTCACTGGCATGTGTTTGGTTGGTTTGGGTGTCGGTCACCGTGAGCCGGTACTGCGCCACATTGCCCGCAAGGCCAGACTGCACGGTGAGCACAGGGGAGGTGACCGATTGCAGCACGGTGGGGTTGCCTTGTGTTTGATCCCATCGGTAGGTCAGGCCGCTGCTCACCCGGGCTGCATTGGATGACAAGCTGGCGTCAATCACAACACCGCCGCTGGAGGTGGCAAGCACAGACTGCGGGACATTGGCCACGGGCCGATCCTTGACGGCAGACTCGATAGCCGCGACGGGGTCGATCAAACCCCGGCCACAACTGGAACTGGTGCAATTGGACCGGGAAAAGCCGCCCAGCAAGCCAAACCGGAAGTCAGCACCCGCAGGGTAAGGCCTGACTGTGGCCACTAAGGTATCCAAAGCCTGTTGGGCCGTAAAATCGGGCCGCGCAGCCATGACAAGCGACAATGCCCCGGCCACCAGGGGCGCTGAAAAGCTGGTGCCCTGGAACAACAGGGTATTGTGGCCTGTTGCGCTGGGTTGTCCACGGTTGGCACCCGAAGCCACCCCGCTGTTGTTGGCCCCCACATAACGGGCTTGGGCATCGCCCGGTGCGGTCAAGGTGACCACACCCAAGGCTGTGCCCTTGGCCGAATAGGCAGCCAAACGGCCATCACTGGAAGCAGCCCCCACAGCCACCGCACCGGGGCAGTTGGCCGGGAACTGAATTGGGCCACCATTGTTGTTGCCTGCCGACACCACCACCAACACGCCTTGGGCGCGTAACTGGGCGATAGCCACGCCCACCGCATCACGCGCGCAGGCACCGGCAAAAGGGCTGTCCCCCGCGAAACTGAAATTCAGAATACGGGCTGGGTTGGGGTTGGCGGGCACACCAGCGACCGAGCGCCCAGTGCCTGCCGCCCAATACATGGCGTCGGCAATGTCCGATGAGAAGGCAATGCCGCAGCGCCCGGACACCCTCACTGGCAGCACTCGCGCATTCCAGTCCATGCCAGTCAGAAAATTGCCATTGTTGCTTTGCGCGGCCAGCACAGAGGCCACAGCGGTGCCGTGGAATGAGCTTGTGGTGCTGGTGTCCGGGCAACGAAAGCCTGCAGGCGGTGCGTCACCCGGGTCAGAGGCATCGGCATCGCGCCCATCGCCATCATTGGACCCGCTGGTGCTGAAAGTACCTGTTTCGCGGGTGCCCGTCATGGGGGTTACCTGAGACACAAAGTCGTAACCCGGCAAAAGCCGCCCCTTCAACTCCGGGTGCTGGTACAACGCCCCAGAATCCAGCACAGCCACGGTGACTGATGCGCTGCCACGGGTAGTTAGCCATGCCCGACGCATGTTGAGGGCTGCGTAGGCGCCTTGGTCCAGATAGGCTGCTTGCGCGGACTGATACAAGGGGTCGTTGGGCGCCGGCACGGCAGCACGCCTCAGCGACAGGTCGGGGCTGGCGAAGACGACGCCCGGGATATTCCCCAGCACGGCGGCAACGTCCTGAACCTGCTGCAGGTTACCCAGCAGAGGCAATCGACCCAACTCCACCAAGGTGCTGCCCGGCTGCAACATGGGGCGCACCACTTTCACCGGCACCCCCAAGCGCAGGTTTAAAGCGGTCAACACCCGCTCGATCGGCAACTCCCCTGTGTTCACAATCCACCGCAGGGGCATGGTTTGGGTGGGCTGGGGCACCACGGCCGGCTCAGCCGCATGGGCAGCGGGGCCCGCCGTGAAAGACAGCAAAGAAGCAGAAGCAAGGCACACGCCGACGATTCGGCAAAGGCCAGAAAACAAGGCTGGGGGCACGGCTGACTCCGGTTTGGGTTCCCTAGTTTTACCCGCACAAAGACGGGCTGGATTCAACCCCCCTTGAGGTGCGCGCGCGGGCATGGCACACTCAACTTTCAGGGTTAGCAGCAGGAGGAACCCGCATGGAAGACAGGGAAACCAGCTTCCGGGCCCGCGTGTGGAAAATCTGGTTGGTGATGATCGTGCTGGGCTTGGGTTTTGCAGCAACGCACAAGGCCATGGCCGCCGAAGAACAGGACCGCTCCGCCAGCCAGGCAGTGATTGAAGCCCAACTGAAGGCCTTCCAGAACGATGACGCGCCCAGTGCCTTCAAATTGGCCAGCCCCTCGGTGCAACGTCTGTTCCGGGACCCCAACACCTTTGTCACCATGGTCAAACGTGACTACTCGGTCGTGTATCGGCCCTCTTCAGTCCAGTTTGTGAAATTCCAGAGCCAGGGGCCACGGGTGATCCACGCGGTGCAGATGGTCGACCAGAACATGGTGCTGTGGAACGTGTACTATCTGCTTGAGAAGTTTCCCAAAGGCGAATGGCGAATTTCGAGTTGTGACATTGAAAAAGCCGCCATCGACCTCATCTGATACGTATGGAATCACTGACTGACACCCCCCAATGCACAATCCACCTGAGCGACGCAGCCCAGGAACGCATTCTGGATTTGCGCGACAACATGCACAAACCTGCCATGATTCGGCTGTATGTGCAGGGTGGCGGCTGCTCGGGGTTTGAGTACAAGATTGATTTGGCCAAAGAACTGGCCGACGATGACATTCGGGTGGACGTGAACCCCTACATTCAACTGTTTGTGGACCCGTTCAGCGCCCCGTACCTGGAAGGCACCACCATTGACTACGAAAGCCACACGATGGGTTCTCGTTTCGTGTTTCACAACCCGCAGGCCAAAACAACCTGTGGGTGTGGGTCCAGCTTCTCGGTCGAATAATCGGGGCTTGGCTGGGCCTGCGGTTTAGAACATTCGCCGCATGCGCTGGGCAGACAGCTCGGGAAAGTACCGCTGAAGGTGCGATTCATCCCGTGTGTCGTTCGACGTGTACACCATCATGTCGAGGGCATTGAACACGGCAAACAGCCGGTTCACGCTGATGGAGCCCGGCCGTTTCTCCAGGGCTGACACTGTGCGCTGGTCAATGCCCAGCCGTTCACCCAGATCGCGCTGGGTCAAACCCAGTTCACGGCGCCTTGCGCGCAGCAACTGACTCAAATCTCCCACCGTGGTTTTCCGGACTGCCATGCGATTCCCTGCTCTTGTCACGTGTCTGTGGACGGATGATGGGAAAAGTGTTGCAGCAAACCCAAACCCCTACAACGAGGGGCTTGGCTCTGCAGACCGGATTCGGGTTTTTACTAGGCCCCCACTCCCTCAGAGTGACTTCACGGCAGCCACGCCGGTGCGCAGGTGGTCCAGCACACTGGCCTTCACTTCATTGCCCTGCGCAGACACCAGCCGGTAATCCGCCGGGTTGAAACGGGCCATGCGAACCCGGTATTCGGCATTCAGGCCCGGGTAGAGGGTGTTGTTTCGCCCGTTGGGGCTAAGGTACCAACTGGAACAGCCGGACTTCCACACGGTGTGGCCACTGCGGAAGTCCATGGTTTTCACGAATTCAGCCTCCACCGCGGGTTTGACCTCAATGGCCTTCAAGCCACGGCGGTTGCGCAACTGCACCGCTTGAATGACATAGTCGATCTGCGACTCGGCATAAGCAATGACTGAGGTGTGGCCCGGGCCTGTGAACGGACCCACCAGGAAATACAGGTTGGGGAAACCGGTGGTGGCCACACCTTGATAGGCCTCGGAGCCATCTTTCCACTTCGCATTCAATGACGCGCCACCCACGCCTTTGGCGTCAATAGGCGAGCCTGTGTGGCGCACTTCGTAGCCGGTGGCATAGATGATCACGTCCAGTTCGTGTTCGGTGCCGTCGGTGAGGCGAATGCCTTTTTCGGTGATGCAGTCAATGCCGGTGGTTTCAAGGTGCACATTGGGCTTTTGCACCGTGGTGTACCAGTCGGAACTGACCAGCACTCGCTTGCAGCCGAACTTGATGGTGGGGGTCAGCTTCTTGCGAAGATCAGGGTCTTTCACCTTTTTGCGCAGGTAGCTGAGGGCCAGTTTTTCTGGCTGCTGCTTGAAGAAGTCGTACTTCAGGATGAGGAACGGCGCGGTCAGCTCGTTGTACCAGTACACCCCAAGGCGGTCACGCTTCATGGCCAGCTTGCTTTGGCGGAACGTGGCCTTTTCGGTTTCTGGAATCTCGCGGTCTGGGCGGGGCATGATCCAGTTGGCAGTGCGCTGGAACACCACCAGGTTCTTGACCTGGTCGGCAATTGCGGGGCCTACCTGAATGGCGGTTGCACCCGTGCCGATCAGGCCCACCCGCTTGCCTTCCAGGCTCACCGAATGATCCCAGGCTGCAGTGTGTACCACCTTGCCCTTGAAGGCCGACGCGCCTTTGAACTCGGCCATTTTCGGGGCTGAGAACGGACCCACCGCAGTGACCACATTTTTGGCCAGCACGCTGTCGCCGGTGCTCAGGTTCACGGTCCACAGGCCTGTGGACTCGTCGTAACGCGCGCCAGTCACCGCTGTGTTGAATTGAATGTGCGGGTAGATGCCGTACTTGGAGGCGCAATGGCGGGTGTATTTGTAGATTTCGCCTTGCTTGGCGTATACATGGCTCCATTCCGGCCAAGGCTCGAAGGAGTAGGAGTACAGGGCCGACTTCACGTCGCAGCCGCAACCCGGGTAGGTGTTGTCACGCCAGGTGCCGCCCACGTCCTGCCCTTTGTCAATGACGCGGAAGTTATCGATACCGCTCTGCTTGAGGCGAATGGCCATGCCCAGGCCGGACACACCCGCGCCCACCACCAGCACATCCAACACACCCTCGAAAGTCTCTGCCTTGCCCATGAATTGCTCCAGACCACATTGCTTGAAAGTGGGCCTATTCTAGGGCGCAGCCGCGCACCAGCGAGAGTGTTCAGCGGGACAAGTTAGGAGTCATTTTGGGCCATGCGTGACCAACCATGCCATAATGAATCTTCCTGAAACCGCCGCTCACGCCATGCCCAACCTCGAGGACTGGACCCACGCCCTTCGCCAACTGGAGCACCACACGGTGGCTCAGGCCTATCCGCTGGTCTTTGCCAACTACGCCATCACTCGCGGCTTTAGCGAGGCCCAGGTGCTGGCGCACACGGGCTTGACCCTGCAGCAGCTTCAGGAGCCCTCAGCACGGATACCCGCCGCCCAACACGGGGTGATTGTGATGAACCTGCTGAACCTGTTTCAAAGCGAGCACATTGCGATTGACATTGGGCTACAAAGCAGCCTGACCAAGGCCGGCATGATTGGCTTTGGCCTGATGAGCTGCGCCACGCTGCGTGAGGCCATCAATTTGGGCATCCGTTTCCTGCCCACCAAAGTGCCTTTTTACGCGATTGACACCAGCGAGGATGAACACGGGCTGGTGTGCCACATTGCCGAGGCATTTCCACTGGCCCCGGTGCGCAAATTTGCCATCGAGAATTTCATGGTTGAGGTTTGGCGGCTGTTTGAATCGCTGTTCAACCCCATGGGGCAAAGGGACGAGCGCAGCGGCATTGAGTTGTGGTTTGACTGGCCGGAGCCCACTTACTACGCCGCGTATGCCAGCAGCCTGCCGGTGTGCCGCTTTAATGCCCCAAGCAACCAGATTCGTACACCAGCCCGCTGGCTGGACATGCGCCTGCCCACGGCCAATGAGGCCACAGCGCGTTGGGTGGTGGAGCAGTGCGAACAGGAAATGCAGGGCTTGGGGTACAGCGGGGACTGGCTGGCGCGGGTTAAAAACCTGATGCTGTGCCGGGATGGGCATTACCCCTCTGTGGACGACATGGCGCAGCACCTGCACATGAGCCCACGCACGTTCAAGCGTCGGCTGGCCCTGCACCACACGAATTACACGGCGCTGCTGGGTGAGATCATTCAACGCGACGCGGGTATGCTGCTGGAAAGCACACGTTTGAGCATTGACGAAATTGCCCAGCGCTTGGGTTATCAGGACAGGGCCAATTTCACGCGTGCATTCAAAAAATTAACCGGACGCACACCCACCGAACACCGTCAGTGGATGGGCAAGCTCAAGCCGTGAGGAATTGGCCCACCAGGGCTTGGGCGTCGCGGTCATGCGGCACCGACACATGGTCCGACCCTTTGACCGTGGCCACCAGGGGTTTGACCGGGAAATGTTTCATCAAGCCCAACGAGGAGCTGTGGGGCACCACGGTGTCCTTTTCAGCCAGCAAAATGAGCGTTGCACAACGCACCTGCACGGCATGGGCGGCGGAGTTGAACTTGCTGCGCAACAACAACGACACCGGTGCCAAGGGCACTTTGCGGCGCGCCACACTGACTAGGTTGTCGTAAGGGGTGAACAGGGCCAGCTTGTGCACGGGCACTGAACTGGCCAGTTGCATGGCCACACCGGTGCCCAGGCTTCGGCCAATCAGGCTGAGGCGCGAGGGGTCGCACCAGGGCTGGGTTTTCACCCAAGCGTGAATGGCCTTGGCGTCAGAGACCATGACTTGCTCGTTGGGCACGCCGCCCGAGCGCCCATACCCCCGGTAATTGAAGAACACCAAGGGCAGTTGCCCAAACCCGGAGGCCTCCTCGCACAACCAACGCACGTCCTCGCTTCGGCCACCAAAGTAAATGGCGCAGGGGCCCGGCGTTGGTTGAACATCGCGGCCAGCCGGCTGCACCACCCAGCCTTCCAGCACCACACCTGGGGCCACGGGCAATTCCACGGGGGTGATGTTGGGGTGGTCTGCATGCTCCACCACGTGCTTGCGCACGGCGGGTGAAAACACATGCCGGGTCTGGTTGAAAAACAGGTAGCCCCAATAGGCGGCCAAGCCAACAGACGCAGAAAGGGCGACCTTGGGCATGGCTTTGGCGGGGACGGAGGCGTGGAACTTCATACTGCTGGGTGCTCGCAAAACAAAGACTGGTTCAATTGTGACCATGGCATGAACGGTCATAGAGTCAATTCAGTGTACGCAACCGGCCAATTTTCCGTGGATTGAATTGCGCACAAAACAACAAAAGGCGCCGCTATTGGAATGATTTGCCCAGATGACATGTCAAAAGCCCCGAGCCGCTCAGGATTTGCAACAATAGTGGGTTGACATGTCGCCCTTCTGCGTTTTTGCCTAGCCCATGACCCACCTGCTTCGCTTCCTCCTTGTGTGCGCTTCGGCCGTGTTGGCCTTGGGCTGCACCCGGCAAGCCGAAGAGCCTTCCAAACCCAACGCCCCGGGCGCCGCAGCGAAAGTTGAGGCGAACAGGGACATGGAGGATGTTTTGGTGGTTTTGCTGGACAAAGGCAACCCCTTGCTGATTGATTTAACGACGCTGCAGGTCACCCGCCCTCTCGCCCTGCCGGGTGGGGCGGTAGCGATGAGCCTGGACAGAGACGCTGACCGACTGTGGTTTCTGACCCGAGGCACTGGCGAGCTGGTGTCGTTCGACACGCGGGATGATGAACCCGACGAGCACCTGGCCATTGGGCGCGGGGGTGACAGCCTTGCCGTGGATGGCCGCAAGGCCTTTCTCACCTTCACCCATCAGGGAATCAAACACGTTGAATTGATTGACCTGGATGATCTGCAAGAACGCCAACAATGGCTGGCCGGGCCAGCGCTGAATGTGGTTCTGGCCCCGCGATCAAAAGCCTTGGTGGCTACGCAGCCCCGCGATCATCAGATTCTGGTGATGGACCAACAAACCGGGCAAGTGGAAAAGCTACTGGACACACGGGAGCGGGGGTTAAAGCCCACCACGTTGGCAGTGTCCAATGATGGCAAACAAGTGGCTGTGGCCTTGGCTTACGGCAACACAGTGCTGATACTGGACGAGAATTTGAATGTGCAGAACCAGATTCCGACCGGTGAAGTGCCTGATCAATTGTCTTTCAGCGAGGACGATGAGTGGCTGGCGGTGGTGCTTAAACGCAGCCATGCCGTACAGATTCTGGACACCGACACCGATGCCGTGGTGAAGGAGTGGGCCCTGCCCCGGGATTGCCAAACGCCGGTTTTCGGGCCGCGTGACAAAAAACTCATCCTGCTGTGCGGCCAAACCCTTCAGGTGTTTGACACGACGACCGGGGAACACACCGGAAGCCTTTCCCTACCCGCCAGCCCCAAAGCCGCCTATGCACTGCGCAGGCCCGTGGTACAAGCCATTGCGGCCACGCCTGCCCAATAAACCGCAAAGCCTTCAAAACCCCGAACAAAGGGGTATTTCTTGCCTTGGGCCATCCTTAATTCTTCGTTAATTTTTGATTTTTACAGTGCGACTCATCAAGCCCAAGGAGCGATGAATGAGCGCAGCACCCCGACCCGTCCACAGTGTGATTCCAGCCGCCGCACCCGGTGCCGACGACGCACTGCGTATTGCCGATGAGCAGGACACCCGTCAATTCATTGCCCGGGTCTTTGCCAACCACTACAACGCACGGGTTGACACCTTCTGCAACCAGTTGATGGCCCAGCGGGACAAAGAGGGCCGAATTCTGGCCGCAGCAGGCTACAACCTTGCTGAAGAAGGCCCACTGTTTCTGGAACAGTACCTGGGTGTGCCGGTTGAGGAGTTCGTGAAGGACAAGCTGGGGCTGGACCTGACCCGCAGCGACTTGGTGGAAGTGGGCAACCTGGCCACGGTAGAGGCAGGCGGCGCTCGCCAATTGATCGCCATGATGACCCGACACCTGCATAAACTCGGACAACGCTGGGTGGTGTTCACGGCGACACGCCAACTGATCAACAGCTTCCAGCGCATGGGCCTGTCGCCCATTCCACTGCAACAGGCCACCCCCGACCGGGTTCGCAACCCTGAGAACTGGGGCCGCTATTACGACCAACAACCCTGGGTGGTGCTGGGCAACATTGGGCAAGGCTTTGCACACCTAGAGAACCTGGCCAGCCTTACCCCACCGGAATTGCTGCAATGAGCCAATTCACCTTGAATGATGGGCTGTGCGGCGGAGGAAATGTGCTGAGCGCGCCCGACCGTGCCTGGACGCCCGCAGAACTGAAGGCCCAAGTCAGCCAATGGCGTGACCGCCTGCGCGAGTTTCCTGAGTTGTTGAGTGGCCATGCCAGTGTCGGTTTGCTGCTGGACAACGGGCCCCACTGGATCGCTCTGGACCTGGCGTGCTCAATGCTCGGCGTGGCCGTGGTACCCCTGCCCGACTTTTTCACAGTGGACCAACAACGCCACTTGGTGAGCCAGGCGCAAGTGGGTGTGCTGTTGACCACCCAAGCCGACAAAGCCGCTGCGCTGGGGTTTTCAGTACACGGCATTGAAGCGAGCGTGGACAGCCATGACATTCTGATCAGCCACAGGGCATTCGCACCTGCGCAGCGTTTGCCGGAAGGGGTGCATAAAATCACCTTCACCTCGGGCACCACAGGCCAGCCCAAAGGGGTCTGTTTGTCACTGAATCAGCAAATGGCTGTGGCCAATGCATTGAAACAGGTGACAGCCCCTTTGAACATTCGGCGCCACTTGTGCCTGCTGCCCATGTCGGTGCTGCTGGAAAACATTGCCGGTATTTATGCACCCCTGCTGAGCGATGCAGACATTGCCTGCCCACCCTTGGCAGAAACAGGCCTGAAAGGTGCGTCGTCGTTCGATGCGCAGCAATGCCTGGACACGATTGGGCGCTATCAGGCAGAAAGTGTCATTCTGCTGCCGCAAATGCTGTTCGCGCTGTTGCAAGCCACGTCAGCCAACGACGTGCGGGTTCGCAGCCTGAAGTTCATTGCGGTGGGCGGCGGCAAAGTTCCACCATCACTGCTGGCGTGGGCCTCACAACTGAAACTGCCCGTGTTTGAAGGCTATGGGCTCAGCGAATGCGCCTCTGTCGTTTGCCTGAACACACCCGAATTCACCCGAGCAGGTACGGTGGGCAAACCACTGCCCGGCGTGTCGGTGAAGCTGGCCGACGACGGCGAAATTTTGGTGCGCGGGCGCGGATACATGGGCTACTTGCATGAACTGCAGGGCCAGGCCGATGCACAGGTGGCCGACGAATGGCTGCCCACAGGCGACTTGGGCACCGTGGACACCGACGGCTTTGTCAGCATCAATGGCCGGAAAAAGAACCTCATCATCACCGGCTTTGGGCGCAACGTCAGCCCTGAATGGCCCGAGAGCCTGCTGTTGGCCACAGGGCTATTTTTGCAGGCCATGGTGATGGGTGACGGGCAGGAGCAACTGTCTGCTGTGCTGGTGCCCCGCATGCCGATGAACGACGACACCGTGGACCAAGCCTTGGCCACAGTGAATGCCCAATTGCCCGACTATGCACGCATCGGCCAACGGGTGATGGCCACCGAACCATTCACATTTGACAACGGCATGGCCACCGCCAATGGCCGTATTCGGCGCGATGCGATTGCGCGCCACTATTCAGGAGTTTTTGCATGACCACGTTTTTCCAGCAACTGATTCAAGCCACCGAGCCCAGCCGTCAAACGCTGGTGGGCACCCCGATCATTCAGGATGCCCTTCGAGGCGAGGTGACCCGCCAGCAATACCTGGCATTTCTGGGGCAGGCTTACCACCACGTTAAACACACAGTGCCCCTGCTGATGGCCTGCGGTTCCCGCCTTGGCCCTGAACACGAGTTCTTGAAGAAGGCGATTGTGGAATATGTGGAAGAAGAGTATGGCCATGAACACTGGATTCTGGACGATATCGCCGCGGCAGGTGGTGATGCCGAACAGGTACGCAATGCCAAACCGCATGTGAGCACCGCGGCCATGGTGGCCTACGCTTACCACCAAGTGGACCGTGGCAACCCAGTCGGCTTTTTTGGCATGGTACATGTACTGGAAGGCACCAGCACCGCCCTGGCCACACTGGCGGCCGAGCAATTGCAAACCCAACTGGGCTTGCCGCCCAACGCCTTCAGTTACCTGACCTCGCACGGCAGCCTGGACCTGGAACATGTGCGCTTTTTTGAAAGCCTGGTGAACCAGTTGACACGCGAGGAGGACAAGCAAGCCATCATTGACACGGCCCATGCGATGTACCACCTGTACGGCAATATGTTCCGCAGCTTGCCGCAATCCAACAGCCATGCGCTGTTTGAAGAAACTGTGTGAGGGTGCCCGCATGACCACCACTTCAACGCTGTATCGTGTTTTGCTGACCGGGGCCACCGGTGGCATCGGACAAGCCATGGCCCACGCACTGCTGCCCCAGAGCGCCTGCTTGGTACTGGTGGGTCGAAAGGCCAATGAACTGACCAAACTGGCCACCGAGCTGGCCCACAAGAACCCCACCGGTGCCTGCGACATTGTGACTGTGGTGGCTGACCTGCAACAGGCCAACGATGTGGCTGCTTTGGTGCAAACCGCCCGCGAAAAGTCGATTAACGTGTTGGTGAACAACGCGGGAATCAACCATTTTGGATCCGCAGTCAGCACCCCTGCCCACGCCCAGCAAGAAGTGCTGGCGGTGAACCTGATGGCCCCCATCACACTGACCCAGGCCATGCTGCCCGCGCTGATGCAACAGCAGGCAGCGCAGGTGGTGCAGGTTGGCTCAATCTTTGGGTACATCGGCTACCCGGGCAACAGCGCTTACTGCGCCAGCAAATTCGGTTTGCGGGGGTATGCGCAAGCCTTGCGACGGGAACTGTCAGACACCCCGGTGCAAGTGAAGTACTTTGCCCCCCGGGCAACAAGCACTGCCATCAACACCGACAAGGTGGTGGCACTGAACAAGGCCCTGGGTACCCAGAGTGACAGCCCTGAATACGTGGCTGCCGAATTGATCAAATGCCTGGCCGACAACCGTTTTGAACGCAAGCTTGGCTGGCCTGAACGCCTGTTCGTGATGCTGAACCAGTTGGTCCCCGGAATCAACGACAAAGCCATCGCAGGGCAATTGCCCACCATCCGTCAATATTTCTGAACTCGGGAGCCCCCCATGATCCGTACACTTCGCACCACCTTGGCAGCCACCGCGCTGCTGCTGACATTCACCACCGCTTGGGCGGACACCAGCGATTCCGTCAAGGCCCTTCAAGCGGACTGGGCACAAGCCATGTACCAGTACAGTGGCAACGCCAAAGAACAAGCGCTGGAAAAGCTGGCCGACAAAGCCCGCAAACAGGCTGAAGCCAGCGCCAAAGACGCCGACACCCTGATTTGGGAAGGCATTGTTTTGGGCAGCTACGCAGGTGCCAAAGGCGGCCTTGGCGCTTTGGGCCTGGTGAAAGAAGCCAAAGCGGCGTTTGAAAAAGCGATCAGCATCGACCCCAAAGCGCTGGATGGTTCAGCCCTGACCAGCCTTGGGTCCCTGTACTACCAGGTGCCCGGCTGGCCCCTGGGTTTTGGTGACGATGAGAAGGCAGAGCAATACCTGAAAAAGGGCTTGACCATCAACCCCAACGGCATCGACCCCAACTACTTCTATGGCGACTTCCTGTTCCGCAAAGGCCGCTACAACGAAGCCGAAGCTGCGTTGACGAAGGCGCTGGCTGCACCGGCACGCCCCGGCCGCGAACTGGCCGACCAAGGCCGCCGTGGCGAAATCGATGCCTTGCTGACCAAAGTGCGCGCCAAGCGTGGATAAATGCCAACGGTCTGCGCATAATCAGGCCATGGACAAGCTGCCGACCAGATTATGCGCATACTTCTGATTGAAGACGACGAAAGCATCGCCCGTGGGGTGATGATGGCCCTGAAGCGGCGGGCCTATCAAGTGGACTGGATCCCCGATGGGCGTCAGGGCCTGAATGCCGCACTGGACAACGCCTTTGACTTGATCATTCTCGACTTGGGCCTGCCCGGGCTGGACGGCATGGACGTGCTGGGCAAATTGCGGGAAAAGCAGAACCTGACCCCAACCCTGATCACCAGTGCGCGGGACACCACCCGTCACCGCGTGGACGGATTGAATGCAGGTGCCGACGATTACATTGTGAAGCCCTTTGACCTGGACGAACTCTTTGCCCGAATTCAGGCCATTGAACGACGCACAACCGGCAAAGCCAGCAACGCCCTGACCATCGGCGAACTGACCCTGGACCTCAATGCACTCACCGTTCACTTTCAGGCTCAACCCGTGAGCCTGCAACGGCGTGAATTCAGCCTTCTGAAAAAGCTGGTGGAGAACCCACGGCAAGTGTTCACCCGCGAACAACTGGAAGAAAGCCTGTATGGCTGGACCACTGATGTGGGCAGCAACACCATTGACGTGTACGTCCACAACATTCGCAAAAAGATTTACCCCGGCGTGATCAAGACCCTGCGGGGCATTGGCTACCGCTTGGACCCCGAGCTTGTGAGTGACAAGCCATGAGCAAACCTGCGCTGAAACCCGAACTTCATTACTCCATGCGGTTTCGCATCATGGTGGGCTTGTTGGCTGCCCTCTTGGTCATCATGGGGGTGGCCGGCGGTGCAGGCTATGCGGTGGCCTTGCACGAGGCCGACGAGATTTTCAGTGCACGATTGGCCACCTCCGCCCGAGTGCTGGACAGCCTGCTGACGCGGCAGATTGAACACGCCACCATTGTGAAACCGGTGGTGATTGAATTGCCCGAAGGCTTGAAAGACAGTGGCGACGAACCCGGGCCTTTGGGCCACCCCTACGAAACCAAGCTGGCCTTTCAGATTTGGAGCAACGATGGGCGATTGCTGGTTCGTTCCGCCTTTGCACCCCCCATCGACAGGCTGGGCTCGGGTGTTGCCGGGTTTTCAGAGGAAGAATCGGACGGCATTGCCTGGCACGTGTTTTCGATGAAGTCGAACGACTTGTGGATTGAAGTGGCTGAACAGGCCGGGTTGCGTGGCGAAATTGCCAGTGATGTTGCGCTCACTTTGGTCAACCCGATGCTGATTGGTTTCCTCGTGCTGCTGTTGATGGTGAACCTGATTGTGATTGCCGGGTTCAAGCCGCTGTCTAACCTGGCCCACACACTGGAACTGCGTGCACCTGAAGATTACCGGCCCTTGAACATCGAAAAAACGCCCTCGGAAATCAGCCCCGTGGTGGGCGCTTTGAACCGCCTGTTCACACGGATTTCCCAAGCGGTGCTGCGTGAGCGGCGCTTCACCGATTCTGCCGCGCACGAGTTGCGTACACCCTTGGCCGCACTGCGCATTCACGCCCAAAACGCCATTGGTGCAGCCACTGAAGAAGAGCGTGCAGTGTCCATGGCCCAATTGATGACGGGCATACAACGCGCCACCCACTTGGTCGACCAAATGCTGACCTACAGCCGCATGCAGGCGGGCAATTCAAGGGAAGCCACCACCGCCAATAACCTGAGTGAAGAACTGGAGTACTTGGTGGACACCCAGCGGCAATTGATTGAGGGCAGCGGGCTGAGTATTGAACTCAATCTGCCTCAGCACCCTGTGATGGTACAAGCGCGCAGGAGCGAACTGGAGCGCCTGCTTCGCAACTTGCTGGACAACGCCTGCAAGTACAGCCTTGACCCACAAAGCCCAATTCGAGTCACACTCGAACACAAGCCGGCTGAACAGGCCACATTAACCATCGACAATTCCAGCGAACCACTCAGCCCTGAGCAGTGCCGACAAATCACAGAGCCCTATTTCCGGATGCCCTCGGCCACGCGGCAAGGCAACGGTCTGGGGCTGGCGATGGTGCAGGAAATTGCCAGCCACCACGGTTGGCCGCTGTCCATCCGCCACTCGGAAGGCAGACTGTTTGTGTCGTTGACTGTCCAGACGACTTGAGCCTAAACCGTTACAATCGTTGACAACCTCAGCCCAAGCTGGGGGCTATAACGATCCAAAACACGGGGACACTCAAGATGACAAGCTACCGATCGGTCTCGGTCGACGGCGCCACGCTGAACGTGCTGGAGGCGGGCCAAGGGCCTGCCGTGCTGTTGATTCACGGCTTTCCTGACGACCACCAAGTGTGGCGCAAACAGATTCCTGCCCTGGTTGCCGCGGGCTACAAAGTGATTGCACCAGACACACGCGGGTGCGGCGAATCGTCCCTGCCCGGCGCAACCAGCGACTACCACCTGAGCAAACTGACCCAAGACCTGGACACCCTGTTGACTGAGCTGGGTCACGAGAAAGTACATGTGATTGGCCACGACTGGGGTTCCATCATTGGGTGGTTTTTCACCATGAACTACCCGCACCGGGTCAACAGTTACACCGCCATGTCGGTGGGCCACCCCTTGGCCTACGCGCAGGGCGGCCTGGCCCAAAAAATCAAGGGCTGGTACACCGCTGCGTTCCAGTTGCGCAAGGTGGCTGAGTTTTTGATGCGCACCGGCAACTGGTTCGCCATCCGCCAATTTGTCGGCCAGGCCGAGGAAACACCGCGCTGGATTGAAAAGCTGCAACGCCCTGGCCGTCTGACTGCTGGCCTGAATTACTACCGCGCGAACGTGTCGCTGATATTGCCACGCAAGTACCCCGACATTCATGTACCGGTCATGGGCATCTACAGCGATGGCGACCGCTTCCTGAGTGAATCCCAAATGAAGAATAGCGGCCAGATTGTGAAAGGCCCTTGGCGCTATGAAAAAGTGGTGGGGGCAAGCCACTGGTTTCAGATTGAAAAACCAGAGGAAACTTCTGCGTTGTTGGTGAGCTTTCTGGACAGCCAAACCAAGCAGAGCCGTCAGGAGGCTGCCGCATGAAAGCCGTGATCTGTGAAAACAAAGCCCTACGCGTAGACACCCTGCCAGACCCAAAACCGGAACGCGGCCAAGCGGTGCTGAAAGTGCTGCGCTGCGGCATCTGCGGTTCGGACCTGCACATGCGGACCCACTGCGACCACATGTCTGCGCTGGCCAAGCGGGTGGGCTACCCATTCTTCCCCACCAGCAACGACCCGGTGGTTTTCGGCCATGAGTTCTGTGGCGAAGTGATGGAACACGGGCCACGCACCAACAAGAAAATCAAGGTCGGCACCCGTGTGTGTGCGGTGCCCATGATTCGCCTGAAAGACCGGGTGGACCTCACTGGCCTGTCCCCCACGGCCCCGGGGGCCTATGCGGAATACGTGGCTGTTCAAGCAGCCATGATGGAACCCATCCCTAACGGCCTGTCCTCGGAAGTTGCCGCACTGACAGAGCCCATGGCAGTTGGCTTGCACGCTGTCAACAAAAGCGACATCAAGAAAGGCGATGTGGCCATTGTCGTGGGTTGCGGCCCCGTGGGCTTGGCCGTGATTGCCATGCTCAAGGCCCGTGGCGTGCGCACTGTGATTGCCAGCGACTTTTCTGCGGGCCGGCGTGCATTGGCCAAACAAAGTGGTGCTGACATGGTGGTCAACCCTTCGGACAATTCCCCATTCGCAGACTGGAAGGACTATGGCTTTATTGGCGAGCTGCCGCAGTTGCTGGAACTGGGTGTCGGCACCCGCGAAAAAATCGACGCCGTGCCCAAATGGTGGCACGCGTGGCGCCTTGCGGAAGCAGCCGGCCTTGGGCCTAAACGCCCCGTGGTGTTTGAGTGTGTAGGTGTTCCCGGCGTGTTGAACCACTTGATGGAGGGCGCACCCTTCATGACACGGATTGTGGTGGTCGGTGTGTGTATGGAAGCCGACCGGATTGAACCAGCCCTGGCCATCAACAAAGAAATTGAATTGCGCTTTGTGCTGGGCTACACACCGCTGGAATACCGGGATGCATTGCACCTGCTGGCCGAAGGCAAGGTGGCCGCCAAACACCTCATCACGGGGCAAGTTGGATTGTCAGGGGTGGCCAACGCCTTTGACGCACTCGCCAACCCTGAAAAGCACGCCAAGATTTTGATTAACCCCAGTGACACGCTACTGGGCGACAAAATTGCAGTGATGTGACAACGCCATGAACGATCAGACTTGGTTCTGCAGACGCAGACCGGTCTGATCGCATTTATACGCAAGTTATTCCCCCTCAATCGAAAAATCCGATTAAAACCATAGGGAATTCCATTTTGACCTCAGGGTCTCTCCTCAATACACTGGGTTTCATTCAACGTTCCAGTTGAGCCAATAAACACCCGCAGGAGGATGTATGTCAGACGGAAAATGCCCATTCACCGGACACGGACCAAAAACCGCCATTGCCGGAACCCCCACCAACGCCAACTGGTGGCCCAATCAGTTGAACCTGAAGTTGCTCAACCAGAACTCGCCCCTGACTGACCCCATGGACGCCGGGTTCGATTACGTTGAAGCCCTTAAAACACTGGATGTGGACGCACTCATCAAGGACTTGACCGCCCTGATGACCGACTCCCAAGACTGGTGGCCTGCCGACTACGGCCACTACGGCCCACTGTTTGTACGCATGACCTGGCACGCCGCAGGCACTTATCGAATTGCAGATGGCCGCGGTGGCGCTGGCACCGGCATGCAGCGGTTTGCACCACTGAATAGCTGGCCCGACAACGGCAACCTCGACAAAGCACGACGCCTGTTGTGGCCCATCAAACAAAAGTATGGCAACCAGGTTTCCTGGGCTGACTTGCTGGTGTTGGCAGGTACCCTTGCCATGGACACCATGGGCTTCAAAACCTTCGGCTTCGCCTTTGGCCGCAAAGACGTTTACGAGCCCGAGGAAGTGTACTGGGGCCCGGAAGCGGAATGGCTGGCCACCAGTGACAAGCCCAACAGCCGCTATTCCGGCGTGCGTGACCTGGCCAACCCGCTGGGTGCCGTGCAAATGGGTTTGATTTACGTGAACCCGGAAGGCCCGGACGGCAACCCGGACCCGAAACTGTCCGCCCACGACATCCGGGAAACCTTTGGCCGCATGGCCATGAACGACTATGAAACCGTCGCGCTGGTGGCCGGTGGCCACACATTCGGCAAAGCCCACGGCGCCGGCAGCCCCTCCTTGGTAGGCCCTGAACCCGAAGGAGCCCCCATTGAAGCGCAAGGCTTTGGATGGATCAACCAGCACGGCACTGGTGTGGGTGCACACGCCACCACCAGCGGCATTGAAGGCGCCTGGAAACCCAACCCCACGACTTGGGACATGGGCTACCTGGAAACTCTCTACAAGTACGAATGGGAATTGACCAAGAGCCCAGCCGGCGCGCACCAGTGGAAACCCAAAGGCAACAGCGGTGATGGCACCGTGGTGGACGCACACGACCCGACCAAGTTCCATGCGCCCATGATGACCACCGCCGACCTGGCCCTGCGCTTCGACCCAGCGTACGAAAAAATTTCACGCCACTTCCTGGCCAACCCGGACGAGTTTGCCGATGCGTACGCCCGGGCCTGGTTCAAATTGACCCACAGGGACATGGGGCCGAAGAGCCGTTACATCGGCCCATTGGTGCCCAAAGAAGACCTGATTTGGCAAGACCCAGTGCCCGCCGTCAACCACGCCTTGATTGATGCGGCTGACCAAGCCGCCTTGAAAGCCAAAGTGTTGGCCAGCGGCTTGACGGTGGCCCAGTTGGTGAACACCGCGTGGGCCTCGGCAGCCAGCTTCCGCAACAGCGACAAGCGGGGCGGAGCCAATGGCGCCCGCATTCGCCTGGCCCCCCAGAAAGATTGGGCCGTGAACAACCCTGCCGAGTTGGGCACAATTCTGGCGAAACTGGAAGCCATTCAGAAAGACTTCAACGCCTCCGCCAGCGGTGGCAAACGGGTCTCTCTGGCCGACTTGATTGTGTTGGCGGGTAATGCAGGTGTTGAAGAGGCTGCGCGCCGTGCGGGGCACACCGTGAATGTGCCCTTCGCCCCCGGCCGCACCGACGCCACGGCCGAGCAAACCGATGCAGAGTCGTTCGCAGTGCTTGAGCCCCAGGCAGACGGCTTCCGCAACTTTGCCAAGCCTGGGCTGGAAAACAGCGCGGCTGAACGCTTGCTGGACAAGGCCAACCTGTTGGGCCTTACCGCGCCTGAAATGACTGCCCTCGTCGGTGGCCTGCGGGTGCTCAATGCCAACACCGGCCGCAGCCCACACGGTGTGTTCACCAAACGCCCGGAAACCTTGACCAACGACTTCTTTGTGAACCTGTTGGACATGGCGACACGCTGGGAAAAATCCAGCAGCGCACCCGGGGTGCTCGAAGGCCGTGACCGCAAAACCGGCGCATTGAAATGGACAGGCACCTTGGCCGACCTGGTGTTTGGTTCCAACTCGCAATTGCGGGCACTGGCCGAGGTGTATGGCCAGGCTGGCGGCGAGGCTCAACTGGTGCGACAATTTGTCGCAGCCTGGGTCAAAGTCATGAATGCTGACCGCTTCGACATTCACCATTGATGAACCAAGCCCACCTGCGCGGTGGGCCTTCACTGCCCTGAAAAAGCCCTCCACGAGAGGGCTTTTTTTTCGCGCGGTCGGGTTATTCTGGTCAATCTGTAATTTCGCGAAACCCCACCTGTCCCCATGCATTCCGGTTACACTGGGCTTGCATCATTACTGCATTTAATTCCAATTAATGCGCCCTTATTGGCGCGTAAAAATGTACGAATTGTCACTTTTGCCTGCAACGACGCAGTCAAACCTGAACCTCCTGATCGTGAATCCGGCAGGGCTGGACACGGCCGTATGGCGTGAAACCGCGCAGGCTCAGGCCATGGAAGTCAGTGAAACCTCATCCACGGCCCACGCACTGGAGCGCGTGCGTTTGGGGCAAAGCCATTTCATTGTCCTTGCCCTGCCGGAACACACCGACTCCGCGTTCGACTTGTGCCGGCAGATACGGGCATTGCGCTACGGGCTTTACACGTACGTGGTGCATTGGGCCCCCAATGTGAGCGAAGCCCTTCATGCCGAGGCCTGTGTCGCGCAACTGGACCAGATCATCACGCACGACGCCCCCAAGGCCAGCCTCAGCACCTGTGTGGCGGAGGGCCTACATACCCTGCAGCACCAGCACACCCTGTACACCCAGGAACTGGACCTGCCCGCCGAACAACGCCTGCTGGAAAACAAACTGCACCACATCCGCCAGCAGCAAGAATCGATGCAGGTGAAGAATCAGGCTAGCGTGTGCGGCACCCGTGTGCACGCCTATGCCTGGCCCTACACCATTGTGTCGGGTGATCAGTACGATGTCTTCGAATTGAGTGAGGGGGTGCTGGCCTTCTTCATGATCGATGTCGTGGGCCATGGTATTTCGTCGGCCATTCGGGCCATGGCTATATCCCGCCTGTTCTCCCCCTCCCCATTTGAAAGTGCCTTGTTCAAGCCCCGGCAATCCATGGCCGAACCCCCCGTACCCCGCAGCCCTGGCGAGGTGCTCAATGCCATCAGCCACGTGTGTGCCCGGTCACTGGATGACCTGGGTTTTGTATGTGGCATGTACGGCTTGCTGAATACGCGAAGCGGTGCACTCAGCCTGAGCGTTGCAGGCATGCCCCTGCCTTACCTGATCAGGCACACCGGCGAAGTCTGCAAACTGGGCACTCACGACGTCCCTATGGGCATTCTCGATGAGCCCGCCTATGAAACTGTTCATACCACAGTGAGCCCGGGTGATGCCTTGATGCTCTATTCGGACGGGCTGACCGACATCCTGAACAGTTCGGGACAATCCATCACCGATGACATGCTCGACCATGTGGTGCGCAGCCATGCCCCACACGGTTTTGCCGCGTTGCAGGATGCCTTGCGTCTGCAATTGATGCGGTGGTCGAACAAACCGCAAAACCACATGCTGTCGGACGACCTCACCGTGGTCGGCATGGACCTGTTTCACAGTCAAGCAAACACTGGCGTCAACCCCACAGCCCCATCCAGCAAGCCGGAAAGAATTTCTGTCAGCCTGAATAACCTGGCGGGTTTCGTACAGCGTGTGTTGCTGGTGTTTTCGGAGTACACGCCATCGGACAACCTGTTCAACACCCTGCATGCACTCGGGATCAGCCACGACCTTGTTCGGCTTGAAGACCTACCCACTGCGGATGACGCCTTGTTCGACGAGGTGGACTTGGTGCTGCTGGAAGCCACAGGCAACAACTCCTTAACAAACCGTTGGCTGGAAACACTCAGCCAGCGCAAACAGGGTCAGAAGCCCCTGGTGGTGGCTTGTCACCGCTTGCCCACTCTGCCCGATGCCCAAGCCTTGCTGGCCTTGGGCGCGCATAAAATTGTGCGGATGCCCTGTGGGCCCAACGAAGTCCGTTTTCACCTGGAAACCTGTAGCCGCCACATCCAGTACATCGGTGCGCTAGACCTCAAACACGAGCAGCTGGCTACCTTGCGGCGGGAAGTCAAACACGATCTGGAACGGGTGTCCAGACGTCAGAAAGCCACCCTGCCACCCCAAGACTCCCCTGTATGCGGCCTTCAGGCACGCTGGCTTTATCGGTCAGCCACATCGCTGTCGGGCGACATGCTGGGTTTGGCCCCCGCCACAGACGACACCACCGTGTTCTTTGCCCTGGGTGGGCAAGGCACTGGCCTGCTGAACGGCATCAAGTCGCGGGCCATCAGCAACGCCATTTTGGGCATGAGTGGTGAAACCGGCAAATAACATCAAATGCCGGACAGCTTAGTGGGCATGAAGGTGATCCAACCCCCCTCTCTGCTCTTGACCATCGTGAATCACAAGGTGCTTGAGTCCCCGCATGCACATGGCATGACATTCTCTTTGGCGTATGGCGTAATGAACCATCGGGACGGGCGAACCCGACTGGCCTTGGCAGGCTCGGTGCCGGTCATTCTGTGCCGCAACAACGGTGACATTCAAGTGTTTGAATCAGACAGTGCACCGGTGGGCCAAACTGCGGTTACCCGTTATGACGACCACGAGTTTGTCCTTCAGGCGGGCGACCGATTGTTGATGCTCACCCACGGCCTGATGAGAATTTTGAACAAAACCTCCCCGAGTGTACTGAACACCCTATCGGGGCTCATGAAACTGTCCACCCTTGAACCACTGGACGCGGTGTACAACACGCTGCAACATTGGTTGGATACACTTGGCGTATCCACTGACACCGAAGACTTGACCTTGCTATTGCTTGAACGCAGCGCACCATGAGCATTGACCCGACCAACAACAAAGTCCGCCTGCGGCCCACGGCGCGCGCCGGCGTGGCTTTTCTGCTGAGTGTGCCGTTGGCCGGTTGTGCCTTGCTGGGTGGCGGCGAGCGCCCCATGTCGGCAGAAGCGAATGCCCAGGAACAGGCCCAGGTGTGCGCCCAGCTTCCAGAGGCCGCAGCTAGCCCTGCCACGGCGACGGCACTGCTCAAGGGCGAGGTGGTGCCGGTCAACCCACTCAGCCAGAACAGCCCTCTGCGGGACTGGGAACACCTGAGCTTTTTCCCGTTCAAATTGCCCACGCAGTACAGCGTGATGCAGTGTGGCGCAGACAACAAGCGCCAATTGGTTCGAATCGATGCACGGTCTTCCGCCTCGTCGATGATCCGCCCTTTGAACCTGCAGGCGGGGCCAGACAGCCGAATCCGCTGGAAGTGGTGGATTGCCAAACCCAACACCAAAGCCAAAACGCTGGACCGAAGCCTTGAAGATTCGCCCATCCGTGTGGTGCTGGCTTTCGAGGGTGACCGAAGCCGCCTGAGCGAACAGGATCAACAATTCCTTCAACGCATGGACATGCTGACACGCAAACCAGCACCCTACGCCACCTTGATGTACTCCTTGGGTGCCGGGGTTGCGCAGTACGACGTCATCACTTCAGCACACACGCACACCGTGAAAATCAAAGCGGTGCAGACCCAGCAGGACCGCAACGGCTTGGGGCAATGGCGGCTGTTTGACCGCAATATTGAAGAAGATTTTGTGAAGGCGTTCGGAGAAAAACCGGGGCGCCTGCTCAGCGTGGCCATCATGGGCGATGCGGACAACACCAAGGCCAGCAGCAGGGCCTACATCACCGATCTGGAATTGATCGGGCTCAAGGAATGAGCCCGAGCCGCCAGCCGCTTACAGCGTGATCAAGAGGGATTGTGGTCCACACGGCGGGCGCCAGTGAAGCGCTTGGCGTAGTACTTGTTGGACAGCGAGCTGATGGTGACATGGCCTGCCTTGGAAGAAGCATGCACGAACTGCCCTTCGCCCATGTACACACCGACATGTGAGAACGCGTGGCCACGGGTGTTGAAGAACACCAAGTCACCGGCCTTGATGTCGTCTTTCTGAATGGTTTGTGTGGTGGTGGCCATGGAACGAGCCGTGCGGGGCAGGTTCACATTGGCCACTGTTTCGTACAGGCGCTTGACCAAGGCACTGCAATCCAATGCTTTTGAGGGGTCATTGGCGCCGAATTTGTACTTCACACCCAACAGGCTGTCCACAGTCTGCTCCAGGCGGGTTTTCATGTGCACCACAGCCTCAGCAATCATCTGACGCTCGTGGTACATCACGGTTTGAATCACGGGCTTGGCCAGGGCATCCACCGCAGGCGCAGACGCCAAGTAGTGAGTCGGCTCATGCAGGGGAACAGCTTTGATGCTGTGGGTGCGCACCACCCGGTACACGGTGCTCACCTCAGGGTTGTGCACATGGCGTGTGTCGTTGTGATGCACCGGGGCAGACTGGCCCCATTTGAGGAAGTCGAAGAAGGAGCTGCGCTGGGCATTCCCTTGGGCCATCGCCCCCTGGGACCCCATCACCATGACTGCGCCGACTGTGATCAACGCTGCTGTCCGGATTGCCACCATGTCTCCCCCCTGCACTGCCTGAATGTTCAAATGAATTCGTGTCAGGGGCGAACAATATCAACAATGAAACTATCGATGTGTAAATATTTTTGAAATCTTGGGCCAAAACCGGGGTTTTAGAGTACTGCTTTAGGTAATAAATTGCGCGAATACTCACAGATTTCCGGGCATCTACACCTATTTTTACTGACAATGTCATCAAAGCCCCCTACTGGGGCCTTGGTGACATTGTTTCAGCGGAGAAACAATTCAGTGTGCCTGCAAGCCGTGTTGTTTCACCAGCGCTGCACGGCGTGAGGGCAGGAAGTTGATGCGGCTGACATCGCCGTTGACGGTGCGCACCAAGCGAGGGTTCATGACCCTGAACCACAGCGGCGGCACATAGGCCACAAGGAACATCGCGAAATACCCCGAGGGCAGGCTGGGCAAGTCCGGGAAGTCGCGCAGGCTCTGGAAGCCACGGGCGGGGTTGGCGTGGTGGTCAGAGTGGCGCTGCAACTGCAACACCACCAAGTTGCTCACCAAGTGGTTGCTGTTCCAGGAATGGTGGGGCTGGCAGCGTTCGTACTGGCCATTGTCCAGTTTTTTGCGCAGAAGGCCATAGTGCTCAATGTAGTTGGCTGAGGTCAGTTGAAATGCGCCCCAAAAACTCACCACCAGCAATGCTGGCACAGCGGGCCAACCCAACACTGCAATCAGGCCGCCATGCACCAGCGCTGTCAAAAGCAGGCCTTGAACCACCTCGTTGCGTACACTCCAGGCCCCATGGCCCTTGCGGGCAAGGCGTTCAGCCTCCAGCCGCCACGCCCGCAGAAAGGCACCGGGCAATTCGCGCAGCATGAAGCGGTAGATGGTTTCGCCCATGCGTGAGCTGGCCGGGTCTTCAGGGGTGGCCACATCACGGTGGTGCCCGCGGTTGTGCTCAATCGAGAAATGCCCGTAAGCGCCCAACGACTGGGTCCACAGGGCCAGCCATTGGTCCAGCTTGCGTTTCTTGTGGCCCAGCTCGTGGCTAAGGTTCAGGCCAAAGCCCAACATGCTGCCTGTGGTCAGTGCCACGGCCCACCAGTAAATGGGTTCAAGGGGCTGCGTTGCCAGAAAGGCAATGTTGAACAGAAAACAGAACGTCAGGACAGGCACCATCGCATAGGTGACCCAACGGTAATAGCTGTCGTTCTCCAGCCTGGGTACAGCGGCTTCGGGGGGGTTCTGGCGGTCTTCACCAAACACCCGGTCCAGAATCGGCAAGCCGACATAGAACAGGGCCAGAAAAATCCACAACCACGTGGTGTTGCCGGTCCAAAGGTACAACACCGGGCCCAGTGGGGCCGCCACTGGGGCAATCACGGACAACAGCCACAGCATTTTTTTGGAATCACGGTATTCGCTGTGATGCGGCAAGGGGGGATGAACGGCGCTCATGCAGATCTCCATTGGAGTGTAATCAGTGTGTTCAGATTAAGAAGTTCTGCTTGACAGCAACACCGCCACTTGTGGCATAAATTCGTCATTCAGTGACAAAGGACACCCACCATGCTTGAGGCAGACCGCGCATTGCGCCCAGCGCTGCACCCGGTGTACGCCCGCCTGCTGTGTGCTGAACTTCAACGCCGCGGGTTCTCGCGCGAGGCCATTCTCGAAGGGCTGCCGCTGGACTGGGACAGGCTGCACACCAACACCGAGTTTTTGACAGTGCACCACATGGAAGGCTTGGCCCTTCAGGGCATGCGGCTTAGCCAATGCCCTTGGCTGGGCCTTGAAGTGGGTTTCCGCACCCAGGCGGCTGCCCATGGCGTGCTGGGCGCCGCCATGATGGCCAGCCCGAACCTGGCCCATGCGGTGCTGTTGTTGCAGAAGTACGCCCGGCTGCGGCAGAATCTGGCCGCTGTGGACATCACCACGGTGGACCACCGCCACTGCATGCGCTTGGTGCACTGGGTGCCGCTGGGTGCCATGTCGGAATACCTGTACGGCCAGTTGGTGGCGGGCCTGTTTCAGTTGTTCGGGACTTTAACCGGGCAAGACCTGCAACCCTGGCTGGAAGTGCACTGGCCCTTTGATGAGCCCCCCTGGGCCGAGCAGTACCAGCGAGTGGCCGCACACAACCGGTTTGGGCAAACCGAGTTGCGCATTCAGGTGTCCAGTGACGTGGCGCTGGCCCCCGCCATCGCTGCAGACCCAGCCAGCCTTCAGGCGCACCTTCGGGAATGTGATGTGGCGCTACACCGGGCCTGTGCAGGCGAAAACCTGAGCGACCGTGTACGCATGCTGCTGGAACAAGACGAACAGTCACTGGCGTTGACACTGGATGAGGTGGCTGAGCAGTTGCACCTGACACCCCGCACCTTGATTCGGAAACTGGCCGCGCAAGGCCAGCGCTTCCAGACCATTCACGACGAACTACGCAAGAACCGCGCGCTCTGGATGCTGGACAACACCCAACACAGCATGGACGACATTGCGCTGGCTGTCGGCTGTCAGGACCCATCCAATTTCAGCCGCACCTTCAAACGCTGGTTTGGAATGACGCCCTCGGCCTACCGTCAACAGGCGGCTAAAGGCCAATGAACGGCGCGGCCTGTGGCAGGCAAGCACCCTTGCGCACCTGCTGAACAAACCTCACCAATCGGTCAACCAGCAGGTCGCGCTCGCCATCGAGCGTCAGCAAATGGTGGCTGTTGGTCAGGGTCAATACATCCAGGCACTGGGGTGGCACAGCCGCTTGCACCACTTGGGCGTTGTGGGCCGAGGCTTGGTCATCCTGTTCGGCGTGCGCCAACAACACCGGGCATTGCACATGCCTCAGCACTGCCAAAGCTTCGTGGGCCAAGGCCTGGCTTTGAAGCACAGCTCGGGTGGGCAATTGTGCATGGCCGAGTTTGCTTGCCATCTTGGGCCGGGCTTGGCGGTAAGCCTGCAGCAATTGCAGGCGCAGGTGGGAATCTTTGATGCCGTAAGGGTGATGAATTCGCCAACTGAACCAGCGGCCGACAGGGCTGCGCCGCAACATGGCCTGCCACCACCGGGTTACAGGGCTGCCTGCAGCAACACCGTCGCGTGTGAACAATGGAGACATCAACACCAGGCCGCGCACTTTGGCCGGGTGTTGGTGGGCCAACAAGGTGGCCAACAGCGCGCCATCGGACAAACCCGCCACCACCACGTGCGTGTATCGGGTAGCCAGGTAATCCAGCGCTTCGCCTAAGGCCAACAGCCAGGCGGCTGGCTGCGATTTCGCCAACACATTGATGGACTCGCCATGCCCCGGCAATTGCGGGCACAGCACCGTCAAACCCTGATGGGCCAGCTGGTGCCCCACGTACCGCAACTGCGCGGGTGCGCCGCCGATGGCATGCACCAGCAACACGGCGCATTCACCGCGTTCCAGAAAAAAGCCGTGGGTTCCGGTCAACAGCGCCTGACCGGATCGATTGTTCATGTGGACTTAACCCCTTGTGGCCGGGGCAACCATCACCCCGCGTATGTGGCTTCGATTCTCAAGGCCACAACCTTTCCTTAGCCTGACAATTCAAACCCTGCCCCCGCATGCCCACCGGGCAAACCTCGGGTTATCATCGGGCCATCACAGCACTGGCTCCTTGCAACGGCATGCGCATACTTTTGGTTGAAGACGACACACTGGTGGCCCAAGGCATTCGTGAAGGCCTTGAACTGGCCAACTTTTCAGTGGATCACCTCACCAGCGCAGAACCCGCCGAAAATGCACTGAAACTGACCCATTACGATGCCGCCATTGTGGACATTGGCTTGCCCGGCATGAGCGGTCACGAACTGGTTCGCAGAATTCGAAAGCGGCAAATTGATGTACCGGTGATCATTCTCACCGCACGCGATGGGCTGGATGACCGGGTACTCGGGCTGGACTTGGGGGCGGATGACTACATGGTCAAACCCTTCCAACTGCCCGAACTGCAGGCGCGTTTGCGCGCGCTGATTCGGCGCAGCCGCTCAGCGGCTTCGTCGGAACTCAGCATGGGCCACATCGTGATGGACTTGGCCCGTTGTGTAGCCCTGGTGGACGACACACCACTGGACCTCACTGGCCGGGAATGGGAAATCCTCCAGCAGCTTATGCTGGCCACCCCCAGCGTGGTGCCCAAACAAAAAATGGCCGAAAGCCTCAGCCAATGGGACCATGAAATCACCGCCAATGCGATCGAAATCTACATCAGCCGCCTGCGCAACAAGCTGCAAGGCAGCGGTGTGGAAATTCGCACCATTCGTGGCATCGGCTACCGACTGGATGAGCAGCCCGATGACTGAGCAACGGCCACGGGTCATCCTGCGCAGGCGCTTGCTGGGCTTTCTGCTTGTGCCGCTGTTGACCGTGTTTCTGCTGAGCATGGTGATTGATTACCGCATCGTGTTTCGGCCGACCATGCAGAGTTACGACGAGGCGCTCATCGACAACGCATTCGCCCTGGCCAGCCGCATTCGCACCAAAGGGCCTGACACCATCGTTGACCTGCCCGCTGCCGCCGAAGCCGTGCTTCGCAGCAACACCGTGGACATCGAGTTTTTTGCCATCCGTGGGCCCCGTGGCCGCTTGCTCTCGGGCGATGCCGACCTGCACCCCACAGCGGTGAATGCGCGCATCAAACCGCATTTGTCGGAGGATGTGATTCGGGGCTACAAAGTACGCAAGGCCACCTATCAACTGGACACCACCAACGGCACAGTGACCGTGGTGGTGGCAGCAACCACACGGAAACGGGAAAGCGCAGAGTCGCGCATATTGGCCGCCATGCTGTTGCCCAACTTAACCTTGATTGCCCTCACACTGGTGCTTGTGTACGTGGGCGTGCGCAGCGGTCTTGCCCCGCTGACCCTGCTGAGCAAGGACATTGCGCGGCGCTCGCCGCATGACCTCAGCCCTTTGCCCAAAGTAGACATTCCCGGTGAAGCGGAACCGCTGGTTCAGGCCATGGACAGCCTGATCATGGACCTGCGCACTGCGGCGCTGGCGCAGCAAGCCTTTCTGGCCAACGCCGCCCACCAACTGAAAACTCCACTGGCTGGTTTACAAACCCAACTGGAACTGGCCGCCGCTGAGTTGCCCGAGCAATCACGCCACCGCATTCTGCAATTGCAGGAGGCCACCACAAGGCTGGGGCACATGACACACCAACTGCTGGCGCTGGCCCGCTCTGCCCCTGAAGCTGCGGCAGCGATACAGACCAGCCCATTCGACTTGTCTACCCTGCTGGAAGAAAACGCATCGCGCTGGTTTGACCAAGCCATGGCCAAGGGCATCGACCTGGGCTTTGAACCCGAGCGCGCACCCACAGAAGGCGCCCCCTGGCTGATTCGTGAATTGCTGGCCAACCTCATCGACAACGCCCTTCAATACACCCCCAGCGGCGGACATGTGACCGCCCGCAGCGGGCTTGATGAACAGGGCCGCCCCTTCCTTGAAGTGGATGACGACGGCCCGGGCATTCCGGTTCACGAACGCGACAAAGTGCTTGAACGTTTCTACCGCCCCGACGGCAGCCCGGGCACCGGCACCGGGCTTGGGCTGGCCATCGTGAAAGAAGTGGCAGACCGCCATGGCGGCAATGTCACACTGCGTGAGGGCAGCACAGGCCGGGGCCTGGCCATCCGTGTCACTTTTCCGCAAGGCGGGCTTGCCTGACGCAATTTGTCAGGGGATCGACAGGAAGGTGTCGTTATCTTCCTGTCCATGCGTAACCTATTCTCGATTCTACTGCTCACCCCACTGGCCCTTGCGTGCGTGCAAGTGGGCCACGCCAAACCCATGGCCGACACCAAGCCCAGCCCAACCGTGGCGGCCACCCGGCCTGTGTCACTGGCGGAACTGGACCGGCTGGTTGCACTGAACAACCGCGCCTTGGTGGCCGCCCAACGGGCCACACAGAGTGCCCAGGCTGGGCAGGACATGGCAGCCGCCCGCCCCAACCCAACCGTGTCGCTGAACACCAGTGGCTACCGCATCAGCCGGCCCACCGGCACCGGAAGCCTGGACTCCATTGTGCGAATCGACCAACCGTTTGAGCGCGGCAACAAACGGGACCTGCGAATCGCTGTGTCCGACGCCTTGGTGTCGGCCAGCAGGCTGGATGAAGCCGATGTGCTGCGCCAGGTTCGCTTGTTCGCACGGCAATCGTTCTTCGACTTGAAAGCCGCCGAAGAAGTGGCCCGCTTGGCGGCTGATTCCGCCACTCTCGCTCAGCAAACCCTGAGCAAGGCCGAGCTTCGGCAGCGCGCCGGCGACCTGTCGGCTTCCGAAGTGGCCCGCATTCGTACCGACAGCCTGAAAGCCCAGGCCGACGCCGTACAGGCCAGTGTTGACCTTCAACGTGCCCGCCTGCAACTGGCCCAGTTACTGGCCCAAGAAAGCATGGCACCGCAGTTGGTGACCCAAGGCCCATGGCCGGCGATGACCGCATTGCCTGCCGATCAGGACTGGAACATTGAACGGCGGTCCGACATTCAAGCCGCACTACGGCGTGTTGCCGCCACGGAAAAAGCGGTAGAACTGGCCAACGCCCTGCAAACACGGGATGTGACGGTGGGCGCCCAACTGGAGCGCGACCAGACTGAACGCGGCAATTTGGTTGGCCTGGGTGTCAGCATTCCCCTCTTCACCGGCTACGACTATCGAGGCGAAATCCGCAAAGCCTGGGTTGACCGCGACCTGGCCCGCGATGAACTGGAACGGGTTCGCGCCACCGCCATGGCCGAGGTGGCTCAAAACCGCTTTGAAGTTGAGCGGCTGTGCGCACGCGCCCAACAACTGCAGGACTTTGCACTGCCCTCTGCCCGGCAGGCATTCGCCGCAGTTCAACTGGCCTTTACCCATGGCGCCGCTTCCGCGCTGGACGTGATTGAAGCCCGCCGCAGCCTGTATTCCACCGAAACCGACACCGCCAAAGCCTTGGCCGACGCTGCCAAAGCCCGCGCAGCCTGGGCTGCCGCACTCGAACTGCAAGACATGCCATGAATCGCCCCTCATCAAAAACCCAACAAACCCTGTTCAAACCCAAACTGCTGGTGCCCGTGGCACTGCTTGGCCTGGCTGCCCTCTTGGGGGGCAAGGCCTATTGGACAGAGCGCCATGAAGGCGTAGAGGCTCAAGCCCCAACAAGTACAGCCCAGCCGAATCACCTCACTTTGGCCGAGGACGCCAGCCAGTTGAACTTCCTGAAAATGGAAGCGGCCACAGTGGCCGACTTGCCCGCCTCTGAACCCCTGAATGCACGGCTCACACTGTCGGACGACAACACCGCCCGCGTCTTTGCACCGCTGGCAGGTCGCCTCATCCGGCTGCAGGCCAACATCGGCGATGCAGTCAAACAAGGGGCTGAACTGGCTGTGATTGATGCACCCGATTTCGGCCAAGCCATTGCCGATTTGCGCAAAGCGGAAATCGCCGCATCGCAACGTGACAAGTCACTCACACGGGCCCGCATTTTGTTTGAGGGTGACGCCATGTCGCGTCGCGAACTGGAAGCCACCGAAGCCGACAGCCGCGCTGCATTGGCCGAGGTTGAACGGGCCCGCCTGCGTCTGTCCAATCTGGCCCCTTCGGGCAGCCGCATTGAGGGTGAGCGCTTGGTGCTTCGCGCACCACTGAGCGGGTTGGTGGTTGACCGACAGGCCAACCCGGGCACTGAAGTTCGGCCCGACAGTGCAACACCGCTCTTCGTGATTTCCGACACGCGCCAATTGTGGTTAAACATCGACCTGCCCGAAAAAGCACTCGGTGCCGCCACCCCGGGGGCCGTTGTGAATTTCACCGTAGACGCTTACACCGGGGAATCCTTCACCGCCAAGGTGGAGCGTGTGGGTGCGATGGTGGACCCCGCCACCCGGCGCATTCCCGTGCGTGCTGTGGTTCAAAACGCCGACGGGCGGCTGAAACCAGAAATGTTTGCACGCGCCACCCTGGGCCAGGCCAAGGCTGACCCAGTGGTGAAGGTGCCGGTCAGCGCACTGTTGACCACGGGTTTGACCACCCAGGTGTTTGTACAAACCGGGCCCCGTGATTTCGAACGGCGAACCGTCAGAGTGCTGCGGCAGGACAACCAATCCGCCTACCTCGACCCCTCAGGCAATGTACATGCAGGCGACAAGGTGGTGATACGCGGCACCATTTTGCTGGCCTCTGAAATGACTCAAGGGGAATAAGCAGTGCTGACCAACTTCGCCACATTTGCCATCCGGCAACGGCTGTTCGTGCTGGTGATGGCGGCCATTCTCGCCATCGTCGGTTTGCGGGCACTGCAGGACCTGCCCATTGAAGCCTTTCCCGATGTGCAGGACGTGCAGGTGCAAATCGCCACGCAGTACCCGGGCCAGTCGCCCGAAGAAGTGGAGCGCGCCATCAGCGTGCCCATCGAACGCGAAATGAGCGGCGTGCCCAAGGCCACGCAAGTGCGTTCAGTGTCCATCACGGGTTTGTCCGTGGTCACCCTCACGTTTGCGGACGGCACCAACGACTACTTCGCCCGCAACCAAGTGCTGGAGAAGCTTCAGAACGTGAACCTGCCACCCGGCGTACAGCCCCAATTGGCCCCCTTGGCCACGGCTGTGGGCGAGGTGTACCGCTACGTGCTGGCCACGCCTGACACCATGCCCGCCCGCGAAGCACGCGCCATTCAGGACTGGGTGATCCGCCCCGCCCTTCGCCGCGTACCCGGCGTGGCCGACATCACCAGCTTCGGCGGCGCGGTCAAGGAGTATCAGGTTCGCTTAAACCCCACCGCACTGGCCCGATACGGTGTGACGCAAGACCAAGTCAGCCAAGCACTGCTCAACGGCAACCAGAACGCTGCGGGTGGTGTCATGAAGCGTGGTGACGAAGGGTTGGTGGTGCGCACTGTGGGGCTGTTCACCAAACTGGAGGATATCCGCGCAGCCGTGGTCACCGCCCAAGCGGGAAAAACCGTGACGGTGGGCGATGTGGCCGAGGTGATGGAAGGCGACCACCCGCTTTCCGGCATCGTGGCCCATGATGATCAAGACTCCGTGGTTGAAGGCATTGTGCTGATGACCAAGGGCGGCGACCCTTCCAAGGTGGTGGCACAGGTGTTGGACCGGGTGGCGGCACTGAACGACGGCGAGTTGCCCAAAGGCGTCACCGTGCAGCCCATCTATCAGCGTACCGACCTGGTGCGCCACACCCTGCACACCGTCACTGAAAACCTGGTGGTGGGTGCACTGCTGGTGCTGTTTGTACTGGTGTTGTTCCTGCAGGAATGGCGCGCCGCCCTGGTGGTGGCCACCATCATTCCGCTGACCTTGCTGTTTGCATTCACACTGATGGACCTCAAGGGCGTACCGGCCAACCTCATCTCCTTGGGCACCATCGACTTCGGCATCATCATCGACAGTGCCGTGGTCATGGTGGAAGCGCTGATGGTGCGGCTGGCGGTGCATCACGTGCCTGCTGCCATCGACTCACAAATCAGCCGCAGGCTGGACGCCCTGCGCTGGGTCACCAGCGGCTTGGCCAAGCCCATCCTTTTTTCCAAGGCCATCATCATTCTGGCTTTCTTGCCCATCTTCACCTTTCAACGCATCGAAGGCCGCATCTTCTCGCCTGTGGCGCTGACCCTGTCATTCTCCCTGCTGGGTGCGGTCATCTTCACGCTGACAGTGGTTCCTGCCTTGCTGTCCGTGGTGCTGGTGCGGCGCGACCTGGCCGAGAAACACATTGAGTGGATTGCCCGCCTGCAACAGGGCTACCGCAAACTGTTGGGGCACTGCCAACGCGCACCCCGGCTGGCCTTTGGTCTGGCCGGTGCCATTACTGCACTGGCCTTTGCGCTGGTGCCCGCACTGGGCAGTGAATTCCTGCCCCGGCTGGACGAAGGCAATTTGTGGCTCACCATTTCACTGCCCCCTTCTTCGTCGCTTGAACAAAGCAAGGACGTGGAACGGGCCGTGCGCGCAACCCTGCGCACCTACCCGGAAGTGAAAATGGTGGTGTCTCATGTGGGCCGCCCTGACGACGGCACTGACCCCAAAGGCCCCAACAACATCGAAATACTGGCAGACCTGCAAAACCGGGGTGAATGGCGCTTTCACAGCAAGGAAGCCTTGGTGGCCGACATGGACCAACACCTGCGCAGCATCCCCGGTTTGTCCACCAACTTCTCGCAAGTGATTCAGGACAGCGTGGAAGAAGCCTTGTCCGGCGTGAAAGGGGAAATCGCGGTCAAAGTATTTGGGCCCGACTTGAATGTGCTGCAAGACAAAGCCGAGCAAATCGCCACCATTCTGCGCAGTATTCAGGGCAGCCGCGATGTGGCCGCCATTCTGCCCGGTGGCCAACCTGAATTGGCCATCGTGCCTGACCGCAATGCACTGGCCCGCCTTGGCCTGTCAATGAGCGACGTCGGCAATGCCGTGCAAACCGCCGTGGGCGGCACGGCGGCTGGCAGCTTCTATGACGGTGAACGCCGCTTCGATCTCACCTTGCGCTACGCCTCCGGCTACCGCAACTCGGTGGAAGACATCAGCGCCATTGCCATTCCCCTGCCCAACAATGCAGGCACCGTGCGTGTGGGCGATGTGGCCAGCGTGGAAGTGCGTGAAGGCGCCTCGCGCATTGCACGGGAATCAGGCGGGCGCAACGTACCCGTGAAGGCCAACCTGCAAGGCCGCGACCAAGGCAGCTTCGTGGCTGAAGCCATGGCCAAGGTGTCCTCGCAAGTGCACTTGCCCCAAGGCTACCGCATTGTGTGGGGCGGCCAATTTGAAAACCAGCAACGGGCCCTGAAACGCTTGGCCGTCATTGTGCCTGCGTCATTGGTGGGTATTTTCGCGCTGTTGTTTGGTGCGTTCCGGTCCGTGCGTCTTGCACTGCTCATTCTGGCCATGCTGCCATTCAACATTGCAGGGGGCTTTTACGCGCTGGGCCTGGCCGGCTTGCACCTGTCCATTTCTGCTGCGGTGGGTTTCATTGCAGTGGCAGGCATCTCCGTGCAAAACGGCGTGATCATGCTGGAAGAAATTGTGAACCTGGTGGAAAACGGCGCCAGCCTGCTGCGTGCAGTCACCGAGGGGGCCATCTCGCGTTTGCGCCCCATCCTCATGACCGCACTGATGGCAGGCTTGGGCCTGTTGCCTGCCGCGCTGTCCAACGCGATCGGGTCAGAAACGCAGAAGCCGTTCGCCGTGGTGATTGTGGGCGGCATCGTCACCGCCACCCTGTTCACCTTGACCTTGCTGCCTCCACTGGCACTGTGGGGCCTGCGCCGTACACAACAGGCCCGCATGCCAGTCAATGACAACCGAGGCAACGACGCTCAAGACGAAGACTAAACCTGTCGCCCTGTCGCACACACCCGCTCACGCCGGGTGTTGTGAAAACCACTGCAACAAGCGCTGGGCAATCGCAGGGCCTTGCTCGTACTGAATAAAGTGCCCTGCCCCTTGGTACACCTCCAGCGTAATGCCCTTCGGATACGCCTGCGGGCTGACCACCTCCCACACCGCAGAGGGCATCGTCACATCCAACTCGCCCCGAAGCGCCAGTGTGGGTACCTCAATGGTTTTGTTGAACAACGCCCGAATGTGAAAGGCCTTGGGCGTTAAAGCAAACATGGAAGTGCGGTAGTAATCGAGTGCTGCAGCCAGCACACCGGGCTGGCTGAAGGTGGCAATCACCGAGCGCTGCATCTGGGCAAGGCTCTCCAGCTTGGGGCTCCAGAATTTCAACATCCACGCCAGAAAACGAAAACCCTTGCGGCGAATGATGGCATCGGCCAGGCCCTTGAACTGAAAGAACAGGATGTACCACGCATGCAGCATGTACACGGGGCAGCGCAGTGCAATCTTTCGCCAACTCATGCCATAGGGCACACTCATTGCGCACAGGGAAACAAACAAGTCTGGCCGCTTTTGCGCAATCAGGCAGGCAATCACCGAACCCCAGTCATGCCCCACCAGAAAACAGCGCGTCTGGCCACGCTCGGCCAACAAAGTTTCAATCAGCTTGATTAAAGCATCACGCACATACAAGGCATCGTGCACGCCCCCATCCCGCCGCTGGTTCGCGGGGGCATAACCCGGCAGCAGTGGGCACACCACTTGGTAGCCTGCAGCAGCCAATTCCGTCGCAATACCCCTGTAACCCTCATAGTTGTCCGGAAAACCATGTAAACACAACACCAAAGGGCCATCGGCCCCTGCCTGCAGCACCGGGTACTCAAGGCCGTCGCAAGGCACACGGGTTTCAATCGGGCTCAGGCTCATCATTTGAGCCCCTGTACAACCGGCAAGAATTGGCCATAACCCGTCGCATGCCCCAGCTCGGCCTGCACCTCACCGTGCGCCACCGCCACCTTCCCGTTGATCAGTACATGCTCAACAATTCCGGGGTTGCGGTTCACCAAACGCTGCAAACCAAAGTTCTCCATGTCGGCCCAATGCACCGCCTCCAAATCCTGGTTGAAGGCCTGCGGGTTCAACACCACCAAATCCGCACGGTCACCGACACGCAGCTTGCCGGCCTCAATGCCAAACCAGTCAGCCTGCTCGCCTGTCAAACGCCACACCGCCTGCTCAATGGGCATCACGGGTTTCTGAGTGTGCGCAGCCTCGTGGACCAATTTCAAAAAGCGCAAGGGCAGGTTATAAAACGCCATATTGCGAATGTGGGCCCCTGCGTCAGAAAAGCTGATGAGCGTATGGCGGTGCTGCACCAGCGAACGCACCACCTCAGGCTTGTGGTTGCCCACGGTGGTGTACCAGCGAATGCTGCGGCCAAACTCCACCACCAAATCCAGAAAAAGGTCCACCACGTGAATGCCACGGGCCTTGGCCACGTCTGCAAAGTTACGCCCCACCAAGGATTGGTCCGGGCACTCCAGAATCAGCGCATCACCAAAGTCGCGCTGCCACACCCGGGGGCTCAGCTTTTCGCCATAAAACTTGCGGAAATTGCGGCGGTAAGCCTCATCCTTCAGCAAGGCATTGCGTTCCACCTGTGTACGCAAATCCAGCGCCATTTCACCGGCACCAAATTCCTCAAAAAACTCCACATCAATGCCCTCGGCATACACCGTGAACGGCGTGGGCAACAATTGCCAGCGGAAGTTTCCACCGAAGGCATTGGCCACCCATGAGGCCAACTTGGCCATAGGCTTCACCGTCTTGTTGCCTTTCAAATCAATCAAGGCAATCAAGGTGGTTTTCAGCGGTTTGCGCAACCATGTACCGATGGTTTCAAACAGAAATTCCAGAATCTGGAAAGGGTTGGCTGCATTGGGCGCACCCTGATGCACCCGGCCATACTTGCGCAGCAAGGCGTTCAGGCGGCGCACCTCTTTCCAGCGCGCATAGGTGCTGGGCAAACTTTTGGACCATGCACGGTCGCCGTCCACCTTGTCCCACTTCAGCGACATGGTGGACAAGCCCAAAAACCCGGCTTTCAAGGCACTCTCCAGCCCCCTCTCCATCTGTGTCATCTCTTGCGCAGTGGGCACCACCGAACGGTCTGTGGAGCGCTCAAGCCCCATCACACTCACCCTCAAATCGCTGTGGCCAAGAAAAGAAATCACATTCGGGCCCAAGGGGTGCTTCTGCAAAAAGCCCACCCACTCCTCGGGCGTGGACCAGCGTTTGTGTTGCTGCAAAATCGGCAAAACCTTGTCGCGCGGCACGGTTTCAACGCGGGTAAAAATGTCCGACGCGTCCTCAGCCTCGCTGCAAATCATGCTCAAGGAACAACTGCCCACCAACACCGTGGTCACGCCGTGCCGAACCGATTCCGACAGGGAAGGTGCAACAATCAGCTCGGCATCGTAATGGGTGTGCGTGTCCAAAAAACCCGGCGTTACCCAGCGGCCTTGGGCATCAATCACCGTGGGGCAACCGGCCTCGTCCAGGGGCGCTTCGCTCAACACAGCCACCCGGCCCTGCCGTATGCCCACATGGCGGCGCACTGCCGGGGCACCCGTGCCATCCATCAGCAGGCCGTTTTTCACAATCACGTCGAACGCGGTGTTCATGGTCAGTCTCCTCCGGGGCATTTTGCCCACTGTGTTTTTTGGACAGAGTAAACAAGCCCGCTGGAAAATACTTGATTTTTTGCGAATGACCATCAAGGATGTGGCATGGATTACTTCGCACGCAGCGGATCACTGGTGAACTACCCGGCGCTGACCCAGGCACTGGGAGGCAACCCTGCGCAACTGCTCAAAGCCAGTGGCCTGAGCACCGCCGACCTTGACGACCCAGACCGCTACATCGACTACACCCAACTGGCCGATTTGATGGAACGCAGCAGCACCGCCACTGGCCACGCCGACTTTGGCGTGCGGCTGGGCCTGGCCCAAGGGCTGGAAGTGGTGGGCGCGCTGGGGGCCTTCATGGCACTGCAACCCACGGTGGGCGAAGCCCTGTGGCTGCTGCAACGCAACCTGAGTTTTCATGCACGGGGGGTGGCACTGGGCTGGCAACTGCAGGGCACCCACATCCTCTTAGACATTGATGTGCAATTCGCCCCGCCACGGGAGTACATGCAACTGCACATGCTGAACATCGCCTTGCTGGTGCAAGGCTGCGGCCAACTGCAGGGGTTTCGCCTGCCGCCGGCCCAAGTGGAACTGGCCTTCAATCCACCCGACACACTCCGCCCGGGCCTGCTGGAAAACCACTTGGGGTGCCCGGTGCTGTGGGGCCGGGGGCACAACCGGGTCACCTACCCCGCCAGCCTCATTGGCCTGCCAGTCAGCCTGCCTGAACCACTGGCCCAAAAACTGAACGACCATTGGCGCCAACGCACCTGGCCCAGCGATCAGGCGGACTTGATTCAACAGGTGCGGCATGCAATCACCGCCCTACTGCCCACCGGGGAATGCCAACTGCCCGTGGTAGGGCGCCTGCTCAAGCTACACCCGCGCAGCCTGCAACTTCAGCTTGCCGCCCATGGCGTCAGCTACAGCACCCTGTTGCATGAAACACGGCTGAGCCTGGCCTGCTACCACTTGGCCCAAACACGGATCGACCTCACCACCCTGGCCATGAACCTGGGCTACGCAGAGCTGGCCGTCTTCTCACGCCACTTCAAGGCATGGACAGGCTACAGCCCACGGGCGTGGCGGCAGGCTCAACGCCCCGCCAGCAACAGTACCAAACCAAGCGCGGCAGGCACCGCCTGAATGAACAGAATTTTCCGGCTGGCCGTTGCAGCCCCATACAGGCCCGCCACCAACACACACGCCAGGAAAAACACCTTCACGGACAAGCCCGCCTCACCCAGGCTTAAACCCCAAAACAGCCCAGCCGCCAAAAAGCCGTTGTACAAACCCTGATTGGCAGCCAACACCGCCGTGGCCTGCGCTTGTTCAGCAGACATGCCGAAGGCCCTGCGGCCTGCAGGCTTGGTCCACAGGAACATCTCCAACACCAGAATGTACACATGCAACACAGCAATCAAAGCCACCACAGCGTTGGCGATCAGGGTCATGACAGGCTCCAGGGTTTCGCGAAGGGTTAGCTCGCTGAGTCAGTGAAATTGGTTTGAACTTTATACCTGTTATTCACGACCTTACCGGCATGTTTCTACATCATCCAAAGAAAAATCGAGGCGCAATCAATCATTCGCTGAACAGTCCGCCGGACCTACTGCCACACGACGAAAAAGTCGCCGAGTTGAAGTCAAACATCAAGATAAGTTGATTTCCGCCATCAAATCCTATGTAGCTCTGCTGAGCCTTACGGGGAAAGCAAAAGCAGAACAAGAAAGAACCCTATTGATTGAGCCAGCCGAAATCAGCGACAGCACCCTTAAGCGTTTCTGAAACACCGGCTTGATACTCACCCATGAAGGCTGCGGTTAACCTCACTATTTTGGTGAGTTTCTAGCGCTGCACTAGACTACATAGCATGGCTATCCGACTCTCTAGAAAAATTTGGCGGCTTTTTATTAGGCCAATAAAAAGCCTTAAACAACTTCAAAAACCATAACAATGAAAAAACCCAAAAAACTCGAAGCCAATTACATCATTTAATTCAACAATAGAAATAGTAAAAATCATCGCTTACAAAAAAAGGATTATTATGCTAGCCACACTTATAATATCTTTATTTTTTTACTTATTGGACATTCCAGCCTACTGCATTTCTACATTCAAGAAAAGGAAATTATTCCAGCCAAGCATCTATTTTTCCCAAAACCAACAAAGGGAAAAATAATGCCCGTAATTGCCTTAATACTCTCCCTCCTCTTCCTTGCCCTCGCCATCACCCCAACAACGTCACCTACACCACCACTTGAAAGTCAAGCGAGGGCAGTAATAGCGTTCATAACAACACCCCTTTCCGTATACTCTTTTTATATTTACTCCGGGATAAAAAAAATAGAAGGCCGTTTTTATTATCAAGAACCAGAGAAAACCGGAAAAAAACTACTAACCATTATACTGATAATGACAGCAATTTCCCATCTTTTTAAGGGGCTGACAAAATGACTATTAACTGGGGCAAGTTAACCGAAGAGGGAACGGCCGCATATGAAGGCTTTCACGCAACTGGGATCGCCCTCAAACCATGTCAGGGTGATGGATCACTTCGTGGGTAACAGCAACACCGCTTCATCCTTAGACAAAATAATTTTTGCGGATGGAGCGACTTGGAATATCGCAACAATCAACGCAGCCACAGCAATGTTGCCAACAAACCCTGACTACAGCTGAGCTCGACTGGCCGACAATCTGCTCGAATCGCATTGAACGCACCGGGCAGATTGTCTACCATGTGAGGCCAACAGAGGCCTCACCCATATTTCACCATGCTTCAGTACCTCACCATCCCCGTCACCGCCTTTGCCCAGAATTGCTCCATCGTGTGGTGCGACCAAACCCGCAAAGCGGCCATCATCGACCCGGGTGGCGATTTGGACAAACTGCAGGCCGCCGTCAAGAAACTGGGCGTTGAGCTGGAACAAATCTGGCTGACCCACGCCCACATTGACCACGCAGGCGGCACCGCCGAACTGGCAGACCGCTTAAGCCTGCCCATCATCGGCCCGCATGAAGGCGACCAATTCTGGATCGACCGGCTGGCCGACCAAAGCCGCATGTTCAACTTCCCGCAATCGCGTGCATTCACCCCCAGCCGCTGGCTGAACGACGGTGACACCGTTACCTTGGGCCACAGCACCCTGAACGTGCGTCACTGCCCCGGCCACACCCCGGGGCATGTGGTGTTCCACTCCGCCGAAGCGCAACGCGCTTTTGTGGGCGACGTGCTGTTTGCAGGCAGCATTGGCCGAACCGACTTTCCGGGCGGCGATTTCGACACCCTCATCGACAGTATCAAACAACGCCTGTGGCCCATGGGCAACGACACCGTGTTCATCCCCGGCCATGGCCCAGAAAGCAACTTTGGCGAAGAACGCAGGCGTAACCCGTACGTGAGGGATTTGCAGTACTGATCGACCGCAGCACACGCTGGATATCGCCAGTACCCCTCCAAAGGGTGAATTGGACGGGATTTAACAATTTTCTCCTGCGATTGTGTTCCCCCGTCTCATATTGAAATGAGGTTAACCCTTCCCATTTGGATTAACCCCTCATTTTGCACGCGGGTACGTCATGCGCATCACCACCAGGAGCCCAGCCACCCAGGATAAGCCTGCCTTGAGTTACTACGCGCGCTTCATGGGCGCGCTGTTCAACGACCAGAAAAAACTCGGGGAGATTCAGGCGGTCTATGACAGTTTGACGCTGATGGGGCAGCTGCTGGGCGCGGGTACTGACATCACCAAGATGCGGCTGGATTTCCAAAGCCTGGCCGGTGTTCTACTCGATCAGTTGGCGCAAGAACATTACAAAAAAGCGAGCCTGACCCTAACCTCCAATGCACGCATAGCCGTGGATGTGCTGACCCGGAACCTGTTTGAACGCACTGCGGACATCGGCTTTCTGGCCACAGATCGACAGGTTTGCGCCTTTGCAGAAATGCTGCAGGCCGGTGAACAGGAGGGGCAAGACAGCAACAAACTGGCCGAACTGGTGCAACACTTCCGGGAGTACGTCAGCAAGTATTCCGTGTATCACAACATCATTCTCCTATCGACTCAGGGCGAGATTCTGGCTCAGCTTGATGAGGCCAATGTGGTCGTGCAGACAGACTCCTCGTTGATTGCCGAGGCCATGAACACATCCGCAGGTCACATCGAGGTCTTCCGGCCAACCACACTGCTGCCGGGCTATCGAAGCCCACTGATTTATGCCTGTCGCGTGATGTCTGCGGATGGCCTTCGGCCAGTAGGCGTGCTCTGCCTGTGCTTCCGGTTTGAAGACGAATGCCAGCGAATTTTTCAGAACCTGGTGATGGAAGACGACTGGAGCGTGGTCACCCTGCTGGACAGCAACTGCCACGTTATCGCGAGCAGCGACCCGTATCAGTTCCCCGTCGGATCGAAACTGAAGGCTGTGGACAACAGTGAGTGTGGTGTCATCCGCTTTGGCGGGCGGGAGTACCTTGCGGCCACCCGCCAAGCCAGTGCCTATCAAGGCTACAGCGTTCCGGGGTGGTTGGGGCACGCCATGGCGCCCCTTAACCACGCCTTCGATGTCTCGGACGCACCCGAACTTGGGTCTGTCTCCGAAGGCTTTCTGATGGATGTGCTTGAAGCGGCCACCCTGTTCAGCAATGAGCTGAAAAGCATTCCCAAACGGGCTGCGTTAATCCAGCAAGAACTCAACCGCTCGGTCTGGAATGGCAACATCAGTCTGGCGCGCCAGCAAGGCAGCGCCAATACAGAGTTCGCGAAAATCCTGCTGCGTGAGATTGGCCGCACAGGCGTCAAGACCCGTGATGTCTTTAATGAGTCCACCACCAATCTGTACAAAACAGTGGTGGCCTCACTGATGTTCGACTGCGCCGCACAAGCCACTTTGGCCATCGACATCATGGACCGCAACCTCTACGAGCGTGCCAACGACTGCCGTTGGTGGGCCCTGACCAAAGAATTCCGGCTGGAACTTGAAGAGATCAACCAAGGCAGGCCAGGTCAACTTGAACAGTTGACGCTGATCCTGCGCCGGATCAACTCGCTGTACACCGTCTACAGCAACATCATCCTGTTCGACATGCACGGGCGCGTCGTGTCAGTCTCCAACCCGGCCTGCACAGCGCTGTTGGGTTCAGTACTGACAGAACCCTGGGTCCGCGAAACGCTGGAGTTGAAAGACACCCAATCCTACGTCACCTCCCAATTCGTTGAGACCCCGCTGTACTTCAACAAGCCCACCTATGTGTTCGCGGCAGCCGTACGCGGCTTGGGCGGGGTGGCCGGCGTCCAGGGGGGCATTGCTGTGGTGTTCGACTCGGAACCTCAATTCAAGGCCATGCTCAGCGACGTATTGCCCCGAAACCAAGGGGGAGAGATCGCACCCGATTCCTTCGCCGTGTTTGTGGAATCGGATGGCTCGGTCATCTCTGGCACCTGCCCTGATTTTCCGCCGGGCTCAAAAATCGAACTCGATCGCGGCTTATCGTCGCTAGACAGGGGCGAGTCCACGGTCAACCTCATTCAGTTTGGTGAGCGGTACTACGCCATTGGGGCCAGCGTCAGTGCGGGCTACCGTGAATACATGGGCGTTCGTTCCAAAGACAAACGTGAAGTCTTTGCACTGGTCTTCATGCCCTTGTCTGAGAATGTAAACCTCAACACCACAGGCCTGCGAGGGGTGCTGCAGCGCACACCCCAGGAACTCAAGGCCCCCCGAGGTGTGGCATCCATCGACATTGCCACGTTTTTCATTCGCAACCATGGGTACGGGCTGCCACCGGCCTCGATACTGGCGGCAGTCGATGCCCGTAACCTGCAGCCAGCCCATTCATCCCGTGCAGAAATGATGGGCTACCTCATCTTCAACAACAAGCCGATTGCGGTGTTTGACCTGTCCATGCTGCTCCTGAGCGAACCTAGTCTCGCCGTGCCATCGCAGATGTCTCAAGACACCGATCGACAACAAGTACTGGTGCTTAAAACAGACTCATCGGCAGAAGAGTTTGGAATTCTGGTTGATGACCTCGGAGAAATGGCCGAGATCGAGTTCGACAGGCTGTGCAAGATGCCCAAGATGGCCGACGAACAGCTTGGGATCGTCGAAGGGATCGTCAAGCCCAGCGGTGAAGACCCCGCGGAAGGCATTCTCATGCTGCTGTCTGTGGAGCGCATGCAACGCCGGCTGCAAACAAGCGCCAACAGTTCCGAGGCTGTGGCTCAGGTCTAGCCCCCCATCCCGGGAACTTCCCACCCCCTTAGCACTCCAAGCGGAAGAGTGCTAAACTAACCCCCTGAATTCGGTTATTTTCTGGAGAATCCGGACCTATGACCACCACCGCATTAGCCTTGAACACCGCCCCCATGGCCGCTTCCAGCAGCACGGCCCTGGCCCTGCGCGACCCCTGGGCCCTTGTTGCCCGCGGCCCGCTGGGCAATCTGGACGCCTACATTTCCGCAGCCCACCAAATCCCCATGCTCACCCCCGAGGAAGAGCAGGACCTTGGCCAGCGCCTGCAACGCGACAACGACCTTGAAGCCGCCCGCCGCCTGGTGCTCAGCCACCTTCGCCTTGTCGTGGCTGTGGCCCGCCAGTACCTGGGCTATGGCCTGCCCCACGCCGACCTGATTCAGGAAGGCAACATTGGTCTGATGAAAGCCGTCAAGCGCTTTGACCCCAGCAGGGGTGTGCGTTTGGTCAGCTTTGCCCTGCACTGGATCAAAGCGGAAATTCACGAATACATCATCCGCAACTGGCGCATGGTGAAAATGATCACCACCAAGGCCCACCGCAAGCTGTTCTTCAACCTGAACAGCTTCAAAAAGTACGGCCAAAGCCTGTCGCAAGACCAAATTGCCGAAGTGGCCGCCGAACTGAATGTGCGCCCCGAGGACGTCAGCGACATGGAACGCCGCATGGCCGGTGCCGAGTTCAGCCTCGACCCGGTCATCGACGTAGACAGCGACGAAACCGCCCTGAACCCGGTGCGCTATCTGGCTGCCGAAGGCGCCGAACCCAGCGAAGTGCTGGAGGCCGCCAACAGTGAGCGCCTGCACGCCGAAGGCCTGCAGTTGGCCCTCAGCAGCCTCGACGAACGCAGCCAGCGTGTCATTTCCAGCCGCTGGCTGGCTGGCGACAACGCCAAAACCCTGCACGACCTGGCCGCAGAGCTGGGTGTGTCGGCCGAGCGTGTGCGCCAAATTGAAGTGGCTGCCATGAAAAAAATGAAAACCGCACTGCTCAAGTACGAAGGGGCTTAAGTCGTCTTGCCGACATCGTACGGAGACATTTCTCCCCTACACTAAGGGCTTGTTCGCAAGCCCTTTTTTGTTGGTCCGAGGCCCCTCATGATTGTTGTCCACCACCTGGAACACTCCCGCTCACAACGCATTTTGTGGCTACTGGAAGAACTGGGCCTGCCCTACGAAGTCAAGCACTACAAGCGCGACGCCAAAACCTTTCTCGCTCCACCCGAGCTGTTCAAAATCCATCCGCTGGGCAAAAGCCCTGTCATCACCGATGGCGACATCACCGTGGCCGAAAGCGGCGCCATCATTGAATACCTGGTGGACAAAGCGGGGGGCAAACTGCGCCCCGCACTGGGCACCCAAGCCCACCGCGATTACACCTACTGGATGCACTTTGCCGAAGGCTCGGCCATGCCCTTTTTGGTCATGACCCTGATTTTCAACAAAATTGAGCAAGCCCCTGTGCCCCTGCTGCTCAAGCCGCTGATTTTGCCGATTGCCAAAGGCATTTCCGGTCAAGTGAAAAAGAGTTTTCTCAACCCCAACCTGGAACGCCAGTTCAAATACCTGGACGGCGTGTTGGCCCAACAACCGTGGTTCTGCGGTGCTGACATGACAGCCGCCGACATCATGATGAGCTTCCCGCTGGAGGCCGCCATGGACCGCGCGGGCGGCGCAGGTACGTTCCCCCACATGAAGGCCTTTGTAGACCGCATTCACGCCATGCCCACCTACAAAAAAGCACTTGAAGTAGGCGGCCCTTACGCTTACGCTTGACACCATGAACACATCGCCCCTTCAAACCCGTCAGGACGCCGTCCTGACCAGCCTCAAAGGCCGTGTGCAGGTGCTGCGCGATGGCCAATTCCTAAACGCCACCGAAGGCATGGCCCTCTTGGCGGGCGACCGCATCCTGACTGCCGAAGCTGCGCGCGCCGTGGTTCAGTTCAGCGGCGTGGCCGACCCCTTGGTGATTGAACAAGGTTCAGCCGCCACGCTGGACTTTCAGGCCCTGGAAGGCGAAACCACGCCCCAGTGGGTGGTGGTTGATTTGATGGGCGAAGGCGTGTTTTTTCAGGCTCAGGACGCCACGGCAAAATCGGCCGGTGACGATGGCATTTTTGGCTTGGTGGGCGTTGAAACCCTGGCCGGTGTGCCTATTCTGGAGACAGTGGCCGCCTTGGTGGGCACCGCTGCAATTGCGTCTGACGCAGGCGGCGGGTCTGAAACCACAACCACGACCAGCACTGGCACCAACACAGACACCGGGACAGACACGGGCACCGACACTGGCACGGACACTGGCACGGACACGGGTACTGACACCCCCACGGACCCTCAACCCAGTTTGCTGAGCACGCTGCTGCCCGAACCCTTGGCTGCCGCGCTGGAACCCGTTACATCTGCCTTGTCGCCGGTGCTTGACCCACTGGACTCTGCCCTGTCGGCTTTGCCACTGCCCGACACCTCGGCCAGCCCCTTGAGCAGCCTGAGCGCGACCAGCCTGACCAGCGCATTGCCCCTGAGCGGACTACCCACTGCGTAAACGAAGGAACCTGCGGCTACGCAGGTTCACCTAACTTCTTTCACAATGCAAGAAGCTAGGTGTGTATCCCATTAAATCCGCAATCAACCACGTCTCCTCCGGGTCCGCTTTAAGCACCGACACCACCGATCCACAGTTGGAGGCCAAAACCATTCGACGGGTGTTTCTCAGAACAGCCGTTGCACTTGCAGAGGCGTTTCTCAAGCAGGAACTTAAGGTTCAAGACTTCATTGGCGGCCTGTTAGCCCCCAAAGACTTGGTGAATGGCTTTGCGCACATCCAAAGCTGCCTGCACGAGTCGGCGCGGCTACGCACCATCATATCGGCCATGAAAGAATCAGAGGCCAAGGGCTTGTGTGAGCCAGCGCTGCTGGACGCGGGCAAGAAGGCATATGCGATGGCGGCAGCATCACTGTTTGAATCCAGCACCGCACTCGAAGCTTTGATTCGCAACACGGCCCTGCACTTCCATTACTACTCAGAGGTGTGCGATGACGAAGACAGCGATCGGACCGATCGCTTGGTGGTTACACCACCGCCTGTTACTTGCCCTGAAGAATCTGCCGCACATCCGCCACCACAGGCTTAGTGTCGGCATTGTGGCGCACCAGCAAACGGGTGCGGCCTTGTTGGTCGAACACGAAACTGGCGGCTGTGTGGTCCATCAGGTAGCCTTCGCCCTTGCTGTTCTCCACTTTCTGGGCATACACCTTCAGGCCAGCCAACAGGGGCTTTAAGTCATCCTGTGTACCATGCAAAGCCTGGAAGGTCGGGTCAAACCGAGGCACGTATTTGGCCAACAGGTCGGGGGTATCCCGCTCGGGGTCCACGGTCACAAAAATCACTTGCAGGTTGTTGCCCAGTTCGCCCAACTCCGACTTCACCTGTGCCCATTGCTGCAAGGTGATTGGACACACGTCCGGGCAGTGCGTGTAGCCGAAGAACATGGCCACCACTTTGCCTTTGTAACTGTCCAGCGTGCGGGTTTCGCCTTGTAAATCCTTCAGGCTGAAACGCGCCACCAAAGCCGACCCGGTGATGTCCGTGTTGGTGAAGCGGGCAGGCCGCTCGGAACAAGCCGACAAGCCAGCAAGACCCGTGACGGCCATGAGCACCGCGAGAACCCGGGCAAACAGAATACGGCTGAACATTGGCAAAGCCCTCGGTGGGTAGCGCACCTTACAGGTAGACGTAATGGTCCACCAGCAAGGCTGCAAACAGGAAAGACAAATAAGCGATGGAGTAGGCAAAGGCCTTCTTGGCCACCGCGTCGGTGTAATGCTTCCAGATGCGGTAGGCATACCAGATGAACACCGCATTGAGCACCACCGCACTGACGAGGTAGATCAGCCCGCTCATGTGCATCGCAAACGGAATCAAAGTGGTGGCCGCCAACATCAACGTGTACAGAAACACATGGAAGCGGGTGAATTCTGGGCCGTGTGTAACGGGCAGCATGGGCAAGCCTGCTTTGGCGTATTCCTGCGTGCGGTACAAGGCCAGGGCCCAGAAATGCGGCGGCGTCCACACAAAAATAATCAGGAACAACACCAAGGCCTCGGCCGACACGGTGTTGGTGACTGCGGCCCAACCCAGCACCGGTGGCATTGCCCCGGAGGCCCCGCCAATCACAATGTTCTGGGGGGTATTGGGCTTCAGAATCAGCGTGTAAATGATGGCGTAGCCAACAAAGGTGGCCAGTGTCAGCCACATGGTCAAGGGGTTCACAAACACGTACAGCACACACACGCCTACGCCACCCACAAGGCCCGAGAAAACCAGGGTTTGCAGCGAATTCAACTCACCACGGGGCAAGGGGCGGGCCCGTGTTCGGGCCATCACGGCATCAATCTGCTGTTCTACCAGGCAGTTGAACGCCGCAGCCGCACCAGCGACCAGCCAAATGCCGAAAGTTCCGGCCAGCAGCACTTGGGTGCTGGGCACGCTGGGCGTGGCCAAAAACATGCCAATAACGGCGCAAAACACGATCAAGGCCACCACTCGGGGCTTGGTCAGTGTCCAGTATTGGCGGGCCACATGCCCCAAGGGGCTGGCAGGTTTGGGCGTGTTCACGCTGGGCATGGTGCAGGTGCTTGTTTTATCGGGTAAAACCATGGCCGCGAACGGCATGGTTGTCAACCCGATAGTTTACCAAGATCAGGGTCACCAAGAGAAGGGCTGCGCCACCATTGTGGGCCACAGCCAACCACAAAGGCAGGTGCATCACCACATTGCCAATGCCCATGGTCACCTGCAGGGCCAGCACAGCCACCACCTTGATGGCCAGGGCCTTGGTGCCGGGGTTGCGCCACAAACGTGCCGCCAGCAACAGCAAAACCGCCGTAACCACCAAGGCGCCCAGCCTGTGGGTCATGTGAATGGCCGTCAATGAGGCCACGTTCAGAATCTGCCCGTCAGGGGTTTCGCCCAACTCACGCACCATGTGGAAAGCGTGGTTGAATTCCATGGTTGGCCAGTAACTGCCCTGGCAGGTCGGGAAGTCGGTACACACCACGGCCGCGTAATTGGTGCTGACCCAACCACCCAGAATGATTTGCGCGCACACCACCACCAAACCCAGCCGGGCCAGCCACAGCAGGCCACGGGTGTCGTGCACCGGGGCCACGGTTCGGGCCGGGCTGGTCTGGCGCAGCCACAACCACACCAGCAAACCCAGAACCGTCATGCCACCAATCAAGTGCCCGGTCACAATGGCGGGTTTCAGCAGCATGGTCACTGTCCACGCCCCAAACGCGCCCTGCAAACACACCACGCCCACCAAGACAGTGGCCAGGGTCGGCGACTGGCCTAACTCCTCGCGCTTTTTCCAGGCCATCACCGCGATGGCAATGATCAACAAACCCAAGAAGCTGGCAATGTAGCGGTGCACCATCTCTTTCCAGGCCTTGTGCATGGACACTGGCCCATGCTCGCCGCCCTGCTCGGCCACCGCGTCGGCGATGTGCTCAGCCGCCATTTTTGGGGTCAGCTTGCCATAGCAGCCGGGCCAGTCAGGGCAACCCAGGCCGGCGTCGGAAAGCCGCACATAGGCGCCCAACATAATCAGTCCGAAGGTCAGCAGGGTGGTGAAAATCACCAGTCGTTTGAAGCTCATACCAATGTCTCTCAGGGTGTAACCGTGTGTTGTTCGTCAGCCAATGTTGGATGCCCACAGCAGGCGGCTGATGTCTTTGCGGAACTTGTCAAACTCCAGTTGGGCGTTCGGCGGGAACCGCATCATGACGTGGCCCAGTGGGTCCACCACAAACACATGGTCGCGCAGCCCCAACACCTCGGTCGATCCTTTGGTGCCCACAATCCCTTTCTGCAGGGACAACCACCCTGTCAACTCGCTTTCCGGGGCCCGCACAAAATGTACATCCGGGAATTGGCGCAGCAGCATGGTTTCCAAGGGGCCGTTGTCCGTCACAAACACCACTCGCTCAATCCGCCCTTGGTCCTTGCCCTTGGAGGTGCGGGCCTGCCGCTGAAAGAACAGGGTGTTCTGGCACACGGCATCACAGTCACTGGCCATGGTTTGCACCAGCACCCATTTGCCTTTCAGGCTGGTCATGGTGAAGTCGCTACCGGCAAGGTTCTTGAACACAGTACCCGGCACTTCCACCTGGGGTTCAAGGATGGTGCCGTAGTTGTTGGTGGTGTCTGGCCGGTCAACCAGATAGAAATACAGCGCGGCCACGATGGGCAAAGCGCAGGTCAGAAAAACCAGAATCAGCGTTCTTCGGGCTTTGCCGCGTGTGCCTTGGGCCTTCTGCGGAGCCGTATCGGGGGTATTCATCGTCTCATCCTCACGTGTTCTTGTCGCTTTTGCGGTTCATGTCGCGCCACAGCAGCAAGGCTGTCAGCACCACCAACACCGCAGTCAGGCCATACCACTGAAAGGCATAGCCCCGGTGTTTGGACACCTGTTCAGGCAGGGCCACAGGCGCCTGCCAAAAGCCATCCACCTGCGTGGCAGACAGGCCTGCCCCTTGTTGACCAACCACCGCCATGGCCTGCACGGTGACCACAAAATTGGCCAGGCTCATCGGCAACTGGCGGGCATACAGGGTTGGGTTGAAGTTCGACCACACTGCCTGTCCGTTCTGGGTGTCCACCACCACTGAAGCCGGGTCGTCCGACACCTGTTTCATCCACAAGCCGCGCAGTTCAGCCGCCTGCGCGAAACGGGGCAGCACAGTGCCTTTCAGCTGCACAGGCCCGCTGGCTTGGCTTGGCGGCAGGGGCGGCGCTTCACGGGGGCGGGCTGGGTCACGCAACAGGTAACCTCGGTCCACCGCAATCAGGAAATCGCGGCCTTCAGGTCGAAAGGCCTGAATGACCTGCACCGCTGGCCTTCCCGACACCTGCCTGTTGTCGATGTAGACCGCACTTCCTGCCAAATATTCACCATGCAACTCAATTTGGCGATAGGACAAATTGTCCAAGTCGAGGTTCCCGCTGGCAGGGGACACCGGCGCTGCGGCCAAGGCTTGTGCCTGCCGCTCAAACAAAGCCTGCTTTTCCTCGGCCCGGCGGGTTTGCCAGTTCCCGAGGTTGAACGTCAGCACTGCCATGCTCAGGCCGAGCAGCAACGCGACAATCTGCCTCAGCGTCATGAGCCTGTCATCCATGCGATACTGCCTGTCAGTTGGCCGGGTTCGGCGCTTATTGCATGGGTTGGCAGTATGAAAGTAGTCATTGGCATCGCGTTTCTGGTGATTCTGGGCAGTTTGGGTTCTGCGTTTTTCTTTCTGATGAAGGACAAAAGCAAATCCTCACGCACGGTCAACGCACTGACCGTGCGAATCGGCATGTCCATCGCCCTGTTTCTGCTGATTCTGTTCGCCCATCACATGGGCTGGATCCAATCCACCGGCATCCGCTGAAGCCACAACAAGCACTCCATAAAAAAAGCCACCGGCATGCCAGTGGCTTTCATGACACTGCAAGCGGCCTTGCGGCCCACCTCGCAGCTTACAGCCAGTAAACCACCACATACAGGCCCAACCACACCACGTCCACGAAGTGCCAGTACCACGCCGCGGCTTCAAAACCGAAGTGGTGCTGGGGTGTGAAGTGGCCCTTGATGCAACGAATCATGATGAAGAACAGCATGATTGCACCGATGGTCACGTGGAAACCGTGGAACCCGGTGAGCATGTAGAAGGTGGAACCGAAAATGCCGGAGTCCAAACGCAGGTTGAGGTCGTTGTAGGCGTGGTAGTACTCATAGGCCTGAAAGCCCATGAAGATGGCGCCGAGCAGCACTGTCAAAGCCAAGCCCCACACCACGGCGCCGCGCTTGTTGGCGATCAGCGCATGGTGTGCCCAAGTCAGGGTGGCCCCAGAGGTCAGCAGTAACGCGGTGTTGATGGTGGGAATGGGCCAAGGGCCCATGGTCTGGAACTTGTCCACCACGCCAGCGGGGCCGGTGTTGGGCCACTGGGCGGAAAAGTCGGGCCACAGGAAGGTTTTGTTGTCCAGGTCGCCCAGCCATGGCATGGCAATGGTGCGAGCGTAGAACAGCGCGCCGAAGAAGGCGGCAAAGAACATCACCTCAGAGAAAATGAACCAGCCCATGGACCAACGGAAAGACACGTCCACACGGTCGCTGTACATCCCGCCTTCCGATTCGGCAATCACGTTCTTGAACCAGCCGAACAGCACGTAGAACAGGATGGCCAGGCTCAATGCAAATGAGGCTGCACCCCAGCTTGCGCCATTGACCCAGTTGGACATGCCCACGACGAAAAAGAACATGGCCACTGCACCCAATACGGGCCATTGCGACAGCCCGGGCACAAAATAATACGGTGCATTCGCACGCATGGTGGTTTTCTCCTTACTCTGATGTGTAGTGCTACTACTGCTTCTAATATTCGGTGCCCGTTAGACGGACTGGCTCACAACCCACTTCACCACAGCCAGCAAGCCCAATACAAACATGGCCGCTGCCAATATACCCACGATGATGACGTGCACAGGGTTCAACCTGCTCATGTCATCGGTGTGATCTTTCGACCTGCGCACTCCGAAAAACGACCACAGCACTGCGCTGAGCGTTTGCCAGAAAGTCGCCTGGTTCTTCTTGTTGTCGGTCATTGGCCGCCTTATTGAACCATGGCGGTTGCACCGGCCACTTCAAAAAATGTGTAACTCAGGGTGATGGTGTGAACATCGGAAGGCAACTTCGGATTGATCACAAACACCACAGGAAACTCTTTCTTTTCACCCGCCTTGAAAGGCTGCTGCTTGAAACAGAAACATTCCAGCTTGTTGAAATGCTCGGCCGCCTTGGCCGGCAGGTAGCTGGGAATGGCCTGGCCCGCAGCATCCTTGGGCAGGTTATTCACAATCTCGTACTTCACCGTGACCAGCTCACCGGGGTGAACGGTCATGGAGCGGGTTTCGGGTTTGAACACCCAATTACCGCGCTCGTTGGCATCAAACACCACCGTGATCGACCGACTGGTGTCCACCTGGGTGTTCTTGGCCAGCGCTGCCGCAGCTTTGTCCTGCTTGGTCAACACGTTGATGCCGGTCACCTCGCACAGGGCGCGGTAAATGGGCACCAACGCATAACCAAAAGCAAACATGGCAACGACAATCACCAACAGCCGCACCAACATCTGCCGGTGAATACCCAACACCGTGTTGCGCGCCTCACTCATGCCGACCTCGCCTGCGCTCAGTTCAACAGGTTCAGGATGTTGGGCTCCAGCACCTTTCTGGCCACAATGCCCAGAAAGAAGACCAATGCCACCGACATCAGAATCAATCCTGTGCGCTTGTTTTGCGCGGCTCTGTCTTTGTCGTCGTGCTTCACGGTTACTGCCTTTGCAAATGGACTGCTTACTTCACCAACGGGGGCGTTTCGAAGGTGTGGAACGGTGCAGGTGAAGGCACAGTCCACTCCAGGCCTTCAGCACCTTCCCAAGGGCTTGCAGGCGCAGGCTCACCCTGCCTGAACAACCAGGCGCGCAGTACGCACCACAGGAAAATCAGCTGTGACAGACCGAACCAGAAAGCACCCACGGTTGCAATGGCGTGGAAATCCGTGAACTGAGTGGCGTAGTCCGCGTAGCGACGGGGCATGCCAGCCAGGCCCAGGAAGTGCATGGGGAAGAAGGTCACGTTGAAGCTGATCAGGCTGGACCAGAAGTGCAGCTTGCCCAGCTTTTCGCTGTACATGCGGCCGGACCACTTGGGCAGCCAGTAGTAAGTGCCTGCAAACAGGGCAAACAGCGAACCGGCCACCAGCACGTAGTGGAAGTGGGCCACCACGTAGTAAGTGTCCTGCAACTGAATGTCGATGGGCGCAACCGCCAGAATCAGGCCGGTGAAGCCACCCATGGTGAACACGAAAATGAAGCCAACGGCGAACAGCATGGGCGTCTCGAAAGTCATCGAGCCTTTCCACATGGTGGCCAGCCAGTTGAACACTTTCACGCCGGTTGGAATCGCAATCAGCATGGTGGCGTACATGAAGAACAACTGGCCTGTGACGGGCATGCCGGTTGTGAACATGTGGTGCGCCCACACAATGAAGGACAGAATCGCGATGGACGCTGTGGCGTACACCATGGAGCTGTAACCGAACAACTGCTTGCGGGCGAAAGTGGGCACGATGTGGCTGACGATCCCGAAGGCCGGCAGAATCATGATGTACACCTCGGGGTGACCGAAGAACCAGAAAATGTGCTGGTACATCACAGGGTCACCACCGCCAGCGGCGTTGAAGAAGGAGGTGCCAAAGTGGCGGTCAGTCAGCACCATGGTGATGGCGCCTGCCAGCACGGGCATCACAGCGATCAACAGGTAAGCGGTGATCAGCCAGGTCCAGGCAAACATCGGCATCTTCATCAGGGTCATGCCAGGGGCACGCATGTTGAGGATGGTGGTGATGATGTTGATGGAACCCATGATGGACGAGGCACCCAGGATGTGCATCGCGAAGATGGCCGCATCCATGCCAATGCCCATCTGCACGGACAGGGGCGCATAGAGCGTCCAGCCTGCAGCAGTGGCACCGCCGGGCATGAAGAACGAGGCTGTCAGCACAATGGCGGCGGGCACCATCAGCCAAAAGCTGAAGTTGTTCATGCGGGCAAAGGCCATGTCAGAACAGCCGATCTGCAGCGGAATCATCCAGTTGGCAAAACCCACGAATGCAGGCATCACCGCGCCGAACACCATGACCAAGCCGTGCATGGTAGTCAGTTGGTTGAAAAATTCGGGCTGGAACAATTGCAAGCCGGGCTGGAACAGCTCGGCGCGCAACATCAGGGCCAGAATGCCGCCTTCCAGCAGCATCACGAACGAGAAGATCAGGTACAGGGTACCGATGTCTTTGTGGTTGGTGGCAAACAGCCAGCGGCGCCAGCCATGGGGATGGTCGTGCGCGTGGTCGTCATGACCATGATCATGGCCGTGGGCCAGGTCTGCAGCAGTCGTGCTCATTTGTGCATCTCCCTAAGCAATTATTGACGTGCAGCGGTCACAGCCTTGGGCTGTACTACCGGATCCGCACCAGCGCCGGCGTTGGTCCAGGCGTTGCGTGTGTACGAAATGACTGACGCAATTTCCACGTCAGACAGTTGTTTCCAGGCTGGCATGCCTGCACCCTTGCCGTTCAGCAGGATGCCGATCTGGCCGTCCTGGGGGCCCAACACGGATGCAGCACCCACCAGCGCGGGGAACGCACCGGGAATGCCTTGGCCGCTGGCCTGGTGACAGGCCGCACAGTTGGCGTTGAACACCTTTTCACCACGGGCCACCAAATCTTCCTTGGTCCATTCCTTGGTGGGGTCGTCTTGCTTGACCTTCATTTCGGTCAGCTTGGCTTGCACCCACTTGGAATATTCTTCCTCGGTTTTCACCTCAACCACGATGGGCATGTAGGCGTGGTCTTTGCCGCACAGTTCAGCGCATTGGCCGCGGTAAATGCCGGGCTTTTCAGCTTTGAACCAGGTGTCGCGCACGAAACCGGGAATCGCATCCTGTTTGACGCCGAAGGCCGGAATCATCCACGCGTGAATCACGTCGTTGGCCGTTGTCACAACACGGATTTTCTTGCCCACGGGCACCACCACGTTGTTGTCCACTTCCACGAGGTAAGTTTCGCTGCGGGCCTTGGACTGGCCTTTGTGGTCTTCAATCTGGTCGCGCGGGGTGGCCAGTGCGGACAGGAAGGAAATGCCTTCGCCTTCGCCGGCCAAGTATTCATAGCCCCACTTCCACTGGTAACCCGTGGCCTTGATGGTGATGTCCGCGTTGGAGGTGTCTTTCATGGCCACCACAACTTTCGTCGCAGGCAAGGCCATACCGATCACGATGAAGAATGGCACCACAGTCCAGGCCACTTCCACTTTGATGCTTTCGTGGAAACTGGCGGGTTTGGCGCCTTTCGATTTGCGGTGGGCGTAGATGGAATAGAACATCACGCCAAACACGGCGATGAAAATCACCAGACAGATGATCAGCATCAGCGTGTGCAGATCATAAATTTGGCGGGCGATTTCAGTGACAGGCTCTGTGAGGTTGTATTGACGCGGCAACCCTGACACATTTTCAGCAGCAGCAATGCCACCAACACTGGTCAGTGCAACCGCAGCGGCACCAGCCAGTGCTCTGCGCAACCCCAAGGACGACTTCAACATGGCGATCCTCAATTAAAAAAATACCATCTGTGTGCAGGGCTTGCGCAACATCACTCACATCGCCACGCTCCGGACCATACCGGTCGCCCCCTCCAACGCTTGCCTCAGTTCCTTCAGCAGCGCTGGTTTGTCTTTATCAGCAATAAATTTGCCTATTTTTACGTGTTGGCCTTTGCAACTGATCATCAAGGGTGCCTTGAACCGACCGTCGTAGCTGAGTCGAACCCAGCCAGGGGACAGGCAGATCTCGGTTTGTTGGGCGCCATGAGCAAAGACCAGCCTGAGGGCATCGGGACGCACTTCGATCATCTCGAAGTCGTTTGCATGGCGCGCATACATGAGAAACGCGCCACCCAACACCAACAGTTCCAGCCCGGCAAACGGCAACACAACCCAGTACCCTGCAAGCAGGAAGCCGGAGGCGATCAGCAGCGTCAAACCGCAGATAGCCAAGTACCACGCCATCAATTGCCGGGGAGTGAGTGCGCAGTTTTTGCGAAACACCCAACGGCTTTGAGCTTGGCCGGCAGCGGCCTCAAGAGAAGCCTGAGAACAGGACGTCGATTGAGATCCGTCTGGAATCATGCCCACACACCTTCTGAAGAGCAGTCATTCAGCCACCCCACACAAGAGTGATCCTGTGTAGAGGAAACCTTCGGATTATGGCCTAACTACGCCATTCCAATCAATATCGAGACGTACAACAAATGATAATTTCCCGAATTGATCAAAATACATTTCAATACAAGGGTTTCAGGTAGCCGGGCCGGGCTTCCGACCGCCGATGTCGCTGAGTTTGACTGTGGCCACATGGGTTTTGGGCACGCGCTGAACACGCCAGGCGTGGCCGTACACGAGCTCAAGAGTCAGGTGAATGCGCCCTGTGGCAGGTTGTCGCAGGGCTTCCAATTCAGCCTTTAACCGTGTAGGGAAGGTGCGGTCGCGCCACGCGGAGCCGCCGCTGGGCGTGTTGTTCACCACCAACGCACGCCAATCGTCAAGCAGCTTGTCCGGTGTGGAATAAGTCAGGGTGAGCTTTTCCATTTCCATGACCGGGTCGGAAAACCCGGACTTGGCCAGCAAATCGCCTTGATCATGCATGTCCACGAAATCAGGCATGTCCACACCCAGCCGCGCCAAAGCCTGACGCAGCTCCAGGCCAGTGTCTGGCCCGAAGGTGGAGAAAAACAAGGCCCCGTCTGGCCGCAACACCCGATGCCATTCTTGAAACTGAAAGGCAGGGTCTTCCACATGGTGCAGCCACAGGGGCGACCAAACCATGCCCGCCACGCCGTCGCCCACAGGCAAGGCCTGACCAGGCTCCGCCACCAGCGCACGTTCGGCCTTTTGGCCCCACTGGGCCCACAGGGCTCGAAACAGCGACTGGTTTTTTTGAACTGCGGGGTGCGTGGGCAAGTCGATGGGCTGCGGGGCCAACACGGTGCAATCCCGCTCGGGAAAGAGGTCACGCAAAGGGTTCAGTGTGTCGGGGTGTAGCCAGCCTTGGTGAAGCAATCCCCCCTCGACCGGGCGCATGATGCGCGCACGCTCCACCATACGCCGATGCACTTCGCCCAGAAGAAAGGGCATGTCTTGCACCACCCTTCGACGCCATTGGGCAACCCAGCGGGCATTGGAGCGTGAAACTTTCCAGAGTTGAGTCATAAATGGTGAGGGCGATGCCGGGGAACTACTTCAACACCTCATTGTACCGGAGTGCCTTCAACGCGCTCGAATGGCTGGGCCTGCTGAGCCAACGTTGCCGACACTGCGAGACGGACCAACACGTTTCCCAACGACTCGGCTTGTGCCCCGGCTGCACGACACTGGCGGGCCTTCGCAGCACCGTGTCGCGCTGCACCCAGTGTGGGCTGCGCTTGGGCGAAAAGCCCACCGAATGGGGCTGGACCTTGTGCAGACACTGCAAAGCCGAGCCCCAACCCGGCCAGACCACCGTGGTGTGTGCCGACTACGCCCCACCCTGGGACGACTGGATCACCCAGTTCAAATACCAAGCCCGATGGGACATGGCCGATTTTCTGGGGCAATTGCTGTTCCAAGCGGCGGTGAGCGCAGGTGCACCACGCCCCGACCTGTTGGTGCCGGTGCCCTCCCCGCCCAAGCGTGCGCGGCAAAGGGGCTATAATCAGGCCGCGTTGTTGGCCCATGCGCTGGGCAGCCGCTGGCGTGTGCCCGTGGACACCCGCTTGCTTCAGCGGTTGGACGAGCGTCGAAACCAAGCCGGGCTTGGCCGTTCTGCGCGGCTGAATGACTCGGGCGCCCGCATGGTGTGCACCCGCGCGTTGACCAGTCAATTGACGATAGGCTTGGTGGACGATGTGATCACCACCGGGGCCACGGTGGCGCGGTGCCGCTCGGCATTGATGCTGGCGGGCGCACAACACATCCACACCTTTGCCCTGTGCAGGACACCCGAATGATTCATGTGGTTTTGGTTGAACCGGAAATTCCGCCCAACACGGGCAATGTGATCAGGCTGTGCGCCAACACCGGCGCGCAGCTGCACTTGATTGAACCCCTGGGCTTTCCACTGGACGACGCCCGCATGCGTCGCGCTGGCCTTGATTACCACGAATACGCCAACATGCAGGTTCATGCCAGCTTCGAAGCTTTTCTGGCCACCTGCCAACCAAACCCGGCACGCTGCTTTGCCTTCACCACCAAGGGGCAACGCTCACCATTTGACGTGGCTTTCCAGCCCGGGGATTTCCTGTTTTTTGGCAGCGAAACCCGTGGGTTAAGCCCAACCCACAGGCAGTGGTTTGCGCCCGAGAACTGGCTGCGCCTGCCGATGCGGGCCACCAGCCGGTCGCTGAACCTGTCGAATTCGGTGGCGATCAGCGTATACGAGGCTTGGCGACAGCTGGGCTTTGAGGGCGGAGCCTGAGGCCAAATAGATGCCGGTGTTCAAGCATCAGTCTGTTCGGCCTTGGCACCACGGGACAACAAACGCATCACGCCCTCGCCGGGGCTGATGCCTTCAAACAGGGTGGCATTGACCGCCGCCGTGATGGGCATGTCCACATTCAGGCGCTTGGCCAACTCGTGAACCACGGGCGCACATTTCACGCCTTCAGCCACTTGGCCCAACTCGGCCAGCACTTGGTCCAGCGATTTGCCTTGGGCCAGCATCAAACCCACACGCCGGTTGCGGGACAAATCGCCGGTGCAGGTGAGAATGAGGTCGCCAAAACCAGACAAGCCATTCAGGGTGTCGGGTTGTGCGCCCAAAGCTGCCGCAAGACGCTTGATTTCCGCCATGCCCCGGGTGATGAGGGCTGCACGGGCATTCAAGCCCAGTTGCATGCCGTCACACATGCCGGTGGCCACCGCCATGATGTTTTTCACGGCACCGCCCACCTCGGCACCCACCAAGTCGTCCAATTCGTACACCCGCATGGCTGCGTGGTGGGCCGACCGAACCAAAGCTTGCCGGGTGCGCTCGCAAGGGGAGGCGGCAGTCAGCGCGCAGGGCAAACCCCGCGCCACCTCGGCTGCAAACGACGGCCCGGTGAGGGCGCCACCCACACTTTGACCCAGCACATCCTCAACCACTTGGTGCGGCATCAGCCCTGTGCCCACTTCGAAACCTTTGCACAACCAAGCCACCGCGGGCCATTGCGCCAAGGGCACCAAGCTGCGCAGTTGTTCAAGCGTGGCGCGCAAAGCGCCCATGGGCACACCCAAAACCCACAAGCCCTCAGCCGACCCTTCAACCAAGGCATGGCTGGCAGCCAGCGCAAAATCGGACTGAACCCGAAGGGCTGGATTGAGCTTGATGCCCGCCAAATAGCGGGGGTTCTCCAGGTTCTGGGCAATCGCCTGGAGAACCGCCGAGTCGCGGCCCCACAACACCACGCGATGGGCAAAGGCCATGTGGGTGGCCACCGCGGTGCCCCAGGCACCGGAACCGAAAACCGTGATGTTCAAGGGGCCTCCGCCTTAGGCGTTGGCAGTTGAACCGGCCTCTTGGGCAGCGGCTTCCTGGGCAGCGGCCAAGCGTTGCTGGTAGAACTGCTCAAAGTTGATGTCGGACAAATGCACAGGTGGAAAGCCAGTGCGGGTAATCAAATCGGCCACGTTGGCGCGCAGGTAGGGGTAAATCATGCCGGGGCACAGAATGCCCAGCAAGGGGTCGAACTGGTCTTGCGGCACATTGGCAATCTCAAAGATACCCGCTTGCTTGCATTCCACCAGAAAGGCCACGTTGTCGCCAATTTTGGCGGTCACGGTCACGGTGACTTCCGACTCAAAAATGGTTTCGGCCAGGCGCTGCGCACCCACATCCACCTGCACTTCAATGCTGGGGGGTGTCTTTTCCAGAAAAATTTGGGGGGCGTTGGGCAATTCCAGAGAGGCATCTTTGATGTAGACGCGTTGCATCTGGAATACGGCGTCTTGGGCTTGTTCGGCCATGAAAAATCCTTCGTTGACAGGTAAAAATGGGGCAATTGCACCCCGGGGTAGTGTTTATGATTGGGCTTGCAGCAGGGGCAGCAGTTTGCCTTCGCGGTCCAGCGCAGCCAGGTCATCGAAGCCACCGACATGGGTGTCGCCGATGTAAATCTGCGGCACGGTGCGGCGGCCGGTTTCGGCCATCATTTTTTCGCGCATGTCGGGTTGCAGGTCGATCCGGATTTTCTCGATCTGCTGCACACCGCGCTCGGTCAACAAGCGCTCGGCGCGGATGCAATAGGGGCATACGGCCGTGCTGTACATGCGAACTGGGGCGTGGGTGCTGCTCATCGTGAAACTCCTGTGATAGGCCGTGCCAAGGCGGCGGGGCCGGGTTTACTTGCTTTTGGCCTTGGTGACTTTGTCGTCATTGGCGGCCTGCTTTTTCAGCGGCAAGCCTGCTTCTTTCCAGGCATTGATACCGCCGTCCAACACATGCACATCGGTGTACCCACTGGCCTTGAGTATTTTCGCCGCAGGAATGGCCTTGATGCCCGACTGGCAAAGCACCACCACCGGTGTTTCCTTGTTCTTGCTCAGGCTGTCCGCCTTGGCTTGCAGGTCGCCCACATCAATGCGGCGGGCATTGGCCACAGTGCCTTGGGTGCTCACCACATCCGCGTCACGAATGTCCACAAACACCGCCTTTTTCTGGTTCATCAGCAAGGTGGCTTGGGCCACGGACACACGGCTGGCCCCGCTTTTCATAAGGACAGGCCAGACCAGCATGAGGCCGGAACCGAAAGCCAGCGCGATCAGCCAGCTGTTTTGAAGCAAAAATTGTTGTGTCATGCGTGTTTACTGAAGTGGGACTCGGGTCGAATCCCATTATATCGCCTTGAATCAAGGCTAAAATGTCGGCCAACTCCAAACCATTGCAACCAACCGATCTCACAAGGCCGAACCATGTACAAACTCGTGCTGATGCGCCACGGCGAAAGCCAGTGGAACCTGGAAAACCGATTCACAGGCTGGGCCGACGTTGACCTGACCGACAAAGGCCGCGACGAAGCCCGCAAAGCGGGTGAATTGCTGAAATCAGAGGGTTATTCTTTTGATGTGGCCTACACCTCGGTACTGACCCGCGCCATTCACACCCTTGAAATCGCTCTGCGCACCATGGGCATGAGCTGGTTGCCCGTGGTCAAAACCTGGCGCCTGAACGAGCGCCACTACGGCGACCTGCAGGGCCTGAACAAGGCCGAAACAGCGGCCAAGTTTGGTGAAGAACAAGTGTTGATCTGGCGCCGTGCCTACGCGATTGCGCCCAACCCCATGACGGTGGATGACCCGCGCTTTGCAGGCCACGACCCCCGTTACGCGAAACTGAAACCCCAGGAAGTGCCGCTCACAGAGTGCCTGAAAGACACGGTTGACCGTGTAATTCCCATTTGGGAAGAAGGCATTGCTCCGGCCATCAAGGCCGGCAAGAAGGTGCTGGTGGCTGCGCACGGCAATTCGCTGCGCGCGCTGATCAAGTACCTCGATGGCCTGAGCGAAGAAGACATTCTCAAGGTGAACATTCCCACAGCGCGCCCCTTGGTGTACGAACTGGACGAGAACCTGAAGCCCCTGCGCCACTACTACCTGGGCGACCAGGCTGAAATTGAAGCGGCCATGGCCGCCGTGGCCAACCAAGGCAAGGCCAAGTAAGCCTCCGGTGCAGCCTGCCCGTCACCGCACCGTCTTCACCCTCACCGCGGGCGCTTTTGCGCTTGCGGTGTTTGTGCTGGGCGCGGCGGGGCCTGCTCAAGCCCAAAGCCCAAGCAAGGAAGCGGCAGGGGCACAAGCCGAGCGGGACCGGGTGCGCAAGCAACTGGACGCAGTCAACAAAGCCATTCGGGAAACCAGCAGCGAGAAAAAGCGGGCCAGCAAGGCCTTGGTCGAGGTGGACAGGCGCCTGAAAGACACCACAGCCCGACTGAAGGAGCTGGACGCACAGGCCCAAGCGCTGGAACAGGAAGTTGAAAGCCTGAAACGGCAGGAAACCCAACTGGCGCAAGCGCTGGACCAAACCCAAGCCCGCATGGGCAAAGTGCTGCGCAACCAGTACCGGCGCCATGAACTCAACCCCACACAGGCGTGGCTGGCTGGGCAATCGGCCAGCCAGGCCGCCCGTGAAAGCTACTGGTTTGAACGGGTGTCGCAAGCCGAAAAGGAACTGGCTGAGCAACAGGCCGAACAGGCCCACCACCTTGAACAGGTGCGTGCGGGGCTTGAACAGAAGCAAGACAAGCTGGAAGACACCATCGAGCGGCAAAACCGCGCCCGGCAAACTTTGGCCTCGCAGAAGGAAGAACGCAGCCAGTTGCTGGAGGACATCAGTTCAAAGCTGAGCGACCAGGAATTGCAACGCAAGCGCTTGCAACGGGACGATGAGCGACTGACTTCCGTCATCAACCGCCTGGCCAAAGCCATTGAAGAAGCCCGTCGCAAGCAGGCTGAACAGGCGGCCAAGTCCACCACCTTGCCGGACATCAAAAAAGGCACAGGCCCGCGCAACCGCGAATACAGCGCCCCACCGCCCATGCCCAGCACAGGCGAATTCGCCAAGCTGAAGGGCCGCTTGGTGTTGCCAGTGCAAGGCACCGTGGTGGGCCGTTTCGGCGCCACGCGCACCCGCGACGGCCAAGGCCCATCGTGGAAAGGCCTGTTCATTGCGGCCGATGCTGGGCAACCCGTTCGGGTGGTGGGCAATGGCCGTGTGGTGTTCGCAGACTGGATGCGCGGGTTTGGTGAGATCATGGTGATTGACCATGGCGACGAGTTTCTGAGCGTTTATGGCAACAACAGCAAGCTCCTCAAGCGCACGGGTGAAAGTGTGAGTGCGGGGGACGTAATTGCCGAAACTGGCAACAGCAGTGGTAATCTAGACAACGGTTTGTATTTTGAGCTTCGCCGACAAGGCGTGGCATTTGACCCCCTGTCGTGGACGAAAGGTCAGTAAGGACTATGCAGCAACAAATGAAAACAGTGAGCTTGGTGTCGGCAGGGGTGATTGCCGGTGTGATGGTCAGCCTGGGCATCAGCGCCGTGGCTCAACGGCAGCAGCCTGAAGCCCTGCCCTTGGCGGAACTGCGACAGTTCACCGAAGTGTTCGGTGCCATCAAGAATTTCTATGTCGAACCGGTGGGTGACGACAAGCTGTTTGCCGGTGCCATCAGCGGCATGGTGTCCAACCTGGACCCACATTCCAGCTACCTCGACGCAGACGCCTTCAAGGAACTGCGTGTAGGCACCCAAGGCGAGTTTGGCGGCTTGGGCATTGAAGTGGGCACCGAAGACGGTTTCGTGAAAGTGATTGCGCCCATCGAAGACACCCCTGCCCAGAAAGCAGGTGTGAAGGCGGGCGACCTGATCGTGAAAATCGATGAGAAGCCCACCAAAGGCATGAGCCTGTCCGAAGCCGTCAGCATGATGCGCGGCAAGCCCAAGACCGAGATCAAACTGACCCTGCTGCGCAAGAACGAGGACAAGCCCATTGTGGTGACCATTGTGCGCGACGTGATTCGTGTGCAAAGCGTGAAGTCCAAAATGCTGGAAGGCGGCTACGGCTATGTGCGCATCACCCAGTTCCAGGAACACACCGGCGAATACCTGGTGAAAGCCCTGAACAAACTGCAGGGCGAGAAATCCCTGAAGGGTTTGGTGCTGGACCTTCGCAATGACCCGGGCGGCCTGCTGAACGCAGCCGTGGGCGTCAGCGCTGCATTCCTGCCGCAGAACACGGTCGTGGTAAGCACCGACGGCCGCACCGAAGACTCCAAGCGCAAGCTGGTGGCTTCGTCCGACGATTACCTGCGCGGCAAGGAAAAAGACTACCTGCGCGACCTGCCTCAGATTGCCAAAACAGTGCCGATGATTGTGGTGGTGAACGGTGGTTCGGCGTCTGCGTCCGAAATTGTGGCGGGTGCGCTGCAGGACCATGGTCGGGCCAAGGTGCTGGGAACGCAAACATTCGGCAAGGGTTCGGTGCAAACCATTCTGCCCCTGAACAACAACACCGCCATCAAGCTGACCACAGCCCGTTACTACACCCCGTCAGGCCGCAGCATTCAGGCCAAGGGCATTGAGCCCGACTTTGTAGTCACAGAAACCCCGACAGGCGATGTGGTTGAACGGGTGCGCGAGGCGGACCTGACCCGCCACTTGAGCAATGACAAGGGTGAGACTGAAACGCCGTCCCAGAAAAAGGACGGTGAGAATGCCACACCCGACACCAAGCCGATTGTGTTTGGATCGGATGACGACTACCAGTTGCAACAGGCCCTGAATTACCTGAAAGGCAAGCCCGTGGTGCAGAACCGCAAGGCCGCCGACCAGACCGCCAAGAAGAGCAAGTAAGCCCCGGGGCCTTTGACCATGGAACGGCAGGAATTGGGCGATGAGTCGCTGCTGCGCTACTCTCGCCACATTCTGCTGGACGACATTGGTATCGAAGGCCAAACCCGCATTGCCCACTCCACCGCACTGGTGGTGGGCGCCGGCGGGCTTGGGTGCCCCAGCGCCCTTTACCTTGCCAGCGCGGGCGTGGGCAGACTGATTCTGGCTGACCACGACACGGTGGATTTAACCAACCTGCAACGACAAGTGCTGCACACCACCTCACGGGTGGGCACGGCCAAAGTGGAATCGGCCAAGGTGCATTTGGCTGACATCAACCCGCTCATCGACATCCACACCCTGCAAACCCGCCTTGAAGGCGATGCCCTACACGCCGCAGTGGCGCAGGCCGACGTGGTGCTGGATTGCAGTGACAATTTCAAAACCCGACACGCCGTGAACCGGGCCTGCGTGGCCTTGGGCAAGCCCTTGGTGTCGGGCGCGGCGGTGCGCATGGACGGCCAACTGGCCTGTTTCGACTTGGGTCAGGCCCTAGCGCCTTGCTACCACTGCCTGTTCCCGGACGGTGACGACGTCACCGAGGAACGCTGCGCCACCATGGGTGTGTTTGCTCCGCTGACCGGCATCATCGGCACTTTACAAGCGGCCGAAGCCCTGAAAATTCTGGGTGGTTTTGGGCAACCGTTGTTTGGAACGCTTCAACTGTTTGACGCCCGGCGGGGCGAGTTCACCCGCATCCGCTTTCAAAAAGACCCGGAATGCCCGGTCTGCGGCCACCGCCATTGAGGCTTGGCACCGGGGCCCTTACCCCAGCTTGATGCGGGCCATGTCCCGAAAATGCCGGATGCGGTGGCGTACCCGCCCCTGTGGGCGGCGCGCCCCAAACCCCAGGCCGGGGGGGGTGATCCAGACGGGCCGTATTGCATGTTGTGACGCCGCCTGAAGGTGCTCCAAGGTGTCGTCCACAAACACGGGGCGCTTGGCGCGTGTGCCCTGCTTCATGCGGGGCCACAACACCTGCGCGGGCTTGGGCCTCCACTGGCCGTGAATCACCATGTCTTCTATGCTGACCACCGCATGCAGGTGTTTGTACAAACCCAAGGCTTTGCACAGCGCCACGGCATAGTTTCGGGGCGCATTCGTCAGCAGCACCCGCACGCCGGGCAGGCGGCGCAGTTGCTGCGGCACGCTGCCATGTCGTCCGGAAATGCGGTCCAAACGTTCTTCAAACTGGTGGGTGTGATGCAGGAAATGGTGCGGGTCCGTGCCGTGGTGCCTGATCATGCCCAGCAAAGTGGCCCCGTAACGCCGCCAATACTCAGTCCGCAGTTGGCTGGCCGCCTCGGGGGTCAATGCCAGTTGCTCAGACAGGTAACGCGTCATCTGACGGTTGATTTCCGGCAGAATGTGGGCCGAGGCCCGGTGCAGGGTGTTGTCCAGGTCGAGCAGATAAACCTGCTTGGGCGTGGATGGTGAAGGACGACGAATCAGACGTATGCGCAACTCAGACCTGCTGGATGTGTGTTTCCACCCCGATTTTACCCGGGATGCGCTCTGCCATTCGGACACTGCGGTGCGCTGTGGCCTGGACAACCGGTGCGAAGGCGAACACCTGGCCAATCTGGCCCGCCTGTCTGGTTTTCTGGGGCAAATTTGCCAGCGGCTGAATGTGGCACCGGCGGATTTGACCATCAACAGCGGCTACCGCAACGAGGCCTTGAATGCCCTGGTGGGCGGTGTTCCTGAAAGCCAGCATTGCCTGGGTTTGGCGGTTGACCTTCGCTGCCCGTCCATGGGCACAGCGTATGCCTTGGCTACCGCCATTGCGGCAGCCCCCGAACTGGAATTTGACCAATTGATTCTGGAATTCAACCGCTGGGTGCATGTGTCTGTGCCACCTGCGGGGCAAACAGCGCGGCGTGAAGTGCTGTCGATTTTTTCCAGTGATGAAGGTTATCTTGAAGGATTGATTCTGCGATGACAGTGTTGAAACTGAGCAAACCCCTCCTGTTGCTGGCCTTGGCGTTGGCCCTGCCCGCCCATGCTGAACCGGTGTGCCCCAACCCGGGCAAGCAAATTGAACCCACCCATTTGCGCTTTTCGCTGACGCACAGCCAGGTGCCGGGGCAACTGGCCATTACCGAGCATGTGCTGAATGTGCAGGGCGACCAGTACAAACTGAGTTCCGTGTCGCAGGCCAAAGGCATGCTGGCCGTCATGTTCTCGGGCCAACTGCTTCAGAACAGCGAAGGGGTGATTGACCCCAAAGTGGGCTTGGTGCCCCGCATGTATTCGGAAAAACGCGGCAAAAAGCCTGTGGCTGAGGTGGTGGTGGACAACCAACAAACCATCACCTTCCGCAAGAACAACACCACTGCCCCATTCTCACCCGGCCTGCAGGACCGCTTGAGCATGGTGTATCAGCTGTCAGCGTTGCTCAAGTGCTCAGCAAGCACCCCGAAAGCGGGCGAGGTTTGGCCCTTGAAGGTGATGAGCACCGGGCGTGTGACCCCCGAACAGTTTGTGATGAAAGGCACGGAAGAGTTGACCTTGAACCTGCCCCAAGGCAACAAGAAGGTGACGGCCATTCAGTTTGAAACCAAACCCGAGAACGCCGACGATGACCTGATCCGGGTGTGGTACGCCAAATCCATGGGCTGGGTTCCCGTGCGCATTCAAGTGGCCGAGCAGGACGGCAAGAGCATCACCCAAACACTGGTGGGCACTGGGCCGCAAGAATAACTAGGGCGCGCTGGGCACCCGCTGCATGAATGACGCTTCGTTGGCAGGGGCTGGCATGCTGATGGTGTGGCGCTGTCCACTGCGCGTTAGCACCACTTTGTCGGCCTCGACCCGGTCCAAAGTCCAACCGTTGGCCACTTCGTCGCCAGCGCGGCGTGACGCTGGGGCTTGACCTTCAATGGACATCACCGCAGCGCCTGCACCATCCACGCCGGCAAACACGCCCAGCAAAGTGACGGCCGGCGGGGTGAGCCCCCCAGTTGTTTCCACACCCAACAGGCGCGCTTCGGCAGACTGGTCAACCTGATATTGGGCTGACGGGCCGCTGGGCAACGCTGGCGCCACTTCAGGGGCTGGGCGCAGCCACTGCATCACCACCCACACGCACCACAAAATAGCCAGCAACCAAACCACACCGGCCAAAAAACGCACGGTGCGTGGCGAGGGGTGACGAACACCGCTGAGGGACAAGCGATTCAAAGACAGTCCGGGCATGGGGCAGTTGGGCGATGAACAATGGATGTAGGGATTGTGCCCCAACTGGCGAAAAAAAACCGGGCCGCTTCACTCGTCCCGGTTTAAGCCATGCTTCAAGGGTATTGTCAGCGTCATCGCCAACAATGTGCCCATGATGACATTGGGGCCCGCGGGTCAAAAGCCCCTGTTTATGTGACAAACCTGCCTTGGGGCATCGGTAATTTACACATAATACATTTCTGGCAGAATGGCCCACAGAATTGACCCAACAGGTCAGCCCACTCCCACAGCCCGTCGACTGCGCAGCCAAGCACCGCGCCACGGTGCGGGTATTCGGTGTAAGCTCGAAGGATGGGATGGGGCTTGCCACCCACCCGTTTTTGCCTTATTCGGCCCTACATTTCAAACAGTCAGGATCACTGTCAAGCACCATGAAAAACCTCACCCAACGCCCAACACCCCGCCAATCCGGCTTCACGCTGATCGAAATCATGGTGGTGGTGGTCATCCTCGGCATTCTGGCCACGCTGGTGGTCCCAAAAATCATGGGCCGCCCCGACGAAGCCCGCGGCGTGGCCGCCAAGCAGGACATCGCCTCCATCATGCAGGCCCTGAACCTGTACCGCCTGGACAACAGCCGCTACCCCAGCAACGAGCAAGGCTTGAAAGCCCTGGTGGAACGCCCCACCACCGAACCCCAGCCCAGCAACTACAAGCAAGGCGGTTACCTGTCCAAAGTGCCGACTGACCCATGGGGCAACCCCTACCAGTATTTGAACCCTGGCCTGAAAGGCGAAATCGACGTGATGAGCTTTGGCGCTGACGGCAAACCAGGCGGTGAAGGCATCAACGCGGACATTGGTTCCTGGGGCCTGTAAACAAGGGCCACCGAGGTGAACGCACGGGGCTTTACCTTGCTGGAACTGCTGGTGGTGCTGGTGGTTTTGTCCATTGCCACCGGCTTGGTGGTGGTGCGCGGCACGCCCAGTGACGGCAACCTGTTACTCAGCGAAGCCCAGCGTCTGAGTCAAATTCTGCGAATTGCCCAACAGGACGCCATCCTGAAGTCACGGGACATTCGCTTCCACGCCAATGATCAAGGGTTCCGGTTTGAAGAACTGGCCAACAACACATGGCGCCCTCTGGAGGGCGAACCGATGCTCAGGCCAAGAAACTGGAACCACACGCCTGTGCGGGTTGAGCTTCAATTGGAAGGCCGCCAAGTGCCGTTTTTGACCCTGGAGCCCCAGACCCGGCTGGAACTCAAGCAGGTCCGTTTGGTGCGCAATGCCACTGGCGTCATGCTGGAAAGCCGCAACGGTGGCCTGTATCGCACAGGCCAACCGCAGGTGCTTGTGGTGCAGGGGGCGCGATGAGTGTACGCCGGGATACAGGCTTTACCCTGATTGAAGCACTGGTTGCCCTCACCATTGTGGCCGTGGCGCTGATGGCCTGCATCAAGGCGGCGGGCAACATGAACCTTCAGCAAGACCAATTGCTCAAGCGCGAATACGCCCAGTGGAGCGCCCGCAATGCGGCCAACACGGTGACGGTGCTCAGCGTGTTTCCCGGGGCCCAGGTGGTGCAAACCCCCTGCGACCAAGGCCCGTACCGGTTCATCTGCACCGTGGACATCACCAACACCCCCAACCCCAATTTCCGGCGGGTGGAGGTGCGTGTGCGTGATTTGGGCGACGCCGACGTCAACCGGCACTTGGCCCGCCTGGTTCTGTTCTTGAGCAGCGCGCCATGAAAACAACCGCCCGTGGGTTCACCTTGCTTGAGGTGCTGGTTGCACTGGCCGTGGTGGCTGTCATCGCGGTGTTGTCGTGGCGTGGGTTGACCGAGGTCACCCGCAGCGCCGAACGCGTCAATTCAGTGGACGCCGAACAGGCGCTGTTGACCGCCACCTTCAACCAGCTTGAACGCGACCTGGCCATGCTGCAACTCGGCTTGGAAACCGCGCCAGGCCAACAGGCTGACATGCTGCTGGTCGACGGGCAGACCCTGCGCATTTCGGGCACACGACGCCTGCCAGAACAGCCGCCTTATCGGGAGGCCGTGGTTTGGCAGTTAAGCACCGATGGCCTGATTCGTGTGGTTCAGCGGCTGGACACGGGCATCCAGGGCAACCCCGTGCCCGCCACCCGCTCCGACCCTTTGCGCTTTCAGGGCTGGCAAGTGCGTTTTTTCCGGGAAGGCACCGGCTGGCAAACCGTATTGTCACAAGGCCCCATTAAACTGGCGTCGGATTTCAAGCTCGAACTGGAAGGCACCGCCATGACCGCCTTGTCAGCGCGCTTTGCGCAGGCCACCCCAGTGTCCGGAAAAACCGGCGCCGACAGCGGGCAGGACGGAACCCCGGCCACAGGGGCTGACGGTGGGCAAACAACGCCCGCCGGGGTGATTCGCGCTGTTGAATTGGCCTTGACCCACCCGCGTTTCGGCACTGTCCGCCGTGTGCTGCTGACCGGCGGGGTGTACTGATGAAGCGCACCTGCACGCAACGGGGGGCCGCCGTGGTCATGGCCTTGTTTGTGGTGACCCTGTGCACACTGGCCGTTGGCCCCCTGCTGTGGAACCTGTTTGCCAGCGCCAAAACCGTGTCGGTGACCGCCGCGCGGGACCAAGCCGAACTGGTCAGCCGCAGCGGTGTGGACTGGGCCCGTGTGATTCTTCGCGAGGATGGCCGCGTGTCCACCACGGACACCTTGACCGAACCTTGGGCGGTGCCCTTGGCCGAAAGCCGGATCAGCGAAGGGCTGATGCGCAAAGGCGAAACCATTGAGCAGGCCAACGAGCGGGAAGTGTTGCTCAGCGGGCGAATTGAAGACGCGCAGGGCCGGTTCAACCTGCGCAACCTGGGCTTGGACAACAGCAAAAGGGCGCAATGGCTGGAAGGGTTCATGAAGCTGTGTGACCTGCTGGCCGTGAACCCCAAGGACAGGGCCACACTGGCCGACGTGCTGGGCAGGATGTACCTGCCAGCAGGCGGCAGTGAGCCAGGCGAGAAACAGGTGCTTGGGCTGGTGCCCGCCCGCACTTGGGACGACCTTAGAGGGCAATACGGGCTGGCGGAAGAAACCTGGCTGCAGTTGAGGCCTTTGGTGGTGATTTTGCCGCGCTTTACGCCGGTCAATGCCAACACGGCGTCGGCGGAGGTGCTGTACGCCAGCGTACCCGGGTTGAGTTTCCCGCAGGCCCAGTCGGTGATCAGCCAACGCGCACGGGTGAGTTTCAAGGACCTGAACGACCTGAACAATGCCTTGGGGCCTTCAAGTCGGCCAAACAATGATTTAATGGCGGTGAGTACGGCTTACTTTCTGATCGACGGGTCTGCGAAGGTGGAGGGCGCCACCATTCGGACCCGTGCGCTGGTTGAACGGCGCGACCAGCGGGTGTTCGTGATTTGGAGACAATATTGACAACAAGCCAGACAACACTGGTGGTGTGGTGGCCCAAGGCCAATGCACGGCAGGACGATGACAGCCTGCCAGCCCGCTTGCGCTATGAAGTGCACGGGCCCTCAGGCCGCCTGAGCGGGGGCATGGAGCCCCCGTCGGCTTTGCCCAAGGGTTTGTCATGCCTGGTGCTGCTGCACCCGGGCGATGTAGGCCTGTTTGAAGTGTCGGTGCCCAAGCTGTCTGGGCGGAAACTGCAGGACGCGCTGCCCTACCTGGTAGAACCCCACCTGCTCAACGACCCGGAAGACAACTGGGTGAGCCTGTTTGGCAACCTTGCCCAAGGCAAACGCTTGGCCGCCGTGGTGGACAAAAGCACTGCGCGCACTGTGTTGCGTGCCTGCAAACAGCTGAAATTGAATGTGTCCGCGCTCAGTTGCGAATTGTTGCGCGAGCCTGCTCAAGTAGCCCGGTGTGCCTGGTTCAGTGAATTGAACCTGCTGGTCATTGACGGGCAATCCATCCCCGTGGCGCTGGATGCCAGCCAGCCCGCCCTGTTCCCACGCCTTTTTGCCCGCCTGGCTGGGCCGAACACTTCCCCGTTGCTGATGTCAGCCCCTGACCAGCAACGGCTTCAAAGCCTTCTCAACCAAGAAGGCCTGGCCACTCAATTGGCAGGCAAGGCGGTGGCCAGCCCCATCGTGGGTTTGAAGAACAAAGGCTTGGTGCCAGCGCAGGAATTGCGCAAATCGGGTTTGAGTGGGGTAAGCGAGTCGTCGGAATGGACCCCCTTGCTTCGCGCCGCTGGGGCCACTGCAGTGCTGCTGGTGCTGGGCCTTAATCTGCTGGCCTTCAAAGCGAACCGGCAATTGGATGCGCTGGACAACGCGATCAACACCCGCTATAAGCAGGCTTTGCCCAACGTGCCCATGGTGGCTGACCCGCTGTTGTTGATCAACCGGGAAAAGCAGAGCTTGACTGCAGGGCAGTCCGCAAGCAGCCAACAAGGCGCCTCGGGCCTGCTGCACGAGGTGGGCATGGCCATGAACCAAGCGCCATTCAACAGCCTGCTGGACATCGGTTGGTCGGACAACACCCTGAACCTGAAGTTTGCAAACACCTTGACCCAACAACACCAAGACGCGGCGCTGACGCAGTTGAAAGCCCGTGGGCTGGAAGCCCGATGGACCACCACTGGCCTTGAAAAGTGGCCCACCTTGCAGGTGAAAGGGGGCAAGCCATGAAAAGAACCGAGCAATTGCGGCAAGCGGTGCTGGCGCGACTGGACAGCCTGAACCCCCGCGAACGCAAACTGGTGACCTGGGGTGCAGGCTTGGCGCTGCTGGCTTTGGTGTGGAGCGTGTTGATCGAGCCTGCTTGGGTAACCTTGCGTACAGCGCCCGGCCTGGAACAAGCGGCCACTCAGAAGGTGGCTGCGGTGATGAGTGCCGCCGATGAACTGGACGCCCTGCGCGGCGCACGCGCGCGCATTCAGGTGCGTGAGCAAGACCTGGAACCACGCCTGAACCAGTTGCTGATTGACCAGAACCTGCAAAGCCAGGCGGTGCTGATTCGCACCGAAGAAGGGGAATTCAGGGTGGAGTTCACAGAAGCCCCCGCCGTGGGCCTGCTGGCCTGGCTAGGGCGGGCAGAGGCCATCACCAGCCTGCGACTGAACCAGATGAATGTGCAAAAAGTAGGGCCGGGCGTCATGACCGGCGTGGTGGTGTTTGTGCCCACTGCGGCAGCCAAGGCAGGCCCAAACCCATGAGCCGTTGGCAACAAGCAGCCCTCGGGCTGGGTGCCGTGGTGTTGGGGGTGCTGTTGTTTTGGCCCGCCAGCCTGGTCAAAAGCCCCCTTGAACAGGCCACCGGCGGCCGGGTTCGAGTGCTGATGACTCAAGGCGCATGGTGGCACGGCTCAGCCCTGCTGGGCTTGAACGATGGCGGCAAAACACAGGCCATTCCCGGGGTGTGGCAGTGGCAACTGGGCATGCATTGGGCCAGCGGGCCCGGCCTGTCGATCAGCCTTGAACACCCAACCCTGCAAAGCCCCGTGCATCTACGTGGCGATTGGCAGGGTATCAATGTGGATGCGGTGGCTCTTCAATGGCCGGCAGCGTGGTTAACCGGGCTGGGCGCCCCGTTCAACACCATCAAACCTGAAGGGGTGTTGGTGCTGAACATGCCTGCTTGGGCGCGTGGGCAAGACTTTCGCCTGGAGGTGGTTTGGCGGGATGCCCAAGCGGCCCTGGCCAGCATACGCCCGCTGGGGGAGTACACCTTGGGCTTGAACGGGTCAGCATCGGGCCAGTGGGCCATGAGGTTGAGCACGGTGAAGGGCCCGCTGCTCATGGAAGGACACGGGGAGTGGAAAACAGGTCAGCGGGTGGTGTTTAATGGATACGCCAGTGCACAACCCCAGGCCAGAGAAGCATTGACCGGGCTGTTGAGCCAGATGGGCCGCTTGGAAGGCGACCGATACCGGCTCGGTGTATTTTGAGCGCAGTGTGCCAGCGGCGCGCCGCCAGACAACAACAAAGGAAGCGTGTGTGAACACCCAAGAAGTCACAACCTGGAAGAAGTCACTGCTCAGCCTGAGCCTGTCAGCCTTGTGCCTGGGCTTGCCTGCTGCCTTGGCCACGGGAAGCGCCATTGCGCAACAGAGCAGCAAAGTGCGCGGCCAGCCTGGCGGCGACCGCTACGCCTTGAACTTCGTCAATGCTGAAATTGATGCGGTGGTCAGGGCCATCGGTTCCTTCACCAATCAAACCTATGTGGTTGACCCACGGGTGCGTGGCACCATTTCACTGGTGTCGCCGGAACCCTTGAGCGCCAAAGACGCCAAGAATGCCTTGCTGGCCGCACTGCGCCTGCAAGGCTTCACCATTGTGGAAAGCGGTGGCGTGGCGCGGGTGGTGCCCGAAAACGACGCCAAGATTCAAGCCGCCAATGACCTGGACCCCAAACGCGCCATGAACCACGGTGGCGGGGCCATTGTGACGCAAGTGTTCCAGTTGAACTATGAATCAGCCACCGCGCTGGTTCCGGTGCTGCGGCCCTTGATTGCGCCCAACAACACGATTGCGGCCTACCCCAACAACAACACACTGGTCATCACCGATTACGCAGACAACCTGCAACGCATCGCCCGCATCATTGCATCCATTGACGGGCCCAGTTCCGGCGACATGGAAGTGGTGAATCTGGAACACGCCCTGGCCGTTGACCTGGCCGCCATCCTGAACCGCATGCTGGACGAAGGCAACCGGGGCACGGGGGCCGCCGTGGACGCTGGCCAACGCCTGACCGTGATGGCCGACCCACGCACCAACACCCTGCTGCTGCGAACCTCCAGCCAAGCGCGTTTGAACCTGGCCAAGAACCTGATTCGCCGGCTGGACCAACCCACCAAGCAACCGGGCAATGTTTGGGTGGTTTACCTGAAAAACGCGGAAGCAGCCAAGCTGGCCAGAACCCTTCAAGGGGTGCTCACCAACAGCCCCATCAAGTCGGACACCAGCAGCAACCTCAGCAGCACACCCTCCACAGGCACCAGCGGTTTGGGCTCGTCCAGCAGCTTGACAGGCAGCAGCACCTCGTCCACACCGGGTAGCAGCACCTCAGGCACAGGCCTGGGCAGCAGCAGTGGGACAAGCAACCAGTTGAGCGCAGCCTCGGGCATCACCGACACCAACAGCGGTGGCATTGTTCAGGCAGACCCCTCCACGAACTCGCTGATCATCACCGCCCCGGAACCGATGTACCGCAACCTGCGGGCCATCATTGAGAAACTCGATGTGCGGCGCGCCCAGGTGTTCGTTGAAAGCCTGATTGTCGAAGTGTCCACCGACAAAGCAGCCGAATTCGGCATTCAATTTCAAGGGCTTTCCGGGGCCACGAAGGACGGGGCCAAAGTCATTGGTGGCACCAACTTCAACGACATCGGTTCGGGCAAAAACATCCTGGGTGCTGCCGCCAACTTGGGCTCGGTGGCCAAGGGCTTGAACATCGGCATCATCGACGGGCAGGTCAACATTCCAGGCCTGGGCACCATTTCCAACCTGGGCTTCTTGGCCCGTGCCCTGGAAACACAAGCCAACGCCAACATCCTGTCCACGCCGAATATTCTGACCCTGGACAATGAAGAGGCAAAAATCGTCATCGGCCAAAACGTGCCATTCATCACCGGGCAGTTCTCCAACACGGGCGGCAACAACGGCGCCGTCAACCCGTTCCAGACCATTGAGCGGCGGGACGTGGGCCTGACACTGCGGGTCAAACCCCAGGTGTCTGAAGGTGGCGTGGTCAAGATGGGGATTTTTCAGGAGGTGTCCTCGGTGGTGGACGCCACCAATGTGTCGGGCATCATCACCAACAAGCGCTCCATTGAAAGCAACGTGCTGGTGGAAACCGGTAACATCATTGTGCTGGGTGGCTTGGTTGAAGACCGGGTCACCGGTGGCGTGGAAAAAGTACCGGGCATTGGCGATGTGCCCTTCCTCGGCCAGTTCTTCCGTTATGACAACCGCCGCCGGCAAAAAACCAACCTGATGGTTTTCCTGCGCCCCGTGGTAGTACGCAACGAAGACCAAGCCCAAGGCATTGTCACCAACCGTTACGACTACATGCGCAGCCAGCAGCAACTGAACCAGCCCGAAAGCCGGTTTGGTCTGCCTGACATGAAGGCACCTGTTCTGCCCGCACGGGTTCCGCAGGAATTAAGGGCCACGCCGCCGGGCCAACCCTTGGGGCAGGCTCAACCGGTGAGCCCAAACCAGCAGGCCCCCGGCACAGGCAGCCCTGACGGCACAGGCACGGTGCAATTGTCACCCTCCAAACGGATTCTGGTGGTCCCCAGACCAGCCAGCAACTGAAGGGCCTGACGTGACCACCACTGCGCTTCAATACAATCCACAGGCTGTTGGCCGGCTGAACTATACGTTCGCCCGGCAAAACCAGTTGCTTTGCCTGCAAGCAGGGCCCACCCAATGGACCGTGGCTTTCGGCGAACGCACGCCGACACAGGCCCTGAACGAGGCCCAACGTGTGGTGGATGTGCCGATTGAATGGGTGTATTGCGAGGATGCACTGTTGCTGGAGCAGACCATCAACCGCGCCTACTCCACCCAGGAAACCAGTGCTGCCGCAGTGGCCGATGAAGTGGCCGGCGACATGGACCTGACCCAATTGATGCAGGATATTCCAGCGGTCGAAGACCTGCTGGAAACCGAGGACGATGCGCCCATCATCCGAATGATCAACGCCTTGCTGACCCAAGCCAGCCGGGACGGTGCCTCAGACATTCACATTGAAGCCTTTGAAACCCACTCCTCGGTGCGGTTTCGCGTTGACGGCACCCTTCGGGACATTCTTCAGCCCCGCCGCGAGTTGCACTCCGCGCTGATCTCCCGAATCAAGATCATGGCCAGCCTGGACATTGCCGAGAAGCGGCTGCCGCAGGATGGTCGAATCACCTTGCGCATCGGTGGCAAACCCATGGATGTGCGCGTCTCCACACTGCCCACCGGCCACGGTGAACGGGCTGTGCTGCGTTTGCTGGACAAAGAAGCGGGGCGGCTTGAACTGGGCAAACTGGGTATGCCCAGGCACACGCTGGATGAAATGGACCGCCTGTGCCGCGCCCCGCACGGCATTGTGCTGGTGACTGGGCCAACCGGGTCGGGTAAAACCACCACGCTGTATGCAGCGCTGTCGCGGATTGACTCAGCCACCACCAACGTGATGACGGTTGAAGACCCGGTTGAATATGACCTGCCCGGTATCAGCCAAACACCCGTCAATCCCAAGATTGACATGACCTTTGCCAAAGCACTGCGTGCCATTTTGCGTCAGGACCCTGATGTCATCATGATCGGGGAAATCCGCGACCTTGAAACTGCGCAAATCGCGGTGCAGGCCTCGCTCACCGGGCACTTGGTGTTGGCGACACTGCACACCAACGATTCCGTTAGCGCGGTGACTCGCTTGGTGGACATGGGGGTTGAGCCTTTTTTGTTGTCATCCAGCCTGCTGGGTGTACTCGCCCAGCGCTTGGTGCGCAGGCTTTGCCCACACTGCAAAACCTCACACACCGACGAGCAGGGCCATGTGCACTGGCAACCGGTGGGTTGCGTACAGTGCGGACACACTGGCTACCTGGGCCGCACCGGGGTGTACGAACTGTTCACGGTGGACGATGCCGTGCGCACGCTGATTCACAATGGCGCGGCTGAAAGCCAGCTTCGGGCTCATGCCTTGAGCCTGGGCATGCAAACCATGCGCAATGACGGTGAACGCTGGGTGCGCACCGGTGAAACCACGCAGGAAGAATTGCTGCGTGTGACGAAGGACTAAACCCCCATGGCCGTGTTCCGTTATGAAGCCATGGATGCCGAGGGCAAGGCCCGCAAGGGTTCACTCGAGGCCGACTCGGCCCGTGCAGCACGTGCCCAGTTGCGCATGCTGGGCATGACCCCCGTGGCGGTGGACGAAATCAACCACACGCCAGCCAACCAGCCGCTTGGGCTGAACGCCCGCTTCAGCCGGGAACTCAGCAGCCGCGATGTGGTGTTGGTGATCCGCCAACTGGCCAGCCTGCTGCAAGCCAGGCTTGCCCTGGCCCAAGCGTTAACTGCACTGATTGACCAAGCCGAAAAACCCTTGCTGCGCGAGCGGCTGAGCAGCATCCGCTCGGATGTAACCGCAGGCACCCCCCTGTCACAGGCCTTGGCCCGTTTCCCCAAAGCCTTTCCGGAACTGGTGGTAGCCACTGTGTCTGCCGGGGAACAAACCGGGGAACTGGGCACAGTGCTGTCACGCTTGGCTGATGCGCTGGAGGCCCGACAAGCCCTGAGCCAGAAAGTGAGTGCTGCGTTCATCTACCCGGCCGTGGTCACTGTGGTGGCCTTGATGGTGGTGATTGGCTTGCTGACCTATGTGGTGCCCCAAGTGGTGGCTGTGTTTGAGAACACCAATCAACAGTTGCCCACCCTGACGGTGGTGATGATCGCACTGTCTGACCTGCTTCGGCACTGGGGCTGGTTGATGGCGTTGGTGCTGCTGGCTGCGGGCTGGCTCTTCAAGCGGGCGCTGGGCAATCCGGCATTCCGGCTTCGCTTCGACACCGCGGTGTTGCGCATTCCTGTGGTGGGGCCCTTTGTAAGGTCGGTGAATACCGCCCGCCTCGCCTCTACCCTGGCCATCCTCGTGGGCAGCGGTGTACCCATGCTGAAGGCGCTGTCTGCAGCCAACCGCACTTTGGGCAACCGGGCCTTGCAAGGGGCCATGGTGGACGTTCAGGAACGCGTGAAAGAAGGCAGTGGCTTGTCCAAGGCCTTGGGCAAGTCCGGTCTGTTCCCACCCGTGCTGACCCACCTGGTGGCCAGCGGCGAGTCGACAGGGCAACTTTCCACCATGCTGGACAGGGCCTCTGAATCACAACGCGCGGAAGTGGAACGCAAGGCCTTGTGGCTGACCAGCCTGCTGGAACCCATTCTCATTCTGGTGATGGGCCTGGTGGTGTTGCTGATTGTGCTGGCCGTGATGATGCCCATCATCGAAGTCAACCAACTGGTTCAGTGAGGGCTGGGGCATGACATCAAGCAGCCCGGTGCGCGTCTGTGTCGTTGATGATGATCAACGCATGCAAGTGGCCCTGAAAGCCATCATCGAAGGCCACCCAGCCCTTCATTGGGTGGGTGGTGCCGCGAATCTGGCTGATGCATACACCCTGGTGGACACACAAAAACCCCACCTGGTGCTTGTGGATTTAGGCCTGCCGGATGGCAATGGCCTTGAGCTGATCGCCCACATTCATTCAGCCCATCTGGAATGCGAGTCCATGGTGTTCACGGTGTTCGGCGACGAGTCCCATGTCATGGCCAGCATTGAAGCGGGGGCTACCGGCTACTTGACCAAAGACACCCGCCCCGAAGACATTGTGGCCCGCCTGCTTCAATTGCATGCAGGTGGCTCGCCCATCAGCCCGGTGATCGCCCGGCGCTTGCTCAGCCGCTTCAGGGCACTGGACACACGCCCCCCTCAAGGCGCTGCGCCAACCACACCGCGTGCTGCTGAAGACACCCCATCAGCCCCCCTGCTGTCAGAGAGGGAGCTTCAAGTGCTGGAAATGGTGGCCAAGGGGTTCATGCAAGCCGAAATCGCCAAGTTGATGGAGGTGTCCATCAACACCATCAGCACCTATGTCAAGCGCATCTACAAGAAGCTGGCTGTGAACACGCGCACTGGCGCTGTGCACAAGGCCAATGAATTGGGACTGATCAATCTGCGGGACATGCAGAAAGACAAGTCCTGACACAGGGGGACAGACATGGCGGCCAGTGCTGAACAAAGCGGGTGGCGCTACCGGGTATTGCGCTTCTACGCGATGGCGATGCTGATGGCCGTTGCCATGGCCAGTTTCTTCCAACATGAAGTGAACCTGGGCACCCCCACCGAGGGCCAGGCGCTGCACATCACCCAGGCCCGCACACTGGTGGCTGCCCACTACCAAAGCACAGTGCCGGCTGCGTTGGCTCAAGCCCCATCGGTCAGCCTGTCGAACCGCATCGACCATCACTTGAACTTCGGTGGCGGCTTTGTGTGGTACCAGTTTGAACTGCATGCACACCCCGACCACGCGTATGAAGCGCTTTACATTCCGCGCCTTGCGATGAATGGCGAGGTGTACCTCAACGGGGAGCTTCTGGAAAACTTCGGCACCATGATGGGCGAGTACGCCGAACGCAACTGGAACCGACCCAAACTGATTCGTCATTTGGGCAGCCGCCTAAAACCTGGGCCCAACACCGTCAGCATTCAAGTGCGGGCCTTTCCCAATTACATCGCAGGCCTGTCAAGCCTTTGGGTGGGCAGCCAAGAGAATCTGCACGAGGCCTTCTTGGCGCGGCAGCGTCTTCAGATTCAGTTCGTGTTCATCAGCACCGCGTTCATGCTCGGTGCGGGCATCGTGCTGTTGCTGGTTCAGGCCATTCAGCGGCGCTTCACCGCGAAAATACTGTTGCTGGCGGCGGCCTGTTTGCTGTGGACCGTGCGTAACCTAGCCTTCCTCACCACCAACCCGCCGCTGGGCCACACCGAATGGGTTCAGTTTGCGCAGGCCGGGCTATTGCTGTTTGGCGGTGTGGTCTTCCGCTTGGTGCTGGACTTCTGCGAGGTACCGCCCAAGCGCTGGGAGCGCAGACTGCGCGCAGCCTACATGCTGAGCTTCCCGGTGTTGCTGCTGAGTCGTTCAGACTGGGCCCTGCAACTGGTGGGCGTGTATGGCTTGCTCGCCTTGCTGGCCTACCTGTGGAGTGTCAGGCTGCTTTGGCAACATGGCAATGCGCGCAGGCAACTGGTTGCCCATGCCCTTGCCTTTGGCCTCTTGTGTTTTACCCTGCTTGGCTTTCTGGATTTCTTCATGCTGATCGGCGAACGCAGTTTTGAAGGCCATTTCCTGACCCAATACATGGGTGTGGTGATGTTCCTCGTGCTGTGCTACTTCCTGATTGACCACTACAACAACCTGATGACCCAAGCCGACCAGTTCAATGACACCTTGAAAGAGCGGCTGTTGGAACAGGAAAAAACCCTCGCCAAACAGTTTGCACTGGTGCAGCAGATGAACGAGGAGCGCGTACAGCTTGCTGAACGGCAACGCCTGATGGCCGACATGCACGATGGCCTTGGTGCCTACCTGGTGGCGGCCTTGCACCAAATGCGCTCGCCGCAGTTTGACCGCGAATCCACCCAGGCCCTCTTGGGCCAGGCATTGCAAGACCTGCAGTTCAACATCGACTCACTTGAGCCTCTGGAGCAGGACCTCACCACCCTGCTGGGCACCTTCCGCTACCGCATGTCGTCGACGCTGAATGCAGCAGACATCGCCTTGACCTGGCGTATTGAGGACCCCATTCCCCCCCTGCCCTACCTCGACCCCAAAAATGCGCTGCAACTGCTGCGCATGCTTCAGGAAATTTTTACCAACATCCTGAAACATGCCCAAGCCAGTGCCATCGACCTTCATGTGTCTTTGGATGGGCACGGCATCACTGTCCAGGTCAGTGACAACGGTGTAGGATTTGACAGGGCGACAAGCCAACCCGGCCGAGGCTTGGGCAACCTCGAACAACGGGCAAAGCAATTGAGAGCAAGCCTGAGTATCGACACGGCATCAGGGCAAGGAACCCGAGTCAGTATCGGCCTGCCGCTTACACTTGAGGACACCACTGCATGAACACCGACAACGCCACGCTGGATGTGGTGCTGATTGAGGACGACCCCAACACACTGGACCACCTTGGCAACATCATCAGCCAATCAAGTCGGCTCAATCTGTTGGGCACAGCCACCACAGCTTCGGATGCACAGTCCCTGCTCTTTATGCAAACACCGCACGTGGCTCTCATCGACCTGGGCTTGCCTGACTCATCGGGCGTGACACTGATCGACTGGCTATCACGCAACAAACCCCAAGTGGAAGTGCTGGTGATTACGGCCTTCGCAGATGACGACCATGTCATCCGCAGCCTTGAAGCGGGCGCCAGTGGCTACCTGCTCAAGGACTACTCGGCCGAGGAATTGGAAGCCCACATTCTTGAAGTGGCCCAAGGCGGCTCGCCCATCAGCCCTCTCATCGCCAGGCAATTGCTCAGCCGAATGCAACCGCGCAGCCCAGCCCAGGCCCCTGCAGCAGGGGCCAGCAATCAAGCCCAAGAAGCGGCCCGCCAACACATGATCACCGACCGCGAGTTGAAGGTCATCCAGCAAGTGGCCAAAGGGTTCACGGTGCCGGAAATTGCAGAACAAATGGGCATCTCCACCCACACCGTGTCCACCCATGTGAAGAGGATTTACCGCAAGCTTCACGTCCACACCCGTGCTGAGGCGGTCTATGAGGCTTCAGTCATCGGCCTTTTGGATTGACATGATTCGGGCTGACCTGAGCCGAATGCCTCGGTTTCAGATTCTCTACGGGCTCATGCTGGCCCTTGCGCTGGGCATCACTGGCTGGGCCGCCTTCTTTGCACCGTTTCCCGCCAGGGGTGATGACGACACCGCCCAATTAGCCACACTGCTGGACCGGGCTGAAGTCACCTTTTCCACCCCCCCGAATATCAGCGCCAATGACCTGCTTGCCGCTGGCACCGGTACCCGAGTCACCCTGCCCAACCAGTGGGACGACATCAACCCCGGGTTTGAAGGGCAAGCATGGTATGTGATCCATTTTGACTTGGACCCCGACAAGCCCACACCCGATTCGGTGTATCTGCCGAAGGTGGTGATGAATGCACAGGTGTATTTGAACGGCATCAAAATCGGCGGTCTGGGGGCTATGGAAGGCGAGCTCACGCGGATGTGGAATCATCCGATGATCATGCCCTTCCCGTCTGAGTTGCTCAAAGCCACTGAGAATGTGATGCTGGTTCAGGTGGCCGGGTATCGGGACTACAACTCCGGTTTGGGGCGGGTGTGGGTTGGGCCCCGCGATGAACTGCAAACGCTTTATCAGATGTCCTACCGTTGGCAGATCACGGGCTCCATGATGGCCACGCTGATTGCGCTGCTGTGCGGCTTGGTTCTGGTGATTTTTTCCAAGGCAGGCCATGCCAACAACGGACTGGTTTTTTTGGGCTTGGCTGTTCTGGATTTCTCAGTCCGGAACTTTGGATTCTTCAACGACTGGGTGCCCTTGGGGCATGACAACTGGGCCACGGTGGTCCGGGTGTCTCACGCTTGGTTTGCCTGCTTGTTCGGTCAGTTCTTGATCCGTTACATGGGTAAACGCTGGGCCCCCTTGCGCTTGGGCCTGTGGTGCTACGCGGCCTGCGTGACGGTATTGACGGTTGTTCTGAATGAACAGGACGCGCTGGCTTACACATTGATACTGATCAGCCCGGTCATGCCCTTCCTGCTGGTGCTCAACATCATGCTGTTGCACCAAGCCTGGCAACAACACAGTGTTGAATCCACCATTCTTGGCTCAAGCACCTTGTTGTTTCTGTTGCTCAGCTTTCGAGACTTGATGGTGGGCGCGGGTTGGCTGCCCAGCGAAACCGTGTTGATGTCCCAGTACAGCGGGATCATGATGTTCTTCAGCGGCTGCTGGGTGTTGCTTCGCCGCTTCAGGTTGATGTACGCCGAGCAGCAAACCATGAACCAGCGGCTGAATGCGCAACTCATGAAACGCGAAGCCCAACTTCTTGAGCAATTCAACACCATTCGCGCCATTGAACAGCAACGCACCAAAGACGAAGAGCGCAGGCGCATCATGCAGGACATTCACGATGGCGTGGGTTCCAGCCTTGTATCCGCGCTCAGTGAAACAGAAAGCCGTTCACTGTCGCAGGAAGAAACCCGGACGGTGCTTCAGGACTGCCTCGACGACCTTCGCATGGCCATCGACTCACTGGACCCACAAAGTGACGATTTGCTGGCCTTGCTGGGGAATTTCCGCTGGCGTTATGAACGACGGCTGAAACTCAGCGGGCTGAGTTTGAGTTGGCAAGTGACTGATGCGCCAACCCTTGTGGACTACAGCTCACGGGATATGTTCGAACTGCTGAGGATTGTTCAGGAAGCATTTGGCAACATTCTGAAGCACGCCAAAGCCAGTCGAATTGTGCTGTCCGTGGTGTGGGACAACACGCAGGATTTACTGACACTGTCGATTCTGGATGACGGGCAAGGCAATCACACCGATCCACAACAGCCCTCACGGGGCCGCGGCCTGGCCCACATGGCCCTAAGGGCCAAAGCCATCGGCTTGGGCCTCAGCCTGGGCCCGGGGCTGAATGGTCAGGGGTTTGGTGTGGTGCTCACCATTCCCCGTCAGCGGGTGCGATAAGCCAACAAGGCCCGCCCTGCACGGCTGGCATAGGGACGGCCCAAGGCTTGAGCAATGGTTTGGCCAGCGTGAATCAAACCAGCCATATTCAACCCGGTTTCATAGCCCATGCCTTCAAGCATGTACACCAAGTCTTCAGTGGCCACATTGCCTGTGGCACCTTTGGCGTAAGGGCAACCACCCAAACCACCAATCGAGCTGTGAAAGGTTCTGACTCCCAGTTCAAGCGCAGCCAAGGTGTTGGCCAGCGCCTGCCCGTAGGTGTCATGAAAATGCCCCGCCACACGACTCAACCCAACAGCGTGACCCACCGCATGAAACACTGCGCGTGTCTGCCCGGGGGTGCCTACACCGATGGTGTCAGCCACGTCGAATTCCATCACCCCGACATCGGCTAGGCGTTGTGCCACTTCAGCCGCCTTGGCTGCGGGCACCGCGCCTTCATAGGGGCAACCCAAGGCGCAGGAAATGGAACCCCGCACATGCATGCCTGCCTGCAAAGCCTGCGCAATCACGGGCTTGAAACGGTCAATACTCTCGGCAATGCTGCAGTTGATGTTTTTCTGTGTGAATGCTTCAGACGCGGCAGTGAACACCACCACCTCATCCACACCCGCCTGCACAGCCAACTCCATGCCCTTCTGGTTGGGCACCAGTGCAGACAGGGCCACCTTGGGGCTCATGCGTTGAGCCTGGCCTTGGGTATTCAACCAAGCCGTCACACCGGCCAACACATCCAAGCCATCGGCCATTTGCGGAACCCACTTGGGCGACACAAAAGCAGCCGCTTCCAGCCGTGAGACGCCCGCCTCAATCAAGTTTTGGCACAGGGCCAACTTGTCTGCGGTTGACACCGGCTGCGGTTCGTTTTGCAGACCATCTCGCGGGCCCACTTCAACCACACTGACACGTCGATCATTCATCGTTGGTCAACTCCACCAATTCGGTGCCCTCGCTCACCTGCTCACCCACCTGATGCGCCACGGCCTTCACCACGCCATCACGGGGTGCATTCAGGGTGTGCTCCATTTTCATGGCCTCCAAACCAACCAAGGCTTGCCCCTTGCGAACCACATCACCCGGTTTCACATGCACGGCAAACACTTTGCCCGGCATGGGGGCACGCACGCCCTGGCCGTCGTGGCCGCTGTCGGCTTTCAAGTGGGCAGGGTTCAACCACAACCACTGGACGGCCTCGCCTTGCGCGTGCAACCAAAGCAGGTCGCCTTGCCAGAACAAATCCAGCGGCACTGGCTGCTTGTTGTCCATCAGTTGGGCCTCAACGCGGATCAACCCACCTTGTGCACGTACACGGCAGTCGAGTACATCGTGGGTGAATGGCTGAGGTGTACTGGCATTCGGCCCCTGCACAGTGCCGGTCACAGACAACTGTTCATACCGGGCGCCCGAAGCGCGTACATGGCTACGCACCGTGAATGTGTCGTCCTGCTGCTGCCAGGCATCCACACGCATCAGGGGTACCGACGAGGCAAACCCGTCAGCGAGAGTCATCGGGTCGCTGGTGTTCAGGCTGGCGGACTCGTGCGTGTGCCGGGCCCAACGCGCCAGCCCTGCGGCGGCAGCACACAGGGTTGGCGAAAGGGATGCACGGGCTTGTTCAGGGCTCATGGTATCAATCAGGCGGGTGTCATACCCGCCATCCAAAAAGCCTGGGTGGCGACACAAACGCCGCAGCCAAGCAATGTTGTTCTTCACACCCACACAGCGAATCTCGCCCAAGGCTTGGGTCATCAGGCTCACGGCTTGAGCCCGGTCGGGCGCCCACACAATCAGTTTGCCCACCATGGGGTCGTAGAAGGGTGTCGCCGACAGGCCAGATTGCATGGCCCCATCCAGCCGAACCACCGGGGCATTGCCAGCCCGCTGGTGGGTGAAGTGGCTGGCCTGCGGCGCTTCCCACACCGCCACCTGGCCAATGGCCGGCAGAAACCCCTGGTCAGGGTTTTCTGCATACAAACGGGCCTCCAGCGCATGGCCCTCAATGCGAATGTCAGCCTGCTTCACCGGCAGGGCTTGGCCCTGTGCAATACGCAGTTGCCATTCAACCAAGTCGTGGCCTGCAATCATTTCGGTGACTGGGTGCTCCACCTGCAAACGGGTATTCATTTCCATGAAGTAAAAAGCACCGTTGGCATCCAGCAAGAATTCCACGGTGCCTGCACCCACATAGTTCACGGCCTTGGCCACTTTGACGGCGGTCTCGCCCAAGGCCAGTCGCAACTGCGGCGACAAACCATGGGCCGGGGCCTCTTCAATCACTTTTTGGTGGCGGCGCTGCGCGGAACAATCACGCTCAAACACATGCACCACATTGCCGTGGGTGTCGCCAAACACCTGCACTTCCACGTGGCGCGGCCCAACAATCTGTTTCTCCAGCATCACGGTGGCATCACCAAAGGCATTAGCGGCCTCACGCTGGCAACTGGCCAACGCCTGGGGCAATTCATCGGCGTTGTTGACGCATCGAATGCCCTTGCCACCACCACCGGCCACGGCCTTGATCATCAGCGGAAAACCGATGGTTTGAGCCTCTCGCAGCAAGGTGTCCAGTGTTTGGTCGGCACCGAAGTAACCCGGAATCAAAGGCACACCCGCAGCCTGCACACAGGCCTTGGCTTCGCTTTTGCTCCCCATCACCCGGATGGCATGCACACTGGGGCCGACAAACACCAGGCCCGCATCCGCGCAAGCCTGTGCAAACGCTGCATTCTCGGACAGAAAGCCATAACCCGGGTGCACCGCTTGCGCACCAGTCGCTTTTGCGGCCTGAATAATGCGCTCAATGTTCAGGTAGGTGTCCGCCGCGCTGGTGCCGGGCAAAGCCACGGCTTGGTCACACTCCTTCACGTGCAATGCGTGACTGTCGGCCTCGGAATACACCGCCACCGTGTTCAGGCCCATGGCCTTGGCTGTGCGGTGAATGCGGCGGGCTATCTCGCCCCGGTTGGCGATGAGCAAAGTGGTAATCATGGTCCCCGATTATTGTGATGTGTTTTGGCTTGAGTATAGCGCCTGCACAGCCGCCAGTTCGGCCAGCTCAGGCGCCAATCACCCACAGGGCTGACCAAGCCAGTACCACAATCACCCCAACAGCCACTGCGCCGGTCAGCAAGCCCAACAACACCGCCAAGCCATCCCGCCCCATCAGGCCCAAGCCCAGAAAGATGAGGGCCACCGCAGGCGCGCCATTGCCAAAGGGTATGGGCAAAAAAATGATGAAGGCCATCAGCGCCACAAAAGGCACCATCCACACCCGGGTGGCCGGGCCGGTGAGCATGCCCAAGCGGGGGCGACTGAAGCGGGCGGCCTGGGTGTAGATCCACTTGAGGGTATTGATCATGCGGCGCGCAGTAGCCGGGGGCATGGTGACCTTGCACACCGCTTGCGGCAAGCCATGGCTGTGGTCGTCTTTCCACATCATCCATGCCACGGCAAACAGACCAAAAGAAAAGGCAAGCCCGGAAAACGGCACCGGCAAAATGGTGAGCACCGACAAAAACACCAGCATGGCACCGTGTGCCGATTGGCCATGCAAATCGGCCAGTTCTCCGATGGACACCTTGTCATCCTGAATGCGGTCAACCGCTGCTTGCATTCGGTCCAACAGGTCTTGCATCACGCCTCCACAGCTTTGCTTGCGCTCCATTGTATAGGCAGAGGAAGACCAGCCTGTGACAAGGCCACCGTTCACAGGCCAGTTTGCAGCCAGCGGGCAGACAACACCGCCTGCACAGGGGCGTCGAGCGCCTCAGTGGTCTTCAGGCTCAAGGCCAGCACCCTGGGGTTGCCGGGGCTGGCCCAACGCGCCACGGCCATGTTCATCCGCCCCATCTGCTCGGACCGCCCCAGCTTCTCCTGCCACAGGCCCAGCCGCTTTGGGCTGGGCACGGCTTTGGCCCACCGGGCAAACACCTGTTGCACGTCGCTGGCCGAGGCATCAGGCGTGTGCACCCAGCATTGATCGCCAGTTTGCGTAAGCGTCAGGATGAAACGGCCATGGCGGCTGGGCACCAGCCATGAGGATGCGGGCCCGGTTCGGTTGTCCCCCAGCACAGCGGGTGTGGGTACGGTGATGAAAGGCTGCAGTTGCTGGCGCAAACCGGGCACATTGCCCATGTAACGCACACACAGGGCTGAGTAAGTGGCCACCAAAGCCTCGGCTTGGGCCTTCACGTTCACCGGGATGACGTTGGCGGACACCCCAGGGGCAGTGCCCATCAGCAAGGCACCACACAACGCAATATTGACCGTCACTGGAAATTTCACACATCCTCCACCGCCCATTCGGGATGCCCATGGGTGTGGAAGAACGCGGGCAGAGTTCCGGGCCTAGCCCAGGCCGCGGTCCCAGAATTTCGGTTTCGGGGGTGGCCCTTTCACGCCAGCCCTGGGTTTGAGCTGGGTTCGCAACAGCCGAACCCACACATCAAAATAACGCTGCAGCACATCCACACGGTTCATCAGGTGGTGGTCGGCAGCCATGCCACGAATCACCCACTGGGTAAGCAGCATCAAGTCTTCAGGGCTTTCAGAGCGGGCGCGTGGCTCGAAATAATGCTGGGTGGCGGTCAACAGCATGTCCAGAAACGACACCCCGAGGCGCTTCATCAGGGCGAGCAACTCGGGGTCGGTCCGGCTGGCGGTGAGCATTTCCTGAAACAGAGAGAACTCGGTACTGGCCACCAAACGGTCAAACGCCGACTGCAACAACACATCCAGCCGATCTTCCGCGTCGATCATGGAGGCGATGGTGTTACCCAACTCGCGGTACAGCATGCGGGTGAAATGTTCCACCGTGGCTTCAATCAGCGACGCCTTGGTCGGGAAGTGGTGCAGAAATGCCCCCCGCGACGCGCGTGAACGCTCCACGATTCGGGTGACTGTGGTGCCCACGTACCCCTCTTGTGCAATGCAGTGCATGGTGGCCTCAATCAGCCTCAAACGCATCTGGTCGCTGCGCTCTTCCTGCGTCCGGCGCGCCTCTTCAGGCAAATGATCAAGGGTGTTGCGTTGCATGAAACAGGTCAGGGTAGTCTATTTTTTAGAAGGTTAACTCAAATTGAGCCGGTTGACAGAAACGCAAAGCACAGCCATAAATCGATTAACAGTACGTTCGTACTGTAACTACAATTCAGACAGACCACAACAATGACAAGGCAATGTGCGCATTGCCAGCAAGGAGTAGAGCCCGTGAACGCGAATGTGTCTTCCTACAACGTAAAGCCCATGATTCCCCGCACCCTGTTCAATGCGGACCATGAGGATTTTCGCAAGACCGCCCGCCGCTTTTTTGAAGAAGAAGTGGTTCCCCACCTGGACCGCTTTGAAGAGCAGCAACACATCGACCGCAAACTGTGGAACCGCGCCGGGGAACTCGGCCTGCTGTGCGCCACCATGCCCGAACAATACGGCGGCTCCGGTGTCGACCGCACATTCAGCACCATCCTGCTGGAAGAACAAGCGCGCGCAGGCGACTCCGCCTCGGGTTTTGGCCTGCACTCCGACATCGTGGCCAACTACATCAACAACTTCGGCAATCAAGCGCAGAAGCAAGCGTGGCTGCCCCGCATGGCCAGCGGTGAAGTGGTGTCTGCGATCGCCATGACCGAGCCCGGCACAGGCTCGGACCTGCAAGGCATCAAAACCACCGCCGTGGACAAAGGCGACCATTACCTCGTCAACGGTTCGAAAATTTTCATCACCAACGGCTACCTGTGCGACATGGCTGTGGTGGCCGTCAAAACCGGGCCGGAAGACATGGGTGCGGCCAGCGTATCCCTCTTGATCATGGATGCCCACGCCCCAGGCTTCACCAAAGGCAAACCCCTGAAGAAAGTCGGGATGCGCGGCCAAGACACCTGCGAGCTGTTCTTCAACGACGTGAAAGTGCCCAAGGCCAACCTGTTGGGCGCCGAAGGCATGGGCTTTCCCATGCTGATGCGCGAACTGGCCTGGGAACGCTTGATGATCGCGATCATCTGCACCGCCTCCGCCGAATACGCGCTGAACCACACGGTTGATTACGTGAAGAACCGCAAAGCTTTTGGCAAACCCGTGTCCAGCTTCCAGAACACCCGTTTCAAACTGGCTGAAATTCGCTCGGAAATTCAGATTGCCCGCGTGTTCACCGACCGCTGCATTGAAGAATGCCTGAAAGACAAACTGACCGTGGAAGCCGCCTGTGCAGCCAAGTACTGGGTGTCCGACATGTGCAGCAAAGTGGTGGACGAATGCGTGCAATTGCACGGTGGCTACGGCTACATGCTGGAGTACCCGATTGCGCGGGCCTACATCGACACACGAGCCAACCGCATTTATGCGGGCACCAACGAGATCATGAAAGAACTGATCTCCCGTTCAGTCTGATCCACACCCGACACCGCAGGGGGCGCGATGACCACCGCATCAACAGCAGACACCAGTCGCAAACGCCCCACCGGAGAATCGGTGGGCATCCCCCCGCGGCGCATCAGCTTCCCGCATGGCGAACTGAACCGCTACTTCTGCGGCAACAACCCGTTCGCCTCGCATGCGGTGAGTTTACTCAGCGGCGTATTCCCTGAGGGTGAACGGTTCTTCATGGATTCCGTGAAGCACTACCGCCAACAGATCACCGACCCGGTGTTGCAAGCCAAAGTCTCGGGGTTTATCGGGCAGGAAGCCTTGCACGGCAGGGAACATGACCGGCTGAACGATCAACTTCGCACCTTGGGCATTCCGGTTGGGTATGCCGAACGGGCCGTGCGAATTGGCCTGTGGCCCCTGCGGCGCTTGTCGCCCCTGATGCAACTGGCCTGCACCACGGTGATGGAAGACTTCACCGCTGCACTGGCTGAAAGCCTGCTGCGCAACCCAGAGTTTCAAGCCCAAGTGCACCCGGCGAACCGGGGCATTTGGCTGTGGCATTGCGTGGAAGAACTGGAACACAAATCAGTGGCCTTCAGCGTGTACAAACAGGTTGGCGGCACCGACCGCCGCCGCCGTGTGGCAGTGGGCTTGGTGCTGGCCGCCTTGCTGCCCACTTTTGCCGTGGCCTTGGCCTGCATGCTGGCGCGTGAAGGGTCCCTGTTCAAACGGGGCATGTACAAAGAAGGCTTCGGCCTGATTTTCGGGCGCTACGGCCTGATGAACCGCGTACCCAAAATCTTCAAACACTCCCTCAAGGATGGCTTTCACCCCGAGCAACACGATACCCGTGCGCTGGAAGAGGCATGGCGGCAGGCCCTGTTTGGTGAACAAGGAAGCCTGACAGCCCACATGGCTTAAGTGCTGCGCTTGGGCAGATACTCAAGCTGCACCTTGTGCCAGGGCGCCAGACACACCAGCGTGAACAGGCCACCGCACAGGGCCATGAACATGTCGGATTGTGTGTCCCAGGGGTCGCCCTGCGTGCCCAGAAACTCCTCAGCCCCCTGCCCCAAAGCCAAGGCCGCGCCCCACTCCACCAGCTCATAGGTGGCGCTGATGGCCAACACCACACACAGCACCAAAAAGGCCAACATTCGCCCGCCACGCACAAATTGCCCACGCACCAGAATTTCACGGGCGGCCAAAGCCGGCACCATGCCCTGGAAGAAATGACCGATTTTGTCGTAAGGATTGCGGGACAAACCGAAGAAGTCTTGCAACTCAAACCCCAAAGGGACACGCGCATAGGTGTAGGCACCGCCCAGCATCAACACCGCCCCGTGAAGCCCCACCAAGACCAACAACAAGGTGGTGAGCGGGAAACGCTCACGCGTCAGCCACAACACCGGGGCCACCAACAACACCGGGGCCACCTCCATCAACCATGTCAAGCGGTCGTAGGGCGCGAGGCCTGAGGCGAGCAACATGACGCACCAAGCGATCAACAGCGTGCCGAGTGATTTTGTATAGGTCATTCTTGGTCCTTGGGGTCGACAGTGGTAGAGGACAAAGGCGGCAAACGGGTTTTACCCCAGCGGCGCTCTAACGCCCCAGATGCAGCCGCCTTCATTAGCGCCTGAAAGCTCGGACATTGCGCATGATGAGGGGCCGGGCACTGCGCGGCATGCTTGAGCCCTTTACTCATCGCCTTCAGTCTCAAGACCTGCCGATCAATGTCAGCCGCCTTTTCGGCCAGCATCTGCCGGTCGATATTGGGCTCACCGTTGGGTGACAGCATCGTCTGAATCTCATCCAGAGACAAGCCTGCGGCTTGACCCAGTGCAATCATCGACAACTGATCCAACACAGCAGGTGCAAAACGCCGTCGCTGGCCCTTTTCCGACAGCGAGACGATCAACCCCTTCTCTTCATAGTAGCGAAGTGCGGACGCAGGCATACCCGACCGCCGACTGACTTCAGAAATATCCATCAAACCCCTTGACCTCAAGTTGACTTGAACTTCTATAGTGATCGCAAATGCCCCATCGGGTCAACGAACAAGGAGAGATTCAAGATGAAAATCACACTGATTGCGCAACACACCGCGATCATCGGCCTGGCCGCTACGGCATTGATGGACATCTGGTTGATTGGCCTTAAACGGGCCGGAATACCCACCATGAACTTTGGCCTGCTGGGCCGCTGGGTGGGGCATCTCTTCAAAGGGAGAGCCTTGCACACCCAAATCAGCAAGAGCCCAGCTGTTGCTGGTGAACTGATACTCGGTTGGCTGACCCATTACCTGACCGGCCTGTTGTTTGCAGCCACATTAATAATGTTTGCGGGTGAAGGTTGGCTGATCAGCCCAACACCGTTGGCAGCTATGGCCACGGGCATTACCACCGTGCTGTGCCCATGGCTTTTGATGCAACCGGCGATGGGCCTGGGCTTCGCTGCGTCAAAAACACCGGCGCCCTTGGGCAACGCATTGCGCAACCTGATTAACCACACCGTGTTTGGGTTTGGCCTTTACATCGGTGGCCTTCTCTCTAACAGGCTTATGGGATGAGCCTTTACGTCACCCCCCCACTTTCAAAACAAGGAGTCATGATGCTTCCACAACGATTCAGCAACATTCTTTTTTCATTCATTCTCTCGGGATTGATGTCACTGTTGGTATCTGGTGTGTCCACAGCCCGTGCCTTGGGCATTAACCCAGAGTTGCCGGGCCAATGGATTCATGCGTGGTTGCCGGCTTGGGCCTTGGCATTTCCTACGGTTATGCTGCTGGTGCCGGTCGTCAGAAAGACTGTGGCTGCGCTGACGTCAACACGCTGAGAGAACGCGGGGAATGATATGGGCTAAGTACGAAAAAGGGATTCAAACGTACAAAGCCCACACCATCACCAACTAAGCCAACTCGACTGGCATGTCTTTAGGGGATCGCCATGAGACCCGAATGTACTCCCCCGCCACAAGCCCTTGGTCTCTATAGAACTCGAATAGCTCTGCAGGTGACCAGCCGGGACCAACTGAGAATCCGATTCGGTTCTTTCTAAGCGTATCGAATAACTTCGATTGCTGATCCCGATCATCAAAATCCAACTAGTGAATATTTGAATCAGAATGTCGGGCATTCTGACTCAAAAGAAACTCAGTACCGCAGTCGCTCAAACTTACAACTCTCAGAGAATTATGAGCAACATCAGCCAGGAAACCATGGACAGTTATCACGGTACGACCCCTACGGTTGAAATAGTTCCCACCCCTAGACCATCTATCGATGAAATTGAATCTACGACCATCTCTGGCGCACCGCCTGGAAGATGATTTCCCGCTCCCAAAAAGAATCGATTACCCTCCAAGGGACTGCGCGGCGATCGGATCTGAACATCACTAATCTCCCTAATTTTAAAACCCGAGGATAGTGAACCTGGCTCCAGACCAAACGCAGACTCCAGAGTACTTGCTCGCTCCATTGATACAACTCTGGGCAGATTCAAGGCCTGAAACAACAGTACCAGTGGCTCTAGGTTTCGGTAATTTCCCCTGTAGGTCGTCTCTGAACCCTTCCAGACGATGCAACAGCAACGTCTCGGTCATTCGAGTACGAAAACCTTAAATTCTGAAGGGTTCTTTAGTGAAAATCTGCCTGCGTCGATATCAACAATCACGTTGTAGCATGCGCAGGATTCAGCATGGACAGGAATTGACCTTACTTTAGAGTTACAAAGCGTACAGAGGTACCAAACATCTGGTCCCACCGGAGGGGAATCTATTCTGTAGTTCTCGATAAATCGTATGCTCATCTGCGCTCCAAATTTTTCTTATTGACCAGGAAATGTTCTCTGAATGAGTTGCAGATGGCCGCTGTCTAAATGCTTCTGTATGGGCATCGGTAACTCGTGTTGAATTCCCCCACCAATCTCACCAAAGTAAGATGCTGCTGGACTGCTTGGAACGTCTGGGATTTCTCTCACCACTCTATACACAGATAAAGGTTTTTGATCTGTACCAGGAGGTAATGCCCTTTGAAGCCTCAGATTCCGTCCTATATGGTGGGTGCAAGCTCGTTACCCAGCATGTGGGGTACCCCTCGGGCCATTGAATGTACAAATGTGACGATTGGGGAGGTATAGCTAGGGTCTCAATCGAACAAATTTGTCACAAGGAACCCTACCTTAAAACTTTCCATAGATAATCTAAATGTGCGCTAATTTCAGTGTTGATCCGGGCCCTTTCCTTCGCATCGTCACTCCAGACAAAAAGCTCAGATAATCCGGCGTGGGGAGTCAGCATAGAGTGGAACTCTGATTTGAGCAATTTCAAACCATCGTCGTAACCCAAATCATTTTTTTGTATTGCGTCAATTATTTCACAGCACTGACTGAGGCCAGTTACCAGATACTTTTCATCCTCTTGCCTAGATACCGCAAGAAGACTTTGAAAGGATTTCAAGAGATCGGCCAGTACGGAACTCATCTTGGCTGGACCTCTGAGATGACCTTGAAACCCTTAATTTTCCATGGTTCAAAAACAAAGGTGTGCATCATACTTCGATCACCAAAATCGGGCCTGATTGAGCCCCAACGGATCTTCAGAAACAGTGGTCCCCGGCACTTGTAACCTATGCCACCTCAACCGGCATGTTTGCGCTGCGCTGGGCGTACTCAAGGTTGTCGACAGGACTCAAAAAGCAGCGCACTCAACTTGAACAATTCATCATTCTCAGCAACAAGTGGTACCCCGTTTTTGTACAAGACGACGTCGTTTAACGAACCCATACCACCAAACAGAGATAGTATCTTCGATGCAGCGTCACTCGGCTCTGCGTGCATTTCACACCTAAGCTCTTCGAGGAGATTTGCCCAGTCGTTGGCGCCGCCGTCACGAAGAAGATCAATCATTTGCAGTAGCACAGCATCAGTTTTTTGCACATTCTTCATCGTAGTGGACTCGAACTCATCACTTGAACTCCGTCAATTTTCCACGGCGTAGGAACAACAATTTGTTGTGTACCTCCGACAAAGAATCCGCCTTGACTACCAACTTCTCCGACGTAAACCTCCGTACCAGCCGGAATTTTGACAGCAAATGATGAATCAATCGGCGACTTTGCGCCAGTTGGCCACGATGGCAAAACAGCTTTATCGATGCGGGTCTGCAAAACCCCAGTTGGTTGTTCCAAACTGAAAAATTGACCTAGAGGTTGATCAACAGTGCCAGCCCGATAGAGAACAATGTCATGGTCCAAGACTATGGAGTTATATCTACCGCCAGCAAAGGTACCTGCTAAATGATCTCGCAAAGGTCCAGGGTCAATAGCGGAGAAGGTACCAGTTACCCTACCGAGACTGTGCCCCCCTATCTCGTGCCTACCTTCCTTACACGTCAACCCCCACGGATCCACCCACGTCATCGGGTTGGGCACGTACTGGTACAGGTTCAATCCACCCGCAAGGCCGATCGGGTCCTGGCTGATGAATTGCCCGCAGTCGGGGTCGTAGTACCGATGGCGGTTGTAGTGCAAGCCGCTTTCTTCGTCCAAGTATTGCCCCGCAAAGCGCAGTCGGCAAGTGCTTAACCCGACAGGCTGCACCGCCAGGTTGCCATAGGCTTTGAAACGGGCTTGCCACACCAGTTGCCCTTGGGCATTGGTCAATTCTCGCGGGGTGCCCAGGTGGTCGGTGTGAATGTGCTCCACCTGCCCGTCCACCACTTGTGCCAAGGGGGTGAAGGTGCCGGGCTTGAACAGGTAGCTGGTGGTGTGCGTGGCCTGCTGCTCTGCCAGCAGTACATCGCCATTCCAGATGAACCTTGTTTCCTGAACGGACTCTGCCCCTGCCAGGCCTTTGCACACCACTTTGCCGATGCGCCGGCCCAGTGGGTCATAGCGGTACAGGGCTGCGGTGTTCTGTTGCGGTTGCCCTTCGACATACACTTTCAGGCTCACCAATTGAGCCTGGGCGTTGTAGTGCAAATCGGTGCGTTTCTTGCCGCTCTGCACCTGTACGCGTTGGCCCAATGCGTTGTAACGGTACTGCTGGCCTTGCTGGTTCAGCAGCCGGTTGCCAGGGCTTTGCATGGGCCTTCGGGCGTTGGGGCTGGCTGGCGGTGGCAAGCTGCCCCTGTCTAACGCCTGCTCGGCATTCGGTCCACTGAGTGCTTCCAGCAGGTTGCTGGCGGGGTCAAACAGGAAGGCCTCCGGCGTTGGACCCTGAATGTGGGTCAGCCGGTGGGTGGGGTCGTAATGGAACCGGCTGGAGCCATGCAGGCTGTCGTCCAGCCGCACCAGTTGGCCCACGGTGTTGTAATGGTATCGTCGGCTGAACTCGGCCTTGTTCCCAATGCCCAGGCCGTGTTTGTGTTGTACATGCTGCGTGCGCTGTGCAATCAACCTGCCTTGCGGGTCGTGCTGCAACAGGGTTTCCAAACCATTGCCCAACAGGCTTCGCACTTCTCGGCCCGCAGGGTCGTGCTCAAACTGGGCAATCAATTGTTGGTTGCGCAGCACCTGGCTGACTTGCCCTGTGGCACTCAATTCCAGTTCATGCACCTCATCCAGGCCCGGGCCTTGGGCGTGCAGGCGAACCGGGGCACCGGCCGCATCGTAGTCACGGTGCAGGTGGTATTGCGCATTCGCAAGGCCTTGGGGGCTGGGCCCGCGCAGCGTGATCCATTCATCGATGGGCTGGCCCAACGCGTTGTAGGCCCAGCACAGTTCGCTGTGGGCATTGCTGGCGGTGTGCAGGTGGCCCAGCGGGGTGTAGTGGTACTCGGCCCAGTCTTGCCCCGCCTGCTGCCGGTGCAAACGGCCCAGCGCGTCGCGTTGCATGTGAGTGCTGACCAAGGGCTGATCAGGCCACTGAAGCGGGCCACTGCCGTGCCGGTGGGCCAGCGGAGTGCCGTAATCATGGCGGGCCAGCACATGGCCCATGGGGTTGTGGCTGTAGGTTTGCAAACGCCCATCAAACCCTTCTTCGCGAATCAGCCGTTCGTTCAGGTCATAGGTGAAACGGGCGGTGTCGCCATTTTCATTGGTGAGCCACACCAAATTGCGCTCGGTGTCATAGCAATACAGCCTGCGTTGCCCCAAGGGGTTGATGCGTGCGGTGGGTTGTGAAAGCCCATGCGCGTATTCGTACCGTGTAACCTGCCCTTGTGCGTCGGTCACGCTGGCCAGTACACCCAAGGGGGCGTATTCGTAGCGGGTGGTTTGTCCTTGGGCATTGGTGATGGCCGTGCAGCGGCCAGCCAAGTCGTAGCCGTAGCGTGTGGTTTGGCCCAGCGGGTCGGTGACGCTGGCCAGTTGGCCCCACACATCGTAATGCGCCACTTGGCGGGCACCGCCCGGCCCTTCAACCGCCAGCAATGCGCCATCGGCGTCGGTCAGTTGACGGGTTCGTCGGCCTGTGGGGTCAAGCACACTGGCCACTTGCCCATGGGCGTTGTATTGAAGGGTGCGCACATGCCCCAAGGGGTTGGTGTGGCGCACCATGTGGCCTTGCTTGTCGTACTGAAAGCGGTGTGTATGGCCTTCAGGGTCGGTGACCGCCGTGCATTGCCCGCGTGCGTCGTAGGTCCACCGCGTGGCATGGCCCAGTGGGTCAGTGGCTTGGGCCAACTGCCCCTGTTCGGTCCACTCCCAATGCCATTGGGCACCGGTGGGTGCCGTGGTCTGAATGCGCTGGCCCAAGGCGTTGTACCGGTGGGTGGTGACATGGCCCAGCGGGTCGCTGTGCCAAACCGGCAAGCCCAGTTCATTGAACCGCCAGGCGTTGCAGGCGCCCCGGCTGTCAATGACGGCATGGCTGCCATCCGGGCGGGCCCATTCAAAGCGGTACAGGTAGGTGGCTTGCCCATCAACCGGGTCGCCCCACTGGCGTGTACAGCGGTGGTGAAATTCACCGGGCAGTTGTGCCCACTCAAAGTGAATGGTGTATCCACTCTTGAGTGTCCGCTGGGCCAAACGGTGGTCGGTGTAGCGGTAGTGCTCCGCGTGGCCGCAGGGGTCGGCGGCGCTGGCCAGGTCGCCATCAGTGCTGTGGGTGTAGGTGGCCAGGCTTCGGCTTTGCACCGGGGCCTGGGCCAACTGCTCATCCGCGTTGTGGCGTGCCAGTTGAACCACCCGTTTCAGCAGGCCATCGTCACCATGTTCAAACTGGTAGGTGTAACTGCCGTTGCGCACGCGGTGCAGGGTTGGCACCGCCCCCCCCTGGGCGGGCGCATAGTCCACACACAAGCGGTGGCCGCTGGGGTGTTCAATGGCTTCAAGCAGGGCCAGTGTGGTGCCGCGGGCTGCTGGGCTTTGGGCCAAGGCGCTGAAGTGCCATGTCAACCCAAGGCCGTGTCGTGGGCGCAGGGTGTAGGTTGTTGGGCCTGTGCGCTGTAGAACGGTTTGCTCAACCGTGTGCACACACCGCTGCCCCACTTGCAGGGGCGTGAAGTCAATGCTGCGGCCCTCGCCATCAATCAGGCTCAAACCATGAGCCTGAATACGCAGATGGGTGGACAATGGGTGGAACCATCCCGCCCCCAAGGCACTGCCCATGCCCTCTTCGGCCGCTTTGCTGGCGTAGCTTCGAACAAAGGGCAAATCAATCAGGCCCTTGATCCTGAAGTCCTCGAACTGTAGCAACTCTTCACCGTTGATCAAGCTGACGGGTTCGCCACCGGTGGTGTTGTCCCGCGCAGCGGGGCCACTGCGGCCCTTGCTCTCTGTGTTGCTGGGGGTGGTGCGGGTGGCGGAGGGTTCAGGCGCTTTGTCGCCTGCCGCTTTGCGGGCGTTACTGGGCGAGGTGGGTGCTTTCTTGGGTTCCGGCAAACGCCGGGCCGCTTCGGCAATGCGCTGTTCCAAGGCACGTGCAAACCGGGCCATGTGGCGAATCAACCTGGCGGTAAATGGCCCTACACGCGCTGCCAGCCGGGCACCGGCCACCACCAAGGTGGCCCCGGCAGTGGCCAAGGCCAACAGCACTTCAATGCCGATTTCCACAACCGCTTGGGCGCCCGCCTTCAGCCGGTTCAGGTGGGCTGAGCTTTCGGTGTACCCATCAAGAAATTCCCACAGCGCCTGGCGCAAGGTGGAATCACTGCCAATCACGGTGAGCAGACGGGTGCCCTCCTTAACCGCTGCAATCACCTCTTCAGCGGTGTGGTACACGCCCATGCCTGCTTTGAGCAAGGCCTGTTGAATGGCCTTGAACTGCCCCCGCACCGCCATTTCCAGACCATTGACCGCCACTTTGAACGCCTGCCCGGCGAAGGTGAGGGTGGCCCGCACAATGTCCCACAAGCCGCCCAAAAAACTGGCGGCTGCGTTGTAAGCCCCTTCAGCCAATGCACCGGCTTCTTGCAGCAATTGGCCAATGCGGCTGCGGCTGTCGAAATCAAGGTGCTGAAGGCGCTGCTGGCCCCAGCGCGCCATGAGGATACTGGCCATTTCCACGAGGGCATGGCCCCGCTCAAACTCGGCGCTGCCTTCGGTGTGTGCCATCAGGGACTGAGCACTGGCCCAATACAAGCTGGCCGGGTTGCGTAGGCCTTCGGTCACTTCGCGCGTCAGCGGTAGTTTGACGACTTGCAACTGGCTGGTGAACACTGCACGGCCCATGCGGCCATGCTGGCTAGCCATCCAGTCGGCGCGGTAGGTTTGCCGATTGGCCAGGCCAAAGTGGGTTAGAACGTCGTAATCTAGGCTGTGGCCGGTGCCAATGCCTGTGAAGCGGCTGGCCAGCACAGCATCCAGTTCGGCGTCATTGACCGACTCACGATGCAAGACCAGCCAGGCTGGCAGGCGTGTGGCCTGCTCCAGAAACAACCAGAAATTGCCATTCAGGGCCACGCCCAAGGCGGGTTTGACTGTTTGACCCGGCACCGGGTAGACCTGTGTGAACATTGCAGCCCAAGCGCAGACGCCAAAAGCCTCAACGCTAGCTGCATGCGGGTCATTCAACCAATTGCATCACCCGGGCAAGGGATCAGGGGGATGGCAAGTTGCGCAATGTCGTGACTGCCCACTGCGCGGCGGGGTCGTCAAAGTTGTTGATGTGCACTGGCCCAAGCCGGGCCATGATCTTGTCGTACTCTTTGACCTTGGCCTCGGTCATGTCGGGGTCGAGGTCGGTGGGCACCCAGGGGTGCAGGTAGTACACCTTCTCGATTTTGGCCTGCAACAGTTCTTTGGCGCAGCCAAAGCAGGGTTGCATGGTGGTGTAAATGGTGGCCCCTTCCACGGAAATTCCAAAGCGGGCTGCGGCCAGCAGGGCATTTTGTTCGGCGTGAACACAAATGCACAAGTCGTAACCCGTGCCTGACTTGAACCGCCCACCCGGGTTCTGGCAACGCAGGCAGCCACCATCCAGGCAATTGGGCATGCCTTCGGGCACACCGTTGTAGCCGGTAGAAATCACCCGGTTGTTTTTGACGATGACGGCGGCCACCCTGTTGCCTGTGCAATTGGCTTTGCGTCGAACAGCCAAGGCGATGCCCATGTAGTAATCGTCAGTTTCCGGTGGGCGTTGTGGGTCCAGTCTCATGAGGTGTGCAGTGCTGTGGGCCTGTGTGGCAGGGTACCACAGCAAGGCTGCGCAAGCCGAGCCGCACGGCATCAGGGTTGAATGCGCGGCGTGCTGTTGATCACGTTCACAACCGGGAACCCGGCCTGTTGCTTGATGCGTTCAATGCCCTGCGCAATCCACTGCAATTGCTCGAGCGCGTCACGCGCCTGTGGGGTACTGGGGGCTGTTTGCTGGGCCAGGTCCAGCAGCACTTGGGTCAGCAAACCCAGTTGTTTGCCGTAGCTTGCCAGCGCAAAGGCTTGTTCTTCAATGTCGCCCCGGCCTGCAGCCGGGTTGATGCCTTTGAAAAACCAGCTGATGTCTGGATCAATCTGCTGGGCCACTGCGCCACTCCAGGGCAGGTGCAGCGTAGGCGCCCACATGAAAAACCATGGAAACATGAGAACCCCGTTTGAAGGTGAAAACAGCCCGTACCATGACATGTGCAGGCTCGGGATGCACCACCGGGGTTCGGTCAGCCCAGCCTTACTGGGCCCACTGGGGTTTGCGCTTTTGCATGAAAGCCATCATGCCTTCGGCGGCCTCAGAACTGGCGCGCACCTTCACCAAGCGCATGGCGACATCGTGGTGGGTGTCATCTGCGGTGATGTCCATGCGGCTGACATCGCGCACCAGGGTTTTACATTCGGCCATGGCCAAGGGGGCACAACTGTCCAACTCAGCCAGAATGGCATCCAGCCGTTGATCGAGGTCGGCAGGCTCGCACAGCTCATGCACCATGCCCATGTTGAAGGCCTGTTCGGCGGAGAAGCTTTCGCCAGTGACGAAGTATCTGCGCGCCGCCTGCACCCCCATCGCTTGAACCACATAAGGGCTGATGGTGGCGGGAATCAAACCGCGCTTGACTTCCGGCAAACCAAACTTCACGTTGCGGCTGGCCACCAAAATGTCGCTGGCTGACACCAGCCCCATGGCCCCGGCAAAACACAAGCCGTGCACGCGGGCCACCACGGGCTTGGGGCATTCGGCAATGGTGCGGAACAGGCTGCTCAGCGTAAGCCCGCCCTGCTGGTTACTGCTGGCTTGTTGGGCCTGCTGCATCATGTAGGCCAAGTCGGCCCCGGAACAGAATGCATCGCCGTTGGCCGCCAACACAATGGCGCGGGTATCAGCGTCCTGCCCCAAGCGCTGAAATGCCTCAACCAAGGCGTGAATCATTTCGCCATTCATGGCGTTTTTGACTTCAGGCCGGTTCAGCGTCAGCCACGCAAATTTGCCACGGCGTTCTTCTACAACAGGGCTGCTGCTCATGGGTTGTCATCCTCCACCCTCTGCATTGGGGTGTTGTTGGTTTCTAAGCTCAGGCTCATGCGTTGAGCCTGAGGTTCATCACATGCGGAACACACCAAAGCGAGTTTCCGGAATTTCAGCATTCAGGCTGGCAGACAAGGCCATGCCCACAATACGCCGGGTGTCTGCCGGGTCGATCAAGCCGTCGTCCCACAAACGGGCAGTGGCGTAATAGGGCTGGCTTTGCTCTTCAAACTGCTTCAAGGTGGGGGCCTTGAATGCGGCCTCTTCCTCGGCACTCCAGGTGCCGCCCTTGCTTTCAATTTGTGCGCGCTTCACGGTGGCCAACACACCTGCAGCCTGTTCGCCGCCCATGACGCTGATGCGGGCATTGGGCCACATCCACATAAACCGTGGGCTGTAGGCTCGGCCACACATGCCGTAGTTTCCGGCACCGAATGAGCCGCCAATCACCACAGTGAATTTCGGCACCTTGGCGCAGGACACCGCCATCACCATTTTGGCACCGTGGCGGGCAATGCCCTCGTTCTCGGCCTTTTTGCCGACCATGAACCCGGTGATGTTCTGCAAAAACAGCAATGGAATTTTGCGCTGGCAGCACAACTCGATGAAGTGCGCGCCCTTCTGGGCAGACTCTGAGAACAGAATGCCGTTGTTGGCCACAATGCCAACAGGCATGCCATACAGGCGGGCAAAGCCACACACCAAGGTGGTGCCATAGCGGGCTTTGAATTCGTCGAACTCGCTGCCGTCCACCAAGCGTGCAATGATGTCGCGTACATCAAAAGGCTTCTTGGTGTCGGTGGGCACAATGCCGTACATTTCCTCGGCGGGGTACAGTGGCTCACGGCTATCCAGCACAGCCCACGGCAATGGCTTGGGCCCACGGCCCAGGTTGGCCACAATGCGGCGCGCAATCTGCAAAGCGTGTTGGTCGTTTTCTGCAAAGTGGTCGGCGACGCCCGACAGGCGGGTGTGCACATCGGCCCCGCCCAATTCTTCGGCACTCACTTCCTCACCGGTGGCCGCTTTCACCAAGGGGGGGCCACCGAGAAAAATTGTCGCCTGCTTTTTAACGATGACGGTTTCATCGCTCATGGCGGGTACGTATGCACCACCAGCGGTGCAACTGCCCATCACCACGGCAATTTGCGCAATGCCTTGTGCGCTCATGTTGGCTTGGTTGAAGAAGATGCGGCCAAAGTGGTCTTTGTCCGGGAACACTTCATCCTGATTGGGCAAATTGGCCCCGCCAGAATCCACGAGATAAATACACGGCAGGTTGTTTTCTGCCGCAACCTCCTGTGCGCGCAAATGCTTTTTCACGCTCAGGGGGTAATAGGTACCGCCTTTCACGGTGGCGTCGTTGCACACAATCATGCAGTCCACACCGCTGACCCGGCCTATGCCTGCAATGGCACCGGCACCGGGCGCAGCGTTGTCGTACAGGCCCCAAGCGGCCAACGGGGCCAACTCAAGGAAGGGGGAACCCGGGTCCAGCAAACCGGCCACCCGTTCACGCGGCAGCAGTTTGCCCCGCGCAGTGTGTTTGGCTTGGGCGCTGGGCCCACCGCCCTGGGCCACCGCAGCCAGGCGTTCGCGCAACTGCGCGACCAAGGCCTGCATCGCCTGCTGGTTGCCCGAAAAATCGGGCCGGGCCTGTACGTTGTTGTGCTCGAGTACGCCCATCAGAACGGCCCTTCCACCACCCAACGGCGCAGTTGCTCCATGCGGTCCTGGCCCCAGAAATGCTCGCCATCCACCACGAAATACGGTGCGCCGAACATGCCCACATCGATCGACTCTTGTACGGCGGCCCGCAATGCCGCTTTGATGGCTTCGTCGTTGTTGGCTGCGGCCAGGGCTGTACCGTCCAGGCCCATGGCATCGGCCACGGCCTTCACCCCGTCCTCGGTGGTGATGTCCTGCCCCTGCACGAAGTACGCGCGGTACAAGGCGCGGGTGAAATCGCCCACCTGCGAAGGCGATGTTTCGGCCAGTTTGAGAATGGCGCGGGACGCAGTGGTCGCATTGATCGGAAACTGCTTGGGCCAGTTGATGGTGAGGCCATGGAAACGCGCCGTGCGGGCGAAGTCGCGGGCGGAATACTTGCCCTTGGCAGGCACCATCATGGGGGCGGAATTGCCAGTGGCCTTGAAAATGAAGCCCAACAGGGTGGGCTTGTAATTCACGGTGCGTTGGCCTGCACGTGCAATGTCTTCAATGACTTCAGCAGCGACATAGCTGTATGGGCTGGTGAGGTCAAAATAAAAATCAATCGTTTGTTTGGTTGTCATGGCACAACATTCCCCCTTTGGCTGCCTTGATTCTAGCGGAAGTGATGACCAAAACGGGTGATTTGATTCGATTCAGCTTGGCTTGACCATGGTCAAACCGGGGCGTTTACGGCCTGCACCACCCACTTTGTGAGTAGGAATTCGGCTGATGGACAAGCCAGAACCAGCCCCGTATAACGAATGATGTATCACCCAGGGTGACTGATGACGTTGACATCATGAAGCCCTTCAACTGCTCAGGAGTCCTCATGCACGCATCCCTTGCCCTGCTGTCCCGGCCCATGTTGATTGGCATGCTGGCTTTGGCTGCCCCCTTGTTTCACCAAACTGCATTGGCCGAACAGGAAGAAGTACGCTTCACGCAAGAGGTGCCTGCGCGCCCGATTGACGAATTCGCATGGCTGGATTGCATGCAAGCCGCCATGTCTGAAGACACGCTTCTACAGCAGTTCAAAGACCGGGGAGCCTTCCCGCTGGCGCGTGCATTGCTGGTGCTGGGGCGGCTTGATTTGATCGGCCTGGATGGCAACCGAGACCCGTTTGAGGTGAGTACGCTGGAAACACCCTTGGGCGGAGACTTCGCCGTGGACATGGAGGAAGCGGTGGGTTTTGTACAAACCAACCGGTTTGGGCGCACCAGCCGCTTCGACAGGCCAAGCCGCTTTGACCGGGTCAGCCTGTTTGACCAACCCAGCCGGGCAGAACAACGCCGTGCGGAACAGCAAAGGCTGATCAGCGCACGGCGGGCACCCTCACGTTTTGGGCGACTGTAAGCGCCCAATGCGAGGGTAAATCAGGCTGCTTTCGCAGCGGCCTTGCGGGCGGGCTTTTTGGCCGCCTTGGGTGCAGACGCCTGCACAGCCACTGACTCGAACTTCAGGAACTCGTCTTCCAACGCCCCCTTCTTGAGCACGGGGCGGTCAGCCAGGTAGTTGTTTTCGATGTTCCAAGGGTACGCTTCGCCCTGCTTGGGCAGGCGGTCGGCGGCACGTTTCATGTAACCAGCCTCCAGGTCGAACAGCGGCTTGGCTGTGGTGCCAACACCTTCGGCACTGGGCACCACTTTGTTGGCGCCTTTGGCATCCATGTGGTTGATGACGCGGCACATGAACTCGGCGGCCAAGTCGGCCTTCAGCGTCCACGAGGCGTTGGTGTAACCAAACACCATCCCGAAGTTGGGAATGCCACTCATCATCACGCCTTTGTAGCTCAGTGTCTGGTCCGGCGTCAGGCTCTGGCCATCCACCTCCAGTGCCATGCCGCCCAGAATCTGCAGGTCCAGACCGGTGGCGGTTACCACCACATCGGCTTCCAACACCTGGCCGCTTTTCAGTTTGATGCCTTCCTTGACGAAGGTGTCAATGTGGTCGGTCACAATGTCGGCCTTGCCGTCTTTGAGCACTTTGAAAAGGTCACCGTCAGGCACCACGCACAGGCGCTGGTCCCAAGGGTTGTAACTGGGGGTGAAGTGCTTCATGTCGAAACCCTTGCCCATGCGCAGGCGGGTTGCGCCCAGCAGCAGGCGCTTGATGGCCTTGGGGCGCTCTTTGGACAGCTTGAAAATCAGCCGCTGCAAGGCAATGTTGCGGGCACGGCCCAAGTTGTACACCACGGTGTCGGGCAGGAATTTTTTCAGCACCACAGACAGTGGGTCCACCGAGGGGATGGACGCAATGTAGGTGGGCGAGCGCTGCAGCATGGTCACATGCCCGGCCTTGTCAGACATGGCAGGCACCAGCGTGATGGCTGTGGCACCCGAGCCGATGACCACCACCTTCTTGCCGGTGTAGTCAAGGTTTTCTGGCCATTGTTGGGGGTGGACCACGGTGCCTTTGAATTTGGACAAGCCGGGGAATTCAGGCGCATAGCCTTGGTCGTAGTTGTAATAGCCGGTGCAGCCAATCAGGTACTGGCTGGTGAAGGTTTCGGTTTTGCTGGTTTCCTCATTCAACGCTTCCACTGTCCACTGGCATTGTTGGGTGTTCCACTTGGCGCTGACCACTTTCAGGCCGAAATGGATGTCCTCGGTCACGCCGAATTCTTGGGCAGCTTCGGTCACGTATTCGCGGATTTCCTGACCGTTGGCCAGCACTTTCTCGCCTTTCCAGGGCTTGAAGCTGTAGCCCAAGGTGAACATGTCAGAGTCAGACCGAATACCGGGGTAACGGAACAAATCCCATGTTCCGCCAATGGCTTTGCGGCGTTCCAGCACGGCAATGCTTTTGCCCTTGCAGAATTTTTTGATGTGGCAGGCAGCACCGATGCCAGAAAGTCCGGCTCCGATAATCAGTACATCGACGTGTGGATTGGCCATGGTTGTCCCCTGTGGTTGACCTTTATATTGTGACATTGTTCATTGTCACTTTATAGAATAGTAGCGTTGTTGTCCGCTTGGCTAGGAATAATTACTCTAAACTTGAACTCATCATTACACAGTAAGGTTGAAGATGGAATTTCTGGATGCACTGAAAGCCCGGCACAGCGTTCGAGCCTTTGATACACGCCCTGTCCCACAACACCTGCTGGACAACATTCTTCAGCAAGCGGCGCTCTCGCCCAGTTGGTCCAACACCCATCCTTACCGGCTGGCTTTGGCCACCGGGCCCGTGCTGGAAAGCCTGCGTGAGGAGCTGTACAGCCGCTTTCAACGCACCATCGCCCTGCAGCGTGGTGGCAAATTGGCTCAACTGAAGGGCCTACTGACGCGCGACCCAGGCATTCCGGATGGCGACGTAAAACCCGTGGTGAATTACCCGAAAGACCTACAGGCCCGCCGGGTGGAGTGTGGCAAAGGCCTGTACGGTGTGTTGGGCGTTGCGCGCAACGACTTGAAAGCGCGTGACCAAGCCATGGCCGACAACTTCCGCCTGTTTGGCGCGCCCGCCGCCGTGTTCGTGTTTGTGCACGAGGGTGTGGGCATCTACAGCGCGCTGGACGCGGGCCTGTACTTGCAAAGTTTGATGCTGGCCGCCACCAATGCGGGCCTGGGCAGTTGCGCCCAAGGGGCTTTGGGCCTGTTCCGCAGCCCCTTGGACAAGCACTTTGACATCCCCAAGCAATACAAACTGCTGTGCGGCGTGGCCTTGGGCTACGAACTGGATGTTCCGGTGAACAAGTTTCAACCGGAAAAGATCAAGGCCTCAGAATTGTTGTTGCCTTTGAAATGACCACATGAGCCTGAGCCTCAATACGTGAATCCGAGGCTCATGCTCAGGCTTTCCTGATTCATGTAAATTTTCTCGACGGGCCCCGGCACAGGCAAAGCCGATGGGCCGGTTACGCTGACCTCGGGCGCACGCATGTAGTGCGCCGACAACTCGGCTGATGGGCTCAATTTGTACGTGAAACCTGCGGTGTAGTGTTTGGTGACCACGCCAGGCGCCAAGATGTTGAAGGTCACATCCTCGCTGCCTACCGGGTTGTTGCCCTTGTTGTAACCGGCCCGCAACGTCAGGTTCTGCGTGGCCGCGTACTCAAGGCCAAACTTGCGGACCAACACATCGCTCCAGCCGAATCCCGGGCCGTTTTCAGTGCCCAAACAGTTACAACCCGGCGTAGCGCCGTCGCGGGAATTGCCCACCGAGGCCACTTCGCTGAACAGAATTTTGTTCACATCAGCCGCCAGCCGCAGCGAATTGGTCACCTTCCAGGACACGCCCACACCTTTGTTGGTCGGAATGTCAAAGTCACCACCGCCCGCGAACAAGCCTGAATACTCTTTGAACTTGCTCATGTCGATGCGGGGCGAATAACTCAGGCCCACATTCACCGGGCCGAAGGTGCCCAAGTAGCCGACCCGGTAACCACGGCCCTGGCTGCCACTGGTGCCGTTGTTGGTGAGCTTGGAGGAATCCGAGCTGTAACCAAAGCTGCCAAACAATTGCAGGCCTTGGGCGTAAAAGCGTTGGTAAACAAACAGCGGCGACACACCAAGGGCGTGATTGTCGTTGATGCGCACAGCCAGCGTCGGCGCAACCACCAACTGCTCCAGGTTCACGCCTGCTGGGCCACTGCCACACAAGGGGTTGCCCCGACCGCCGGACAGCAGGCTGGTGGGGCAGGTGGCAGTGTTGCCACGCTGGTAATCGGTGTTCAAGCCACCGTTGCCGTAGATGGTCACCCCTGCGGTGATGCGTTGGCTCAGTTTTCGGCTGACGCCGAAGTCGGGAATGATGAACAGGTTGCGGTCGCTTTTTTCGGAGAAATCAAATTGCCCCAACGGCCCGCCCGTGCGCTCGGCACCCCGGCGGGGTACAAAAGCATCGAAACCTGCGTCAAAACGATTGCCCACATCGGCCAGCAAAGCCGGGTTGTTGGCACCGGCCATGGTGTCATCGGCAATCGCCAGCGATGCGCCACCGCGCCCTTTGGCCTTGGTGCCATAGCCGTGGGAAAAATAACCGTTCGTGGCATACGCAGAAGTTGCAGCCAACAGCAAAGCCAAGGCAAGGCCAGCGGGACGCAGCCTGCCAATCAAAATGGAGTGCATGAGAAGGTCTCTGTCAGATCAAGTACGAGGTGCCGTTGAACCGGCAATTTCCCGCAGTCTATAACAGCACCCTCTCGGGACCAACACCATTTTTGGAATGGCTTTATACCCAAAAACCGTCAGTAATTTACTGGCTTGGCAACGCAATGCTCCGCTTGCGGAACCGGTTGGTGAACCGAATGGCCTCGGCGTAGGGGAAGATGTCTTCAATGTGACCATCGGCCACACGCTCTTTGCGGGCCTGCCAGAATTCATAGGTCAGCAGGTCGGCGTGCTTGTCCAGAAATGCACGGCGCACCCGGCGGTCACCGAGCAGGAACTGGCCAAACTCCTCGGGAAACACATCTTTGGGCCCCACGGTGTACCAAGGCTCGGACGACATTTCCGCCTCGGGGTTGGGGGCCTCGGGAATGCGCCGGAAATTGCAGTCGCTCATGTACTCGATTTCGTCGTAGTCGTAGAACACCACGCGCCCCAAGCGGGTCACACCAAAGTTCTTGAACAGCATGTCTCCCGGGAAAATATTGGCCGCCGCCAACTGCTTGATGGCATTGCCGTACTCGGTGATGCCGTGTTCCACCTCGGCGTCAGTGCCTTGCTGCAGGTAAATGTTCAACGGTGTCATCCGGCGCTCGATGTACAGGTGCTTGATCACCACCATGTCACCTTCAATGCTCAGTGAACTCTCGCAGGTGTCTTTCAAGTGGTCGAGCAATTCAGTGGAAAAGCGGTCCAGGGGCAAGCCCACATGGCTGTATTCCCACGTGTCGGCCATGCGGCCCACACGGTCGTGCCACTTCACCAACTGGTACTTCTGCATCACGCCGGCGCGGTCAATTTCCTTGGACGGTGCAATTTTGTCCTTGATCAACTTGAACACATACGGGTAAGACGGCAAGGTAAACACCGCCATCACCAAACCCTTGATGCCGGGCGCCACAATGAACTCGTCATGGCTGTGCTTCAGGTGGTGAAGGAAATCGCGATAGAACAGCGTTTTGCCCTGCTTTTGCAAACCCAGCATGGTGTACATCTCGGCCTTGGGTTTGTTGGGCAGCAAGGTGCGCAAAAACTGCACATAGGCCCCCGGCGTTTCCATGTCCACCAAAAAGTAAGCCCGCGTGAAGCTGAACAGCGTGGCAATCTGCTGTACGTTGAACAATACTGTATCCAGGTACAAGCGTCCGCTGGAATCCCTCAGAATCGGAATGGCGAAGGGCTGTGGCATGTTGGCATTGATGAACTTGCCAATGATGTAAGCGCCCTTGTTGCGAAAGAACAGGCTGGACATCACCTGAATCTGGCAGTCCGGGTCAATCTTGATGGGCCGGGGCATCACCTGCCGCGTGGCATGCACCACGTAGCGAAGATCACGCTCCAGGTCCACGAAAGGCGCCTTCAGATCGAAGTCTTGAATCAGCTTGCGCAGCGATTGGCGTATGCCACCATACAGCGGGTTGGCCGGGTAATAGCTGCGGTATGAGGGTGGGTTGCTCTCCACATACTCGGTACTCACCGCCGGGCGCACAAACAGGAAGCGGTTGTGAAAGTAGTCCCGGTGCAGAATTTTCGTGACCGCGGAATTGAAAAACGTTTCGGCCAGCTCGGGCTGCTTGTGGTCCACCAGATAAGTCACGAAACGGGTCTTGATTTTCTGCCACACGGACTCGGACTGCAGTAATGGGCCGTAATTGCGTCGAATCTGGTCGACCGCCTCCTTCACGCGCTCATCGTAGAAATCAATACGGTCACGGGCCAAGCGCTGGATCAGGTGCCAGTCGCCTTCCTCGAACAGCTTTTTCGCCTGCTGTGCACAGTAACGAAACAAGCGGTAGTGCTTGTCAAAGCCCGCCAAAATATCCGCGGCCACTTTTTTGGACAACTCGCGTTCGGCTTCTTCGCTTAGGCCGCTGTGCTCGCTCAACTCACCGGTGGCTTCGTCGTCCAGGGTTTTGATGTCAAAGGGCAAAGAGCTCATCGCGTGATCCGAAAGTGAGTGGTTGCTTCCGATTCTACGCAAAAGGGCTTTACAAAGGCTGACAAGCCCAAAAAACGGCCGCCAGCCTGTCTACTTTAGAGCGTTTCCGCAAACAACTCCCGGCCAATCAGCATGCGGCGAATTTCACTGGTGCCCGCGCCGATTTCATACAGCTTGGCATCGCGCCACAAACGCCCGGTGGGGTAGTCGTTGATGTAACCATTGCCACCCAGAATCTGAATGGACTCGCCAGCCATCCAGGTGGCCTTCTCCGCTGAAAACAAAATGGCGCCTGCACAGTCCTTGCGCAGTTTGCGCACTGTCTCGGGCGTGGCTTTGTCGCAGGCTTTGCCAACCTGGTACACATAAGCCCGCGTGGCCATCATGGTGGAATACATGTCGGCCAACTTGCCTTGTATCAACTGGAATTCGCCGATGCTTTGGCCAAACTGCTTGCGGTCGTGCACATAGGGCACCACCACATCCATGGCTGCCGCCATAATCCCCAAAGGCCCACCGCTCAGCACGGCGCGCTCAAAATCCAGCCCGCTCATCAGCACATTCACGCCGTTACCCACGCGGCCCAGCACATGGGTTTCAGGCACCTCGCAGTCTTCAAACACCAATTCACCGGTGTGGCTGCCACGCATGCCCAGCTTGTCCAGCTTCTGGGCCACCGAGAAGCCCTTGAAACCTTTCTCGATCAGGAATGCAGTAATTCCGCGCGGCCCGGCGGCCAAATCGGTTTTTGCATACACCACCAGCACATCTGCGTCCGGCCCGTTGGTGATCCACATCTTGCTGCCATTGAGCACGTAGCGGTCGCCTTGTTTATCGGCGCGCAATTGCATGCTGACCACGTCCGACCCCGCATTGGGCTCGCTCATGGCCAACGCACCAATGTGCTCGCCAGAAATCAACTTGGGTAGGAAGGTGTTGCGTTGCCATTCATTGCCATTGCGGCGAATCTGGTTCACGCACAGGTTGGAATGGGCACCATAACTCAGTGCCACCGATGCGCTGGCGCGGGAAATCTCCTCCATCGCCACAATGTGCGCCAGGTAACCCATGCCCGAACCGCCCAGCTCCTCCTCAACTGTCAGGCCCAGCAGGCCCATGTCCCCCAATTTGCGCCACAAGTGCATGGGAAATTGATCGGTGCGGTCCAATTCTGTAGCCAGTGGTGCAATCTCTTTTTGCGCAAAGGCTTGCACTGCATCTCGCAAAGCGTCGATGTCATCGCCGAGTTCAAATTGCAGGCCGGGTACGTTCAACATGGGGCAAGTCTCCTGTGTTTTGCATTCTTTGGCTTAATGATGCCCTACAATCGAACGATTGTTCGAATTAGGCGGCGCATTTCGCGGCGCATCCTCCGAGTCACTCACCACAGCACAGACACCCATGGGAATTGAACGCCTTTACGAACCCCCGGCGATTGGCCAACCCTTTGAAGTGGCCCCCGGCGTTCATTGGTTACGCCTGCCTTTGCCTTTCGCGCTGGATCACATCAATGTCTGGCTGCTGGAAGAAGCGAACCAATACACCTTGGTAGACACCGGCGTTGGCCTGCCCGACGTACAAGCCATCTGGGCGGGGCTGTCTGAAAAACTGTTCAAGAACAAACCTCTGGGCCGCATCATTGTGACGCACGCCCACCCCGACCACATTGGCATGGCTGGCCCACTGGCACGGCAGTTCGGCCTGCAGGTGCACATGTCTGCAGCGGAGTACTTCATTGCCCGCAGCCTGTGCGCCAACCTGCCCGGGTTTGATGGCCAAACACTGGGCAACTTCCTGGCCGAACACGGCTTGGCCCATGAGCAAAAGGCCGAAGAAACCCGCGAGGCCCGGGGTGGCCTGTTTGCGCGCCTGGTGCCCGAGCCGCCGCTGAGTTTTCACCGCATTCAGGAAGGCGACGTATTGACCATCGGCGGGCATGACTGGCGCTGCCTGACCGGTTTTGGCCACAGCCCCGAACACATCAGTCTGGTGTCTGAAAGCCAACAACTGATGATCAGCGGGGACATGCTGCTGCCCACCATCTCCACCAACGTCAGCGTGTACGGCACAGAACCCGAAGGCAACCCGCTCAAAGCCTTTCTGGCCAGCGTGCAACGTATGGCGGAACTGCCGAACACACTGACCGTGCTGCCCTCCCATGGCGTCCCCTTCAAGGGCGTGCATGACCGGTGTGCTCAATTGCTGCGCCACCATGACCACCGCTTGAGCGAACTGCGGGACGCCCTGCGCAATGGCCCGCTGTCAGCCCGCCAAGCCATCGCCGTGCTGTTTAAACGTGAAATGGACGGCCACCAAATGAGCTTTGCCATGGGCGAGGCCATCGCCCACCTTCACCACTTGTGGCACGCAGGCCAGGCAAAACGGGTTCAAGCGGACGGGGTCTGGAAGTTCGAAACCGCCTGATCGCCACCACCGCAGCACGAGTGGCAGCCGGGGCAGGTACACTGTTGCCGTTCGGCAAGCAGCGGCTTGCCCCTTTATATTGAGCACCTTGCCCCCATCTAGGGGCCTGTGTGTGCAACATCCCGAGCCTAAACCATGAGCAACACCCCTAAACCCATGATTCCCGTCACCATCCTCACCGGCTTTTTGGGCAGCGGCAAAACCACCCTGCTCAACCGCATCCTCAAGGAAAACCACGGCATGAAAATCGCTGTGATTGAAAATGAGTTTGGGGAAGAAGGCGTGGACAACGACCTGCTGATGCAAAACGAGCAGGAAAACATCGTGGAAATGAACAACGGCTGCCTGTGTTGCACCGTGCGGGGTGACTTGGTGCGCATTCTCGGCGACATGGCCAAACGGCGCGCTGCTGGCGAAATCAAATTCGACCGGGTAGTGATTGAAACCACCGGCATGGCGGACCCGGGCCCGGTGGCGCAAACCTTCTTCGTGGATGACGATGTGGCCGAGCACTATGTGCTGGACGCGGTGATTACCGTGGTCGACGCCAAACACGCCATGACACAACTGAGCGAGCACCGCGAAATTCAACAGCAAGTGGGCTTTGCTGACCGCCTGCTGCTGTCCAAAACCGACTTGGCCACCGAGGACGAGGTTCAGGTGCTGCGCAAACGCCTGGCCAAAATGAATGCCCGTGCCGAAGTGATGATCAGCGACCACGGCAAAGCCCCCGTCAACAAACTGCTGGATGTGCGTGGCTTTAACCTCAACTCCATTCTGGACATTGCCCCCGACTTCCTGGACGAGGACAAACATTCCCACAACGATGAAATCCAAAGCTTCGTTTTCAAAAGCGCCAAGCCCTTCGACGGGCAGAAGTTTGAAGAATTCATGGGCTCGGTCACCCAGGTGTATGGGCCCGACATGCTGCGCTACAAAGGCATTCTGAGCATCAAAGGCAGCGACCGCCGCGCACTCTTTCAGGGCGTTCATATGCTGATGGGGCTGGATTGGGGCCGCAAATGGGATGGGGCCGAGAAGAAAGAAAGCAAAATCGTGTTCATTGGGCGCAAATTGCCCAAGGACTTCATCACCCAAGGGTTAGAGCTTTGTCTGGCCCGATAATCGCTATACTGGTATATAGTGAACCAATCCCAAGCATTTGAGGCCTGACATGACAACGCAGAAAGTGCCCATCATCAGCGAGAAACAACTGCTCGCAATGTCTGACGATGATTACATGAACGACGTTCAATTGGCCTTTTTCCGGCAACGCCTTCAGGACATGGAAAAAGAACTGTTGGCCAACGCGGGCGAAACCACTGAACACTTGCGTGAAACCGTGGTGGTGCCCGACCCCGCCGACCGCGCCACCATCGAGGAAGAGCACGCGCTTGAACTGCGCACCCGAGACCGGGAACGCAAACTGCTCAAGAAAGTGCAGCAGTCCCTGCAGAAAATCGACAGTGGCGAATACGGCTGGTGCGAAGAAACAGGCGACCCCATCGGCTTGGCCCGTTTGCTGGCCCGCCCCACCGCCTCCCTGTCACTGGAAGCCCAGCAACGCCGGGAATTGAAGCAGCGGATGTACGGCGACTGAGTCACCCACAACACCAGGCTTGACCCAAAACCCCGCTTGTCGGGGTTTTTCTTTGTCTATCAGCAAACTGACATTGCAATGGCGAATATCGGACATTCGCAAACCCGCCACATTTTGCACAATTTAACGCAACAAACTTTTCTCTAAATTTTCCCTTTTTATTCAATAATTTAATTAAATTCAGAAATTAAATTACAGGGCTTTACTGACAGAAGTTGCGACTTGTGCGAATTGGCCTAGAGCATTTCCTCTGTTTTTATAAGGCAGGCAACAGAGATTGCCTACGTAAAAACTCAAAAAGGAAATCCCCTTTTTTACATTGGAGAGACAAATGGCCCTCGATGAACTGAAGTCCGGTTTGAACACTATCCCCGTGGTTGGTCCAGTGGTGGTTGGCGTGATCAACGCGCTGGAAGGCTTTGCCCCGGAAGCGCCCTCACTGCCGTCACTGCCCGGAGCACCGGAACTGCCCAGCCTGCCCACCAGCCCTGACGCTGTGGTTGCTGCACTGATGAGCCTGGCTGACGCATTGCCCAGCGAGCCACCTGCCCTGCCCTCTCTGCCCGGCGCACCTGAACTGCCGGTAGGCCCTGAAGACCTGGTCGCCCTGCTGACTGGCCTGGCCGCTGGCGAACTGCCAGGCGCCCCCGAACTGCCTGGCTTGCCCGGCGCACCTGAGCTGCCCACATTGAGCGCTGCCGAAGTGCCTTCCATCCCCGGCCTGCCCGAATTGCCAGGTCTGCCTTCACTGCCCGGTGCTCCCAGCCTGCCCGCAGGCCCTGAGGAACTGGTGGCTGCACTGACCGACCTGCTGGGCGGCGGATTGCCCGAACTGCCAGGCGGCGGCGGGCTTCCCGAGTCCCCGATCAGCTTCGAAGACGGCACGCTGACCATTTCTCTGGGCGGAGGCTCAGCCCCCATCGCCATCACCGCTTCACTGGGCGGGCTTGAAGCCCCTTCAGTTCCCGAACTGCCCCTGCCCGTCTGATCGCGGGTAGAAGCAGTGTTCATGGGGCCCGCCCGCCTCATGGACAGTGAGTTCAGTGGTATTCGGCCAGCTTGATGCTGGCCGTTTTTTATTCCTCAGCGCTGTTCTTCAAACTGAGGGCTAACTCATACACCTGGTTTTTGGGCCAACCGGTGGCCTTCACCGCAATCGACACCGCAGTCTTCAGCGGCACCTGCTCCAACAACGGGGCCAACCAATCAGACAGGCCGCCGGCAGCACTATCCTCGCCTGCGGCGCCTGCCGGTGGGCCCCCTGCAAACACCCACACCCATTCGCCCCGTGTCGCATTCGGGTCTGCGCGAACCTGGGCAATCACCTCCTGAATGCTTCCCCGGTAGAAGGTTTCAAATTGCTTGGTCATCTCACGGCCAGCGCACACCGCCCGGTCGGCAAGCCCAAGGGCCTCCAGGTCATCTGCCAGGCTCATTACCCGGTGTGGGGCCTCAAACACCACCTGGGGTTCTTCACAGGCCAACCAAGCCTGTAGCTGCGCGGTGCGCTCACGCCCTTTGGCAGGCAAAAACCCCCGGAACGTGAATGGGCCATCCACCAAACCGCTCGCCGCCACCGCGGTCAGCACACTGCTGGCCCCCGGCACCGGCACCACGGTGTACCCAGCCTCAGCCACCGCCCTGACCACAACCGCACCCGGGTCTGACACTGCGGGAGTCCCCGCGTCGCTCACCAAGGCCACCGACTCACCCTGCGCCAAACACTGGACAATGCCCTGCGCGCTCTGGTGTTCATTGTGGGCGTGATGTGCCATCAACGGCTTGCGCAGGCCGAGTTGCTCCAACAGGCGAGCCGTGTTGCGGGTGTCCTCGGCGGCAATCCGGTCCACCTGCGCCAGCACGCTACGTGCCCGGGGGGACAAATCACCCATATTGCCGATCGGCGTAGCCACCACAAAGAGTGATCCCGGACGCACTGCGTCAGAATCCGCGGAGGAAGAAGAATCAGGATGCGACATGGGCAAGGCAGAAAAGCGCTCTAAACGCGCATTGTCAGGCATTCCATGGGGTGCTGACAAACCTTCAGCGCCGGCGCAGCCACCGCTGCCTTGGCAGCCTGGGCGTCAACCACAAGCCCAGAAGGCGCCCAAACCCCGCCGATGGGACACCCAAGCGCTGGGCAACGATGGCGAAACCCGGGCTTTGCGCTGGCTGGAACGCCATGGGCTCGCACTGCTGGCCCGCAACCACCGCTGCCGCTGTGGCGAATTGGACCTCATCATGGCCGAGGGCGACACCGCTGTGATCGTGGAGGTGCGCCTGCGCAACAACCACTCCCACGGCACGGCGCTGGACACGGTCAACCGAGGGAAAATCCAGCGAATTGAGCGGTGCGCGAAACTTTGGTGGGTGACCCATGGTCAACATCATTACCGACATCTGCGTTTTGATGTGGTGGCTTTGCACCAGGACAATGAGCCCACTTGGCTGCCCAACGCCTGGCTGCCAGAGAGCTAACCCCTATAATAGGGCTTCGCCCACTCCAGCCGAGGCCCGAAGAACAATCATGGACCTGATCACCCGCATCACCCAACAATTTGACGAAAGCATCCAGGCCAAGCAAAACGCCACCGAAGAAATGGCTGGCCCCATTGCATCGGCCGTGGAGCTGATGGTGGCCACCTTGACCAATGGCGGGAAGATTCTGGCCTGCGGTAACGGCGGATCGGCCGGCGATTGCCAACACTTCGCGGCTGAACTGGTTGGTCGTTTTGAACGCGAGCGTCCAGGCTTGGCCGCCATTGCGCTGACCACCGACAGTTCTGCGCTGACGGCCATTGGCAACGATTACAGTTTCAACGAGGTGTTTTCCAAGCAGGTTCAGGCCATTGGTCAACCCGGTGACATCCTTCTGGCCATATCCACCAGCGGCAACTCCCGCAACGTGCTGATGGCCATTGAAGCGGCGCACCAACGGGAAATGACAGTCATCGCCCTGACCGGCAAAGGCGGCGGCCAAATGACCCAAGCCCTGGGCGAGAACGACCTTCACCTGTGTGTGCCCCACAACCGCACAGCCCGTATTCAGGAAATTCACTTGCTCACGATTCACTGCCTGTGTGACGGCATTGACGTGTGCCTTTTGGGAGAAGAAGACAATGCGTAGTAGCCTCCGACTGAACCACCGCCCAGCCCTTCGCAGCGCCATGGCCCTTGGCCTGTGCGCAGCATTGACTGCCCCCTTGTTGGGCGGGTGCTTCTTTGGTGCAGCCGCCGCCATCACCGCCGGCTCCATGGCCGCAGTGGACCGCCGCACCGTCGGCATTCAAGTCGAAGACCGCAGCATTCAGCTGAAGGCCGACAGCGCCATCAGCCAACGCTTTGGTGAGAATGTCCATGTGAACGCCACCGTGTACAACCGGCAAGTGCTGTTGACGGGCGAAGCCCCCGATGAAGCCACACGCAGTGCGGTGGAAGCGGCCGTGGCCAACGTGCAGAACATCCGCCTGCTGGTCAATGACATTCAGATCGGCCCCAAGAGCACCTTCTCGTCGCGTTCCAATGACGCGGTGTTGACCACCAAAGTCAAGGCCTCTCTGTTTGATGCGCAAGACCTGTTCGCCAATGCGTTCAAGATCACCACCGAAGCCGGTGCGGTGTACATCATGGGCCTGGTCACAGAACGTGAGGCCAATCGGGCCGCTCAAATCGCTTCAGGCGTCAGCGGTGTGAACCGCGTGGTGAAAGTGGTGGATACCATCACCGAACAGGACTTGACCCGCTTGACTGCCACACCCAATAACGGCAGCAACCAAGCCCCCATCAACAGCAGGCCTTAAACCATTTTTTGACGCATCAACCCCCGGGGAACACCATGAACGCCATGTTGCGCACAGTCGTTTTGGCCTTGTCGGCTTGGGTGCTGGCAGGCTGTCTGTCCAGCCAGGCGCCCCGGGTGGACTACACCACACTGACCGGGCAGGTGCTCAAGCCAGCCGATTACCAAGGCGAGGTGATGGTGGTGAATTTCTGGGCCACCAGTTGCACCACCTGCGTCAAGGAAATGCCCGCCCTCATCGACACCCACAACAAATACAAGGCCCAAGGGCTGCGCACCATTGCGGTGGCCATGAGTTACGACCGGCCGGACTACGTGATGAATTTTGCGCAGACCCGCAACCTGCCATTTGATGTGGCGCTGGACATTGACGGGAAAATTGCCAAGTCATTCGACGATGTGCGCATCACACCGACCACTTTCCTGATCGACCGCAAGGGCGCGATTGTCAAAACCTATGTGGGCGAGCCCGACTTTGCAGCCCTGCATGCGCTGATCGAAAAATCGCTGGCTAGCCCTCGCCCCATTTGAAGTCATCAATGGCCCGCCGGTCACGTTTGGTGGGCCTGGCCTTGATGTCCAGTGCAGGGTCCATCGCCAGTTTTCGGTTGGCCGCCCGTTGGGCGCGCAAGGCTTGGCTTTCAGCCGTTTCTTCATACAGTGTGCGGGCAATCGGAGCACTGCCGCGCTTGTCGGACAAGGCTTTGACCACCACCACCATCTCATCCCAACCCACTGGAATACTCAACACATCGCCCACCTGAACCGGATAAGCAGGTTTGACGCGTTCGTCATGGCATTTGACCTTGCCACCGTCCACCATCTCGGTGGCCAGGCTGCGGGTTTTGAAAAAGCGAGCCGCCCACAGCCATTTGTCCACACGCACCTTGGCACCGGGTGCGGAAAAATCCACCTTGCCGTTCGGGGTCAAGGCCACTTCAGGGCGGTGTTTGTTCTGTCGGCTCACGCTGGGGGCTCTGCAACAATTCAATGAGTTGAATTATGCCAGACCACCCCTTCAAGGCGCTGCGACACGCTCTATGGCATGAACCTCATCGGCCCCCTTGGCCAAGTACCAACCCGTCGACGCCGGGTGTAGAGCCATTTCAACCACAAACTCGGGCTGAAGGTCGTCGGCGAAGGCAGTGCCTGTACTCAGGGTGAAAATGGCGGGGTCGAAACTTTCAACCTTCAGGCCCCTGAAATGGCGCAGCATTTCAGCGTCTTTCAGGTTGGCTTTGAAGCGCGCAGTCACCGCCTTGTCAAGGCCAAAGGGCTTGTCTTCCCGGTAATCAATCACGCCTTCAATCCACAGTCGCCCAAAACACAGGGCATCGTTCTCGCCGCTGGGGCCTTTGCGAAAGTGCACCCCTTTGAGGGTTTTCAGGCCGGGGGAAGGCAGCAGCACCCAGCGGCCATCGCGGGTTTGAAGAATATCGAGCAGGCCGGACAAATCCCAAGCCTTGACTTCACGCCCCACGGCGCTGGTTTCGGGTACCTCGTCACGGGCGTATTGTTCAATGGCGGTTCCACTGGGCAGGCGGGCACACAAAGCACCGTGGCTGAGCACAAAAGTTTCTGCCCTGGCCCCTTTAAGCAGATTGCTGTCGGTCAGCATACTGCGCGGGTTACACGCGGCCAAGGCCACTGTCGCCATGGCTGCACCCATCACTGTCCTGAAAATCCGCCCCGTGTTCACACCCCGACTCCTCGCATGTAGTCATGCTTTGCCCATGGTGCAGTGTGTCAGAACCCCACTCGGGGGAATGACTTGAACACAGCGGAAAATCACCGTCATTTGCGCTCATGTTGCAGGGAACGGGGCGGCACATAACCCAGGGCCACAGCGCGCGCCTCGGCCTGCGCCGCCAAGATGGGCTGTTGGCCCGCCCGGTAGTACAAAGCGAGTTCATAGCTGGCAATCCCATTGCCCAACCCGGCCGCGTATTGCAACCAGCCTTCGTAGCGCAGCAGGCCAAGGTCTGTGTTCAGGGCTCGGTGGCTGCGGGCAATGCGGGCGGCGGCGTCTTTGTCCCCTCGTGCTGCCCGTTTCAAGTCTTCCTGGGCATTGTCCGGCGTGATGAATGAACTGCGGTACAGCTTTACATCCCGATTGCGCAACACAGCCAGTGCAGTCTCAGCGCCTTGCTTGAGCACTCGGGCTTGGGGCAGCATGGCGCTGGCGGGGTAGCGCTCCAGAAAGGTTTGGGCTTGGGCAATGACATCTGCCGGCCAAACGGCCGAACGCAGGGCCAACCAGTCGCGCTCTTCCTGGGCCAGAACCAGCCCGTCAGGGGCATCGCGCGCCTCGGGCAATACGCCAAGGTTGGCGTCCAGCGCCACCCGGATACGCGTATTGTCGGCAATGAATGGCGACTGGGCCAACTGGCGGATGGCCGCCAACGGGTGTTGGCGCATGGTGGCCTCCACGTCCTGTTTGACCACCTGCTGTTGATACATCTAGCAAACTGAGCCAGTTTTCACGTTGAAGATTGAGCCACTTGGTTGATGGTTTTTTCTTCACACAGTTGTGGATAAGTCTAAGGGCATTGATGGATCAGGGACTCCTTTCTTCGTTCTGGATCGGGTTATTGCTTTGGCCTGAGCACTGGAATTTCTGAACCTCCAACTTTGATTGCCTGTCTCCACGATATGGCAGTGATGAGTCAGGCGATCAAGAAGCGCTGTGGTCATCTTGGCGTCGCCAAACACACTGGCCCACTCAGAGAAGTTCAGATTGGTGGTGATCACCACGCTGGTTCTCTCATACAGCTTTGACAATAGATGGAAGAGTAAGGCACCGCCAGACTGAGTGAACGGCAGATAGCCCATTTCATCCAGAATCACCAGATCGACGTACATGAGCTTGTGGGCCAGCTGTCCTGCCTTACCTTGAGACTTTTCCAGCTCAAGCGCATTGACCAGTTCAACCGTTGAGAAGAACCGCACGCGTTTGCTATGAACCTTGATGGTTTCAATACCAATACTGGTTGCCAGGTGCGTCTTGCCAGTTCCCGGACCTCCAACGAAGACCACGTTGTGGGCTGATTCAATGAATTTCATCTTGTGCAGATCCCTCACCAAAGCTTCGTCGACTTGAGCTTCATCGAAGGCAAAGCCGGTCAAATCTCGATGCGCAGGGAATCTGGCGGCTCGCATCTGATAGGCCATTGACCGTACATCCCGATACGCACTCTCTGCCTTGAGCAGTTGATGCATCAGCGCCTCATGGTCCAGAGACTTCATGCGTGCCGTGCCCAAGACCTCGGGCCATGCCCCAGCCATTCCATGCAAACTCAACCCCTTCAGGGCTGCAACAACGTCATTGGACATGGTCGCCCCCCTTGTTCGGGCGCAGAGCGTCGTAGCGATGGACATCTGCTTGGGGCGGCTCAACTAGCTCAATAACCATCGGCAGTTCCTGAACCTGCTTGCCTGGCTCTTGTAAGCGGTACAGGATATTCAGCACATGCTCGCCACTGATCCGACCAGCTTGCAATGCCAACTCCACCGCCACCACAACGGGTTCCAAGCCATGCAAAGTGACAGCATTGAGGACTTTGGCCATGACACGATCGCCTCCCGGGTTCTTCAGCAGTTGCCGCTGCAACTCCAGTAAAGGCTCGGGCATGGATTTAAAGGGCGCTGCGTTGCGTAACGCCCCAGGCTTTCTCTCAATCAGGCTGATGTAGTGCGTCCAGTCGTAAATCGTCTGATCGCGTTCAAAGCTGCGCTTGAGCGTCACACATTCCCCATCAGCAGCCACAACCAGCAAATGTGCAGGGTAGGCGCGCAGGCTGACTGTGCTGTTAATCCACTCGCATGGGACGCTATACCGGTTTCGTTGGTAATGGATCAAAGATGTCGGTGAGACCAGTACAGGCTGTTCGATGTAGCCGTTAAACGGTGTTGGGCAAGGCATCAGGCGAACCTGCTCGTCTTGCCAAACATCAGCCCCTGTCAATTCCGGCCACTCTGGATGCTTGATCTCTTGCCAGGCCTTTAGACAAGCTTGCCGAACCCACACGTTCAGCTCATCGAGATCGACCCAGCGCCGTTCGCTCACCTCGCGCCAAATCCCCCGGCGTCGGTCCTGAACGTTTTTCTCAACGATGCCCTTCTCCCAACCGGCAGCGCGGTTGCAGAACTCAGCCTCGAACAGATAGTGGCCCGTCATTGACTCAAACCGAGCATTGACGCTGCGCTGCTTGCCAGGGCCAACTTTATCGACGGCGGTCTTCATGTTGTCGTAGATGCCCCGCTTGGGGATTGCGCCGAAGATCTCGAATGCCCGTGCATGGGCATCAAACAACATCTCATGTGATTGGGTGTAATACGCCACCATCACAAACGCCCGACTTGACGCCAGCTTGACATGCGCCACCTCCAGTCGTCTGCGCAGCCCCTCAATAAAGGCGTACTCACAACTCCAGTCGAACTGAAATGCCTCTCCAAGCTCATAGCTCATGGGGACGAATCCAGCATGCCGGGATTTATTAGTTTGCTCGTCACGCCAGTGCTTGCAGAACTCATACACCGGCCCCCGCGAGCCGCTGTAGCCTAGCGCCCGAACCGCTTCAAACAGCGCCTTGGTCGTGCGTCTGTCCCGTTTGCCTCGGTGGCTGTCAGCCTTGAGCCAGTTGCTCAACTGCTCCTTGTAAGGGTCAAGAATGGACTGAACTGTCACCCGCTTAGGGTACTTAGGCTCGACCATCTGGTCCACAGCCAGCCAACGAGCCGCAGTGTTGCGGGCGATCCCAAGCTTCTTAGAAGCCTCGCGCACCGACAGCCCATCTCTGCGGACCATGCGGCGTAATTTACTCAGTGTTCCCACGTTAATCACTCCTACACGCTCCTGCCCAAAAAATAAGCAGGATATGCGGTTAACGTGGCTCAAAATTCAACGTGAATTCGACTCAGATTGGCTCAGTTCTCAAAATGAATCAACACACATTGGGCTATCAGCGTGATGTACTGGGCAGGATTCAAACAATTGAGCGGACTGGGCCCAGCGGCGACCGAAGCACCGTAGCCCTCCAATATGACCCCTTGGGCCGCCCTGCCCGAATTGCCGTGGAGAACGACAGCGGCACCGGACACACCACGACGCTCTACTGGCTGGGAGCCAGCCTGCTTGCAGAACGGCGACTGGCGGATTCAACAAGGCCGGATGAAACAACCTTGTTTCTGAGCAACCCGACCAGCTTTGAGCCCTTGGCCATGGTTCGCGGCAGTGAACTTGGCCATGTACACACGGACCGGCGCGGTCAGGCGAGGGAAGTGACCGACGCGCAAGGACAAGTGGGGTGGGCGCAAAGCGCACTGTGTCATGGTCAAAGCGCTTATACCCCCGTGCGGCAATGGCCATGCGGGCTGCGAAGCCCGGGGCACCATGCGCAGGCGCAGACAGGCTTGCACCTGACCGCGGGCGGGCTGATGGACCCTTGGAGTGTCACATGGCTCAACGAGGCTGCCCCCAATGAAGCGGACGCCAGCGTTTGTACCCATGTGGCAGGGACACCCAACCCAATGAATTGGATCAACCCCACGGGTCAGTCGTGGTTGCGGCCTGGTCAATCCGTGAGTTGGGACCCTTTGGCCTCACTGCCCAATTCGCCACGCGTGGTATCGCTGAACCCAGCGCAGCAAACCTTGTGGGGCATGAGCACGCTTCCATTCCCCGGCTGCGTATTTGTTGCTTTCGGTCCAGGTCGGGTAGGGGTGGATGGTGCCCAGTATTTTGTTGAGTCCCAGGCCATGGCGCATGGCCAATACGAGTTCGGCGAGCAAGTCACCGGCATGGCTGCCTACGAGGGTAGCGCCCAATATGACATCCTTACCGGGTACGGTCAGGATTTTGACAAAACCGTGGTTTTCACCGTCGGCGATGGCCCGGTCAAGGTCGTCTAGCCCGTAGCGAACCACCTCGTAAGCAATGCCCTTGGCCTTGGCTTCGGTCTCGTTCAAACCGACCCGAGCCACTTCGGGGTCAACGAAAGTGACCCACGGAATGACTCGGTAGTCGACCTTGAATTTGCGCAGGTGTCCAAACAGGCTGTTGACAGCGGCATACCAGGCCTGATGGGCCGCCACGTGCGTGAATTGGTAGGGGCCTGCGGCATCACCGGCCACCAGAATGTTCGGGAACCGCGTTTGCAGGTACTCATTGGTTTCAATGGTGGGCTGGGCGCTGATACCCAAGGCCTCAAGGCCATACCCCTGCACACGGGGTTTGCGCCCCAAGGCACAGAGTGCATCATCAAACGGCACACGCACTTCGTGCCCGTGGTTGTCCAACACGGCCTCGCGGCCTTGAGGGTTGCTGGCGAAGGCAGTGACGCGGTGGCCGAGCAATACGGTCACTCCTTCGGTGCGCAGTTGCTCAGTCACCAACGCGGAGACTTCCTCGTCTTCACGGGCCAGCAGGCGTTCGCCCATTTCAACCAAGGTGACTGCGGAACCCAGCCGAGCGAAAGCTTGCGCGAGTTCGCACCCGATCGGCCCGCCACCCATGACAAGAAAGCGGGCTGGGGCCTGCTGGCGGCCATCCATCGCAGCCCACAGTGTGTCGCTGTTCAACACGCCAACCTCGTCCATGCCGGGTAGTTTGGGCATCAGCGGTTCGGCCCCGGTAGCCAGAACGATGTGGCGTGCGGTCAGGGTGCGGGCTTGGCCTTGCGCGTCGGCAATGCTGACTGTCCACGGGTCAATCAGACGGGCGTAGCCTTTGACCACATCCACACCAAGACTGGTGTATCGCTCGACACTGTCATGCGGCTCAATGTCGCGAATGACCTGTCGAATGCGCTTCATCACTTGGGCAAAGGGGATGTTGGGTTCGGTGGGGGCGAGCCCGAACTGGTCCGCCTTGCGCATCTGTTGAGCTAGGCGGGCACTGCGAATCAGTGCTTTGGAGGGCACGCACCCGGTGTTCAGGCAATCGCCGCCCATGTCGCGTGCCTCAATCAGGGTGACTTTGGCTTTCACGGCGGCAGCAATGTAGGCCGTCACCAAACCGGCTGCACCCGCACCGATCACAATCAGGTTACGGTCGAAGCGGTCTGGCTTGCTGTAAGGGGCGTACACGCGACGGGCCTGTAACACGGCCAACACTTTGCGGGCCAGCCAGGGAAAAACGCCGAGCAAGGCGAAGGAGGCCAACAGGCCGGGCGACACAATGCCCGAAAGGCTTTCGATGCGGGCAAGCTCGGTGCCGGCATTCACATACACGGCTGTGCCGGCCAGCATGCCCAACTGGCTGACCCAGAAAAAGGTGCGCAGGGGCATGCGGGTCAAGCCCATGAGCAGGTTGATCAGGAAGAAGGGCACTACAGGCACCAACCTGAGGGTGAACAGGTAAAAAGCCCCGTCTTTCTCAAGCCCCTGCTGAAAGCCAGAGAGCCGTTCGCCGAAGCGGGCCTGAACCACATCCCGAAGCAGATAGCGTGCGCCAAGAAATGCAAGGCTTGCACCGACGGTTGAGGCCACAGAAACGATGGCCAACCCAAGCCAAAGGCCGAACAGTGCGCCGCCTGCCAAGGTCAGGATGGCCGCCCCCGGAATGGACAAGGCTGTGACAGCCACGTAGACCAAGGCATACACGCCCGCCACCAACCAGGGCTGCTCGGCCCGCAGGGCCTGAAACCCGTCCATTCGGGCTTTCAGACTGTCCAAGGTCAGCAGGCTGGGCAAGTCTTCGGCCCAAGCCAGGATCAGCGCGGCCACCACCGCCAGCAACACCACTCGTTTGTTCATCATCCAGCCTATTCCTTATGCGGCTGGGGATGATTCCGCCAGCCCACCACGCCTGAACCATACACGCTTGGGGCGGTTTTGCGTAGCGGCCAGCACGGGCAGACGAGTGGTTTGCGGGGTCAGGCCCCCATCCAGCCCAGTGCCAAAGCGGTGGCCACGGTGGACAGACCGGTGGCCAAGTAGGTGGTGATTCGTCCAGTCATGTTGATGCTCTCCGGTAACATTTCATTCAAAACCACAAAAGCCATGGCACCAGCGGCGAAAGCCATCGAGGCCGGGGTGCCGTGGGCCCACACCTCGGACACCACGGTACCAACCGCAGCACCCACGGGCTCGACCAGACCCGTCAGAAGTGCAACAGTGGCCGCAATCGCTTTGTGCAAGCCAATGCTCCACAGTGCAGTGGCCACAATCAGCCCCTCGGGAATGTTTTGAAGCCCGATGGACAAGGCAGTACCACTGGAACCACCTGGCACGGCACCCGCGCTGGCCCCAACCGCAAACCCCTCGGGCAGGTTGTGAATGGCAATGGCCACTGTCATTAACAAGGCGGTGCGAACGGTGCTGTCGCCTGCACGGCTGAGGCCCTGAACTGGGTGCTCATGCGGCAGTGTTTGGTCCAACAAGGCCATCAGGCCATAGCCGGCGAATGCTGCTGCCAAGGCCACGTCAAGCGCTCCTTCGGTGCGCACCGCAGGCAACAGCAGGGAGACACAGGCTGCGGCGGCCATCATGCCGGCAGCAATCGCCATGAACAGGCCAAGGCCGCGCTGGTCAATTTTCCGCATCACCAGAAGGGCCAAGCCCCCCAGCCCCGTGGCTGCACCAGCGATGAGGGAATCACCCACGGCGCGGGCCTTCAACGGGTCGTTCATCACGGCGTGCAGCACATGAGACGCCCAAGGCATTACTGCCGCAATCAGGATGACAAGGCCAGAGGCTGCGATCAACAGGCCAACCACCCCACGTGCTGCGCGAGCCGCATTAAACCGTGCGGTGTGGGCAGCGTTCAGGCCAACAAGGCTGGTGACAGTCTGGAAACTCATGGGGCTCTCCACGGGGGGGTAATCGACAAGCCTCATTTTGATGGCCTTCACATGGAATGACCAACCGATTGTCTCGATGATTTCAATCGGTTTTTTAGATATCGTGTTGGTCTATTGATTGGCTTGACATGCCACATGGCAATAACTCTGGATACAATCGGCTTTTCCGATCAGCGTCGCCCCCCATGAGCAACCCGTTAACTCTTGCGTCGAACCTGTCGCTCAAGCAACTGACTTACTTGTTGGCGATTGCCGAAACCCTGAATTTCACCCGCGCGGCTGAACAATGTTTTGTCACCCAATCCACATTGAGTGGCGGGCTGGCTGAGTTAGAGCGCCAACTGGGTGTGAAGCTGGTTGAGCGGGACAGGCAACGAGTGGCGCTGACGCCGATCGGCCAGCAAGTGGTGAATCGGGCCCGGGCCCTGCTGGCGGCCAGTGTGGATTTGGTGCGGATGACTCAGGAGTCCTGCGACCCTCACCGGGGCGAGTTGCATCTGGGTGTCATTCCCACGATTGCGCCCTTTGTATTGGGCCGACTTTTGAACCTGTTGCGCAAGGCCTGTCCGGACCTGTCCGTGGCGGTGCGTGAAAGCCAGACCCATGTGCTGCTGGAGGAAGTGGGCAAAGGCGAGCTGGACGCAGCCCTGTTGGCCTTGCCCATTGATGCAGGCAAGCTGCTGACCCTGCCTTTGTTTGACGAGGTGCTTCAACTGGTGGCCCACGCCGATGACCCCATGGTCCAGCGCAAAAACCTGAAAATAGACCACATTCAGGAAGGGCAATTGCTGTTGCTGGAGAAGGGGCACTGTCTGCGGGACCATGCGCTGGCCACATGCAGCGCACAGAAGGCGGCCAGCATCGAAAGCCACAGCGTTGAAGCCACCAACCTGAGCACCATGGTGCAGTTGGTGAATGCAGGCCTGGGCTGCGCATTGCTGCCCGACATGGCCATCCGCGCCGGTATTTTGAAAGGCACCAAAACCGTGGTGCTGCCCTTGGCCAAACCAGTACCAAAACGGACAATCGCGCTCGTGACGCGCGCAAGCCACCCGCATCTGGAATTCTTGCGTGGACAAGTGCTGCCGGTGCTGATGAAATGTGACCAAAGTTAAAGCCGGTTCAACACCCACACTTGGAGGCGCCCATGTTCGGTCCCTTGGAGATTCCCGTGGCCTTGTTCACTGCCAATGCGGTGGAATGGGCCATGCACAAGTACGTACTGCATGGCTTGGGCAAGAAACCGGGCACCTTTTGGGCCTTTCATTTTCACGAACACCACAAGGTGGTTCGCCAACATGGGTATTACGACCCCAACTATCAACGTTTTCCATTGGGGCTACATGCCCAGGGCAAAGAAACCTGGGCCCTGATTGCTGCCAGCGTGGCGCTGTTGCCCGCCTTTCCCCTGGCCCCCTGGTTTGTCGGCACGCTGTGGTATTGCGCATTCAACTACTACCGCGTCCACAAGAAAAGCCACAACAACCCCGCGTGGGGCAAGCAACATGTGCCTTGGCACTATGACCACCACATGGGGCGCAACCCGGGGGCCAATTGGTGCGTCACCCGGCCTTGGTTTGATTACCTGATGGGCACCCGGGTGTTCAGTGAGCAGGGGCACCGCGAATTGAATGTGTTGGGACTTCAAGCCCTGCCCGCATGGCTGGACAAACTGCTGCCCCAACCGGGCGCCTTGGGGAAATCGGCCTGAACCGGTTCAGCGTTTGACGGGTTTCTTGGCCAGTTTGCGTTGCAGGGTGCGGCGGTGCATGTTCAGGGCCCGTGCTGTGGCCGACACGTTGCCGTCATGCTCGGCCAGCACACGGGCGATGTGCTCCCATTCCATGCGCTGCACCGACATGGGCACCAAATCGTCCGAAGGTTCAACCGGACTGTCTGCAGGCTTGACAGGTTCTGCCCCCAAACCCAAGGCGGCCAGAATTTCGTCCATCCGGGCTGGCTTGGGCAACACATTGGTGGCCCCCCACTTCATGGCCTGCACGGTGGTGGCAATGCTGGCATAACCCGTCAGCACCACCAGTGGGCCTTCGGGGCAGAGCTTGCGCAGGGGCTCCACCAGCAACAAGCCTGAATCGCTGCCCAAGTTCAGGTCGAGCACGAAGTGGGTGTATTGCCCCACTGTGGCCATGCGCAGGGCCTGGCTGCGGTCGTGGGCCAAATCCGCTGCCCAGCCATGGCGGCCAAACGCACGCTGCAGGGTTTGGGAAAACACCACGTCATCATCGATGACCAACACATGGCTCATGCCCGCGCCCCTTGAGGCCAATGCAGGGCCACACGAGCGCCACCGTTGTGGTTGCCCAGTTCCAGTTCAACCTGCCTTGCGCGAAGCACCTGCCCCATGAGGTACAGGCCCAGGCCCTGGCCGTGGACTTGGAACTGCTCGATGGGCACCGGTTTGTGGCCCAGGGTGGGCAGCAAGGCCTCGGGAAACCCGCCGCCTTGGTCGAGCACTTCAATTACCCAGCGACCTTGGCGCAACCCCAGCACCAAACGAATGGAGGCCTGGGCACCGGCCCGCTGATGGGCTTGGGCTGCATTATCAAGCACTGTGGCCAAAGCCACTGCCAAGGTGGCATGGTCCACTGGCACCAGCGCACCCTCAGCCTCGGGGGGGGTTTGGGCCAGCACTTCCTGGCCGGGGTGCAGTGTCCGCCACTCGTCGAGTTGCAGGTCCAGCCAGTGTTTGAGGCTGAGGTCCGCTGGCTCGGGCGGGCGGGAAGCCGCTTGGTCCACTTGGGTGCGCAGGGTGTTCAAGGTGCGCTGGATGGCCTCCAATTGCGCGCCCATCACCTCCAACTGCGGCCTGTGGGCAGCCAAGGCCGGGTCGGATTGAAGCTCGTCCAGCAACAACGTCAATGTGCCGGTGGGCGTACCCAGCCGGTGGGCGATGGATGCAGCCTGGCCACCCAAGGCCGACAAACGCTGGGCTTGGGACAGGGAACCCTGAGCGGCGATGAGTGCTGATTCGCGATTCTGAAGCGCATGGCTTAAACGCCAAACAAAGCCGATCAACAGGCTGACCACCAGGATGTGGTTCATCCACATGCCAAAGAGGTGGAACATGACGCCATCGGCCGGGTTGCCCAGAATCAGGGGAATGTAGTTCTGCATCAGCAGACTGTAGGCCAACACATTCAGCAAACCCAAAGCCAGCACATGGCCCAAAGGCAACAAAGTGGCCGCCACAGCCAACAAGGGCAAGTACAGGGCCACGAAGGGATTGGTGGCCCCGCCGGTGAAGTACAGGCAGAGGGAAAACGCCGTCACATCCCCAGCGATGTGCATGAAGAGTTCATTGGCGGAGGGCTGGGGCCTTCTGCCAGCGCGAACCTGCCGGTTGGCCACCCACAGCACGGCATTGAGCAGCAGTTGGCAAGCCACCACCCACAGCAAGGCACCCCACGGCACCACCACCTGCAAAAACTGGTGGGCGACGAACCACACGAGCAATTGGACACCCACGACAGTGTTGCGTATCCAAAACACCCACAGTAAACGTTCTGACACAGGGGCCCCGGGTCGACTAAGGGCTCTAGACAAAGACTTGAGATCGGTTTGCATGCCCGGTATTGTGACACCGATCTTTGATTTTTAAGACTTTTTGAGAGCATTACTGGTGGTCCGCACCGCGACAGAATGTCGCACCCCTTCCTCTGGTCATTCCCTGCTTCGCCTGCTGCTGGCTTTCTGCCTGGTCAGTCTGCTGGCTGGCTGCGCCATGGTGCAGGTGGAATCGGTGCGCCCAAAGGACTTCGTGGCCAGCAAACGGGGCGATGTGTTGACCACCGGGCAATGGAGCAACGCCACCCTCAGTGCCCTGCAAGTGCTTGGGCTGGACGAATCACGCTGTCTGAAAGACCGCAACCAGTGCCGCCAAAAACTGGTGGAGCGCGAAGGGCTGAATGACGAGCAGCGCCAATCGGCCCTGGCGGAAATCTGGCTGGATGAAGCCCTGAAACTGGACGAAGACGCCCGGCGTGACCCATTCACCCCCGAGCTTAAAACTACGGCCCGGTTGGCCCACCTGAGAGTGGTTCAGCACAGTTATGCCTACCTGTTCTTCACCCAGCGCAACCCAGCCGACCGTGCGCTGGAGGACCGACAGGCGCAGGTCAGGGACTACTACAACTACGCCACGCAGCAAGCGCTGGTGGGGTTGTTCAATGAGTCCCGTGAAGACATTGCCAAATTGATGGGTGACGACAACCAGTTTGTGCTGCCCTTCGGGCCATGGACTTTGTATGGCCGCACAGAAGGGCTGGTGCATGGGGCGGGTCTGCCCCAGGAATTGGTCAGTGCTTCTACCCTGCAGTTCAATGGCCTGCGCAACCAGTACCGCCGCGACGGGCTGGGCGCAGAGGTGGTGGCGGTGTACGCCAGGCAAGTGGCGCAAAGCAGCCGCACACCCCAACCTTGGACGGAAACGCCATTTCCGGCGGTGACACTGCTTCTGCGCTTTGAGGGCCAGACGCTGGAGGAAGTACTGGCCACCCAGCGCATCGAAGTGCTGGGCTTGGACCCGCACCGCCAACGCACCGTCACCCTGCACCGCACCCAAGTGCCCGTGGCGGGCAATTTCACAGCAGGTTACGGCCTGTGGCTGGCCCGTTCCGGCTTTGCCCGTCAAAGCTTGCTGACCCTGATTGGCCGGGGGGATGTGTTGGAATCCCCCCAGATTTACCTGATGCAGCCTTACGACCCAAACCGGAAAATTCTGGTGATGCTGCACGGCCTGGCCAGCAGCCCGGAAGCGTGGGTGAATGTGGCCAATGAAGTGCTGGGCGATGAAACCCTTCGACAAAACTTTCAGATTTGGCAGGTGTATTACCCCACCAACCTGCCGCTGGCGCTGAACAATCAGGAAATTCGGCAGGCCTTGGCGGCCACCCTCGCCCATTTTGACCCCAAGGGCAAGCACGTGGCTTCGCGGGACATGGTTCTGCTGGGCCACAGCATGGGTGGGGTGTTGGCGCGCCTGATGGTGTCGGATTCCGGCGATGAGCTGTGGAACGCGCTGATCAAGCCCCAAAACCTCAGCGAACGCCGACGCGAACGCCTGCGTGACAACCTGGGCCCTTTGTTGGTGTTCAAGCCATTGCCCTTCGTGAACCGCGCCATTTTCGTGGCCACCCCGCACCGGGGCACCGATTTCGCCGACAATCGCTTCGCGCGGTTTGTGTCCAGCCTCATCAAGCTGCCAGCCAATGTGCTGGGGCGCATCACCGAGGTGGCCCAGTTGCTGGTGGACCCCGACTCGGCCGCCCCTGTGGCCCTGAACCGGCCATTCAACAGCATCGACAATCTGAGTGACCTAGACCCCTTTGTGAATCGTTCGGCCGAGCTACCCATTTCGCCATCGGTGAAACTTCACTCCCTGATTGGCAACGACACCCCCGGCCGCCCTTTGGGCGAGAGCACGGACGGGGTGGTTCCCTACCGAAGCGCCCACCTGGAGGGCGTTGAGTCCGAGCTGGTGATTGACAGTTGGCACAGCGTTCAGGAGGACCCCGAAGCCATCGTGGAGATCCGCCGAATTCTGCGACAACACCTTGAAGAACTGGGTCTCTGACTGACATGCGTAACCCCACTGTAGACATTCTCAAGGCTCTGGCCTCACAACTGATTGTGCTGCATCACCTGATGCTGTACACCCCCATGTCCAACTCCGTGGCTGAGCTGTGGCCAGCCCTGCACGGCTTGCTGAGCAATGAAGCCCGGTATGTGGTTCAGATTTTTCTGGTCATCGGGGGCTACCTGGCCGCGAAAAGCCTCACCCGCCTTCTGAAGGAAGAGGCTGGCGGCCTGGGCCCAAAAACTGCAATCACCTTGGTTGCCCAGCGGTACTGGCGTTTGGTCAAACCATACTGGGTGGCCATTGCCGCCGCCTTGGTGCTGGGGGCCAGTGCCGCGTGGCTGGCGGGCAGCCCGATGGATGCCGAACGGCCAAGCCTGTGGCAGGTGTTGGCGCACTTGGTCTTGTTGCATGACATTGTGGGCGTACAAGCCCTGTCCGCTGGGGTGTGGTACGTGGCCATTGACCTTCAACTGTTTGCTGGCGCCGTGTTCCTGGTGTGGGCCTGCCGCCGCCTGGCCGACTCACCCATCGGCCAGTGGTGGACACCGCACACCACTTGGGTGGTGGCCGCCTCGTCCATCACGGTGTTGTCCCTGCTGTGGTGGAACACCCGGCCCGAGCTGGATGAATGGGCGGTGTACTTCGCCGGTTCCTATGGCCTGGGCGTGCTGGCCCATTGGGCAGTGGCCCACCACCGCCGCGTGTCGGTGGCCACTGCCATCGCCTTGGTGCTGGCCGCGGCGCTGTGGTTCCAGTGGCGCGAGCGCCTCTTGATCACCGGCATCACAGCCATTCTGATGATTTACAGTGACGCGCTGGCCCCAGTGCTTCGCGCGCTGAACGGGCGCTTGATGCAGGCCATGGCGGACATGTCCTATTGTGTCTTCCTGATCCATTACCCGGTGCTGGTGTTCACCAGTGCGGTGGTGTTGTGGATGGGGATTGAAAATACCGCTGCCATGGGGCTGGCCCTGCTGGCCACGTGGGCGCTGAGCATGGCCGTGGGCTGGGTCATGCACCGCTGGATTGAAGTGCAACGCTGATCAGCCCAGTGTGATTACCCCCCTATCGAGGGGATCAAGCGCAAGACTGAAGGGATAAACCATTGATGTTCAAGACATGGGTTAACAGGGCCCCCGCCAATAATGGCAGGACCTCCCCGTGTCGAGTGCATCATGAGCCAAAGCCCCATTTATGTCACCCAACCCACACTGCCTCCGCTGGCGGAGTTTGTTCCGTACCTTGAAGAAATCTGGAACAACAAGATTCTGACCAACAACGGGCCGCTGCATCAGCAACTGGAAAAAGCGCTGGGCGAGTACCTGGGGGTTCCCCACCTGTCTTTGTTTGCCAACGGCACGCTGGCCCTGATCACTGCACTGAAGGCGTTGCGCATTTCCGGCGAGGTCATCACCACGCCCTACTCCTTTGTCTGCACCTCCCATTCCCTGCTGTGGAACAACCTGCAACCGGTGTTTGTGGACATTGACCCCGACACCCTGAACCTCGACCCGCGCCGCATCGAGGAAGCCATTACCCCGCAAACCACCGCCATCTTGCCGGTGCACTGCTATGGCTTACCCGCCAACACGGCCGAAATTCAACGGATTGCGGATGTGTACGGTTTGAAGGTGATCTACGACGCTGCCCATGCCTTCGGCGTGCGCCTGCAAGGCGACAGTGTGCTCAACGCGGGCGATTTGTCAGTGCTCAGCCTGCACGCCACCAAGGTGTTCAACACCTTCGAGGGCGGGGCCATCATCTGCAAGGACGCGAAAACCAAACAACGCATCGACTACCTCAAGAACTTCGGCTTCGCCGATGAAGTCACCGTGATGGCACCGGGCATCAACGGCAAGATGAGTGAAATCAATGCCGCCATGGGCCTGCTGCAACTCAAGCATGTGGACGAAGCCTTGGCCCGGCGCATGGCCATTCAGTCGATGTACCGGGAATTGCTGGCCGAGGTGCCGGGCATCCGGATGTTGAACATCCCACACGATGTGCAGTGGAACGGCGCCTACTTTCCGGTGTTTGTTCAACCCGAATATGGCCACAGCCGAGACGCGCTGTATGCCTCGCTGCAAGGCATTGGCGTGTTCGGGCGCCGTTACTTCTACCCGCTCATCAGCAACATGCCGATGTACCGTGGATTGCCGTCGGCCCAAGCCACCAACTTGCCCCACGCACAAACCGCAGCAGACCAAGTGCTGTGCCTGCCCATCTATCCGAACCTGGCCTATAAGGATGTGGAACGCATTTGCGATCACATTGCTGCGCTGGGCCCGCAAGCCGTGGCTGCGGTGAACAACACATTGGCGACTGAGCCTGCCTCGACAGCCACGCCGGCAGCAAGCATCCCCAACAGGGAGCCCCTGCATGGCTAAGGTGTTGCTGGTTGACACCAATTTTTCATCGGTGCCGATGGTGTCGCACTTGCGGCGCGCTGGCCACGATGTCTGGATTTGCGGTGGCAACCCACAGGCATTCATGGCCAAAGCCGACCCGAATTACATCGAATTGAATTACGCCGACACAGCGGCGTTGGCCCGCTTGGTGGAGCACCACGGTTTCGAGGTGTTGGTGCCTGGCTGCACGGATGTGTCTTACCTGAGCTGTGCGCGGATCAACGATCATGGTCGGTTCAAAGGCATCGACCCGTGGGACACCACGGTGAAGCTGCACAACAAATCACGATTCAGAGCGGTGTGCGAAGAACTGGGCCTGTCCAGCCCACGAACCTACACCGAAGACGCGGCACCCACCACACCCTTGATTGTCAAGCCGGTGGACGGCTACAGCGGCCGTGGTATCACCGTGCTTCAAACCCCCTCCGCCAGCAGCCTGAAGGCCGCGGTTGAACAAGCCAGGCTAGCCAGCAAAGACGGCCACGCCGTGATTGAAGACCATGTGAGCGGACAACTGCACAGTTATTCCTGCTTCTTGCATCACCAACGGGTGGTGGCCTGCTGGACAGTGATTGAGCACGGTTCAGCCAACCCCTTCGTGGTGGACACCAGCCATGTGCTGGACCATGAAGAGCCTGCGCTGACGCAGGCCCTGACCTTGGAAGTGGAGCACCTGGCTGCCGCACTGCAATTGAAGGACGGTCTGCTGCATGGCCAATTCATTCGCACCCGCAACGGCTTTGTGTGGGTGGAAATGACCCGCCGTTGCCCTGGCGACCTGTACAGCCAACTCATTGAACTGTCCACGGGTTACCGCTATGCAGCCAACTACGCCAAAGCCTTTCTGGGCGATACGCTGGACCGGGTTATGGAACACCGGCCCCCTCAACCCGTGTTGCGGCACACCGTGAGCGTGCCTGCACCACTCACGCTAGACCACGTGGAATACCTCGTGCCCTTGAGGGTGGCCCGTTGGGTGCCCTTGAGCAGCCATGGAGACCGCCTTCAGGCCAGCCCGGCAGGGCGCATCGGGGTCATGTTCATTCGCGCAGATTCCAACCGTGAGCTGGGTGCACTTAGCCTGGCCGCCCGCCAACGCTCGCTTTACCGAGTCATCGACATGGAGGCCTGACCATGCACAGCCCCCGATCCCCCTTTGCCAAAGCAGTCGATTCCGCCATCAAAGGCAGCCACACGGATGCTGCACGAAACAACTGGGTCAAAGACTGGTTGAACCCGGGCCTTGCCCACCCACGCTTTGCTGTAGGGCGCAATGCGGAAAGCCTGGCCTTGAACAAGCATGTGCCCTTGAGTGGCATTCTGGATGACCGCCACGCCGGGCAGGTGTGGGAAGGCATTCCACTGGTGTCTTTCAAGGAAGCCCCGCCAGACGCGTGGGTGATGAACTGCGCCACCTCCATTGCGCCTGTGGATGTGGAACTGGCCCTGGCCCGCCAACCATTTGAACGCGTGTTGCGCCTGAGTGATTGCCTGGCCCAGCCCAATTGCCCCACTGCCCTGCTCCCGAATTTTGTCAGCGACCAGCACCAGGAACTGAGCCGACACATGCCTGCGTGGGAAGCGCTGTACAAGCGGCTGGCTGACGATGCATCGCGGCAGGTGTTGCTCGATGCGTGTCGCTTCCGGCTGACTGCCGACCCCAGCTACATGAACAATTACTCGGTGCGCCTGGCTGAACAGTACTTTGAACCATTCCTGCAGTTTCACGAAGACGTGTTTGTGGATGCCGGTGCCTTTGACGGGGACACCACCGAACTGTTTTGTATGCATGCCCCCACCTATCGGCGGGTGTATCTGATCGAGCCTTCCGCGCGCAACATGGCCGCAGCCCGCAAACGCCTGGCCCACCACAGCGACATCGTGTTCATTCAAACAGGCTTGTCTGACCAAGCCGGTGAACTTGCTTTTGACCCTGACGCAGGCTCAGCCAGCTCAGTCAGCGGGGAAGGCAAGGAACGCATACTGGTGGACACCTTGGACACACTGATCCCCGAGCCCGCCACCTTCATCAAAATGGACCTGGAAGGCTGGGAGCTTAAAGCGCTGGCCGGCAGCGCCAACCACATCCGCCAACACAAGCCTGCACTGGCCATTGCGGTGTACCACCAAGCCAGTCATTTCCGTGAGGTGCTGGACTTTGTGCTGAACCTGCACCCGGACTACAAAGTTCGCCTTGGCCACTACACCCAAGGCTGGTCTGAAACCGTGATGTATTTCACCGAGGAGTAAGCCATGGCACGTGCATTGAAAGTTGGCATGATCGGTGGCGGCGTGAATTCCGCCGTGGGGCGGGTGCATGAACTGGCCTTGCGCATGGACCACGCCTTTGAATTGGTGGCTGGCTGCTTTAGTCGCGACCCTGAATTCAACACCACCAGTGGCGAACACTACGGCCTGCCAAGTAGCGCCGTTCACCGCAGCGCCGAGCACCTGATTGAGGCCCGCGCCGGGGAACTGGATGCAGTAGTTATCGCCACACCCATCGATTCCCACGCCGATTACATTCACCTGGCGCTGGACCATGGCCTCACCGTAATCTCCGACAAGCCCCTGCTGGCCAATGTGGCCCAGGGCCGCGAGTTGTTGCGCCGCGTTCAACCCGACACCTGTCAGGTGTTTTCCATCTTCAATTACACCGGCTACCCGGCGGTTCGTGAAATGCGCAGCCGCATTGCACAGGGCCAACTGGGCACCGTGTTCAAAGTGATGGTGGAAATGCCGCAAGACAGTTACATACGGCTAAAGAACCAACAGAAAACCTCGGCCATTCAAGACTGGCGCTTGCGTGATGGCGACATCGCCTGCGTGTCGCTGGACCTGTTCGTGCACCTGCACAGCCTGGTGAGTTTTCTGTGCCGGGAAACACCACGGAAAGTCACGGCATGGTCGCGCGCCATTTCGCAGGTGGCCCCAGGGTTGATCGACGAAGTAGACGCCGTGCTTGAGTACACCAACAACCTGATGGTGAACGCCTGGTATGGGAAGGCTGCGCTTGGCCACCGCAATGGCTTGCGGGTTCGTGTGCTGGGCACCGAAGGCAGCCTGGAATGGTTTCAGGAAGAACCGGAATTGATCCGCATGGCCGACGCACAGGGCAACCGCATGACCCTGGACCGCATCACCACCGATTCCTCCATCACCCCGCAAGGGCGTTATCAGCGGTTTAAGGCAGGGCACCCCTCTGGCTTCATCGAGGCCTTTGCCAACTACTACACCGACATCGCACAGGCCATCCACGCACAGGCCCTCAACGAATACACCTTGTCAGTGGGCGTTGCTGTGGAAGGGCTTGAGGTGGCGCAGGCCATCGCACAATCATCACGCCTTGGGCAAACCATCGAACTGGCCACCCACACATCGCCCACAGGTACACCCATCCACAGGAGCATCCCCGCATGAATGCCCGTCACCAATCCCACATTCACGCCATTCGCCCCAAGGTGCTGTTCAAGGCCATTGAGGAGCGGTTCCCCGGACAGAACATCGGCTTCACGGTCAATATTCCCAGCCCGGACATCGGCGGCATGACACTGCTGGAAAGCAGTGTGCTCGTCAGTCTGGCGCGCTTGACAGGCGCCCTGCGCTTCTTTGAGTTCGGCACCTTCATGGGTGCCACCACCTTGCTGCTGGCGCAGAACTCGCCCGCCGAGGCCCAAGTGGTCACCGTGGACATTGGTCATGTCGAAGCCACTGCAGCCGACAACGCCGAAGGCGTACTGCGCGACGGCAATGTGAATGACGCCTACCTGCGCCAAACCTTCGGCGCACAAGGCGCGCGCTGCCTGACCCGTGCCGATGCAGACACCCGGGCGAAAGTCACCCAGATGTTTCAGGACAGCACCACACTGGATGTGCAGCAGCAAGGGCTGGCCAAACGGTTCGACTTCATTTTCATTGACGGTGGGCACCAGTACGACATTGTACGCAGCGACACCGAGAAGGCTTACGACATGGCCAGCGAGAACGCAGTGATTGTTTGGCACGACTATGCGTCCAACATTCACGCCGACGTCACTCACTTCCTGCAACGCCACAGCCAGAACCACCACTTGGTGCATGTTGAAAACACCATGCTGGTGTTTGAACTGCTGGGCAAACACCGCCGATTGATTGGGGCCTGAATGCCATGACAAGGGCCACACTGGACCACGCCACGCTGAAACACCTGAGCCGCCGCAATAACGCCGCCAGCGTTTGGCGTTTGGCGGTTCATGTGGGCGCTTGGCTGGCAACAGGCACGGCTGTCGCCAGTTTGACTCTGTCCGGCCACTGGTGGGCCTGGTTGCTGGCGGTGCCTGTGTTGATGCTGCACGGCTGCATCACCACCTTTTTCGGCTATGCGGGCTTGGGGCACGAGCTGCACCATGGCACGGTGTTCAGCTCGCAGGCCTTGAACCGCGCCCTGTTTCAAGTGGTGTCATTCCTCACGTGGAACAACCCGGTGTACTTCAGGGCCAGCCACAGCATTCACCACCGCCACACCCTTGAGGCGGGCAAAGACCACGAAGTGAACCCAGCGCCCTACCCTTTGCTTGAGCAATGGTGGCGTTACGCCTTTGTGGACTGGGCCGCCCTGCAGCGTGCCTTTCACATTTACAAAGACAATGCCACCGACCACGTACGTGGCCCCTTCGGTGAACAGGCCTTCCGGCGTGGCACACCCGCACGCAGTGCACTGGTGGGCACGGCGCGCTGGCACGTGGGCATTCACTGCGGCCTGGCTGTCGCAGCACTTGCTGTGGGCTTCTGGCCCTGGGTGCTGCTGGTCACGCTGGCGCCCTTCATCTGCACCTGGCCGAACCGCGTACTGGCCAAATTGCAGCACAGCCGTTGCGAACGCGTTGATGATTATCGACACAACAGCCGCACTGTGCTGCTGCCCGCCTGGCTCGCCTTGTTCTACTGGAACATGAACTACCACATTGAACACCACATGTACCCCGCAGTGCCCTATTGCAAGCTGCCCGCCCTTCGGGAAGCCCTGCTGAGCCAACTACCCCACACCGAGGCGGGCCTTCGCCCCCACTGGGACAGCCTGCGCATGCCCAACACCCCACCCCGCACAAGGCCTTTGAACCATGAACGCGCTTGAAGAACAGATTCAGACCACTTACCAAGAACTGGACAGCGAGCTGACTCAAGTGGAAGAGGCCCTCTACCTGCGCCGCCAGGCGCCCGGGCCCTTTCTGCAAGCCTTGGGTAAACTGGTGAACCGCTGTGAACAAAAACCTTACGCCAACCTGCTTCAACTGGACATTCAAGGCACGGTGGAACTGTGCACACGTCTGGCTGGCCTGTATGCGCACGTGCTCACCAACCTGACTGACAAGCTGACATTCAATGAGGTGTTTCACCTCACCCTGCAGAAACGCTTCATGACCCAGGTGTTTGAAGTGTCGGGCTACCGGTCCAGCCAATTTGCCCGCCGCCTGCTGCTGGCCAAAGGCCGCGAGAAAAAAACCCGCGAATTCACCGACAACCCCGGCCTGCTTCGGGCCACCTTGCTGGGCACCGTGAATGAAGTGGACACCGAAGACTTGGTGGCGCTAAGCCTGGAGGACAGCGAGACCGCGGCCATGCTGTGCATCGGGCTGTTGCTGGATCGTTTGCCCTTGTCCGTCACTGGCGAAGCCAGCCGGAATTACCTGCTGGAAAACGGCACCGTGTTCAATCACCTTCGGCCGCTGGAACATTACGCCGCTGTGGTAGCCAATGTGTGGATGCTGTGCAGCTACGCCAGTTCACCCCAGAAGCACGAGGTCAAGAAACACCTGAACCAATGGTTCCAACGCCTGCACAAAGCCAAAGGCATTGCCCCCAAACCAGCAGGCAGTGTGGCCCAGCCGGGCAATGTGGACAACAAACCCGTGATGGCCGTGGTGGCGGAAAGTTTCACCTCAGTACATGCCATGTACCGCTGGTATGCCCCCATCATCCGTGAACTGAAAAAGGACTTTTTCATGGTGCTGGTCGCCTTGCGTGGTGACGTGGACGACACCTCCATGGCCCTGTTCGACCGCTACATCGAAGTGCCCGCTGGCGATGAAATGAACCTGCAACCGGTGCTGAACCAATGCACCCCCGATGTGGCTTATTTCACCAGCGTGGGCATGCGTGCATGGGGCATCTCCATAGCCAACCTGCGTTGGGCGCCTTTGCAGGTGATGAGCTTTGGCCACCCGGCCTCCACCCACAGCCCGCACATGGACGTGGCCTTCATCAACACCCGCACGGTGGTGGACACCGGTGTGGTTCAGGAAAACATGCTGGTGCTGGACAGTGAAATCGGCAGCCTGATCGAGAAACACGTGCAGCTGGACCAAGTGCCCACTGCACAACTGGCCAGCGACTGTGTGCACATTGCCGTGCCGTGCAATGCCATGAAACTGAACCTGCATTTTGTGACGGCGCTGAAGGAAATCGAACGGCTTGCCGAAAAGCCCGTGCGCTTCACCTTTTTCCCCAACGAATACGGCGTGTCGCATTTGTCTGCGGAACGGCGCCTGAAGGCCCACTTCCCCAACGCACTGGTGGCACGGCGCACCACGTACACCGAGTACCTGACTCTGCTGTCGCACCACCACATGGCCCTCAGCCCCTTCCCGTTTGGCAACGCAACCTCCACCATCGACTGCCTGCTGCTGGGCCTGCCCGTGGTGGCTTGGCTGGGTGAGGAGCCCCATTCACGCAGCGACTATGACGTGCTGGCCGCCTTTGAACTTGAAGACTATTGCGTGGCCACGAGTGTCGACAATTATGTGCAGGGCGCGGCACGCTACATCAACACGCCAGAATTGCTGGACGAACTGCGCACATTGATCCGCAGCAAAAACTTTCTGGAACGGCACTCGCAAGATGAGAACCCACTGAGCCAGGAATTCTGCAAAGCCCTGAAATGGGCCTACGCCAACCCAAAAGCCGTGCAGAATCCACGCGGGCTGGCTTATACGCCGGATGGCCGCTGGTAAAAAAAACGGCGCAGGTGACTGCGCCGTTAGCTTGGCTTGATTGTCTCCACCCATTCAGGTTGCCAGGCAACCCGTCGGGTGTCTTCTTGGTTTTATTCGGTCAGCGGCCCATGCGGCGCAAGGCAGCTTGGGAGAAATCACCAGTTTCGTACTTCTTGCCGAACTCGGGCAACTTCTCTTCGTTGGTCAGTGCGTTCACCAGATAACGGCGAGACTGCAAGTCATACAGTACCTCACCAGACGCGCCAAAGGTAGGCACATAGGGGATCTGGGTACCGAAGATTTCACGGATACGCCACAACTGGCCACGAGAGTCGTACTGGTCGGCGTGGAGAATCGCCCAGGAGTCCTCATCAATGTAGAACACGCGCTTGGCGTAAATGTGGCGTTTGCCCGGCTTCAGGTTGGCCTCAACAACCCATACACGGTGCAGCTCGTAGCGCAGCAAGTCAGCGTTGATGTTGGTTTTGCCAATGATCTGGGTGTACTTCAGGCTGCGGTCGGCCAGCTTGGAGTTGTTGTAGGCCACGATCATTTCGCGTTTGCCGACCAGTTTCCAGTCGTAGCGGTCGGGTGCACCGTTGAAGCCGTTCAGGTCGTCGTTGGTCCGCAGGCCGTCCGCACCAATCCCTGGGCTGTCGTAGGCCAGTTCTGGGGCACGAATCACGCGGCGCTGCCCGGGGTTGTACTGCCAGGCCAAGCGGGGTTCTTCCACCTGGTTGATGGGCTCGTGCACCAAGGCCACTTCACCGGCCGAGTTGGCAGGCGCGGTGATCTGGTTCATGAAGTACAGAATGCGATTGGGCTCCGGGTTGTCCATGTAGGACGCCCACGAAATGGTTTCAATCCGCTTACCGGCTGTGAAAGTGCCGTCTGACTGCACAGGGAAGTCGGCGGAGTAACGGGTCACAGAACCACCGAGGTCACGGAAAATGTGGTTCCAGATCACCTCAATACCGCTCTTGGGCACAGGGAACGGAATGTTGGACTTCTTGATGCCGGTCAGGCCGTTGCCGCCTTCAACAAGTTTCACACTGGCCGCTTCAGCCTTCGCGTTGTCATACACGCTCTGGCGGTAAGCGGCCGTGCGGCGTGTGGGGTATACAGTGATTTTGTAAGTGGGGTAGCGGCGCATCAGCTCCATCTGGCCGGGGGCCAGGTTGGCTTTGTACTGCTCCATATTGGCGGCTGTGATGGTGTACAGCGGCTTGTCGTCCGAAAACGGATAGGTCGAGAACTTGTTGACGTCAAAGCCTGCTGGGGGCTTGGCGATACCGCCGGTCCACTCAGGAATGGTGCCCGCGGCATTGCCTTTTTTCTCGGCGCCCACGGGGGTGAGGGACTTGCCCAATTCATCCAGGCTCTGGCTGTGGGCAGCGCCCATGGCCAAGGTCAGCGCAGCGGCCAACAGGCCCGTGCGAACGGGTTGGGTAAAACGGATCAGCATGCCTTGTGTCTCCTGTCGATTTTGGTTTAATTCTTTTCTGTGTCAGATACTGAACGGTAACTCAAACGGATGCAAGCCCCATGCCTCTGAGTGTCGGCTGCTCGACAGAACCGGCCTTCAGCGCTTGGCCACCTGCACCGGCGGGTTGGCCTGCTGGTCAGCCAAACACTGCTCAAACACCGCTTTGGCTTGGTTGGCCTGCGTGAACACAGCGGGGTTGCAGTAGGTGCCCACAGGGGTGAATGGCCCCATCTGGTTCACCAGCGGCGACTGTTTATTCACCCGCTGAATGGCTTGGGCAAACGCGGGGTTCTCCAGCATGTGTCGATAAATCAACACTTGGTCTGGGTAAGGGCCCCAAGGCAACCACAAAAACCCGTTTTCCGCTGTGGCGTTGGCTGGCCGGTCTGCCGGGTCAGACAGCACAACCGTGAAGTAGCCTTCGTTGTCCAGCGGAGTTTGGTAATCGGCCGCACAGTCGGTGTACCGCTGGGTCGCAAATTCATTGCCGCACAGCGACCAATACCGCAGGTTTTCCTCCCCACGCGCCACACCGGGCTGGCTGCGGTAAGTCGGCGCTTTGGCGCGCACCAAGGCCAGGCTGCCATAGCGCCGCGCGAATGTGGTGGTGGTGTACGCGTTGTGAATGTTGCTGAGGAAGCCGCCACCACCCAGGCTCACATTGCCCGGTGTGGGTAAAGCAATACCAGTGCGCGCGTCCAGAATCTGGGTGGCCACTTCGCCCAGGCCATAAAACTTGTTGGTGCGCGGCGGGTAGGTGGCTGTCGGAAAATCCAACGCCAAAGCGTTGGGGTAGTCTAAAGCCAGCAGGCGTTCATTCAAGCCCAGGGCGGGCAATGCGCCGCCCAGGTTGGGCAGCAAGGGCTCTGCGCAGTCTGGCAGGGCGCCCAAGTTGCGGCTGCCATCCGCAGTTTCAATGCTCAATTTGGGCAGGCCAACGCCGCCGTCGCCAAACTGGCCCGCAGCCGACACATAAATTCGGTAGATGAACAACACCACGCCTGAGTTGGGCACGGGCAGTGGCCCCACCTTCACTTCGCCTGCATAGAAGGTGTTCGGCTCACGGCTGACTTCCGGGTTTTGGGTGGGTGATGCGCCGTGTTTCAAATACGCCGTGTAAGCCCCACCGGCAGCCCCTCCGTTGACGAAGGGGTTTGTCGCACCCCCGTCCGGGGCCAGCTCAACATCAGCAATGGCATCGGTTGGGCGAAGCGCAAGGTCGTAGGCGTTGAATGAGAAGTAGCGGGCGTCGGGGAAACGGCCATCGATGCGGACCCGAGTGCCGGGGGTGACCGGCGCAGCCGCCACCCAGTATTTGGCAGCGGAATCGGGAAATGCAATATTGGCTTTGTCAGCGTCGGACGCAGCAACCCAGCCACACCCCAGCCCCAACGGCGTGGGGCCGCCACTGACCGCAGACATCAGGCTTTCCTGAGTCAACACCGACGGGCCAGACGCCGGGGCCGTGCTGCCGCTGCTGGTTCCGGCGGGCTCATTGCCCATGCAGGCCGCCAGAGCCAGAGTCAGAACAGGCAGAAACAGAACGCGCACAGGCCACTCCAAAACTATTGACATTCAGAGTGCCAGATTAAACCAGGCGGGCGAGCGGCAACAATCCGCAATTTACCGACACCCCGCCTGCCACGGCCTTATTTCAATACTCGCTCCGCAACAATCAGCCACCGCCCATTGAGGGATTTGAATGTCAGCTCTTTGGTCACGGTTTCATTCAGGGAATCGGACTGATACACCTGCGTGAACAAGGCCACCGCTTTGTCCGTCTGTGCAGCCACACTCAAGCCCTCAACGGATACCTGAATCTGCTTTTTGCCCAGTAAACGGGTTTTGCGTTGGTCGTCCCAAGCAGGCCGTGGCACACCATCGGCAGACACAAACTCGGGTGCGTAATGGGCCAGGTAGGCCTCCACGTTTTTGCCTGACCAGTCGGTAGCCCATTGCTGAACCACTTGGGCCACTTCAGCCTCCGCCGCGGGTGGCGCGGCTTCCTCCAAGGGCTGTGGGGCCGGTGCTGGGCCGCTTCTAGCAGCGGCAGCACTCAGGTCCACATCGGGGTCTTGTCGGTTAGGCGTGGTGGGCTGCTCTTGAAGCACGGTGCCCTCAGGCATGAAGTAATTGGCCACTGGGCGCAACACGGTCCATTTCTGAACCGCCAGCGGGCCATACGCAGTAATCAGCATTCCCACTGTCATCACAATGCTGGGCAGTATCCAGCGCTCGTAACGCCAGTAAAACTTCTTGCGCTTGACTTCGCCATCAGCCAGCCTCACCTCACTGTCCCCAATCACCAAGCGGGTCAGCAATTGGTTCAACGCCACAGGCGGCATCAGATAACCCAACTCGAAAGCCACCAGCACCATCATCCAGAAGTGCAAAGGGTCAATCCCGTTGTTGTAGGCGATCGGGGCCAAGGTGCCGGACACCAGAATCACCGCACCAAACGGGTCCATGAACATGCCCAGAATCACCTTGGTGATCATCAGGAAGGTCATGGCAGTCCACGCGCTGGAAAACTCGGCAGGCGCCAGTTGCATCACCTCGGAACGTTCCACCAAGCCACCCACCGCCAGCGACATGGCCATCAGCATGATCAACGCGCCAATGTGCCCGGTGGCCTCGGATGTCGCAAACCGAATTGATTTCTCTACCCCCTCCTGACGGTCTTTGTGGTGGGCATCGGCGACCGGCGCCAACTCAACAGCCGCATCAGTGTGTGTTGGGGCTGAAGGTTTGGGGGTGCGCAGTTTGTCGAAAATGAGCACGAAGAACATGATGGACGGCATGATGACCGGCGCTGTGGACTCATTCAGCGGGGTGTTCAGGAAGTACTCATAAAACCACACCACCGCAACCACCAGCGCAGCGTAAGGCAGCACGGGCACGACCTCTCGCAGCATCTTGGGAATGGCCACCAAGGGGCGCTCCAGGTTGGCTTTCTTTCTGCGCGTCAACTGCGAAAACAGGAAGAACAGGGTGGAGGTCAGCAGGAACACATAGTGCCCCCAGTGGTACAAATCGTTGGAGGTGACTTGCTTGTTCAGCGCAGCGATCAACACCACCAACAGGCAGGGCCGCAACACGACACCCAAAGACCCGGACATCGCCGTAGCCGCCAGGGCAAACTGCCGGGTGCCGCCCGCAGCACGCACTTCGTTGTACACAATACCGCCCGCGGCAATCACAAAAATGCCCGACGCACCGGTGTAGGCTGTGGGCAATGCAGCGGCCAGCAAGATGATGTAGGTCAGCAATTCTGGCGACAGTTTCCACGGCCGCAGAATGTTCATGAACAGGTCCACCACTCGGCTTTGCTTGAGCAACATGCCCGCCCAGATGTACAGTGCCAGGCTCAGGAAAATGCTGGGCAACTCCAGGAGTGTACTCACATAGATGGCTACGCCGGGCAAATTCAGGTGCAGGAAAAAGTACAGCCCGCAGACCACACCCATGGCCCCGAAGAGCGGCACGGACAACAGCGCCGACGACACTTTGCCACCGGGCTGCATGTCCGAAGGCGGACGCCACCACTGGGCCACGGAAATGCCAGTCAGCGCCAGAAAAAGCGACACCCAGATGAAATACATGTACTCGTGTTCCATCGCCACGCCCGAACTTTTAGAGACGAAGTAATAGGACACAAACGAGGTGGCGGTAATGGCGCTGGCCAAAGCCACGGAACCCACAGCGAAGCGGTAGTCCAAACGCGTCAAGGGCGGCCGGATGGAGACGTGGTGCACACCACGCGTGGTAGTCAGCGCGGCCAAGGCCAACATCACCAACAGAATCAGCGGACGGTTCTCAATCCCCTTGCTGAATACATGGTGGAACCCGGTTTCCAGTGCCACAAACTGACGCAGTTTCGGGCTGTCTGCTGCTTTGACCATCTGATACTGGTCCAACTGCTTTTGGCACAACTCGTTTGCAGACACAATCGCATTGCGAATCACCGCGGGGTCCACGGGTTCCGACACACCGAACAAGTCGCCCAACTCACCGCTTGAGGCATTCGCGGACTCGGCCTGTTTGGCCACCTCAGCGTCGATGTCGGTGACCACGCTGCACGACGGCATGGGGTTGTCGCCGCGCAGCATGAAGTACTGCAAACCCTTGGCGGGCTCGCCAAACATGGTTTCGCCCAGCTTGAGCAGCTGGCTGTGTACCATTTCGCCGGTGCCAATCACCAAGGTGAACAGCAACAATAAAATGACCGGCAGGCTGACCAGCCATTCAGCCGGTGTACGCCCAAGCAGTTGTCTCCCGCGTGGATTCATGGTGTCTCTTGTCCCTATTTTTTTGGACTGACATGGAACCACGAGCGCAGTAAAAAAAACGTAAAACTGGTGTCAAATCATTGCACAAGCAGGCGATATCCGAGCCCGGGCTCGGTGATCAGGTGTCGTGGTTGAGCGGGGTCGGCTTCCAGTTTGGCGCGCAGCTTGCTCATGATGATGCGAAGGTAATGCACATCGTCGGCGTATTCAGGGCCCCACACGTGCGTCATCAGCTCGCGTTGACGCACCAAGCGCCCCGGCGCATCGGCCAATGCGGCCAGTACCCGCCACTCCTTGGCCGTCAAGTGCAGCCGTGCGCCTTGTCTGGACAATTCAAAGCTGTCCAGGTTGATGCGCACATCGCCAAACTCCACCAGCCTGGGGCCAGGCTGGGCCGCTGACACACGCCGCAATGCCACTCGAATACGGGCGAGCAGTTCCGGCAAGGCATAGGGCTTTGTGACGTAATCGTCAGCCCCCCCATCCAGCGCCTTTACCTTGTCGGCTTCGTCACCCCGGGCCGACAAGACCAACACCGGCTGCTTGAACTGTGTCCGGAATTCTTTCAGCCATTGAACGCCATCGCCATCAGGCAGGGATAAGTCCAGCAACACGGCACTGGCAGGTTGCGCTGCCCACAGGGCGCGAGCCTGCGCCAGCGTGGTGGCATGGTGGACGGTGTACCCCTCTACGGTCAGCGCCGTGGACAACATGCTGGCAATCGCCAGGTCATCCTCAATCAGCATCAGACTCATCTTGCCCATCTCCCACACTGTCCAGGTCCAGCCACCGGGCTGGCAACACCAGTGACGCCGCAGCGCCGCCGCCGGGCTGATTGTCTAACAACAGTCGGCCACCATGCAACTCGACAATGGATTGAACAATGGTCAAGCCCAATCCGTGGCCACGGTGGGTGCGCGTTGGGTCAGTCAACAGTGGTCGCAAATGTGCGGGGCTGAACCCGTCCGGAAAGCCGGGGCCGTTGTCCAGCACCGTGATGCAGATTGGGTCGATGGCATCGTGGGCCCAAGGATGAACATGCAGGCGCAAACTGCGTTCTGGGTGTTGTGCGGCCAGTGCATTGTCAACCAAGTTGGCCAAGGCCTGAGACAACAAGGCGAAGTTGCCCGGAATCACACAAGGCGGTAACTCATTGTCAATTTGAAACACCGGGGGGTTCTGGCGCATGGTGTATCGGCGCACCGTCACCTCCAGCAACTCATCGGGAAACACTTCCGCCAAAGGCTCAGGCAATGCAGACAGTTGGCCCAAGCGTATCAGCGACAGCACATTCTCCGTGGAGGTGGCCATGTGATAGGCCTCAGCTTCGATGGATTGCAGCAAGCGGGTCTGCTCTTGAGCACTGAGTTTGTCCGACTGTGCATTCAAGGCTGTTGCTGCACCAAGAATGGTGGTCAGCGGGGTGCGTAAATCGTGGGAAATGGACAGCAGCAACTGGCTGCGAACCTCCCGTTCGCGGGCCAGCACCTGCGCCTGGTTGGCCCGTTCCACGCTGCGCAAGCGCTGCAGGCAGGCCTGCAATTGCTGAGTGGCCAGGGCCAGCAGGCTTGGCTCTACGGCGGCCCCTTCAGTCGTGAGGCGGACATCAGGGTGCAAGGCCACATTCACACGTTTGCCCAGCGCATCATCGAAGACGGTACGCACGGCTTGGGCAGCTTCCTCGTCAGTTTCCGGCGACATCAGTGCTTCACTCAAGCGCCGTGCAAACACGGTGTAGGACAACGCCTGCTCAAGGGCGGCAGACTTCTCGCGCAAGCGGTGAACCAGGGTGTTGATGCGGATAGAGGTCAACAGATACAACACCAAAACCAGCGCGGAACCTGTGTCGAGAATTTGCAGTGAGTACCGGGGATGCACCACTAGGTAATTCACCAGCAAATAGGACACCAAAGCAGTAACCAGCGACACCCTGAATGAAAACGAGGATGCGGCCACCATGACCGCAAACAAGTAGACGATAATGCCTGCAAGCGGGCTGAGATCGAGCAGCACCCATTCAACCAGGAGCGTGACCAGCCCCAACAAACCCAAGGCCTGAGCCGCCTGCCTCCACAGGCTTGATGGCGTGCGCATTCGCTCAGGTTCTCTTCAGGTTCCACAGCACCCGCATGCGGGCCACGTCGCGGCCTTGTTCATCCATCACATCGACCAACACCGGAAAGAATACCTTTCCAGCCTTGCGCAGCTCTTGCTTCAATGCAGGCACATCGCCATCAATGCGTGAGCGGGCAATACAACGCCCTTGGGCAGGCGCCAGGGTTTCAAAGTCCACCTGAGCGGCCACGGGGCGGACTTTCAGGATCACCGATGCGAAACCACCCGCCATCGCCCCGCCCGAGCAGGTTTCAGCCAGTGTAAACACCGCACATGGGTGCACATGGCCCAACTCATCCATCAGTTCGGGTTTGGCGGCCAGGGCACTGCTGGCCACGCCGTTGCCCATGTTCAGCAATGTCACCCCCATGGCTTTGGCCAACGGCACTTTCCCGTCCATCTGCAAGCGCACCAAAGGGCGCATCACTGCATTCAATAGCGCGTCCAAGTCACACCTCCGTCAGGCTGAATGTGGTGTTGAACACCGCCAAGGGCTCATCGGCCTCGCTGTGCAGCACACACTGCACCTGAAGCCCCGCCTCTGTTTGGTGGGCTGTCGCTGTGCACCACACAGGCCCCTTGCCCGGGCGCTTGTACTGTATGGATGAGGAGGATTTCAAGCGGTGCACGTTCACCCCCGGGCCCAACACAGCCTGGGCTTCAGCTTGGGCCCTCACAAAGGCTGTGGCAAACAACGCCCCTGCGTGCAAGGTGCCCACGTGGTTTTTCAGCAGAGGCTCAAAGGGCAATTGCGCCACCGTGCCTTGCCGTTCTGCACCGCGCAGCTTGAGAAAGCCCAAAAATGGGTTGTTGGCGATGCGCTGGGCCAACTGCTCAGTAGTGCTCATGTTCATTCCTTGGTGTCAAAACGTTGGGTGACGGCTTCCAGAAAACGGGCCACCACATCCAGCTCTTCAGCGGTGAACCCGGCTTCCAGCTGGCGGTTCATTTTGGCCAGCAGGGGCTTTGCAGCGGCACACGCCTGCAAACCACGGTCAGTCATGTTCAGCGACCATGCCCGTTGGTCCCCGGGCACGGGGCATTTCACCAACAAACCTGCCTCCACCATGCGCTGGGCAAGGCTGGTCATTCCCGGGTTGTTCAAGCCGATCACCTTGGCCAACTCGGCCAAGGTGGCGCCCGGGTGCTTTTCCACGGCAAACAGCACACTGACCTGGGCCACAGGCACACCGATTTCACGGGTCACCCCGCTGTCGGCGTAGCGTTGTAGTACGGTGCGTGCCCGGTTTAATAGAAAGTAGAGGCGACGTTTCAAGCTGGGCTCACTTATAGTTCGTATGCGAATAATACACATACGAATGATCTACATCAAGTCAGTTGGCAACACACCATAAACAAAAACCCCGGCACCTTGTGAGCACCGGGGTTCTGGCATCAAGCCCTAAGGGGCTTGATTGGGTTTAGACCACGTCGTTTTGCAGTGCAAGCAACTCAATGACCTGTGACTGCAACTGCAATGTGCCATTGACCACGTTGTAGTTACCGTCGCTGAATGCAACAACTTCCGCACCTTTCACGGTGTAAATGTCACGCGCCTCGGTATTCACCGCAGTGAAAGTCAATGCGCCGGAAGCAGCGTCAAAGGTGACGGTAAAGTCGTCGCGGCTGTAGTCGTCAAAGGCAAGGGTGTCGTCACCGGAACCCAAATCCACTGAAAGTGCCTGAGCTTCAGTCACGGAGTCTCGCAACTCGATGTAGTCATTGCCATTGCCCAAATTGACAAAGCCTGATTTCGCCATGATGGTCACGTTGTCATTGCTGCTGAAGCTTTCGCCTTCAATGACAGTCGACACTTCAACCCGATTGGCTGCCTTTTGGTAGCTTTCACCTTCACCGGAACTGAATCGGGTTTCACCCTGAATCGTGAGGTCATAGATACCGTAGGCCGACACCGTCACCACATCGGTGCTGTCTGAACCACCGTAGACGATCACCTCGCTAACAGTGCCATATTCGCCGTTGTTCTCCACTTCAGCGCGCAGTTCAACGTTGGAGGAACCTTCAATGGTGAAATCCTGGGTCGAGCTGCTTGTATTGCCAGCCTGTGTCGAGAAGCTGCGGGACAAGTTTTGCTCGCCGTTCAAATCACCCCCAACTTGCAGACTGCTGATGTAGCTGGCCGTCACTTCCAAAGAATCCGCATGGATAAACCCACTGCGCCCGGGGCCTTCCACACTGAATTCAGCCGTCAACACCACAGAATCAGCGGCAGTGATGTGCAACTCTGCACTGCTGGAGTTGGAGAAGCCCTGCTGCACAATATTGCCGTTGGGGTTGGTCACGTTGCCATTGCTGTCCGTGAAGATCACGTTGGTGGTGAAGCTGGAGTTCCCGCTGCTTTCGGAAACAGTCACAGCACCACTGATACCATTTTCAAGGTAAATGCCATCGCTGGACAAGGTGACGTCTTTGGCAACAATTCCAGGAAGTTCAAAGCGCGACTTGACGGCCGAGGAGAAAAACTCGGAGTTCTGGTTCACGTTGATGTTGCCCTGCACCTGTACAGACACCTCACTGGCAGCCTGAATGGACACCGAGCTGGACGTGTTACCCCCGCTTGTTACCTGGACAAAGGTGGTTGTGAATCCATCCGGAACTGACACATTGCCGGTGTAGGTGGTCGGTGTGCGTGTATTGCTGGACTCGTTGGTGAGTGTCGCCTCAAATCCGCCGTTGGCTTCAAAGGTGAAGGAGTTGAACACTGTTGCTGGGGCATCGATCACCAACTCGGTGGCTTGCACTCGGGCGGCGGTCGTGTTCACGACACTCAGTTTGTCAGCGACAACCGTCAGGGATGAAGAACCGCCAGCCAAGCCCAGCACCACATTCACTTCGGACGCAGCAGTGGTCACCGTGGTAGTACTGTCTTTGTTCTCGCTGGTTCCATCCAAGTAGCTTCCACTGTAACTACCAATGTTACTGTACTCAATGCCACCTGCCAGATTCACGGGCTGAATGCTACCGGCATTCAGATTGATGGTGTCAGCAACAATCAGACCAGCGGAGGGGGCTCTCCAGTCATTCGAAATGCTGAGGCTTTCTGCGGTGATGGACACGGACTCGGCGCCCTCAACCACAATGCTCGCTTCGCTCTGGCCTGAATAGGCCTCTTTGCTGTTCATGCTCTGACTGTCTTCGCCATACTGCGTAGCACCCGAGATCATGTTCAACTGAACACTGTTGGCAGCCAGGCTTACATTGTTGGCTGCGATACCTGGGTTCAACACCACAGCGGCGAAATCACGGATGGATCCTTCCTGCGGTGTCAACGCCATCACCTGAACAGCACCATTGGTGTTGATGTCCACCCGGTCGGCGGCTTCAGTCGTCCGTGCTGTTTGGTACGCGAAGGTGTTGGGCACACCGTTGCCCGGTGTACTGCTGGTTCGGCTGTACTCAACTTCCACACCACCGTTTACGCTGACGGAGGCATAACCACCGTTGGTGTCTTCAATCACATCCTGGTTCAGCGTGAAGTTGCTGGTCACGGCAACAATCTGTGCATCGGCGACATCGGCCAGTGAAATGGTCACTTCGTCGGCGGCGGCGCGGCTCAGGCGGTATTCATCCGAGGAGCTGAAACGTGTGAAGAAATCTTCACCGCTCACGACGTCATAAGTCACCTCACCAGTCTGGCTGTTGCTGATTGAACGGCTGTTGCCGCCATCAATGCCGCCGAAATCTGAAGAGCTGCTGTAGAAGTTGGTCGCATTCTCAAACGCCACGGTGTCGGCTGAAACAGACACACCAAAGAACAGGTTAGTTACCTCGGCATCGCCTGGCGATGCAGTCACTGAACTGGCGGCCAAGGTGTCCACTGTTTGCAAGGCATAGGTACTAATTGACTGAGCCACCGGCGTAGTCGGTGTATCGGCAACGCCAGGCCCAGAGGGGGCCACAATAATCGGCGCCACAATTTGCGGCAATGCAACCGCTTGCTTGAATTCATTGCTGTCAGTGAACACAGTGCGGCCACCATGCACTACCAAGTTACTCAGGGTGGTGTTGGCCAAATTGAACTGCACGGTGTCCGCCGCAATTTCGGAGGCTGCACTGGAGGAACCTTCACTCAACTCAAAGTTGACAGTGACAGAGTCTGCTGCGTCCAAGCTGCGGGTGCTTTGTTGGCCGCCATTGTTGCTGGACAGAGCAACGGTGGCACCGCCGCCCAGTACCAGGGTGGCGGAGTCAGATGAATCACCCGCGACATTCACGGTGACGTCTTTGGCCAGCGCCTCCACATTGGAATAGCTGGTGCTGCCATCAGCATTCAAGTTAATGGTGGCGGAGTTCGCACCTTCGGACACCCGCGTCAGGCTGGGGTAGTCCAGCGAGGTGTTGAAGGTCAAGGCACCGCCGGCGACATCAACACCGCCAATGAAGCCAGGGGCGAACACGGTGCTGGCAAGGCTGGACAGACCAATCTGCTCAGCATCAATCGGATCTTCAGAATCCACCACAAAGGTGTCTTTGCCGTGAACCAGAATCTCGCGAGGTTGCTCGGAAGTGACGGTCACATCGCCTGTGGTGATGGCCACCATGGGCTCAACACCAGATCGCAGGTTCACGTTAACTTCGGGCTCGTTGACATCGACATCATCAGTTTCGACGGTGTTTAGGTAAGCAAATGTTTGAACGTCTTCCCCGCTGGTTACAGTCAGCAAGCCACCTTCTACATCAATGGTTGTTTCACCAAACACCAACACGCCTGCTGGATCTGCCTCGCCAATCGTCACCACTGGGGTCGGTGAATTCTCCGCTTCTTGCTGGGCAGTGAAAGTGCCGTCAACTGAGGTAGCGTCTTCAATGGCCTTCAGGTCATCAGCGATGGCCTTCTGCAATGCGATCTTGGTCAAATCGTTAAGGTCCAGGTCGCCCACTGCAGCCAAGGCGAGTGCTGCGGGTGACAATTCACCCCCTGCGTCCTCAATGGCGTCCAGCACGCTGGCGATTACGTCTTCCTGGTCAACGCCGCTGTTGGCGGTTGCACCCAACACCGCGAACAGAATCTGGTTCACTGCAGCACCGGCCTGCAAAGCTTCCAACGCCACAGCAGCCGACACGGAACTGTCTTCGCTGCCGATGATTTCGCCTGTCACTGGGTCCAGCGTGTTCAGGTCTGTGCTGTCGGGAATGCCAAAGGCCTGCTTGATCTGCTTTTCTGCTTGCTCAAAGCTGATGTCGCCATTCTTTTCTTTCAAGGCCACAACCAGCGTGGTCAATGGGGAAATCACGCTCGACCCGGGAGGGGCTGTCAAGGTCAGGGTGTTTGCACCCAAGTCTTGGTCGCCATCGCCTGTGTCGGTTCCGCCGGTCAACACCAGCACCAACTTGGATTGCGCTTCGGTCAGCTTCAATCCGGGGGTGTTGTCCAAACCGATGAACTGGCCTTTGTCACCAGTTCTGCCCACCAGCGTGCGGGTGCCGTTCTCGGCCTGTACAAAAATCTGGCCGCCTTCAATGTAGCCATCCACCGCCAAGCCTTTGTTCACCACCGCTGCTGGCGCAGGTGCGGCTGCGCCACCACCACCGCCACCGCTAGCACCTGCCACCACCCCCACACCGGCCAAAGCCAGCAGGGGGTTGAATGCGCCAGCCAAGGGGCCAACCAAACCCTGTTCGGCGCTGCCACCGGCTGCGGCGTCTGTCGCTGTGGCTGCACCTTCAGCAGCGGCTTGGGCCAACTGCATACCGCCCTGTTGCTCTACCGCCGCCTGCTCAAGCAATTGCTCATCCTGCTGCGCCACTTGCTCAGCAATCTGGGCCTGAAGCTCCTCTTGGCCGGGCTTGCGCGCATTGGCTTTGGCCTGCGCAACAGGCAATGTTTTGCCCAGGCGCAGGTCAGTGACCGCGTCTTTTTTGGTGTTCTGAGGTGCGGTGTGCTGTGGGGTGGTTGGCTTTTTACTCACGTGAATCTCCAAGATACGAATACGGCCAGGCGCAATTGTCAGTGTTTTTCTTACAAAGACTGTGGGCTTGTATGCAATTTACTGAATTTTTGAACAACTGGATTCGAACAAACTGTTAATTTTTGATAAATCAACGCGTGGTGTGATTTTCAATCTGTACACACTCATGCAATTCGGTGTCGAAATAATCAAAACCGCTTTCAAGCCCAGTGATATCAAGGCTAGCTATTCTTACAGAATGTCGACCAAATTATTACAAGAGAACACTCTACACCCAACCCAACTTAATGTTGCTGAATGTTCGGAAGTTTTTGTCCGAATAAGTTAACAGCATGTAATGTTGTAGACCTACCCAAGGAAGGTGCGAACGAAAGCAGCAAAGGCCGGACGCAAAAAAGCCCGGCTCCTTGCGGAAACCGGGCTTTGAAACTCACCGCCTAAGGCGATGTTTGACAACTCACACTTTGAAGCACGCCACCGCAGAACCCAACTGGCGCGATTCCTGTTCCAACGCCTGCATGGCATGCCCAGCCTGGCTTACGCTGTTGGCGTTCACTTCACTCATCTGCGTAATGTGCTCAATTTGCCGGGCAATCAGGTGGCTGGCCGACGACTGCTCACCCAAGGCCATGGAAATGTCCCTTGCAAAACCCTGGCTTTGCGCGGCACTGGCCTGAATCTGCTCAATGGCCAACCGGGCACTGGTGGCTTGTTCCACGGTGGTGCCCATCTGGGTCACCATGTGATGAATGCTACCCACCGCTTGGTCGGCGCTGTTTTGCACCGCTTCAATCATGCTGCGAATTTCTTCTGATGAACTGGATGTTTTCTCGGCCAGCTTGCGCACCTCGTCAGCCACCACGGCAAAGCCACGGCCCTGCTCCCCAGCCCGCGCTGCTTCAATGGCCGCGTTCAAAGCCAGCAGGTTGGTTTGCTCGGCCACTTCACGAATGGTGTTCACAATGCTGGAAATCTCGATGGTTTGCTGGCCCACCAAGTTAATAACCTCGGCGGCCTTGCTCACGGTGGCTGAAATATTCAGCATTTCATCCGATGCACTCTGAATCACGCTGACGCCTTTGGACGCCAGCTCGGCAGACTCGGCACTCACTTTCAAGGCCTGAGTGGCATTGTCGTGAATGTTGTTGATGCTCACCGTCATTTCTTCCACGGCGGCGGCCACTGAACTGGTGGCCTCATTTTGGCCATTCACGGAATGAGTGATGTCTTTCAACGCCGAGGACATGGCCCCGCAGGACTGCTCGGTGCGCCCGGCGTTCTCGCCAATTCGGCCAATCAGGTTACGCAGGCTGGTTTGCATGCCATCCAACGCGCCCATCAATTCGGCGGTTTCATCCTTGCCTTCCGTGTTGATGGTGTTGGTGAGGTTGCCCGCCGCAATCGACTTCGCCGCCCCAATGGCCAACAACATGGGGCTGACAATGCGCCCGGCCAGCAACAGCGACACAAGCACCGCGCTTGCAACGCCGGCCAAAAACACCACGGCAGTCACCACCAGCAGCCAGTTGGCCTGCCCGTTCGCCTCGGCAATCAATTCCTTGGTGTGGCTTTTCTTGGCATCAATCAATTTTTGCAGGGGTTCGCTGATTTGCAGAAAGCGCTTGTCGGCCGCCTGCATCATGCCAGTGGCCGCCGCCAAGTCTGAATCAGCCATGTCAATCGCTTGGGCAATCGATTTCCTGTACTTGGCCAACGGTTCTGCCAATTGCGCCAAGGCTGCTTTGTCCTCCGGCGACAACAGGGCATCCTCTGCCAAGGTGTTCATGCTGGCGATGGCACGGTCAGCATGCCCCAGCGCCACACTGGTTTCCTGTTTGATTCGCCCTTCATCCAGGTTGACGATGGTCGAAAACAGGCGATAAGTCACCAGGTTCGCCTGCAACAGCGCCGCGCGGGCATCACGCAGCACCTCCACCTGGTGCACACCCTTGTCTGTGACTTCATGCAGGGCGCTATTCAGCGAGCGCATACCCATCACGCTGACCACCCCCACAATCAGCAACATCAACACGCTGATGGCCGAGGGTAAAAATACTTTGGCTTTGATTTTCATGAGACATCTCACTCACCGGCATGGGCCACCACGTGGGGTCAGCCATGCCGTACAGGGTTCAGCGCTTGTACACGCCCGCGCACACAATGAGGTCGCCTGCCTTCTCGCAGTAAGCGGACTTGGGCAGCACTTTTTTGGTAACCGGGTCGGTGAACTTGTAGTCCTGCCAGAACTTGCCTTTGGACTTGGCCAGTTCCACGCGCTCTTTGATGAATTCCTTGCCATCGGCATCGGCCAGCTCGATCAGGTCTTTGCCCACCTGCTTTTCATTCTGGCCGTGGGCAAGGCACTTGCCGTCCATGCCGTAAACCACAGGGTACAGGTCCAGTTGAACCCATTTTTTGTCTTTGCCGGTGATTTCCTTGAACGCGGTCGCTTTGTCGGCGTTCACCGCCTTCACCGCTTGGGCCACCATTTGCTCGGCTTGTTTGGGGGTGGCAAAGTTATCGTTCGCCATGGCAGATGTGGACAAAACGGCCAGCAGGGCCGCAACAAATGGCAGTGTCTTCATGAATGCTCCTTGGGTATTGGAATTGGGGTGCGGACAGCACCCCCAGGTTCACCAGTTAACCCGCAAGCCCTTCAAACCGAACGAATAAACACCCCCATTTTCTCTAGCCATTTCTGGTGAATCAGCCCAGAAGGCCGATCACCACGGCCGCCTCGGGCACATGGGCTGTCACAGGCTGGCCCACGGCAAGCCGCTGGCGCAGGTTAGGGTCAGCAAAGCCCACCAACTGCAAACCGGGTGCCAACTGCACTGTGGCCTCCGCCGGGCCCTTCGCGGGTGCCACACGGCTGACCTGCCCGGGCAGGGCATTCACGCCGGGGCTTGGGCAATCGTCCCGGTTCAACACCACGCCCGACGCCTTGCACAAGGCCAACACCTGCAACCCCGCCTCCAGCCCCAACAACTGGCGGCTTTCTCGGGTGATGGTGGCATGCAGCGGCAAGCCACCCAGCAGCTCCATCTGCACCCGCACATGGCCCGCCTGCGCGCGCACAGCCCTCACCACTGCAGGCAAGTGGTTGCGCATGCTGGTGCGCAAACCCAAGCCGGCCAAACGGCCAGTGTCCAGTGCAAAACCGGCACTGCCTTTCAAGCGGTCCATTACCCGGCGCTGGGCCTCCTGCAATTCAGCGGCCGCCTCCAACACCTGCAGGCCAGCTTCCGTCAATTGCGCACCGCCACCGCCTGTACCGCCGACCGACTTGTGCACCAGCGGCACCCCCGCCAGGTTGGACAGGGTTTCCACCGCCTGCCACGCCGCCTTGTAACTCACCCCGCACTGGCGCGCCGCCTCGGAAATGGAGCCTGTCTCGCCCAAGGCGCGCAGAATGTCCACCCGTTTGTCGGACACCGGGTTGTCAAAAGCCAAGTCGTACCGAATGGCTGCTTTACTCATGAAGGCTCAACCTTGGTTCAATGCATATTCAGGGATAACGCGCTATTCCCAATAAGAATAGCGGTGCTATGATGCATCAGTGTAAATCAACCCACCCCAAGGCAGCACCATGTTCAAAGCCATTCAACGCCTCTGCGCAATCGCCACCACTGCCCTGCTGGCTTTCCCGGTTCAAGCGGCCGAAGTCAGCGTGGCCGTGGCCGCCAACTTCACCGCGCCCATGAAGCAAATTGCCGAGCAGTTTGAAAAAGACACAGGGCACAAGGCGATACTGTCCTTCGGGGCCACCGGCAACTTCTATGCGCAAATCAAGAATGGCGCCCCCTTCCATGTTCTTTTAGCCGCTGACGACACCACCCCCAACAAGCTTGAGAAAGAAGGGGCCGTGGTGCCCGGCAGCCGCTACACTTACGCCACCGGCAAACTTGTGCTGTGGAGCCGCAACCCCACACTGGTTGACCCGCAAGGCAAAGTGCTTAGCCAAGGCGAGTTCAGCCGCATCGCCATTGCCAACCCCAAGCTGGCCCCCTATGGCGCTGCCGCCATGGAAACGCTGAACAAACTGGGGCTGGCCAGCAGCCTCGCACCCAAGTTCGTGCAGGGCGAGAACATCGCCAAAACATTTCACTTTGTCAGCACCGACAACGCCCAACTGGGCTTCGTGGCCCTGTCGCAAGTGTGGGCGGACGGCACACTGAAAGAAGGCTCCGCGTGGGTGGTGCCCGGTAACCTGCACGACCCAATCCGGCAGGACGCAGCACTGCTCAACGCCGGGAAAGACAACCCCGCAGCCCAAGCCCTCTTGATTTACTTGCAGGGCGACAAAGCGCGGTCCATCATTCGCTCATTTGGCTACGACCTTTAAGCCCCCAAGGCCATTGCAATGCCCCCACCATGCCATTAAGCCCCGAAGCGCTGCAAGCCATTGCGCTCACCCTGAAACTGGCCACCGCCACCACCCTGGTGCTGTTGCTGTTGGCCACCCCGCTGGCGTGGTGGCTGTCGCAAACCCATTCCCGGTTTCGCGGGCCGGTGGGGGCCATGGTCATGCTGCCTTTGGTGTTGCCGCCCACGGTGCTGGGGTTCTACCTGCTGGTGCTGCTGGGGCCACAAGGCTGGGTGGGGCAACTGACACAGTCGCTGGGTTTGGGCGTGCTGTCTTTCTCATTCACTGGCCTGTTGATCGGGTCGGTGGTGTTTTCCATGCCCTTTGCAGTACAACCCATTCAGCACGCTTTCGAAGCCTTGGGCCGCCGCCCATTTGAAGTGGCCGCCACATTGCGTGCCCGCCCGCTGGATACTTTTTTCACCGTCGCCCTGCCGCTGGCCCGCCCTGGCCTGCTGACCGCCACCCTGCTCAGCTTTGCGCACACGGTGGGCGAATTCGGCGTGGTGTTGATGATCGGCGGCAACATCCCCGGCCAAACCCGCGTGGTGTCTACCCAACTGTACGGCCATGTGGAAGCCATGGAATATGACGCCGCCCACGTGCTGGCCGCAGGCATGGTGGTGTTCTCGTTTGTGGTGCTGTTGCTGCTGACGCGCCTGCGCCAACGGCCCAACCCGGTTGCACCATGACGGCCCTGCAAACCCTGTCCATCCACCTCAACCTGCAGCGTGCAGGCTTTGCACTTCATGTGCAGGCTGACCTGCCCATGCCCGGCATCACCGTGGTGTTTGGCCCATCGGGCTCGGGCAAAACCACCCTGCTGCGCTGCATCGCCGGGCTTGAACAAGCGCAGGGCAGCATTCAAGTGGGCGACTTGCACTGGCAAGGCCCGCAACACCACACCCCCACCTGGCAACGCGACTTGGGCTATGTGTTTCAAGAGGCCAGCCTCTTCGAGCACCTGAACGTGCGCAACAACCTGGCCTACGGGCTGCGCCGCAGCGCCAAGCCCGGCGGGCCGCAGGCCCTTCAACACGCCATCGACTTGCTGGGCATTGCCCCGCTGTTGAGCCGGCCTGCGAACACCTTGTCCGGCGGGGAGCGCCAACGCGTGTCCATCGCCCGCGCACTGGCCACCCAGCCCCGCGTGCTGCTGCTGGACGAACCGCTGGCCGCGCTGGACCCTGCCCGCAAAAAGGACATCCTGCCCTGGCTGGAACGCCTGAAACACCAACTGAACCTGCCCATGGTGTACGTCACCCACTCCACCGACGAACTGGCCCGGCTGGCCGACCATGTGCTGGTGCTGGAAAGCGGCCAAGTGCAAGCCTGCGGGCCCGTGCACACCGTGATGGCCCACCCGGCGCTAACCCGCCTGCTGGGCGACGACGCCTGCGTAGTGCTGGAAGGCTGCGTGGGTGAATTGGACCACGCCTACCAACTGGCCCGTGTGGACAGCACCGCAGGCCCATTGTGGGTGCGCGACCCGGGCTTGGCCCTGGGCCATGCCGTGCGGGTGCGCGTGCCTGCGCGCAGCGTCAGCCTGTCCATCCAGCCACCGCAGGGCAGCAGTATTCAAAACATTCTGCAAGGCAACGTGCAGGCGCTGACACCGGGCGAACACCCTTCACAAATGCTAGTGTCAGTGCTGTGCGGCACCGCCCAAGTGCTGGGCACCCTCACCCGCCGCGCGGTGGACCAACTGCACCTGCAGCCCGGCCAAGCCGTGTGGTGCCACATCAAATCGGCGGCCCTGTTCGATTAAGCGCGGGGCACACGGCAAACGACAGGGCTTAGCGGCGGAAACACTTCTCCGTGTCGCTGATCAGGCGGTCAAACACCAGCTTCTTCACCAGCCCTTTGCTCAAGCCCAACACCGTGGCCACACCCGGTTTGGCCTGCATGGCAAAGCGCCACACAAACACACAACCGTTGTCGGTGGGTGTCACCTCGTAGTACTCCGCAAACTTGTCCAGCAGCGGCGCGTTCGACTCTTCCACATAAAACGCGTGGCAACGCTTGGCCTCGTCCCAAATGAAAAAGTGTTCTTTCATGCGGGCCATGTTGAACTGCACACCCACCTCCCGCTTGGTGCCCACACCAAACGGGCGCGGGGAGGTGTAACGCACGCTGAGCATTTTGCACCAGCCCAAAGGGCGGTCGGCGGTCAAGCCAGCCCACACCTCATCGGCAGACACGGGCAAGTGCATTTCATAATCAAAGCGGATGGGGGCGGTGTCGAAGAACCGCTCATCCGTCACGGGGCTGAGCTTGAACCAGGGCATAGGGCGTCACAATAAAAAATGAATAAGAGCCCTGATTGTAGCGTCCCGGCTTACCAGCGGTATGCCAAGCTTGCACCCACCAGCACTTGCCGAGTGGCTGCGGGTTCGTAGAACTGGCCCTGCGCCTGGTTCACAATCACCGAGCCCACGTATTCCTTGGCAAACACATTGTCCACGCGGGCCTGTGTGCGCAGCGTCCAGCCCGAACCCAAAGGCAGGCTGTGGTTGATGCGCCAGTTCCACACCGTGGCCGTGGCGGTTTCAGCGGTGTTGGCGTCGTTGGCATACAGGCCGCCGATGTACCTGAATTCAGCCGCAGTTTCCAGACGGTCTGCGGGCTTGTACACCAGTTCCGCAAACGCAGTTTGGCCGGGAATGGACGGCAGGTTGTTGCCTGCGGTAATCGCAGTGTTGGTGGTTTTGTATTCGGCATTGATCAGGTTCAGCGCCATGGCCGCCTGCCACTGCGTGTTGAAACGGTGCTGCAGGCCCAGCTCCAGCCCCTCGCGCCAGGTTTGGCCCGCATTCTGAAATGCAGTCACACCCCCTGAAGCGGCGCGCACCACAATTTCATCGGTGGTGTCCACGGCATACAGCGCCACATTCACTTTGGTTTGGTCGTAACGCGCCTTGTAACCCACCTCATACTGGCGGCTTTTGGCGGCGTTCAAATCAGGGTTGAAGTTGGGGGCCCCGGGCACCAAGCGGTACGCGGTTTCCAGCAAGGTGGGTGTCTCAAACCCTTCACCGTAGGACGCATACACCTTCTGCGTGTCGCTTAAGGCGTAAGTCACCCCGGCGTTGGTGGTGGTGGCGGAATAGTCCCGCGAGCCGCTGCCATCGCCATTGCTCAGAAACTGGTCCTTGGAGCGAATTTCCACCGTGGAACTGCGCAGCCCACCAAACACACTCCACTTGTCCGACAACAACCACTCCGCCTGCACGTATTGGTCAAATTGGCTGGCCGTGTTGGACTCATCCCGGTTCAATGGGCTCACCTCATCCGGAAAGCCCTTGCGCGCCTGCTCCAACTCACCCACCGTCATGCCCACACTCAGCAACAGCGGCATGTTTAACAGGCTGGTTTGGTGTCGCAAACGCAGGTCTGCGCCGTAGTACTCGTTGTTCAGGTCAATCACCGTGCCGCTGGCCAACACCTGCCGAATGGAACGCTCGCCCACATAGGGGCTGAACACCAAGCCCGTGGTGGGTGTGAAGTCATGCTCAACCACCAAGCCCGTTTGCGACTGCTGCACACTCTTGCGGCTGTTGCGGGCCACTGCGTTGGTGCCTGCCTGGCGGCGGTTGGCGGCCAATTGGTTGGCGGTCAGGCCCAGTGGGTCTTGCACATCGGGCATGTCCACCGTGTTCACCAGCCAAGTCAAACGCGTGTCGCCCAGCTTGAACTTCATCTTGCTGTTCAGGTTGTCCCGCGTGGCTTTGCTGTGGTCGCGGTAGCCGTCGGTTTCAAAACGCGACGCATCCAACACCCAGCCAAAGTTCTCACTGCCCGTGTTGAACTTCACGCCCGCACGGCGTGTGCTGTCACTGCCCAGCGCACCGCTGAACTCAATCGACTGGCCGGGCTTCGGGTCTTCAGTGGTGACCACAATCACCCCGCCCGACGAATTGCCGTACAGCGAAGAAAACGGCCCGCGCAACACCTCAATCGATTCCGCTGAACTCAAACTGAAATGGGAAATCTGGCCCGACCCATCAGGCATCGTGGCCGGTATGCCGTCGGCAAACAGGCGTAAGCCACGCACACCGGAAGTGGACCGAGCACCAAAGCCACGAATGGAAATTTGAAGGTCTTGCGCAAAGTTGTTGCGGTTGTTGATCACCAAACCGGGCACCCGCACCAGGGTTTCCGACAGGTTCACCTGAAAGCCACCCGCGTTGCGCAGGGTTTCAGCATTCACCTTGTCCACGGATGCGGGAATGTCAAAGGCGTCCTTCGGGTCGCGGGTAGCCGACACCACCATGTCGTCCAGCGTGGGCTCGGCCCACACCGGCAGGGCAAGAAACAAAGTGGCCAGGCCAGCGGCCTGCAATGCGGTGGTCAGTGGTTTAATGGTCATGGCGGAGCAGCGGCTTTCAGCGGGCCAAGTGTGTCGAATTGACACACCCGTACCTGCCAACACAGGTTGATCGGGCATTTTGGGCTGAAGGTGCAAAAACCTTGCCCGCTGCGCACCACAACACCGCCTTACACCGCTGCGGCCTTCAATTCCACCGGGGCCACGGTTACTTCACCGGCGTACACCAGCCCCTCCTGCACGGTGAAGGCCAGCTCCATATTGCGCTGGGCCAGGCCCGCCAAGGCCGCGCTGTCGTCGGGTGTCAGTTGCAGCACACGCACCTTGTCCAGCTTGTTCAGCCAGTCCTGGTTTTGTTTCCACCACACCTCGGCGGCGCGGGTGTAACACACAATCACCACCTGGTCGGACCGGCCACAGGCCTTGCGCACCCGCGTTTCATCGGGCTGGCCCACGTCAATCCACACCTTGATGCGCCCTGTCGGGTCCACCTCCCACACGGCGGCTTCGTCTTCCGCAGAAATGCCCTTGCCAAACTGCGTGTCCTGCCCGGCATACAGCACAAAGGCCAGCATGCGCACCATCAGGCGCTCCTCGGTTTCTGAGGGGTGCAGCGCCAGCGTCAGCGGGTATTGGGAGAAATGGTTGCGGTCCAGGTCGGACACATCCAGCACAGCTTTATAAACAGTGGCGCGCAAGGCCATGGGGGCACTCGGGGTTGTAATGGGGAAACGGGATTATGACCGATACAGCACCCACAGAGCAGCAATGAGCAGACCCAAAGTACCTTTCGTTTGACGATGCCTATGAATTGCAGGCCGAGTAAACTTGATGGATACATCGAATGGAGCAAGCATGATGCGCCAAGCTATCCCATCAGTAGACATCATCGCACTCGCCATGGGGCATCAAAATCAACAATCGAATGCGGTTGCTCGGTCATGGATTGCTTCAAAGACGGCCTTCCTGTACCAAGCCTGCCCACGCAACCCGATGTTGATTGAATTGATTCAACCCGACGGTACTCGGCTAGGTGTGGGCACCTTCAATAACAGCAAATTCACTGTGCAAACCATAGCCTAATCAAGGCTCATAAGCCCTAACACTTTCCTGCTCGCTGGCATCGGTGCGCGACACCAAGGCAATCGCATCCGTGTCGGCACTCAGGTTCACGGGCTGGTGCGGCAAACCGGCGGGAATGTACAGAAAATCGCCCTGCTTGTTGATGCACGACTTGGCCAACCCCTCGCCGTAAAAGGTTTGCACCTCGCCCTTCAGAATGTAAATGGCGGTTTCAAAGCCCTCGTGGTAATGCGGCTTGGCCTTGGCCCCAGCGGGAATAATGACCACATTCATGGAAATGCCCTGGGCGCCCGCCGTGTCGCGGGAAATGCCCACGTAGTTGGGCAACTTTTGCAGCGTGTCGATGGGCACACTGGGCCGCACCGTGATGATTTCCCCGTCCTTAACCATGGCTGCCCCCATGCGCGTGAATGTAAAACACCACTGTACTTCAAAGGGTGGGGGGCGGGTACCCCAGCCATGGGTCAACAAGGCCCTGGTTTCTACCCCTGAAGCAGTTTCACGCATACTGCCGCCACCTCGGTTGAACACAGACACCGGCATGAGCACCCAAGCCCGAACCTTCAACGAAGACCACCTGCAACGCAGGGCACAGGCCCTGCAGTTGGCGTACACCCGTGCAGTCAATAGCCACAATGGTTCTGCGCCGCTGTACTTGCATCAAGAGACCGATTTTCTGGGCCACTTTGTGCCCGATACGCAAGTCAGCCTGGCCATGGCACCCGAGGTTATGAATCTGGACCCTGTGGCTGGCATCTTGCTGCTAACCGGCCAACTAGAGCCCCAACAGGGGAACGTGTTGGTGAAGGCCGCCGAGTCGGGTGATTTAAGCAGTGCCTTATTGGCCCAATTGTTTGGCTTTAACAACCTGCCTGCCAACTTGGCCAGCGTGATTGAAGCAACAGTGAAAGCGCGTTTCACCCATCAAATGAAAACGGAACTGCGCAAAGTGCTCGCCAACGGGCAGCCCCGGTTGGTGAAACTGGGCAACGGCATTGAACTCAAAGTGGTCGGCTTGAAAGGGGTGAACCAACTGGGCAAGCACGCCGATGTGATGATACGGATTCGGCAACCGAACGCAAAAATCATCACGCTCATGGAAGCGGCCCAGTTTCAAGCGGTCAGCAAAAACATGTATGTCAAATCTCTCGGGGCTGACGGGTTCAAAACCAAGAAGGTGCTGAGCCTGAGCAGACAAGCTTCTGACGACTTGTGGCAATTGCGCCGCTTGACAGGGTCGCCATGGCTAAGCTCGGTCAAAGTGGGCGGGCTGCTTGGCTTGGGGCCCACATTCATTACCGACTTCCTGAACAACTACAACCACCACGCCGACCTAGGACAACGGTTCAACGTCAAGCAGTTTGCGGTGGACAGCGCGAAGAACCAAACGGGGAATATCTTGGGGATGGCTGGGGGTGCTGCAATTGGGGGAATTGTGGGGGCTATCGTCGGTACTGCGGGGGCTCCAATCGTGATTCTTGGCTTGGGTGTCGGAATAGGTATCGGTATGTTGTACGACACTTCAGAGCTGAAGAACGAGATTGAACAACGGGCCAAATCATTCTTCGGCAACGACTAGCGTCACAGGTTGAACATGTACGGAATTCGCAGTCATTACTACGGTTTCTTTGCTCAAGCGCTTTGCTTAGCAATCGGACTCCCGCTGAGCACCCTACTGCTGGTTGCCCAATTCACCCCGCTCAATGCGCCGTTGTTGGTATTGATTCTAGTGGGGGGTGCCTGCCTTGGTGTAGTCACCATTTATCAGGTGATCTTTGTCTACGAGCTAAAGCCACACCAACTCGTCTACTGCAGCATCATCGGGTTGTGGGGCACCAGCGTCGTTACCTTTCAGTACGATTTATTGGTACTACACACCAGCTTTGCCAAACTCGAATTCGAGGGGTATCTAAAGTGGAGGTTTTTAATCTTCAACTGCGTCACTCTGGCACTGTGTGTCATTGGAGCGTTCCTGAACACCGCGCGGAAGGTGACTCCGGAAACATTCGCCAAGGGCGACGAAATTGAACTCTGGCAATTCACTCTGTGCCCTAAAAGCGGCACCTATGACATTGATCTTCAACCCAGGAAGTTCAAAGGCTTGACGGTGCTGCTTGCTTTGGCAGGCTTTGCGTTGATGTGGGTGATCGAGAATGCAATCGCCCTGACTAACCCCAACTATCTCCGGTTTCTCATCATGGGGGTTTGCTTTGCCGTCCCAGCGTTGATCATCAACGCTTTTACTGGCGTCACAATCGGAGAGTCGCTGTACCTGATTTACTTCCAGCGCAAGCAGGCAATCCCGAGCTTTGTCTATTGCGACATGAAAACCCGCATGAAGTGGCGTCATGACTATGTGAAGTACCACCTGCCCGCCCCAATTCGACGGCTCAACTTGAAACTCTTCAACCAACATGTTCAGGCGTATGAACAACTGGACAAAGGGCCCAAACGCTGGCGTATCGTGCAGTGACATCGAGCCAAAGCTTGCAGGATGGCTCAGGGCTTACTCATCGTCCCAGTGGAAACGGTGAATGACCCGGTGAAGAATGGGCGTGAACACCATGGCCGCCGCCACAATAAACACCAGCCCTGCATACAGGGCATAGCAGCCCGCAAACAGTTTGCCACCATACGTTTGCGGCGGATTCACCGGCCCCATGCCACCCAGCAGCATGGCGGAATTGAGGAAGGCGTCTATCCACGACAGGTTTTCGAATGTGACATACCCCACCATGCCAATGCCCAGCGAGGCCATCAGCATCAGCACCACCCACAACAACTGGCTTGCCAGCCGCCTCAGGAAAACCGCGCGGGGAACAGGTTGTTGGGTTCTACGTTCGTACATCGCCAATAAGGGCCGTGCGGCTTAAGCCTGCTGAAACGCCGAAAAGTGGTTGGCCAAGTGCATGGCGTGTGCCTGCTCGTATTCGGCTTTGCTTAACTCGCCATAGGCGAAGTGCGGCTTTAGCGGCCCTGCCCAATTGGCAAAGGCCGAAGCGGCCAGCTTCAGGCGGGCCAGTGCGGCGTCCACTCCCGTGTTTGCATCCAGCGCAGGGGCACCCGGAATGGGCTCGGCCAGGTTGTGAGTCATGCGCCCGCGCCAGGCAAACACATTGAAGGCAGCCGCCCCCACTGTGCGTTGAAACAGCGGGTGCTTGGGCTGCGGAAAACCCAACATGGAAAACTCGATGCTCTGCGCAAGGTGGGTCAGCGTTTGCGCCCAATTCCACGCCGTTGCCGGGGGAAGCGCCTGTGGGCTGGTCAAGCGGGCCAACTCGGCCAATGCTTCATTCAAGGTTTTGAACACCAACTGCCGGTCGTTCGCGGAGGCTTGCGCGCAGCCGCTAACGCCCGTGGCAACCACACCAGCAGGCACCGCGTGCGCGGCCAGAACCAGTAAGCGACGGCGTGTTTTGTTGTGGGGCTGTTCCATGTTGTTATACCTGCCGAGTGGGTGGGTTGGAATGGTTACATCATGGCATGTGGGGTTGGGGGCGGGCAAGACGGGAGGGGTTATGTTTGGGCGGGTTAGGCGAGGGGTTGGATGAAGGGCGGAATAAGGCTGGTTTTCTAGGTGCGGATAAACAGGGTTTATTTTCCGCGATTTTTATGTAATTCTTTAGAGGCCGTTGAAATGACTAAGTAAAGTTAGGACACTGCGATGTGCGGATAAATGTATATCGCCGTTATTGTTCGATATATCAAGTTAGGCCGCACCAATTCACACCTATGATGAATCAAACACTGGACGACTTTTGGCGAGATTTTTTTGCGTTGCCGCATACATCTCTCGGAGGACCGGACACAATCTATCGAGGCGTAACGGATTCGAGCCACCAATTGATACCGTCAATCGGACGGAACACCATGGACCACACACATGGAGACATTGAATCCCTTGAAACCAACATACTCAATGAGTTCAAGCGCCTGACAGTTCCACTCCAAAAAGATCCGCCAAAATCAGAGTTTGAATGGCTTTTTTTAGCCCAGCACTACGGCCTTCCAACAAGGCTGCTTGACTGGTCATCAAATCCACTTGTGGCGCTATTTTTTGCCACTGAGCGGAATGACACCAAGGATGGCGCCATTTATTACTTGAAGCACGCCGTCACAGATCAGTACGAACTCTTTGACTACAAAACGGCCAACTATACGAAGAATGAGGCAGCAAAGCCTGCCAGCATCTTCGCCATTCAGCCGCATCAAGGCGAATTCATATTTATTAGACCGCGATACACCGACGAACGCTACATTAATCAAAAATCAATCTTTTCCTGCCCCAAAGACCCATTCAATCCACCAAATATTCCCGATATAAAAACCATCGCAGTAAGAGGCGCTTGGAAGCCAGAAATACGGTGCCGCCTAAGAATGCTTGGCATATCAACATCCTTCATTTATCCTGGCATTGCAGGAATTGCATCCGAAATAAAGGCTCACCAATTCGACCCTGTTGCCAACGGCAAAATGCAGATAGTGACCCTAAGGACAGAGATAAAACTAAGTTGAAAAATGCACCACAAAGTAAATATATCTACTGGCCACTACGCTCCGTGGCCTAACTGGGCGTTCAACGCGGACGCCAACACTGGTCATGGCTTCGCCATTTTCATAGCCAGCGTTGGTACCCTGCGCGCTTCGCGCTCCGGCGCCGGTTAACTTGGACGTTAGCTGCTTCACACCTCTCCTCCGTGTGCGAAATTTTAGATAGCCATGAACAACTCAGCGCTTTCACAACAACTTTCTGAACTTCGGCGAACTCGCTATGCACAGGTGCCGCGCTTGCGTTATGTAATGCAAGCGTTCTTGCCGAGCGCAAAGCATTTAGAAGCAGGGCGCCTTGAAGCACGCACTCGTGTCCTTGACTGGGCTCGCACCAAGTGGCCCGGCCTGATCCCGCCTTTTGCTTATGATGGAAATGCATTTGAGCACGACCAAGCAGGATTGCGTATTGCTGCAACCAGTAATTCGGATGGAACAATTTGGGCATTTCGTTCAGAACACCTAGATAGCGAAGAATCACGCACTTGGGTTACAGAAGCGTTAGTTGCAAACCTAGGGGAGACCGATGCATTCGGTGTAAGAAACTCATGCAGCACTCTCGGCGGAGATCAAATCCCAGCAACTTCTCCACGTTTTCTACGCGACTTCATAGCACACCTGTCTCTTGTCGATGCTGGGTTTCCAGTGACGGCCACATCCCACCTCGTGGGCGATCCAGAGACGTTGCAAAAGTTTCTTTCTTTGCTTTGTTCATCTGATCGGGTGCTACCAGTCATCGTACTTACTCAACTGCCTGAGACAACTGCATACGCACTAGATCCTGCAAAGTTAGCCCGTGATACACAGGGTCTAGCACATGTCTTTTGCCTACCGGCATCGCAAACTTTCAGTCTTTCGGATGCCGTTGGAAAAATGCTCAGTGTTTTTCATGGGGCTGTTCGAACCTATTACCCCGGGTTTTCTCTCAACTCAGACCCGCACCAACATCACTTGGTTTTTCCTCAAAGAATTGCCGAATGGTCAGATGACTACGGAACAGGGGCCGTAGCATTCGGACAGTTTCTGTCTAGGCAGTTACACACTTTCAGTGTTGGCAAGCCAACCAAAATTGAACAGTTGCCGTCATACTTTTCTATTCGACGAGCATTGCTCGAGAAGCCCAACAAAACAACGGGAGAGGAAATACAAGCACTTCGCCTTGACCTTGAAGTCTCACGTGCAAATGAAGAGGCATGGAAAACTCAAGCACTGGATAGCGATGCGGAGGCTCGCGGATATGAAGATGAGAACCGAAACCTTAAAGCGCAAAATCACACTCTAGCCCATGAACTGAAGAAGCTACGCGAGGCTCGTGGCGATACTGTCATTCCAACGCCGACTAGCTATGCTGACATTCAGCGTTGGATTGACTCATACTTCTCTGATCGTTTAACCCTTCATGGTCGCGCTATTCGTGGTTTGAAAGAAGCGTTATTTGAAGATGTAACGCTTGTATGCAACTCCCTTAGACTGCTTGCCAGCGCGTATTGGGATATGCGGGCAAATCATGACCCAGAGCAGCGTCAAATCCTGTCGCAGAAGTGGGAGGATGGCGTTAAAAACTTACGCTTGGAATACAACCACCAATCTATTTCGCCAAACCGTTTAGGTGAGTTTCGCTCTACCTACACAATTGACTATCGTATTGGGCAAAGCCCACAACAAATTCTAGGCCCTCATCTGAAGTTTGGAAGCACTAAAGATGATAGGTTCTGCATGCGCATTTATTTCCTGTGGGACGATGACCGGCAACTGGTAGTGATAGGTAGCTTGCCGGCCCATCTCGAAACGCGTGCATCGTAGTGATTATCAACGCAGCTAACACTTGGATCAAGGCCGCTCCCTTCGGTCGCTGGACGCTGCGCTAAAAGGCGCCGTGCAGCGCCCCTTACCTTGAACGTTAAGCCACTATGGAAACATCGCAAATCCTCGAAATGGCTACGCGCTTTCGAGGGGCAATTGAGAGCATTCCTCCAGAGGCTAGATCAATTTGCATGCAGAGCTTTCCAAATGGCGCATGTGGTGATACTGCGCTGCTCTTTGGAGCGTTCTTAGTTGATCACGGCATTCCCGGTTTCCAGTACATCTGCGGAGAGCGCGGCAGCCAGGCGGACAATACCTGGACATCACATGCTTGGTTGCAACGCGACGACCTTGTGGTTGACCTAACCGCAGATCAGTTTCCCGATGCGCCAACGGGCGTAATAGTGTCGAGTTCTTCGTCCTGGCACATGCAGTTCGATACGGAGTCAGGGCAAGAATCAGACTTTCGCAAATGGAGCGGCTATGGGGCTGACCAACTTTATCCGATGTACGCGAGGGTTCTCGGTGTTCTTCAATCAAAATTCAGCGCCTAACTGGGCGTCCGCCTTCGGCTCCGGTGCCGCTTACCTTGAACGTTAGCCACTCCCTGCAGAGGCTTTTACATGCACGTCGCATCACTTACTTTTCGTCCGGCCCTAAAACTCGGTCCCGTAGATGGAATGGACGAGAATGGCCCCATTGTAAGATTTGAAGTGCTAGACAATGAACTTCTCAAGAAATCTCGGGGGGTTTATATCGTGGCGACGCCTACAGATGTACTGTACTGTGGAAAATACACAGGCACTTTATCCAAAAGGTGGCTCTATACCCGGCTTGGATACGTCTATCACTTTAAGCGCAGTGACATTGCTACCGCTCTTGCTGACGACACTCCTCTCACTGTTTATGCTGAGACAGAGGAACTAATACGTAGTCAGCTTAGTAATGCTGGTGAATGGGTCGATATAAATAGTATTGAAGCTAATTTGATAAGGCGGCTAAAGCCAATATGGAACCGCATGAGTGGCTAACCCTTCAATCAACCCGAGCGCCCAAAGCTGCGCTTTGGGTTCCCTTCATGCCTCCGGCATTCTGGCGGCAGGTTATTTCCAACGTTAGGAGCATTTATGTCAGTGAGTATTCTCGATCAAGCAATTGCAGCGCATCCTTTTTACCCAAAAGCTATCAAAGTGGGTTCCCAGCTATGGAAAGACCTTGCTGCTGCTGGCCGTATCAAATGGAAGCGCGGCTATATCGAGGGTGTTATCGACTCAAAAGTTGATTTTCCAACATTAGATGAAAGAATCTTTTTACACGTCTCACCAGAACTAGATGATTTAAGTTATGAGTTACCGCAAAACTCCTAACCCATCATTCAAGATGGCCACGCTAGAGCGTGCCTCTTATTCAAACGGTTAGAGCGCGCATGAACCGTCCCGAGCAAGGCCCAGATTTCGATGCCGTTGGCAGACTGCAAGCAGAGCTCCGCGCGGAGTCTCCGAGAGGAGTAGTTCTTGTTTCTGCGACCATGCTTAAGGCAGCACTTCAAGAGCTGATGCTGGCTCGCCTGGTTCCAAGTTCGTCTGGTCGGATCCTCTCTTCGACGGCCCGATGTCGCCTTTCGGCTCTTTTAGCGCGAAGATCGACATAGCGTATCGACTGGGAATTTTGAGTCCCCAGTTCTGTCGCGACATGCATATCATTTGACGCATTCGCAACGAGGTCGCACATGAATCGAAGGGGTTCAGATTCGAGGATGGAGGAACAAGCGCGCGCGTGGTCGCTCTCTCGCAAACCCATGGTATCCTCGACCGTAGCCGGAAATGGGAGCAAGGCCACGGGAGTCCTTCACTGCAAGACCAGTTTCTTGAGGCCGCGACCTGGATGCTCCTCTACATGGCTGCTGAACGGGAACGAATTACAACTCTCCAGCCCCATTCGCTGGAGTTTGGCTATCGGGCGTCCATGGACTACTAATCCAGCCTCGCGCCCGATGCGCCCCAACAAGTCGTTCGACGCGGACACGCTGCGCTCTTGGTGTTCGTATTCTCAGTAAGTAAACACACAAGGAACACAATGGACGGGAAACTTCAAGCGCTACGCCTTCACTTCTTCTACTGTTCGCTGATCCTGATACTCGTCCTAATCGCCGTAGCCACTGATCGCTGGACTCTGCAGCCAAAGTTTACTGAGTTTCTTAGTAACGCAGCCACGATGACGTCCCTTCTCCTTGGCTTGGTTGCGATCTTTTACTCATTCATTTCAAACGATGGCTTGTCTAAGAGTCTAGGGAGCATTACGACGGTTTCTGATGAAGTGCGCCAATCAAAGGAACAAATCGCAAAGCATGTCGCGCTCACCCAGACTACCGCCCATGCCGCCGAACGGAATGCCGCCGCTTTTCAAGCGGCCTCCTCCAATGTCTCAGAGAACCTAGCCGCACTAACGCAAACGCTCTCAGCCATTCGTACGCACACTGAGTCCTTGTACGGATCGCTTGGTGATCTTCCGACGAGACTGGACAAGCTGGAGTCCACAGTTGTGGACGCAGCAAGATCCCTCGGAGAGAAGACAATTATTGCTCCGCCAGTTGCCACCAAAAACCTAGTTGACCCTTCACTAGTAAAGCGCTTCCTTCAATTTTCGTCTCTTACCACGAACTTGCTAGCCCACGCCGCCGTATTGGCCAATCGAGAAGGTCGTGAGCTAGTTATTGCGGATTTCTGTGCGGCTACAGGCTCAAGGCTGGATAGCTACATGTCTGGATTTCTGGCTTGCATGGATGCAATGCAGCTTGTCGACATAGATACAGTCGACGGAAAGACCCGCGTTTTCACCATCAAAAGCGTTCACCCGACCCTTGTCTCAGAGACAAGAGCCTACTTTGTCGATTACGTAGAAAACCATATGAAAGACTCAGATCCATTGCACTATGACGGATGGAGAAGTTCTCTTGAGAAGGTCGAAGCTCTCTACGCTGATCGTGGAGCAGTGCAGTGACGCCCAACCCTACCATCTAGAGGACGTTAGGCCTCACAAACCCCATGACAACACCTTCGCCGAAAGTCTTCCTTTCCTACTCGCACGACAGCGAGCCCCACAAGGATTGGGTGCTTGCTCTCGCAACACGCCTGGTAGCGAACGGAGTTGACGTCATTCTTGATCAATGGGATCTAACGCTCGGGAGCGATCTACCAAGATTCATGGAGCAAGGCCTCTCCTCTGCGCAGCGAGTTCTTGCAGTTTGTACGGAACCTTACGTGCATAAGGCAAATGCTGGTCGTGGCGGCGTTGGATACGAGAAGATGATTTTGACCGCGCAACTCATGCAGGATGTCACCTCAGACCGAATTGTCCCTGTTGTCCGTGCGAATGCTCTGGTTCCACCTGTTCCCACCTTCTTGTCGTCTCGCGTCTATATAGACTTCAGAGACGACTTGGCCTTCGAAGCCAAGTATGGTGAACTGATCCGTGACATACACGGTCAAGAAGTCAAGCCGCGCCCGCCACTTGGCCAGAATCCGTTCACTATGACGACACCAGCAATCGCACCAGTCGTTTCCCTTGGCGCAGAGCGTTACGTAGCTCCTGCATCAAGTGGCGTGGTCACCTATGACTACTCAAACAACAATGGGCGCTTCACGTTCGGTTCCGGCGACATGGCATTCGAGACTGCATGGTCGCGGGCTGGAGACAACTCAATTCACGCGTACAATGACCCGCCGAGCATCCGCAGCGTCGCAATCGCCGTCGGAGCGAAGGAGATATCAGAGATTTCAGACGCAACCCAGTACGATCCGTCTTCCAGGGTGCGTACGCCCTATACCGATGAAATACTGGTTTGGCAAAACACAGCTGGGTACTTCCTCGCTACCAAGATTCTTTCTGTGAAGGTTCGTGGTTCTGGAAACGCGCTCGATGAAGTGAGCTTGGAGTACAGGATCGCACCCACGAAGTCTTCATCCTTCGCCAAGTGAGGCCTAATCCACCGTTCAACTGGACATGCTCCGCCGTTCCTACGCCGGGCTTCATTTCATTTTCGCCCGGCTTCGTCACTCTGTCGCATGCCGGTTAACTCAAACGTTAGGCATGTTGGAGACGCACTTGCTGACTCGTCGCATCGTTGACAACCACTTGGTGGTATTCGAGCCTGAACGGGTTCTTCCGGTCCTGGCACCAAACATTCGTGCGATGCACGAAAACCGTGCTTTCATTCGCATGGCTCCGTGCACAGACTTCGTTATTGGCTTACTAGCCAATTTGGTCGTCACTACGTTGGACTCCGGTTCGCGCTTCCGCACATACGATTCCCTCAGGACAATTCGACAAATCATCCGCTACTCTGCCACGCCACCCCAGTTCTCACTTCACACCGCTGACCTACTGTTCCGTCTGTATCAGCACTACGTCTATTCAGCCAAGGAGGAGATCCGCTGGTGCGTCAGCATCTATCTCAAAGATCGCGAACTTCCTAAAGAACAGATCCGTTGGCTAATCTCTCAGGCGCCGAGATCATCGCATATCCTCAATCGCCTTCTGCGCTATCCAACAGTGAATGAAGAGATCGCAGCCTGGGCTAGGGCTGCGCTCCGAACGAGCCAGTACGTCGATAGAACGTCCGAACTGCTAGGCATCTTGATTACAGATCACTTGCCAAGCTTCGCAATGAAAATGCCCCCAGAAACGCTGATGTGGGCTGCATATTACTCGCGCGCGCTTCCTCGCGTAAAAGCGGAGATAGTATGCAATGCTGCTACTGTCGCAAGTGCACGGTCGGCGTTGGAAATCGGTCGCCGTCTTGGCCTAGTTGAGATCATTCGGCACCTCAGCACGATCGTCCCAGAAGAAGCTTAACCCTTCAGTCGAGGTGACGCGCAACGGCATAGGACCCAGATCGCTGCGCGCCTCTCAGCTCAAACGTCAGACCAACCAAATCAACCCCCCCATGACCCACACAACTTTCCGCACCGTTCTAATCCTTTCGGCCACAGGGTTTACAGCACTGTTCACCGCAATTTGCATCCCCCCATTCCTGCAAAATCCTGATGTCATCGGTGCGTTCGGGGCTGGCTTTGTCAATCCCTATTCATCGGGCTACGCGCTGGACATTTTCTTCACTTGGGCGGTGCTGGCGGCGTGGGTGGTGTACGAGGCCAAAACCCTCGGCATTCGGCACGGTTGGGTTGCCTTGGTGCTTGGCGTGGTGCCCGGTGTTGCCGTGGGGTTTACCGTTTACCTGCTGCTTCGAATCAAACAGGTGTCAATGCTTTCAACATCAACTCCAAAGTCTTCAGCGCAGCCTCCGGTTTCTTCTCCATCTGCACGCGAATAATTGCGCCGTCCACAGCCATCGCAGCCGCTTGGGCCACCGCCTTGCCTTGTTCATTGTTGGGCAGCAAGGCGGCAATGGCATTCACCATGTCGCCTTTGTGCCGTTGCGAAACCTCGGCCACCCATGGCCCAATACCGTCCAGTTCAACCACGCTGTTGATGAAGGCGCAGCCCCTGTAGCCGGGTGAGTTGAACCACGCCTTCATCGCAGCCACCACGGGCGCCAGCGGAAACTTGGCACGTCCCGGGGTGCGGGCCAGCGCATCACAGAACCAGGCCATCCAGTGCTCGTGGCGGTAATCAAGGTAAGCGGCAATCAGGTCGTTCTTGCTCGGGAAATGGCGGTAAAAGGTTACCTTCGTCACCCCGGCCTGCTCGATGATTCGGTCTATCCCTGTGGCGCGCACGCCCTCGCCATAAAACAAGTCATGGGCGGTGTGCAATATGCGCTCGCGGGCGCTTTGCTCGGGCAGGTGTTTGGGTTGCTTGGCGGTCTTCATGCCCAGCATGGTAGACAAGTTTGTCTACACACGCCATACTCCCCGATGTAGACAGGTCTGTCTACATTGCACCAACAACAGGGGGCGTGCACATGTTCTTGAACAAATTGAAAGGGGAAACCAGCGCGGCCTCAGTGCCCAAGCCACCGCTGAAAAACGTGGCCTTGGCCTGGCTGGGGGGGTGTTTGGCCATTGCGGTGGTGGCGAAGGTGGGCGATGGTTTGTCGCTACAGTTGGTGCTCGGCTCTTTCGGTGCGTCCTGCGTGTTGGTGTTCGGCTTTCCCGACCTGCCCTTTTCCCAGCCGCGCAACGTGGTGGTGGGGCATTTCATCAGCTCGCTCATTGGTTTGTGTTTCTTGGCCTTGTTTGGGCCAACCTGGTGGGCGTTGGCCTTGGCAGTGGGCACCGCCATCGCCTGCATGATGCTGACGCGCACGGTGCACCCACCGGCAGGGTCTAACCCCGTCATCGTTTTTCTTACCCAACCGGCGTGGGGCTTTCTGTGGTTTCCCACGCTGACGGGCGCATTGCTGCTTGTGCTGGTGGCCTTGGTGTACAACAACCTGGCGCGGCCAAGCGCTTACCCCAAGTATTGGTAGCGCAACCGGGCCCAGGCCCTGGGGCATTCCGCCCTGGCCACCCCAAAAACAAAAAAGCTCCGGCCAGCGGAGCTTTCATGTTCAAATCAGTTGGCGCGGCCGGCGGGGATCGAACCCACGACCTTCGGAGGCCAATAATTACCGAAGGTGGTTAAATCGCTTTATTTCTGCGGAAACGGCGCCAATACGTGTTTCTAGGCATGATTAAATTCTGTCGAGAAATCTAACTCTCCGACTTAAGATCACTTAAGCTCGCTCAGCCAACCATCTCAACCCTTTGATTTTTTGGTGTTTTGCGAGCATTGGCCGAAAAGGAGCCGATGTGACAGCCTAAATTGGATTGCCGGTCTGGAGCCCTCAGCAAAACGTAATTGGGGGGCGGGCTATTTGAACCTTCACGAGCAGTGTGTGCACCGCCGCAAACTTGAGAGCGTCCAGCAGGGCAGCCGAGCGATTGCAGACTGGATTCAGTTTTACAACACCCAAAGGCCTCACCAGGCGCTGGGCATAAGAATACCCGCTGAGCAGTGCCAATTAGCGGCCTAGACAGTGCAGATTCCGCTGGGTCGTTACTATAAACTGCAAAAATCCATTCAAAGTTCAATGTGGCTTGCAATGCACCGATCCGTGCTTAATCGAGCACAACCTTGCGCTTGACCAACAACGGGTGCTATCAGTGCAATATAAGCAAGTGCAACGTTCACAGGGCGTTCCGCTCATGGAAAATAGAAACTAAATCACTCTTGAGCAGACGCTGATTAGGCCAACCCGCTTAAAGGTAATGGCGTCAGCAGTTTGTTGCGAAACTAAGCAGGAATCGCTGTCCGCCACTAGATACACTAAGTTCACCCTCCTCAAGAAGTATGGGAGCGATTGCGGACGCATACCTTGCTGATGGCCATCCATTGTTGACCAACCATTGACCTAATGAATCATCGGGAGTGCCACCGGTCATACTTGCGCCGAGGGGTACATCGGATCGTCCGTGGAATTCTGCAGATAAGTGATCAATCGTTTCTGGATCAAGAGTGAACTTTAGGGAACCCCAGGAAACATTGAACCCAGTAGAAGTAGTTCCTGAATAATTTATGGATTGGCCACGACCGTTCAGCGTCCCTACTGACTTTGTCGGTTTACCTGATTCTTCCAGTTGATTCAGGAGTTTTTTGGCCTCTACCGGTACAACAAATCGTTTGTTTGGCCCCAGCGCTGGATTGAGGCAGCGAACGTCGTAACCAATCATGAATAGCGTCGCCTCAAATGCATGCATACGGGCGGCTAGGTCAGCGCAGCCGGGAAACAGGGGCGACTCAGTCTTCAATAATACTAGTTGAATCAACCATGCCAATCGAACCTTGGCGCTTGCCCATTCCCCAGATGTGCTATCGCTGTTGTAGTTCAGAACGCCGGGATGATGTTCAGTTGGGAATACATGAAGCACACTACGGCTTCTCATTGTCGCAGGAAAACGTAAAGCATCTGGCAAGGGCTTATCCGTCAGTTTTCTATCCATGCGCCACATTTCCACCAGGGATGCAATCGCGGCCGCCACTCGCGAATCGTAAATGGGCAGTCCATCGACTGAAAGCAGCGAGTGAACCTTCGTCAACATGGAATTCATTTTTTTTACAGGGCTACTTTCAGAAGTTAGCAATCGAGTATCCGCCTCTTCCAAATTGAGCGCATTCGTCACACCCCGTAGATATGTAAGCAGGTTTTGTTTTCTTGCCTTTCTTTCTAAGAATGGTCGAGACCCACGATGTGGGTTTCTATCTCCACCCCAATCCAAAACATTGATGCATGCCCGAAGCGCCTCTTGCTCACTTCCTGAGGAGACCGCATCGCGAAGTTGCTCGGACAGATGTTTGAGTTTCTCAACTGACTCAGTCCAATCTCCGGATACCACGTCTTTGGACTTCCACTGATAGCAATTCAAGATCTCAGAAAAACCCTTAAGATTAGCTGATACTCGGTTTGGAACGAATTTAGACCTACGTATTTCCAGATTCACCTCGATATTAGGTGCATGATCAGAAAGCCAGCCAGCAAATTCATTTACATCCGGATTATCGAGGAAGTCACTTTTTTTCATAGAAATATTAGACATTTATAGTTAGAAAGATTGTAGCCATAGGAGTAACTGACTACCTGTATCGGCGGGCTGATCACCAATTGAATACCCTTGGATGTCAATCACTCAAATGAACATCCACGATGATGCATCCTAGATGCGCCTGCTTTATTTTGCGTTCAGCGTCATATGGTTTGTCCATACTTAATTCCACCTATAACGCTGTGCCCTGGACTTGATTTTGAAGATGTAATACATATTCAGCTTTGACTCATCAGCTCTTACAATGCTGTACCAGAAAAAACAGCCCACATCCTAACCATTGCGTAGGTGTCTAGCGAACAGTAAGCCAACAGTTGTTCCTCAATCTCAGCCTTAAGTTCTTTGTTGGTCTGTGGGTTGATGGCCTCCAGAAATGCCTCCATGGCCATACCGCCATTTTGAACACCGGTAAGGTCACCGTAATTCAGATCTGGGCAAAGTGCGGGAAGAACAGCCTTGATACTCCAGCTGCCGCATTGGCTGGGATGGTAGTAGTAATCGCGTGCAATCGGCAATAGGTCTACCACACGTTCATTCAGTGCCAACAACTGCCTCTTTAATCGAGGAAAGCGTTCGGACAGTTCACGAATTCGAGCGGTTTCAAAACCGGCGTTGTAGACGAAAATGGGTCCGCGCTCGCCGCACGTTGCAATCAGCGCTTCCGCAAAAGCCTTGGAGGGGTCGCTGCCGGAAAGGTCAAGGAAGGCGTGCTGCTTAATCTTTCCTGTGCGAGAAAGGTGATGAACGCTAAATTGGAAAGGAATCTGCTGGTAGGGCCGCGTTCCCTTCCAAATCGGCACGGCGAACTGGATGGTTTCGAAATCCATAAAATAGGCCGGTAGTTTGTACGCGGCAAGAGCCTTCGCTGCAGCCTGGTGATCAAAATACGCCTTGCCCGACAAGGTAACGGCTTTTACACGCCGTTGCTTCTCGTTAAGCAAGTCATCTGGTACCTCTCGTATCTCAGTCACGCCGTGGGCTTTTAGTTGCACCCTCAGTTTTTTGCTCAAACTAGGTAGCCACTGGATTGGCTGTTCAGCCTGCGGCTCAGCGCTTTGGCAATACTGCAGGAAACCGCACTCGTAAGGGCTACCGCAGTGCGCCCCCGTCGCCACTTTGGGTTCAAGCCTCTTCGCGACAATTTGCTGAGCGTCAGCAATCCAACTGCGCACCTCATCCCCACGATTGAACACCTCATCGGTGATGTCGTTTTCCAGCAGCAACCCGTCGTAATCGCCGTTGCCGGGGTAGACCCAATCGCTATCGATATGAGCCAAAGCGATCTTCGTGAGGGGGACACCCACAGAGCGAGCAACGAACGATTGCACGGCGGCATCGTCTTGATGATAGTCTTTCACCGAGGTGGATGATTTCACTTCAATCATGCGCCACGCCAGTTCCCCCGATTTTCTGACGGGCAGCATAACGTCGGCCAGTGACAGTGCCCCTTCAGCACAGAAGCCCGCTTCGAAGATGGGCTGGGCCGTCTGTAGAAGTACCTGCGTTCTATCGAACACAGCATCGAAGCCCTCTTCTTGTGGGTCAAGCAAAACGCCCTTTCCTTTAGGGTCGTACAACTGCCTTGCGATGTCACCGACTTGATGCCCCACTGCGAAGCTATTTTTTGTGGCCGCAGAATCCTCGCGTAGCCCAGGCTTGTGAACCTCAAGCCAGAGACGTTTCGGACATTGCCGGTATGCCAGAATCTTGGACTTCGAAAGTGTTTTCATCAAGCGGCCTTTTGTTGAGAGTTCCGAGGTGATTGAGATGGATCAGGTTGGCGGGTAACGCTCAAAAAGTACGTTTGAAACCCCATCCCCATACGACCACGACTTTGAGTTATACAGGTCATGCGCAACAGATCGAACCAATTCGAGGTGTTCGAGCGTCTCCAGGTCTTCAACCCCGTTTAAAGCACGTGGTCCATGAAGTGCTCCCAGAATTTGGCCGCACATTGACCCGGTGGAATCTGAGTCGCCGGTGATGTTGACGGCATAGCACACCCGATCATGGTCAGTTGGGGCGTTCAGCAAAGCGCTGTACAGGGCAATTGCCACTGCCTCTTCCGCCACCCAACCCTGCCCCAGTTCCTCAGGAAGGTCGAGATGTAGATGTCCGCTTTTTGACAGTTCCAGCGCGGTGGACACCGCTTCAGAAGTTTCTTCAATGCCTAACAAGTTTTCAGCGGGTGTTGGAAGCTGCCCGTTTTCCAGTTGGGTCAGGCAGTCAATGGTGATCTGGCGAAGGTCGCCAGACTCACTCCTCAACGCCATGTAGATCAGAACCGCGAAAAAGCCACTGGCGACTTTACCTGTAGGGTGGCCATGCGTTAAGCCGGCCAATTGACACCCCACGGTGAACACCCATTCAGCGGGCAAGCCTTTGGCTGCTGCCAGCGCAGCAACAGGGGCAATACGCATCACTCCGCCGTTGCCTTTACTGTCATTCTCAGCCTGCGAGCCTACCTTGGTTTTTCTATGCAAAGCCCCGATGCAGGTGTTGCCTGGGGCCCTGGGTACATAAGCGCCCAAAGCCTCAACCAAAAACGAAGGCGACTCCAAGGCGCGCTCGGTAAATTCGGTGCTTACGCCCTGAGTACCCAACCACCGAAGATATGCATAGTCGACCACTGATTCTGCGTGAACAACGCCTCTGCTCATTTCCCGAAGGCAAGCGCGCAAAAGGCCTTCAGCGGTGAACAGAGTCATTTGAGTGTCGTCTGTAATGGCGCCAACCCGTCCATAGGCCCGTGACAAACTTCTGATGCCAGTGGGTGTGTACTGCGCGAGAATCTGGCCCCTATTGAGAAACTCCACGGGAGCACCCAGTGCATCTCCATAGGCACCCAGTACCAGGCAGGCTTCAATTCGATGCTTCAGAAGGTCAGCGTTTATGTGCATTTTCGTCAGTACGATTAATCAGCTAAGGTTGTCATCGTATCCACAGGAACGACAATTTACGTCGCAATTCCCACTTATTTACAATCAGGTTTTCGTTCCAAAGGTAAGTTCTTGACCCCATAAGGAACATGGGCTGAACTTACGTGCTGCCTTGTCGATTCAAGGTGATGCATTTGGTCGTCAAAGAAGATATCTGCCCCAAACGCTCTAAGAAATGGGCCCTTGGGGCGCCCACCCAGAAAGACCGCTTCGTCAATTCGAATGCCCCAACTTCGCAGTGTGTTGATCACCCGCTCATGAGTCGGCGCTGCACGCGCAGTCACCAATGCAGTGCGTAACGGGCATGCGCCCGATGGAAATACGCTCTGCAATTGATGTATGGCCGCCAGCAAACCATGCAAAGGGCCTTCAGCCATCGGCTGGTCTTTTGACTCAACCTCGCTTTGCTCAAATGCCAATAGCCCACTGGCTGCAAATATCTGCTCGGCTTCATCGGAAAAAATGACTGCGTCCCCGTCAAACGCAAGCCGAATCTCTGTCTTCTCCAAAGTATTCTGCGCTGATGACCCAATCAGCCGCGCAGCGGGAATACCGGAAGCAATCGCCTCACGCACATCACTTTCGCTGCTTGATAAAAACAAGTTCGCCCCGAAGGCCTGTGCGTAAACAAAAGGCGAGCGGCCGCGAGAGAAAGAAGCCCTGGTAATTCCCAAGTGATGATGACGTATGGAATGAAAAATGCGCAGACCTGTATCCACACTGTTTTTGGAGACCAGCACCACCTCCACCAAGGGTGAAGCCCGACCTTTGTTCAAAGCAAGCAACTTCGAAACGAGGCCAAATGCTGGGCCGGGATTTAACGGCACGGACTCGTGATTGCGCTGATACTTCGCATAGGCCTCTTCGCCCTGGGTTCTAAACACCGAATCACTTTCAGTCAGGTCAAATAAGGCACTGGAAGCGATTGCAATCGTCAAGTACGGCGTAGACGGTCCATCGCCTGACACTTCCGAGGAGTTGACTAACTTGCCACTGTCCATTGCTTTGCTCCCCATGAAAAATCTATTACTGTGGATGTACCATGAAATACTGCCAGCATTTGCGACATTTATCGTCGTACACTAAGAGCATTTTCGCACCGAAGAAATCACATGAATCTCAAAATCAAGGTTCTAGAATGCATAGGGCAAGCAGCCATGCTGACCAGCGACGATATTCATCAACAACTTAAGGCTGAAGGAATCGACCGGGATAAACGTTCAATCCAACGTGCTTTGGGCGAACTGGCAGAGGAAGGGTTGTTGGTTCGTGAAGATAACAGCAGACCTTACCGTTACAAGCGGGTGAAAGGTGCCCACTCATTTTCGTTGACCACATTGAAGCCCTCGGAATCGGTGTTGTTGCTGCTGGCCGAACGTTATCTGGAAGACATTTTACCCAGCTCACTAAGCAGTGTTTTTACAGCGCATTTTCAGGAAGCAAGGGCAATACTTGGAAACAACAAAGGCCGCGCTTACCTGGAAAAACAATGGCTGGACAAGGTGCGTGTAATACCTGCAACCCAGCCCCTGCTTCCCCCGGCCATCAACCACGATGCCTTTCATCAGTTGTCTGATGCGCTTTACAACAACAAAGTGTTGGACATTGAATACAAAACGCTCAACGGGAAGGTGAGCAGTCACCGTGTTGAGCCGCTGGGCTTGGTGCAGCAAGGTTCACGAACCTATCTGATTGCCAAGAAGCAGAACAAAAGCAAGGCTGTGGCCTGGGCTGTGCACCGAATTCAGTCAGCCCACATGACTTCTCATTCCTTCACCCCGATGGAGAACTTCAACCTCGACGACATTGAGCAGGAGGCCAGAATCAATTGGGGCTTGGGCGAGAAAGTCAAGGTGAAGTTCTGGATGAGCAAATCGTCTGGGCAGAACCTGCTTGAAACCCCACTGAGCGCCGACCAAACCGCGAAACCAGTTGAAGGGGGCTTTCAGTTTGAAGCCACCGTCGTCGATTCACTGCTGCTGACTCGGTGGGTTCAAAGTTACGGGGAAAACATTCAAGGCTTTAGCAAACACCCCGTCTGAGCATTACCTGGCCCGGTCACCCTGCGGACACATTACTAATGCAGGAACCCCGCGTGTTGTAGGTGTACACACGCTTGCCCTTTCTGACGGACAAAGTCGAACTGGTGTACCCCACCAAGCCATCGCCGTTTGCAGCGTTGATGGTGATGGTGAGCAACACGGCGTTTTTCTCCCCATAGGCGTAAACCGAATTGCCCCGTTGCACCGCAGTAATGATGACTCTGTTCATCTCAAACTCCTGTTGAAGTGGAAGTTAGTAGTGGCGCTCATTTGACGCACGCCATAACGCGAGGATTGAAGTACGCCATGATGGCGACGCTGTCCTGAACTGAACGGCTCAGCTTTGCTGCAACCAATCGCTCATGAACCCGCTGACTGGCCGTGTCGTCCATCAAGTACGGCTGACGGGGAAAACCAACAAATTCAGCAACCGCCGCGTCATAATGCAGGGCCATCATGTCCTTGATCACACAATCAAGAGTTGCATCCTGCACACGCCGCTTTCGACCGGCAGATTCATAACATGCTTCAATGTGATTGATTGCTCCCAACATTCCCTCACGCTTTATCCGTTCAGTCATTGAATGACACAATCGCTCTAAGTCTGTCGCCCAAACCCATGAGGGGGCAAAGAGAAAGACGAATACACAAGTGAGAACCTTTCGATGCATGCTGACACCCCAAGATGTAATGGCTTCATGTTGAACAATTAAGCGACATAAACTGTCGCTACAGCCTATACTCTTCGACGAATACTCTTCTTCTGAGGCTGAAGCCATGACTTCCAATTCAACTGCCGACCAGCCCACAGAGCTACAAGAAAAACTGAGGAAGGCCGCAGAACTTGTGAAACAGGCAGATGCGCTGCTGATACTTGCAGGCGCGGGCATGGGGGTTGATTCGGGGCTGCCCGATTTCAGGGGGAACGACGGCTTCTGGCAGGCCTATCCGGCGCTAGGCAAGTCTGGGTTGAGCTTTCAAGACATCGCCACCCACCGAGAGTTTCAAAAAAACCCGCGGCGGGCTTGGGGCTTCTATGGCCATCGGCTTAACTTGTACCGTCACACCCAACCGCATGCTGGGTTCGGTATTCTCAAACAGTGGGCCTTATGCATGCCCAACGGCCACTACTTGTACACCAGCAACGTGGATGGCCAATTTCAAAAGGCGGGCTTTGACAACACCTATATTGTGGAATGCCACGGCAGCATCCATCACCTGCAATGCATGAAGAACTGCCGCGGCCAAATTTGGCTGGCTGATGGGTTTGAACCCATCGTGGATGAACAACGATGCGAGCTGACCAATGAATACCCACGCTGCGCCCACTGTGGCGGGCTGGCTAGGCCGAATATCCTGATGTTTGACGACCACATGTGGGATAGCCAACGAACAGAGTCGCAAATCATGCACTTCAGGACCTGGCTTGAGGGGGTTCTAGGGCGTGGAAGCAACCTACTTACCATTGAAATTGGTGCCGGTACTAGCATCCCCAGAATCAGAAACATGGCGAACCAGTTGCCCACCCCTCTGATTCGAATCAACAAGCTGGACAGCGCAGTGTCAGCACTAAAACCTTTTGATTTGGGCTTTTCTGAAGGGGCTTTGAACATACTTGCAGAAATCAATCGCCTATTGAGCAAGAACGGAAACAACAATGAATAATTTTTCTTACAAAGCAGTGTTTGAGCTTATTGAGACAAGCCTCATCGAGGAAGGCAAGAAGAATCTTCCTGAATCTGCTATTCGTGGGCAACTTGATCAGTACAAGGTACTGAAGGCGGAAAGTCGGACTGACGATGAGTACTTCAACATTCTGGTCATGGTGACTTTCTATTCTGGCTTCAAGGCAGAGACTGTGACGCAGAAAAGGGAGGTCATCAAAAAACACTTCCCAAACTGCCAGAAAGTCGCCCGGTACAACGAAAGCGATATCGCACACATACTGGCTGATTCCCAGATGATCAGGCACGGGAGGAAGATTCGTGCCTGTGTGGAAAACGCAAAGCGTATTCAAGCGATCGCCACACAGCATGGAAGCCTGGACAATTTGATCTCAAGTTTTCAGGCCGAACAGTCGCTAGAGAACCTACTGTTGCTGAAAGAATTTCTTGAGGAAAAATTTGAATACCTTGGCGGTATAACGGCCTATCACTTTATGACAGACATCGGGCTTCCAGTACTCAAACCAGACCGTGTGGTTTGCCGAATTTTTGAACGGCTAGGTCTGTTGGAAAACAGTAATCAACTACTGAAGGCGGTCTTGCTCGGACGCAAATTTGCTCAGGCTACAGGCCACCAGATTCGTTACATCGACATCGTTCTGGTTGCTTTCGGGCAAATAAGCTTTGAAAAGCTGGGAATCAAACAAGGGGTGTGTTTGCTTGAACCCCGGTGTACGCTTTGCAAAGCTAAGAGCCACTGCCAATACGCTGCCTAGGAAAACCTCCAACCAAGCCTGAGACTGCGTGGCGCAATGCAATAAGACAGATCACTCGAAGTCGAATTTCCATTTCAAAGTACATCCAGGAGGGCCCTACTCATCCGTGGAGCCCGCAGTTTTGTTCAACTTATTCTCCTCGCGCTTTATTCTCCTGTTAGAAGGGACATGGCGCTGCACTTTCTTCTGACTAACCCACATCACTCTGGCCACTGAGTTACGCTTTAAGCGCGCTTTGAGTATTTTACGCATACGGCTTCCTGTTCATTATCTGCGTCACTTAGTAAACTCAATTCTCACAAACTGCGCAGAAGCGTCTGTACTTGGGACGCCCTGGCACGCAGCCATTTAAAGCCATGAGGCACTTTGCCCGCCAGATCCAAAGTGATCAACAATTTACGTGCATGAAAGCGTGCGTGTTTAAGCAGGCTAGCGGCAGGCTGAACCGCAAGTGAAGTTCCAATCGCGACAACAACCTCTGCTTCCATCACGTGTTTCTTGGCCAGTTCTAGATGATTAATCTCTTCGCCAAACCAAACCACATTGGGGCGACGTTGAAAGCCATACTCGCAGAGATCGCCCAGCCGGATACCCTCTGGCCCGACAGGGTAGATTCGCTGCGCACTTTTCGCGCTGCGCGCATGCAGAATGTCCCCATGCAGATGTATGACCTGTTCACTGCCCGCACGCTCGTGTAAATCATCAATGTTCTGGGTAATGACAACCACTTCTCGGTGTGCTTGCAAGTCCGCAATGATCTGGTGCGCTGAATTTGGATGGGCGGCCAGCGCCTGCATTCTGCGCTGGTTGTAAAAATCCAATACCTGAGCAGGGTTGGCATTCCACCCCTGCAGTGAAGCCAGGGTGTGCACATCAACCCCATTCCACAAGCCCCCTTCCCCGCGGAATGTCGTCAAGCCAGACTCTGCACTTAACCCAGCGCCAGTGAAAAATGCAATCTTCCCTCGAATGATGGGCGGTTTCATAGTCGCAGACACGTTTGATTCACTTTAGACGCTGCCGAGCTTTGCCTAAAGCCCGACATTTTCTGTCGTTACCACGTTAACTCAGCGATAACTATCAGTTTGAAACCACCGAACTAAGCGACGCTTTTCGTCGCTGTTTTTGGGATGATTAACGCATCTTGAATGAGACAGAGAGATCAAAGTGAGCAAATTGGCCCCTACATCTAGCAACCTTCTCGCCAACTACTTTTCCTTGTTTCTGCTTGAGCGCCTGTCCCTGAAACACCGCTTGTTCCGCAATCTGAAGAGCGGCGATTTTGATGCTATTCATGTGTGCGATCAGCTCGGTGTGTACCAAGCCAAGAAAATCATTGGTGGGTCTGCTACACAGCACCTTTTTGACGCTTTGAACGATCCAGCAGACGACCCATTTTATGAAGGAGATGACAGTGACGATCTCAAAAAGCAGATTCCCACTATTTCTCGTAAATTGAGGGCTCAGTTTGCCAAGGCTGATGAAGCAATCAGCAAGCTTGAGGTTGATCAGTGGGCTGACCACCTTCCAATGGCCATGGGTCAAAACTTTCGTGCCTTACTCAAAATTATTCCATTGAGCCAGTCTGAACAGAAGTTGCTGCTGTTTTCTTACCTGATGCATTACGACGCCACTCTGAATGTGTGTGCCAAGATGGTCAAGGGCAGTTCGATCAGCCAATTACATGAGTTGCTAGCGGCAATCTTGCGCCTTGATCAGGAGTCGGTTCGCCAAACCTTGCTTCGTCAATCCATGCTGATTAAAGGGGGCCTGATTACGTTCGATATTGGCTCCATGTATGACTTTACCGACGCGATTCGGCCACTAAACGACGGCTTCCTGCGTAACTTTGTTGAAGACCACACCGCTCACAATGACTTGTTTCGCACTGAGTGGCGAGTTGCGCCAAAGGGTTCGCTGACATGGGCGAACTACCAGCACCTTGAGCCATTGTTGTCTGGTTTGAAGGCTTACTTAGCAGCCATCACGAAGCAACCCGGTGTAGGCGGTAATGTGTTGATCTATGGCCCCCCTGGCACAGGTAAAACTGAGTTGGCTCGGCTACTGGGTGAACAACTGGGCGTGCTGGTTTCAGAAGTCAGTTGCGAGAACAGTGAAGGCAGATCAGTAACTCCGCTTGGACGAATCAATTCGTTAAAGGCGGCACAGACCATTTTGAAGGCACAAAGGTCTCTGCTCGTTTTTGATGAGGTTGAGGATGTATTTCAGGAAGACCCCGAACCTGTATTCCTCAAGAAAAAGGAGAAGGGAAAGATCTCAAAAGCATGGATCAATCGTGTGCTTGAGGAGGCTACTGTGCCCACCATCTGGATCTCAAACAGCACTTACTCCATGGATCGCGCTTACATTCGTAGGTTCGATTTTGTATTGAATTTGCCAGTACCTCCCACCACCGTGCGCGAAGCCCAGATCAAAGCCTTGGTGGGCGAAAGGGTGTCAGAACTGACAGTGCGTGCTATTGCATCACATCCCAATGTGTCCCCTGCCATGCTGAGCCGTACCGCAAAGGTGCTGACCACTATCGGTGACCAGGTAACGGACCCCTCTACTTTGTGCCAAGGCATCATCGATCAGAGCCTGAACGCCCAGTATTTCGACAAAACACCATCGGTATCCCGTATGAGGGTAGCCGATCGTTACGAACCGCAGTTCGTCAACTGTCCCACGGCTTTAGATCGGCTGGCTCAGGGGCTACGCGCTCGCCCTTGCGGACGGGTTCTCATCTACGGCCCCCCGGGAACCGGAAAAACTGCGTTTGGGCATTGGCTAGCCCGTGAACTTGGCTTTACGCTGTTAATCAAGAAAGCATCCGACCTGCTTGGGATGTATGTAGGACAAACTGAGCAAAATATCGCAGAGGCCTTCGAACAGGCCAATGGACAACGCTGTATTTTAATGATCGATGAAATTGACAGCTTCATGGGGCCTAGGGGGTCAGCAAACCACAGTTGGGAGGTCTCCATGGTCAATGAGATGCTGACGCAGATGGAAAGTTTTGATGGGTTGTTTTTGGCCTCGACGAACTTCAACGACAATTTGGATCATGCAGCGTTCAGGCGCTTTGACCTAAAACTTCATTTCGACTATTTGACAACACAGCAGCTTCATCAACTGGTCATTCGTGAACTACAGTCTGTTTTGCAAGATCAAGACTCAGAGCAGTTGATCAGCGGCATTAAGCATGAACTCAGCGGCCACCTGAAATGCACTGCGGGGGATATAGCGGCTGTAGTTCGCCAACACCGATTCAATCCGGTGACTTCAGTGGCTGACTTCGCCTGCCGATTGAAAGCCGATTTGGCGCTGCGACATAAAGAATCCCGACCGATGGGGTTCTTGAACTGAAGATTTACGACGACAGCCTTGAAGAAGATAAGGATTGCAATGCTTGGGAATCTGAAGACGACGACTCCTCTGAAGAGGAGTTGAGTGATGAGGAATGGAACACCCGGGAAGAGGCTTTGCGGCAGCGTGCGTATATTACATCGCCGAAACAATGAACTTGAATGCCCTGCAAAAGAACGCGTTGAGTGAGCTTACCGATGATGCGTTGGTTGACATTATGGAATCGTTTGACGAGAAGCCGAAAGTGACAGCACGGAGTTACCTGACCCTTTTGTGTGGGGATCCCTGCTGGTATTGGTGATGCTGAATTTTGTGCGGTGATCAATTGGAAGTCGAACGGCTCTATCACGAAACGTATCATCGTTGCCGTATCTTTGCTCTGGAGACTTCTTGGCTCGAGTTGTCATCTAACCTAGAAAGTTAACCATGCTTATAATTGAACGGCCAGCAGCTTATTTCGAGGTACACAGATTGCCGATTGTTCTCGACACACAAGATGGCGAAACTAGGATAATACGTCGAGTTGCACTCAGCGACCTTCTCACAGAGTTCGACGAGCGCATTAGCAGCGAGCTGAACATGGACCCACTAGGCCTGCAGGTCATCTGGTCGGCCTATGGGCAAAAGATCTTCCGTAACCGCATCAGCTCCATTTCCAACGACGTCCGCAACTACACGCTCAACCTTTTTAACCACCGGGTGACCAAGGCCCTGGTCGATGACGATGCTGTGCAGCTGGGCAAGGGGCTGCAGCAGGACAAGGCTTACGCGGGCCGGGGCAAGGATTCAACCGCCTTTAAGCAGGCCTGCCTGATCTACCTGGAGAACCTGTTCACCTTCGCGATGGTGGAAGCGCAGGCCCAGAACAACGTAGAGACCGCTGGTGTGCTCGGTATTTCCAAGGCTCGTCGGCGCTGGGAAGAGACTAAAGGCAATCCGCGGCTAGTCTTCAGCCCTAGCGCCCGAGCCCACGTGCTAGTGCGGCAGAATTCGCTCGGAGTTAGCGGGCGTTACAAGACTCCGTTGGTGGAGATGGATTTCTTTGACGGCAGCTATGACTACGCGCTGCCCGCGTCGCGGCCGCAGTGGCTGAAAGCGCAAGCGCAGTTGTTTGCACAAGGCAAACCTCTGGCGCACTTGCAAGCGCTGTTGCACGGGCACTTGGCCAAACTACTGGCGGACCCACGTCGAGAGCCTGAGTTGAACTTTACCGAATTGCCAGCGGAGCTGAAGCAGGCCTTCGTCGAGGCTTTCCGGTCGCCGACGCGGGTGGGAGCGTATGCGCGCGACTTATGGCTCGGTGTTACCGAACTGGACCAGGGCGCGCCCGGCGCATTGTACGAGGAGCTGAAACAGGAGTGGCTGCCGGATGGTCAGGTGCTGGAGCGACCGACCGAGCAGGTGTTCGCGCTCGCGGTCGGGCGTGCATCGCTTGCGGCAGGCGATCGCGACAAGCTCGAACGCGTGCGATTGCTGGAGCCCTTCCTTGCCGAGCTGGAATTGCTGATGGGGGTAATGCTCTCTGCTAAATCCCAGTCGGTTAACGAGGTGTTGGCGGGCTGGACGTCGCTCGGCCGCGATGAAGCTGTCTTACCTCAATTAGCAATGCCCATTGAGCGCGATGTCACGATGCGTTCGCAGGTGTCGGGAACGGCCGCCGAGCGACTGACGGAGTTGTTGGCGTTGGCGCGCAGCAACAGCGTACAGCAGCAGGTGGAGCGTTTGCTCAAGTACCACGAGAAGGTGATGGAGGCGCGGGGCCAGTCGCCTTGGCTGCGGCTGCTGAATGGCAGCCAGCTGAAGATCGACGTGCGCACCCGCAAGCTGCCGGCTAAGGAAGACCGGCCAGTGGGTACCTGGGTCCACCAGTACTACGTGCCGCAGTTTCGCCATCTCCTCTCCGGGATGAGGGGGCTTGCATGAAGCTGCTGGATGCCTTTCGCCAACAGGTGCGGGCGCTAGGTCCGCTCAAGCGGGCCTGGTTCACCACATTCAACCTGAGTATCCCGTTCTTCGAGACGCATGTGCTGCCCGAACTGCTACAGGGCGACGCCGATCCGCCCGCCAACCGAATGGACTACGAGAACATGCAGTTGCGGCTGGCTGAGCGCGGTATCGACCTACGCGTGTTCTGCGACCTGCGCATGATGGAAGCCGACCAGCTTAAACGCACAGGGCTACCGGTGCACGGCATGCTGCCAGGGCGGATGGGACTGGAGCGGTTCGGCCTCGAGTCGCTTTTCCACCCCAAGGTGATATTTCTGGAAGACGAAGGTGGCCACATGGTGCTGGGCGCAGGCAGCGCCAACCTCAGCGTCAGCGGCTGGGGGCGCAATCAGGAGGTCTTCTGCTTCCACGCTGTTAGCAACAACGAGCAGTACAAGCAGATCAAACGCTTCTTCGAGCCGCTGTTCGCGGCGGCTGGGCTAGGCGAGGCGCTGGGTGTGCGCAAGCAGTTCAAGGGCGACGACGAGGGCTGGCGCTTTGTACACAGCTTTGAGCGCGAGAGTTTTCTGGAACTCCTGCTAGCGGATACTCAGGCTGAGCGGCTGACGGTGTGGTCGCCGTACTTCTCGCGCGACCTCGCGGGGCTGATTGAGAGGATCCGGGCACTGGCGGGCCGGAGGATCGCCTTCTCCATCGTGCCCGATCGCGTCGGCAACCGGCATGTGCGCACGAAATGGTCGGAGGCAATCGGGCAACTGCTGGACGAGGGTGGGCTCGCCTTTCATGACCGGCCTTTGCCGCGGGCGGACGGGATCGAGATGACCCACGCCAAGCTCTGGCTGGCACAAGGGCGGAGGGCGCGCCTAGCCGTCGGCTCGTGGAACTGCACCGAACCGGGCAGCGCGAGCTTCGAGCTGCGTAACGTGGAGGCCGGCATCTTACTCGATGTGGCGCCCGCAACGCAAATTGCCGGACTGCCACTGGCCATGGGTGCCAAGGACTTCGGCACCGATGAGATTCTGCAGGACGACGAGTTGAATCCACCACCTTATCCCTTGCCGTTCGAGCTGCTGGTCAGTTTCGACTGGGCGCAGGGGCGCTACGAGGTTCAGGGCCGGCTGTACGAAAGGAACGAGGGCACAGGCTACACGCTGCGCCTACCTGGAGTGAAGCAGCGCCAGGCATTGCGGTGGAAGGAGCGCCGCATCGATGGTGCTTGGCCGCTGGAAGCCATCCCGCTGAATCTGCCCGACAACGAGGCGCTGCTTGCTGACCATAGCTACGAGGTCTGGCGCGGTAATAGCCTAGAGTACCGCGGCCTGGTGCTTGAGACTAACCAGACCCATCGGCGCTCCCAAGGCTACGACTCTTTAAAGGACTTACTGAACGACTGGGTTGAAGGCGTCGAGCCTGGCGGCAGCGGTAAGCCCCGATTGCGCCCAGTTCTGCGCAACGACGACGTTCCCGACGATGGGCCAGTGCCGCCGACAATCGCAGCCGATGCGGCTGGGCTGAGCTACTTCCGCGTATTCCATGCCTTCGAACAGTTCCGCCAGCGGCTACGCCAGGTTGATTCGCGGAACCTTCTGGAGAGGCTGCTGTTCGTACAGGTCGGGAGTCTGCAGGAACTGGTGGCCAAGGTGAACGCGCAGGCGGCGGCCCCCGGCGGCAGCGTTGTGTTCAACTGGTTTCTGCTGCAGGAGGCGAATTCGCTCTATGCGGAGGCGCTAGAAGCATACCGCCGCACGCGCGCGAAGTATGCGCGGTCCGCGTCGCCGGAAGGCGCAAAGTGGCAGAGCCTGAAGCCCAACACACGGCTGTCGCGCCTTCCGCCGAATATTCGGGGCAATGCCGAATACATGCGGCAGTTACTGGAGGCTTGCGGCTATGAACGCTGAGCGCTGGGGCGCGTTGACGCCGGAGCAGGTGTCTGGCTGGATTACCTTCGACCGCGAGCGCGCGGACTGGACTTATCGCGAAGGCGACCGAACCATGGCAGCGCGCCAGACCGAGGGCGTGGCCGGGTTGTGGAACAAGCTGGGCCGCCACCGCGCGGCCTTGCTGGCCGACGAGGTGGGCACGGGCAAGACGCTGCAGGCGCTGGGCGTCATGGCGTTGCTCTGGAAGGCGAACCCCGATGCCTGTGTTCTGGTCTTGGCGCCTAACCGCGACATCTGCCGCCACTGGGAGCGTGAGTACGCCAAGTTCGTGCGCACACACTACAAGCAGTCCGACGATATAGTGCGGCGCATGCGCGACGGCGAGCCAGTGAAAGTGGCCAAACTAGCTTGGTCGCTGGCCGATCTGGCTCAAGCCGTGGAAGCGCAGACGCATCGGTTCTTTATCACGACAATCTACTCGCTGAGTGGGTTGATGCGCGACGCGCACGATGAGGGCGTAGACAAGCTTGAGGGCGCCGCAGTAGCCGCAGCCGGTATCCACCGCCGCCTGAAGGCTGCGCTGGGCGGCAGAGGTTTCGACCTGCTTGTTGTGGACGAGGCGCACTACTTCCGAAACAGCCGAGGCAGGTCGCAACGCGCCCATGCGGCGAGCAAGTTCTTCGGCCCACCTGGTAATCGCTTGGGCGAGCGGGCGCTGCTGATTACGGCAACGCCCAGCCACGCTTCGATGGATGACGTGGCAGCGATTTTGGGCTACGTGGCAGAGGTTGGCCAGGACAAGCCGGAGGCGCTCTTAAAGAAGTACGCCCTACGCCGCCTGCGCCGCATGAAGGGGCGCGACGGCAGCTACGACAAGTACGGTTACCGCCACGAACGAGCGGTGGCGGCAGACCTGGCGCACGACCCGGCAGCCGAGTTATTTTTCGCGCTGTACCAGAAGCTGCTAGTGAGCAAGGAGGTGCAAGATGGCCGGCGCTTTCTCTACGGCTACCTAGAAGGCTTCGAATCGTTCAAGGTTCAGGCGCCCGAAGTGGAGCAAGAGACCGAGGAAGACGTTGCCAAGCCCGACTTTCAGGGCGCGCGCGACACCGAGATCCTCACCCGGCTGGCGCTTATGCACGAGAGCCTGGGCGGCTTGCCAGCGCACCCCAAGTACGACGCACTGGTAAACGCCTGCGTACCGGTCGACGTGTTCGATGCGGGAGTGGATATCCATGAGCACAAACACCTGGTGTTCGTACGCAGGATTCCCTCGGTACGCGAGATCGTTGCGCGCGTCAACGCTGCCTACGACCGGCAGATGGGGCGGCGGATCGTACAGGCGCTAGCTCCGGACGACGCAAGGGGGCTGCTGAGGCGGTGGGAGGCCAGCTACTGGTCGCGCGAGGTCTTCAACCGGCACTTTGGCGGCCATGGCGAGGCCGACGAAGAAACGCTTCTGGAGGGCAATGACGCTGCGGTTGAAGAGCACGCGGATGCGGATGCCAACGTGCATTCGAAGGTGGCCGATCTGTTTGTCGTGAAGAAGACGGGCTCGCAGCGGAGCACCGACGCCTCGAACTTCAGCCTGCGGCTGCGTAAGCCGGAAAGCTTGTTCACGCTGCTCCTGGAGCCGGCCAGTGATTACAAGTCAGGAACTTACGGCTACCATTACCGAAAGCAGTCCGGTGGCCGACTGCGCGACGAATACGCCTCGGCGGCAATGGAGGCGCGCGGCACCGGCGAGAGGCGCGGCGGCGTGGTGGCAGACGAGAAGCTGGACTTCGTGAAGCCGATGCCGACGCTTTGGGGGCTGATGTATTGCCAACTCGCCGCCGCCGACCGTGAGCGAGTCGACCGCTTAGCGGGAGAGCCGGTAAAGGCCGAGAGCTTCGGCCGTTACCTGAAGAACGGCTTTCTATTCGCCAGTCCGGTGATCGTAGAACTCTACTGCTGGTACGCTGAGCTCCGTAAACGCGGAGAAACTGGCGATGCTCAGCAGCGCTATCTGGCCTTTCTGGATTTTTTAGACGCACGTTTAAAGGACTCGATGGCTTTGGCCTACTTCCGCGCCGCGCTGCAGACCTTCGATGCCGTGTGGGAGAACGTGTCTGGCGAAGACCGCCAGGGCTGGCACAAGCTCACTGGGCTAAGCAGCCCCGCTTTCTATGCAAGTGGCGCGGTCAAGGACCGGCAGCGGCTTATCCTAGGCTTCAATAGCCCCTTCTACCCGAACGTGTTGGCCGCGACCTCGGTACTTCAGGAGGGTGTAAATCTGCACTTGCAGTGTCGCAAGGTACACCACTACGGCATCGCATGGACGCCGGGCGACAACGAGCAACGCGTGGGGCGGGTGGATCGGCTCTTCGGCAAGGTGAATGCACTGCTGGAGCGCGACGGCCGGGCCGAACTAGCGATCCAGTACCCGTACTTGGCACGCTCGTTCGACGAGGAACAACTGGCATCGTTTGTTCGCGAGAAGCATCTTGTCGAAGAGCGCATGGATGCATGCCGACAGTTGCCGGTTAGCGCCGAAATCGACCTGCGGCGTGCGAGCGATGCCTGGCGTAGCTACCTGCGCACGCCGCGCGAGGACATGGTAGCGTCGAACCTGGTCGATCCGTATCCGTTCAATCCAAAGGAAGAAGGTCCAGACGGTGTCTACATGCCACACTTGGCCGATGGGTACGCCGACGACTCGTAAAGCGAGCGCTTCCCTTGCAAAGAACGAGAAGGAATGGATGAGCTCGCAGGCGACAACGCGATATTGCGGTGAGAGACCATTGCAATTAAGTCACGTTGGATTGAAGAGTAACGGCGATGTCAGTTTGTCAGAATATCGCGACTCATGTATTCATACTAACCATCTAATGCAATCGTTCTGCATTCCATGGACGGATGAAAAACAAACTCAGATTGTAGTTCACTGCCAAAATTGTCGTTTTAGACAAGCATTCCTAAAGCCATAATCATGATCACCTGTTAATTGAATGCCTCATTTCGGTTCCGTCAGTCACTCCGATGTTTAAGCCATCCGTCCAAATTTCCGCCCTATCAGAATTCGAAGGCCAAATAGATACCGATAGTTGTCAAATCGCTTTATTTCTGAGTAAACGGCGCCAATAGTGGACCCTAGGCGTTATTAAGTTCTGTTGTAAAGTCTAACCCTCCGACTTAAGATCACTTAAACTTGTACAGTCAATCATCTCAACCTGTTGATCTTTAGGCATTTTGCGAGCGTTGGCTGCAAAGGAGCGGATTTGACAGCGTCAATTGGATTACCGATCTGGAGCCCTCACCAAGTGAGCGAAAGCAACGGTGTTGCGCAAGCCCTGAGGCAAGCAGCGTCGGAGGCCTCGCTCGACCCAGAGTTGATAACAGACCTCCAACACGCCTTCGGAGTCGGCTCGGCCGTCTGGGAACATCAATATTTGACCATTGGGAAATCTGGCCCTCCAAAACCAACACACCCTGATGGTGCACTCCACTATGTCGCAGGATGGCTAGCAACCGACCCTTATCTCGAGGTACTCACGCGATGGGGAACACATGAACCGTTTTTCCAAAATTTGTATCAGTTAGCCAAGGTTCTCAGAGGGTTGGAACCCTTCCGCTACAGTTTAAGCGGCCCGATTAAAATGGTCTCTGGTCGGTTGATTGATGGTGCGTCATACGTTAAACGCGGTCATTTGCCTTTTCCAGAACTCCTATTCCGAACGTGGAAGGCCAGCAGGCCTGTCGGAATCCCCCAAACAGTTCTGTGGGCAGCTTACTTAAATCACGACGCCTACACGAAAACTCACAACAGATCTGTCTTTGACGCCCCAATCTTAGATCTCATAAGTCAGCTTCGGAATGCAATTGCTCCAGAAAAAAACGGAGGAGAAAAGTGGCTTTCATTGAATAACGCCTTGCATGACATGCAACCAGTCAGAACGCCAGACGAGGTGAGGACCCATTTCCTGCGAAAAGCCGATGAATACTTCAATGATGAATGCTGGCCTGAAATCAGTCGAAACATCAGAAAAATAGGAGTCATTCACAATCCGGCTGTTTATCTAGGATCAAAAGAAACGCTGAGTGAATCGGACAGGCTACTTGTCATTCAGCGCTTCGGGCTAGGCTATGACGACCCTCCAGAGCAGCCGAATCCACTGCCAGTTAGCTCATCCACAGGTGATGCAGTTGGCAAAAAGAGGGGAAGGCTACCAAACACAAAAGACTCTTCAAGCAAAGACCCGCAACCCAAAGTTGAAGAAACTGATGAGGAAAACTTCCTACGTAGCACTAGTGGAAAAATTGGCTCAATCAACCTGGAGTTCGCGCAGCGCGCCGTTTATGCTGAAAACCCCTTCTTGTCTTACAAACAAGAATTAGATGTCTATCAATTTCTCTCTGGCATTGATCTTGAAGAAATCCTGGAGAACAACCACAGACTGAATCAATCAATTGGGAGTGAAGCAAGTGAGCTGAAGGGCTTAGCGATTCTAATCTGGACAGCCGTTCAGATCGGAGGCCATCTTGATGCTGCCGCCTCAATGGTCATTCATTACACGCCACAAAAAGAGTTTGGTCTACAACCGGACCTGTCGGGTATCTGGCGCACTAGATCACAACAACAAAAGAATACTCCAGAGGTCAGTTGTGACATCTTTTTACCTCTAGCAACGATTGAAAAACGAAGCTTCCCCGATCATCTTGTAGCTGATCTAGATCGTCTGTGGAAAACACACTTTACGCACTTGGGTCAAATTTGTAAGCTGAGTAACAAGCTTCTGAGACAGGTGATGACGGAGATTGGCCTTCATCTCGGCCAAACAAAAATCGACTGGACGAGCAATCTATTGCGCACGTCCATTGCCAAAACAAAAGATAACGAAACCCACGCCCTACTCCTTCAATCAAACGCACATACGAAATTTACATCGGATGCTGCGTATTACTCAGTTATCGAGGATCATCCAGCGGGACCACTGAATATAGCTGGCTCACCGTATTGCTTCAGGCTTGACGAGTTTGGGGGTCATCTCAAAAGATTCCTCAATCAGGAGTACTCGGCGGATTCTCTTTGTGCGTGGAACCTATGGACTGACAAGATACTTGCCATCTTGGCTTGTGCAACTGGAATAAGACCAGTAGTCGATATGTTTGCGGAAGTCGAAAATTTTTCCAAAGACTTCTCTTTGGTCCTTATTGATGACAAGGAGGTGGTGACACGCGACTCCAGAAGGATCGTTCAACTTCCAAAAACCGTATCATCATTGCTAGCCAAAAAGTACCTCCAATCCCTAAGAAGCCTCAAGAACAAGCTCCCTACCAATCACCCAATCCGATCGGGTATCGACGATCTACTTCAGCACAGGTCTGAGGCTAGGATCCCTTTGTTTTTCCATTTGACCGAGAAGGGGATCGAGCATGTTCATTTCGGTAAAGTGGCAAGTAGCATTCATCCTGGGCTACCACCTAACTTCGCACGCCACCTAATTTCAAATCACTTGCAGATTGACGATAGAGAGCTGATTTCTATCCAACTGGGTCATCAAATTGAGGGGCTATACAGCTTTGGTCCCACGAGCCTGCGAACTCTCAAAAATGACCTAAAAGCGTTGGCCAACGCATTTCAGAAGTTTTTTGATGATCAAAGTATTGTTGTTCCTAATGCACCAGAGCTAGCAATAGAACAGTTAAACGTCTCAGCACATCTACCTACCAGCTTCGGCAAGAGGAAGCGAAACGCTGCCATGATGGCGAGGTGGAAGTCGCTATCACGCGATATTCAAAATTCTATAAAAGCGCGGATCGCTGAAGAACGTCGAAACGGAGAAATTGATAAGCCGTTGAATCTTCTACAAACGGTAATTAAAGAAACAACTGCCGGAATTACCTCAGACTTTGAACGTACTTTATTGAAGCGAATTTGTACGAAGCAATTCCGACTTTTGCTTCCTGACATGACAGAGCTCTTCGATAGCCCATCAAGAAACCGAACTCCTAAGCCGGTATTCAGCTCACACTTTCTGACGCTGTTGAATGAACGAGCCTCAACACACCCAGCCTTTATGAAATTGTTAAGGGAGGCAAGGCCTAGATCAAAGTCTGATGCATTCACCCTATTGGCTCTATCACTTGTGAAGAACAATGGGATCACCGACCCACAACTTTTCCAACAGCTAACCAATAGACGATTCGAGACACTAATACTCAAGGATCAAATCCACATAGAAATTTACCCAGGAAAAATTGCGAGACCAAATGAAACATGCAGACGCCACCAACTTTCCGCAAACTCAAGGAGATTCATTGATACTCTGAGCGCATTCAGCGATCATCCATTGCGAGCAACAAATGTAAAACTCTCCGACGACCTTACAGATAGGTTGTCGGAGATCTTTGGAAATACGCAGAGCGGGAAAACAGCAGAAGACCTTGTCCAGCACCTGCAGGCGATAGAGTATGCTCATCAGCGATTCACCCTCCCTGCTGCACTTGCCGAAGTGGCTCGAGGTGCTACAAAACACAGAAGCATTGATAGAGCAAGTCTGCTTGCGATCAACGGCGAACCCCGACCCACCGTCACCGAATCGGAGATGCCAAAACCAAGTTCATGTGAGTTCACACACAGAGACACAGACATAACGAAAAGCATTCGGGACCTAGTGCGGTCAATTGGCGTTCAACCTATCGATTTCGATCAACTGGAGCGCGGTACTTGGCATAAATCGATCGCGCACCGGGCTCTGATAACTTTCACTCGAGATTTATTCCAAAGACGAGGTCTGGGTCGGCCATATCTGGCTGACTCAACCAAGAGACTGTATCTTGGGCGGATTGCTGAGTTTTTCCGTAGAACAGATGCCCAATCTGCGATACAAGCGCTGGACCAAGAGGATCTTCAAGAGACGATCGACGTTTACCTGGACGAGCGCAGTGCGTATATCGACACTGTCATTGATGACGCGCGACAGATTGGTGCTTTTTGCAAAGCGCTATTGGCAAATGGCTTCCCAGGACCATTGTCGGTCCCATACATCGATCCAGATTTCAATCCGAGTACGATGCTTCTTAGCAGGCAAGAACTTGAACAGATCGACAAAATTGTCTACGAAGGCCATTCAGATCAAGATATCTCTGTCTATGCCCTTTACAGATACTTCGGATTCAGACGACGTGAAGGTCTAAACCAAGGTGTGTCACGAGTCTTCGATAGTGGGTCGGAGATGATCATCCAAATAAAGGGTGATTCGACATTTCGAACAAAAACTCCTGGAGGAAACCGGAATGCCAGAAGTTTATGGCCTCTGCCCACCGCAGCCGTCAACGCCTTTAAGGTACGCCTGAGACAGGGTCGCGATCTTGCCTCACCGTATCTGGTATCAAAAAGCGATCATGAAATCATCGTTGGCAACATTACTCGCGCAATCAAATCAATCGTAAGCCGTGGCCACATCCATGTGCTTCGGCATAACTATGGCGATAACCTGCTCCGAGAACTTTTGAACTACGCGATTTGGGGGGTTCGCAAACCTGACTCAGCCACCCCAAGGTGCATATCGGTAACTACACCACAGGGCATACGGCGCCACACGCTACAAGCCGCTGCGAGACTTTTAGGTCACAGCACACCCAAGATGTTGCTAACCACGTATTCTCATTGTGGATTCGACGTACTGGACAGCATTTACCGCCAATCCAACCACGACGAAGCTGCATTTGATGAAGCACACCAAATTAAACATAATTCGACTGATGATCAAAACACAACACCACTAGAGGTGGTAACGAGCAACCCAAAAAGCAAATCAATCGCAGTTACAAAACCAAGAGCAATCGATTTTATTACAAGAAAATTTTCTGAACTTGATAGTGTTATACCAATAAATGAATCCCTGGAGATTCTGGAATTTTCTAAGTATCTGAATTCATTGCCCGACACACACCGTCCATCTTTGGGATCGAACTCTGATAAAAAATATCTAAAACCTTCTCGTGTCTTTTTGCGTGAACTTCAAGACTCCAATATCTTACGTAGTACATGTCAAGAGAGCCTAAGCGAAGTTTTTAGTTTCTCGATCAACTCGCTAGAACCTTTCCTTAGACACGAGTCGAAATATATTCGGGAACAGTTAGCAATCCAAGTTAGAAGTTTTCTTTCTAGAGTCCACAACAACCAACCTATCGGCAATTTCAATAAAGATAAACTTTTCGCAGTCCGGGAGAATAACTTTTACCTAGACTTCTCACTGTTTCTCTCAATAATGAAACTCAGCGAGACAACTTTTAGCGACTATTGCTTCAAGTCCAATTCACCCACAGATCAATACATCAACCAAATTTTACGCGACCTTGGTTTCGGTGAGATTTATTTAACCAAACACGACCATCGAAAGTCTCTAGAATTCAACTTGGAACATGGCCATTATTGGCTCTTCACCGCTCGGCCCCCAGAATCCTCAATGGATACGCATGAGGCAAATCCAGCAAAGGACACAATTGTAAACAATGCTAAAAAGAAGCGTCGAGGCAGACCAAAAGGCTCGAAGAATACCGAAAAGTCTAAGATCGTTCGTGCGTTCGACAATTCGAAACTGTATCTCTACGGAATCACCCTACAAATTTTGATGTTGGCTAACCATGAAACTCGAGATCATTAAAACCCCACTAGCTGAAAAAATGTCTGACGAGTCTAATGGATTCTCGCAAGCCGACACTGAGAAAGCCGAGCGCCTACTCAGGTCAGCAAGATCTAATATCACTAGCAGCTTGATCCATTTATTACTAAAAAGTGCCGGTGAAACCAGTGAGGTCAAGCCAAAATGGGATAAAAGCGACGATTCCACACACCTAATTATTTTTCACTCATTCCACATTGAAAACGAAGAAGAAAATCTATACGAAACAATTAAGAATAACGTCAAGAATTTGATAGACAATTTTCCTTACTACCTTTATTTATGCGAAAAACTCGCCTTCTCCAAATCAATAACACCGTTGATTAAAAATCACGACATACTTAAAACTCTTGACCCTACAATCAGTGCTTTTGTTGAAAAATATCTGTATGAAAGCATTGCAAGCAAGGGACGGATTACACTGACCGGATTCTTTGAAGAGCATGACATTGGCCTTAGTAATCTAAAGGTAAGTTTCAAAGAATCCAACGACGTTGGCACAGACCCGAATCATGTGTACACGGCCACAGGTGTAGTAATCGATTTCAACTACGATGATCGGCAATTTACGTTACTCGAACATACAGGTGAAGAAAAAGGTGGCGATGAGAAGGGGACAAAGATTAGATTCAGATTTTCTGAAGATGAAATTTTAAGTGCTGGTCAAGAGGCCTACTTTCATCGGTATTGTATTGAACCGTATCCTGTGATCACCGTTCACTATCTAAGGCTAAGCTCTGGGAACTATGTTCGACTAGACCTAATGGAGGAGATGAGAGTAGGCTTCAACCCCCCTGATGCGCCTCAAGACTCTCCCAACATTGGCCGATCTGAATCGCATGACTTCACATGAATATTCGGCAGAATTACCAACCTACCATCCAGCCGCGACCTCACAGCTAAGCTCCCGGTGGCAGGCGCTCTCAGGTAGGTCGAGGGTGCTTTTCATTGTGATTTTCAAACCACAAGTTCAACTCACGAACATCAGCTTTCGGATCAAGTAGATTGCTCAGACGAACATAGGTGGCTTACAGGTTTTCACAAATCTCTCGACAGTGCAATTGCTGTACTAACTCTCAATCTGCCGTCTGACGACTTGGAATTGCTGTTGTTGCGCAAAGAGCCTTGTTTCAATTGTGGTGTAACCAGCACGGTTGTCCTTCGGCCAGTCGACGAAAGCTTGTGTCGTTCTGTCATAGCCAATCCCATGCTCCAACACATGCATCACTAAATCTCCAAGCAGACCAGTGGCAACATCTTTGCTCGTTAGCACCCGGCGCATAGTCTCACAGTTACAGCAATCCAAGGTAAAGGCTACACAGGCAGTCTTAAAGTTATTACAGCGAGTCCACACTCGTCCAAATGCCCAAGGGTGGCATCGCGAGTTTGTTGGCGCGAAGAATAACCAGAGAACTGTCTCTACGTGCCTTGCGCCATAGAGACAACAGACTGGCAGTGATGCCTGATTTGCGGGCTACCAGGGAAACTGTTTTTCCTCCCGACAAGTTTTCAACCCCGTGCGTGCTGAACAGCGGTAATCACATCTACCGCCCGCTCGGGTTGCCATCTGAACTCATAGTCGTAAACTTAGGTGTATTGCCAGGCCTAAGTTTAAGGGACACCTCCGGTACTGTCATTCAAGGGGCTGTTCACATTGGAGTGTGGTTGTCGAAAATTCTACTTTTTCATTTTTTGTGATCAATAGAATTATGGTCATGGGTTCACCAATCCAGTCATTTTGAAAACACTCCAACTAAGAGGTCTCACCATGAAATTCTTGACTAAAGTCTTTGTTCTGCTACTGGTATCAACAACAGCAAACGCGGCCAACTTCTTTACATCAGTTCACATAGGCGCGTCTAACCAAGGTAGAACCTTCTTCGTCGCAAACAGCGAGAAATCACTTGCGGAAGCGAAAAAGGGAAGCTTACAAATGTGCGCCAAAAAATACGATTCAAAGAACTGCGAGAGCATCTATGCGGACAAAGGGGAAGGTTACCTATCGGTTATTGATAGTCCAGACGGATCATATGGCTGGGCATTCGATAGCGATCGCCAGGCCTCCATTGACCATGCATATGAATCTTGCAAGAAGGTATCCAAAGTGAGCTGTAACTCAAAAGCAAGCGTTGTGGAACCATCACTGTCGAAGTCAACGGTTCAAAAAATGGAATCCAATAAATATCCCCCCGCACCAAAGGCCCAACCTGGGGTGACCACCTGCAACAGCAAGTGCATCAATGGTGACTGTTATGTGACTTACTCAAGTGGTGAGAAAAAGCGTGTCCAGGTTAGGCAACAGTATGACGGCTTGAACAACACCTGGTTTTATCCATCGCCTGGCTGTTAAATTCCAGTATTACGGCCTAGTCTGTCAGTCGCAATCTTTCAAAAAGATCGACTTCCAGATTAGGCCAAAAAATTTACTCAGTTATGGCAGACCTGTACATTTTTAATTACAGTTCTAATTGAATTTAGTTGACAACACAAATTTTTTTAGACGTAAGCGGCAATTGCTGCCTCATAAAAATAGGAGTCCAGAGAGGCTTGTAATTTGTACAGCGTGATGTCACCCTAGTCATCACGTTGGAAGCTCCGACAGCCATCGATCTGAACTGGGAAATTCTCCAATGGTCACCTAGAAGGTGCTTAGGTCAAGTATATCCCACAGAAATCAACGTAGAAATGATTTTTAAAGTGTCGAATAGAAGGATTAACGCATGCCTCCCGCCAAGGCATTTCAGATAATTCATAAATCTTATTAGCACACCCTTCATTTAAATGAATATCGTCAGTCCTTATAGGTGGGTTAAAAACGGACAATAAATTAATTTTCCATAAATTAATCCATAGTGAACCCAGTCAATGTATTTCAGAAAAGCTTTAGCTATTCTTAGCAGCGTTTACTTTCTTGTGGGCACTGCTCATGCACAACTTGTCGATGTTAAGAAAAAAAGCAAAGATGAGCAGCGAATCGAAATTTTGGCAATCATTCAAGATATTCCTGAGGTTATCAACGGCCAACCGCTTGATCCTGGTCAACGACTTCAAATAAAGAATAATAATCTTACCAACCTGATAAGTGAATCCGCTCTATTGTGTGAGCTTGACTCCATGAATTCGGCCATTCAAGAACAAAAGGTGCTTCTTTCTTATCTAAATAATTATGGACCAAAGCTTTTTCCATTTCAAACCGTTTATGTGCATGATTTAAGCCTGAGATTTAAAGCCGCTGAAGCCAAAATCAATTGCGGTCAATATACACAGGAAAACCTGGATGAAATGGCGTCAGTAATCAAGGCCACGCCACCGGTGTTCATTCTGCGAGACCATCCCGGTTTCTCTTTGCCTGGATTTGAACTAGTTCCTTCAATTCACGTCTTAGAAACCCAATACTTGCTCATTGCTGCGGGTTATGTTCGCTCCTATTTACTCAATCGCCGTTTTGAGTCGTTGAGCGAGTTTATTCAGGTCTCTGAGGGGCTTGTCAGCCACCTCAAGGCGTACTACGAGTCTCATCGATCCCTCGGTATCGACCCTAGCGTGATGAGATTGACTGAAATACTGGTTACTCTTGTTCCGAGATCTGTACCTCTCAAAACTGAGGATGAGAAAAAGCTGTGGTTGGACAAGTTAGAGTTAATTGCTAAGCAATACCGGGAAGAGTACTCAACGCATCCTACCCTGTCTCAGGCAAGGGCCACTGCGCATGCACAGGACACAATCTCTAAATTCCTCGCTATCGCTAAAAGTCAGATGCTTAAAGCTCGATTTGCGTACGGCCTCGATTTAACCGATGTCCAGTGGGAATTAAAGCGCCAAAAGTTGGAAAAGTTTGAGCCGGGACCATTAAAGATGAACTTCGCAATTGCTACAGGCGGTTCTGGCCTGTTTGCTATTGATCTAATGCGTGCCTATGCGAAGTTCGGGAATGTAAAGTCCTTTGAGCAGTTTATTGAGGTGGATTTCCCGATTCATGTGCCAAGATTGTCTTCCACTGACCCTAGAGATCCAATCTTCACACCCAGCATTTACTCGCTTGCGATGTATCTTGAAGCGCACTTGGCTTCACTACAACTGGGTTTGGATGATCTGAGTGAGTCGTTTCTGACACAGTTCCTAGCCGAAGTTGAGGCACTGGCTTATGGAAACTGGATCTACGCCGGACGGTTCAATTCGGAGGTTTTTGATCAGGTGATGCGAGAGTATCTATTTCAGGTCGTAGATTTTCATGCCCTGAACCAGCCCCAAAAAGCAAAGGTGGCTAAGACTCTGTATCGGATTGTCCGACTAATTGGACTAGTTAATGAAAAACTGGATCGAATGGATCAACGGCTGAACGAAACCTCTTTGGCTCAGTTGAACGAGGCTACAAAGCCATTGAAATACAAGTGGGAGTTGGATTTGGCTCGCTTTAAAGCCAGTCCCTCTGAGGCTAACCGAGTTAACTTCCGGAACACCAATGAACGGCTCCTCCAGTTGATCGTAGCAATCAATGTCGGGAATCCCATCTCAAGTAGTATTCGTAAGGAAGTTTTGTCAAGAAATTTTGGCTCTTTTCTTCACAACCGACCACTTCCAACCAGTGAGGCTATGCAACTTGTTTGGTTACAGGATCAAAACACGGGACAAGTCAAGCTGATTACTGCTGAAGCTGGAAATTTCGCAATTTATGATCTGGATCTGCGCCGAATCCAGAAATACACGATCTTAGTTAGCGAAACCATGCGATCTGATTCTACGGTCCAAGGCTTGCTGACGCGCGCCTCGTTAAAGCTACTCACACAGGCAGCTTTGCCAGAGCCAGTAAGAGTCATATTGGCCAACAACCCGGGTAGAAGAATTGATGTTTATGCAGAGGGCTTCCTCAGCGTGATTCCAGTTGATATCTTGTTGACAAACGATGACCGTTTTCTGATTCAGACGCATTCAATTCTTTATCAAGCGCTTCCTGGGCAGAGTCTGGATGCAGGGAATTCGGATGTTGCTCAGATCAAGAATGTTGCCGTTTTTGCTGATGCCGACTATGGTCAGATGCCAGAATCGGCAATCACATTAGCTCTACGCAATTCAATTGAAGTTGAAAAAGCCAACCCAAATCGCTCAGGCTCCTTTCTGACCGGGCTGCAACCACTGCCTTACACTCGCAACGAGGCCATTGCGATCAAGTCCAACCTTTCCTCGCTAGGCGCTGACATCACCATCTTTGACGGGAAAGCAGCTACTATAGAAAATCTCATGACTGTTCAGCGTCCCAACATCTTGCATCTTGCCCTTCATGGATTTGTTCAATCGGACAAAGCGATTTACCGAGGCGAGTCACTTCAATACTTGACTGGCATCGCCTTTGCGGGTGCCAATGAGGATCCCCGTTCCCTTTTCACTGTGAATACAGTGAGCAAACCAGACCTACACGGAACGGACTTGGTGGTACTGGCTGCATGTGACACCAGTGTCTCGGATTTCACCCAAGCCAATGATTACGTTTCGATGCGTAATATGTTTTTCAAACTAGGCGTTTTGAATGTTATAGCAGCTAATTGGTCATTGCCTGACGCGCAAACCAGCGAAGTGATGGCTCTGTTTTATCGTAATCTAGCAAACAAACTGAGTTTCGAGGATTCCCTACGTGCGGCAAAACTTGAACAGATGGAAAAAACACCTAATCCAAAATACTGGGCGGGCCTCACTTTAACCAAACGCTAACTCTGTGCTCAGCGCGGTACAGCTGGACACGTCTGCGCTAAAAGCCCTTGATTCGCCAGAATATGTTGCATCACTTCCAGTCTTTGATTCTCTAGGCGTACGAATTAGCACTGAGGATTTCTTGTCGATCCGGAATAAGTCTGTTTTCTTGCTAACGCCCTGAACGGCCGGAACGAAAAGGCACGCCGGGGTGACTATGCCTGTGGTCGAATGCCGTTTGGTTACCGAGCTGCCGGCGACAGCAGTCTGCACGTTGATGACGACCAAGCCGACACCGTGCGCCGGATATTCCTACTGCGCTCCCGCGGGTCATCTCTGCGTCAGATGACCGCCGACCTGAACGCACTGTTTCGCTCCACTGCCCAAGGTCGCAAGGCGACGCCCACGACGGTGTCGAACATCTTGGAGAATCCCCGTTACCGCGGTTCTGTCGAATACGGGTTCACCTTCGGGAGAACCGAGCAGGTGCTTGAACGGCCGACCTTCCCCCAGCATTGCGGGGTGATGGCTATTAATCGATGTCGCAGTTCGGGCTTGTCTCGCATTTGTCCATGAGATCTCGTAATGCGTAGCGGACATGTTCGATGAGGTATGGCTTCTTCTGCACAAGCGTTGCGTTTATGATCGCAGGATGGTTACCCAAAGAATCAAACTGACGGCTTGCGGGCTGCAAGCCAGCTAGTCCCCTTTTTGCCACCCCAACGCTAGCGAAAGCAAGTGCAGATCCATCTGTACCCGCATTGGCAGTAGAGGTGTAAATATAAATCCCCCACGACTTGTGCGGATATCTTTTAGTGAACTTATCAGACACTAAATCGTTAATCTTTCCGTCCAGGTCAGCGACATTAAGCGAGCCTCTGGGGGTGTAATAAAACTCCCCCCCCATCGCAGCCTGAGACGCTGCCACCAATGCAGCTGCGACCAACAATTTCTTCATGATGTGCCTTCAGTAGTTTTTTGTCAGCAGTGAAATTATCTCAAATCTCTGCGTGAAGAAAAGCCAAACATTTTGCATCGTAAAACCCTTACAGACCGTTTTAAACGCCCTCAGAGCGGTCGGTAATGGGCTGGCAGGTATAGGGCACCCCCCTCTCCTGCCGCACTGGGGTTTTCGTCATTGCCGCCTTGGATGAGTACGACCATCGGCAGCCGTACGACGACCGTCAGGTCGGTTGGACGGCATAGCCCGACACGCACAAAACCAGACCGGTAGGTCACAGCGAGGCCGTGTCCAAGGCGTCTCGATAAGACGGTTGCGGCCATTTGCGCTTGGTTAGTGTCGTGGGCTTGATTAAGAACCCTTGACGAATGTCCCCGAACGAACTCATGGATTCAGGCACCACTGGTTAAAGTGAACCAGTTGCTCCTCGTACAGCCATTGGCAAACCTCCCGGTAGTCAACGGCCTGAGACTGGCCACTTGATCGATAATCTGCCAGCAGATTAGTGAGTTTCTGGACATCTGTAGCCTCAACGCCGTTGATCATGAACCAATGACCCACCAGTTGTTTGGTAGGTACGCCGACTTCTGTGAGCTCCCATACATGCACCACATCCTGGCTGACCTGCGGCATTGGCAAATCAGCTGATCCGCCACGGACAACGACCTCATGCTGAGCAATTTTCAGGAGCCATTGTTGTTCAGGTGTAGAGTCCCATCTGAGCGTCAGCTTATCGCCACCTGGTAGGACCTTGAATACCGCCAGGTCTGTAAGCATGACAGGACGGTTAAGCGAATTGTTAGGCATGGCCACGCGTGAATCACCCCGAAGTACAGTCCCTCCCACAGTGGCTCTCTTTTTGCGAAACTCACTGAAGAAGGCGCCCAAAGATCTATTGGACGGCTCATTGGCTTTTACAAGTATCGTGGTTTGGGACGGTTGCGGACTCTGAGCACAGACCATGGCTGAAGTCATAACCAACGGCGAAACCAACAAAAAACTGATCAAGGAATGGGGTGCGCTAATGAACATAAGATTCACGGCCTATGAAGCAGTGGTTCTACATACTTTAAGTAGAGTACAAGCAAGTAAGAATATCAGTCGAATAGTCGACATCTAGAATGTGGCATATGCTCTAAACTGTGATAAACAATGACGAATTTAGTCTACCTTGAACGACAACCTTTGACCTGCCCTGTCTCATGTCGGATCGTTTTGTAAGCATTTCGCCAAGTCCTAGGATTCAAGTGCTGATTCGAACATTGCTGCATATCTTGATTAGTGTCGTGATTGTCATAGGCCTGCAGTCGACTGTAGCGCCTCTTTGGCGGGATCTACTAGTTATCTCAAACCAGATGTTGGAACCGGTAGACGACCCCGCCTACCATGCTGTCTTTGTACAGATTGACGACACCTTCCTAGATCCAGATTTAGCACTGGCCATGCAATTCAAACGTTGGGGGGATCTGCTTGAGCGTATTCATCAAGCAAAACCGGCCGTCTTAATGGTGGACTACCAGTTCAGCCCCAAGCGATTCGAATCAGTACTCCCCGGAGAGGCAACGCGATTTGAGCAGCGGCTACTGAAAATCTCCCGCTACGGTGGGTTGATTATGGGTTTGTCACCCCAATCTGAAGGCCCAGATACTCGGGCCTTCACACTGCGTGAAGTCGAACAGAACACAAACCTCATTAAAGCCTGTATGGCACTGAACGTGGATGAGGATCAGGTCGTAAGGCACTTTCAACAATTTCCATCGCCATTTTGTCCAAGGAATGCACAGCAATCCATGGCAGCTACAGCAGCACAGTATCTGAACGCCACTGTCGAACAAGAGGGTCTAATACTGACCAGGGGTCTGAACTCCGTGGTGGAGATATCGGCAGCACAGTTGCTGACTCAGACGGGAACGGATATACGCTTGGAAGGGGCCATCGTAGTAGTGGGATCCAACTTCCCGTACGAAGATGAATTGATGTCTGTTCATCAACGCGTGGGGTTCCTTGCCCATGCACGGATGAAAGGCGGACTGGTTCATGCTCTGAACACTGAGGCAGTGCTAGAGAACAGGGTTGCATGGCTTGAGGAGGATTACTGGGTCTATTTGCTGCTGCCCATCGCGCTGCTTATTCTGGTTTGGCCAGTCCGCGGAGTCGCAGCACCAACTACCCTGTTACTGCTGGGGACGGTCATACTGTTGATCGAAATGATTGCAGTAAACCAACACCGAGTCTACTTTGATGCCATCACCCTAGCTCTATTCTGCCTCGCAGGAGGGCTTGTGCTCACTGCTAGCAGAGTTCTGGATGCCTTGTTGCTCAAACGTAAAATTCAAAATCTGTTGGGTGGCCTACTGAGTCCAGCCGTGTTTCAACAATGTATTAAAAATCCAGACCTGTTCATGCAGACACGTCGATTTGAAAGCGCCAGTGTATTGGTACTTGATTTGCAAGGCTACTCACGTGACGCGACTTCACAGTCTGTGGAAAACCTGTATACCAATACAAATGCTCTGTTAGCTGCATCCACAAAGATCATTCATCAACATGGGGGCTGTGTTGAGCGATTCCGAGGAGATGGTCTGCTTGCCTATTTCGGTGCTCCGATACTCTCGACAAACCCGCTAGGCGAAGCCCTCAATGCAGCTAAAGACATTCTGACACTGCTGCACAAGACAAACACTCCTGTTTTGAGTCAGTTTAACCAACGCATCCGAATCGGAATTAGCTCCGGTGAGGTGATCTTGGGCCAAGTGGGTGATCCTGAACGATTCGACCTAGCGGTCACCGGCTTGGCAGCAAATCGGGCCGCTCATTTTGAAAGCCTCGCTGACCCAGTCACCTACCCGGTAGTTGTCGATCATGCCAGCCTTGGGACTCTGGGCGAATCGTGGTCACTGCATAACCTGGCACTTCGTCACCCTAAACATCCAGAAGTTGAATTGACTGGGCTTGATATCAGGAGCTGAAACTGACGCTAGTTCGCGGGCTATGTAAACCTGACTTGAATGGCAATAGGAAAAAAATTCATGCCCCTCGAAGATCCATATAAGATGCGAATTCTTTAACACTCGAGTTTAATGAGATTGGCCTCGACATAACAGACGAGAGTCACCCACGGCTTTTGCAACGCTCGTTAGTACAGAACACGGACTTGAATCTGTGCGTGGAAGGCCTACTCACATCTTGGGCGGCAAGCGCCGCAGCAGATACACCTTGCCTTCGTTAAGCCTCACGTAATCACCCTTCACAAGCTCCTTGAATATCTTGCTGATCATGTCGCGCGAGGCACCCAGATGATTTCCGATGGTCTGAAAGTTAACATCGACATCAGTTGGGCCTATTTGTGAGTCGGCTTGATCCACTAGTCGAGCCAGCAGGAACTTGCGCAGCCGCTCGTAAACTCCAATGAGAGCCATATCACTGGCCTGGTCAGTAGCCTGCCTTAGCCGCTGAAGCAAAACAGCAAAGAGTTTCATGGCGACCTCAGGTTCTTCGAAGACAATCCGCTTGAAGGTCTCAGTGGCTAGGTAAAAGGCACGGACTTCGGTTAACGCTGCGGCCGTGGCTGAGCGCGGCTGCCCGTCAAAAACCATTTCCCCGATGATGTCACCCTCACCGCGTAAAGCCACGATAAAGTGTTTGTCTTCGTCCGATTTGCTGATTTGAATTACCCCATCGGCAATCAATAAGGCAAAAGTGGCTGGCGCACCCTCTTTAAAAATTTGGGTGCCCTTCGGATAGGTTTTAGAGACACCGAATCGTTCGAAAAAATCAATTAAATCCATCATGAGCCAAGAAATTCAGGACATGATCTAAATGTATCAGAAACTCATTGTCTGACCTACTTTGAGGCATTGCAGCACTGACGCGCCGCGCCACATGGCCAACTCGGCCTCGATCTGGGCCCGGTACCATGATTTGGTTGAGGTGGCCCACAAAGGTACCTGAGCACACAATTCAGACCTGAGTGCTATAAGATCCGAACTGCGTAGATGTCCGGTTAACTCAGCTAGGGACTGCTGATTGTCTGGAAACGAACACTCCATGATGACGTGCTTTAAATCAGGCCAACTCCCCAATGCGCCGGTGAATGCCTGACAAGCAGCAGTATCTCCTGAGTAGGCAAAACAGCCTGACCTTCCGCGGATGAGAAACCCTAGAGTGGGTACCGTATGATTGACCTCGACAGGCACCACTTCGAGCCCTGCAATATTGTGAGACTGCTTAGTTGTTAGCGCCACCATCACGAGTACTGGTTCACTAATTGTTGGTATTTGGGTGAAGTCTGGCCACAAATGCTGGTTGAATAGGTGGGTCTTCAGAGACTCTATCGTGTTGTGGTGGGCAAACACCCGCAATGGCTGTGAGGTCTGCTGCTTGCGCAATTCCAACAAAAAGGGCAACCCACAAATGTGATCGAAATGCGAATGGCTCAGAATAACTGACTCAATCTTTAACAGACGCTCGATTGAAAGATTCAAAAGGCCACTACCAGCTTCAAGACACACCGTTGAATTGATCATCAGAGAAGTGGTGCCATTGCCTGGGTCGCCCGCACCCCCACTGCAGCCAATTACTTCGATGGTGTTATTCAGAATGGAGCCCCCGAAAATTTGAATCTAGAGAATGACCGGGCAGACCGGCTCAGCACCATAGTGACGGGCAAGTGATCGCCGGAAAGACCGGCTAAAGGGTCAAAACGATCAACGTCAGTCATACGTACAGGTTAGTAACTCAGCAGTTTGAAATACCTTGCGTCGCTTAGCTTGTAGACAATCACAAAGGGATTCCCCTCGGCTGCGTTGTAATCGAGGGTTGATACCGTCTTGTCAGTAGAGAGCAAAAATGGAATCTCATTCTTATCAGTCCGCAGAGCAAGGGTTGTTCCAAATGAGTGACTAATCTCGAATCGAACGCTACGACTACCCTGTGGTCTCTCAAGCGGCACTCTACGAATTCGAAGTAGTTCATCCAGCGCGTCTTCCGCCACAGGCATTTTGCCCTCAAGGACAGAACCTAAGCGGGAGATCAATTGCTGGGCAGGCACACCAAGCCGAGCCAACCTACGGGTATTTGTCTGGGCCTGTCTAAACTGTTCAAACGAGAACCCTGGTAACTCGACCGGTTGACCATTTTGATCTTCTTCGCGGTGACTCAATAGAATCTGGGCCGGATCTGCCAGAAAATAGCGTAGGTCGCGCCCTTTCGTAAATTGCTTGGATAGATGGTCGTAATACCCCGCCCCCCACGTAGTATCGACGATCAAGGTACGGCCATTGATATTCACCACATTCCAGGCATGGCCTGCAACGCCAGTAGGGCTCGAAGCATCATGAACCACACCTGTTTTAATTTCTGAGCTCAAGCCCACGGAAGTGGCCATTGCGTTAAACAGCTGCGCATAGTCATCACAGGTGCCCTTTTTCACCCGCATCAGTTGATCAAGATCTCGGGTGACTGGTAGTCCGGTTCGGTAGGCCTCGACATCGTAAACGATGTTCTCGGTGATCCAATCAAAAAGTCGCTGAGCCTTCTGACGCTCATCCTTGACACCCTTTGTCAACTCCTTGGCCATGCGCTCTGGTGAAAACTCCTTACCTGTGATCCTGTCCCAGAATTGCCCTAAAGAAAATGCACTCGCAGGAGGACTAAAGGCAATCCAGAAACTTGCAAGAAGTACAAGTAGTCTCGTTCTGTAGACAGAGTGACTCATGGCGATATGGACTCCGAAAAGATACTTGGAGCAGGAGCGAACCAGTCGCTATTGCCTGCGTACAACAGCTATCTAAAAGCTTATGAAAAAGCATACTAACTTCGAGCAGTCTAAGGGTTTCGCGCAGGTTCGATAGTCGACTTTTCGACAGTCTGAAAAAAGCATGTGAATAAGATAGAGGAGTCTCAATGAAGAGATGGACCAGGGAAGATGCACACTTATGAAAAGCCGCTCGGGAGGATGTTGATCCTTTCGTTGTTTCTTCTTGGTCAAACACCGATCTGTGCAGAAACCAATGATGAAGGTACACGCCTGAAGGAACTTGTTATCCAGGCCATGACAACGAAGAGCCTTGAGCACAAAAGCGAGAGTCTTGAATCTGTTCCAGGTGACCTTGCGGCACAACGCACAGAGCAAATCGCTCAACAACTCGTACGTCTATCGAATAAAAAAGTTCAGATTCGAATCGTCAAGGGCCTAAGCAACCCGGCATCGCTGGCCAGCGGTGAAATTCTGATTCCTGCGCGTGGAATGAATCGCTTCACTGAGGGCGAAATACACTTCATCATCGCCCATGAATTAGCTCACATCGAACTTCAACACCTTAAGGCTGTCATTAAGTTAGCAGCCCACGATTGTCCTATGTATGAAGGCGATGCTCCGGATTTCATTCTACAAGTTGGCCAATGTATCCGAAAAAATCTAGAAGAACCTACTGAACTGGGGCCAGTGTTGCGGCGCCTGAAGTGGCGTCACGAACATGAATCCGACCTTTGGGCTACGCAGTTCTTATCGAGGCACAAACTACCGAACGATTATCGAACTTTGTTCGAGAAGCTTAAAAGCGTTGAGGATTCGGGCCTTTCAGAGACGCATCCTCCAGCGGACCAGCGGCTTCACACAATCGAACAATTGCTGGCTAAATAACCGGCAGTTACTAAAGATCCGTCGCACATGTAACAGCTACAACTACTTCTAGTTTCGCCCGAGGTGAATCAAAGTTACTTCGAAGGGTCTTGCGGCGTCGGCACATGTTGAAGTATCTCGTTCATCGCCAATTGCCGTATACAACAAAGGGAGCCCAATAGAATGGATGATCATTCTGTTGGCCCTTGCCAGACCTGATTTCTAGCTGGGCTCTTTGTAACGCCTGAGCGTGACTCATACTCAATTCAGTTTTACTTCGATAAAAAGTTTCCATTAAGGCCGCGGTAGAGTTGTCGTCAACCTTCCACAAGCTTGCGATCACAGTCTTGGACTTTGCACGCAACAAAGTTGAAGCAAGCCCTTCGATTTCAACACCGTACTCGTCTACCCCGCCACCGTTGGCGGTTTCGCATGCCGATAGCGTCATAGTGTTGATGTTTGAGTAGTCCAATTTGCTGAGGGCCTGCAGGCTTATTGGCTCACCTTTCCCGAGGTACAGAAGATTTCTGCTTGCACTGTTTGGATTGAAGCTGAAATGACTCGCAATATGTACAGCATCACCTGGCTGAGTAACCGTCTTCTCGAATCTATCCCGATCAAACTCCTCATCGAGAGCCACAAACCCTGAAACTAATCCATTGGGTGTGTTCTCAGTTCGCACAATGGCTGACAACTCATCCTTCACCCGAGGTAAGGCTGATTGCCCGTGAATCTCTTGACTCACACCCAACCCCGCGACGGATTCAAAGGGCTTTGGCGAGTCAATGGTTGCCTGTCCGCCGGCCTGCCCCCAGTAAGCTAACGCGTAACGCTCAATCAATACGGACCCTGTGGAATCGGTCAATGCTGCGAACGGCAAATAGCGAAGTCGTCCAGTCAAACCAAGAATTAGTGTGTGGGGCTTGAGCAGCTGTAACTCAGTGGACACTGGTTCGATCAACACATCCCAGAGTGCGCGAGAAAACGGTGAAGTATCCAGGCGATTACTGATTGCTGTGCGAAGCCCACTGATCTGCATTTCGATATTCCTGCGACTTACCCGAACCTCTTTGACTACAACGCCCTTAGTCGAAGTTAAGGTTATGCTTAGGAATTGCTCGTCCAGCACATACTGCAGTACAGCAACACCTGAATCCTGCCTTACAAAAATTTGGCTTATTGCTGCGGTATCCTTCGAGGTAGTATCGAACGACTTTAAATTTGAACGAGCAAGATCTGAATCCAACCCCAAAAAATTCAATAATTCACGCTCTTTGAGCATGACCAGAACCTGCTCCGCTTGCGCTGTCTGACCTGCTTGAAGCAGCAATCGATACATCTGGTGGTAAACATTGGAAACAGTTTGATCAGGTACTTGAGACTGAGAGGCAGAGGAATTTTTGAACTGCTCTGGAGACGCAACATAGGTATTCAGAAGGTCTGCACCAATCTCCAAGGCCTTTACCGTACTACGCACCTTTTTGCCTTGTGCATAAAGTGTCATGAGCTTGGCCTTGGCTACCCATGTCTGCACAGACAATTGGCTAGCCAATGCCATTTCTAACGCCTTACCAAAAAAAACCAGCGCCTGCGCTTCATCACCAATACGCTCGAAATCCTCCCCGGACTGTAGATGCTCATTGATTCCTATCCTGACCAATGAAAGTGCATCAGAAACTTCAACATTAGATTTCTCGTCAGCCTCGGAAGGCTGTTCTGAAACAACCTGCCCGACAAAAGGCTCAACCTGCACTACCCCAGCTTCGGAACCCTTTGATGCCACAGGAAATAGCAAGGCTGAGTTAGCTGGTTTATTGGATGAATTCAGCTTCGCCAATTGAACCGCCAAAGGATGTACTGATCTATCACTTTGCCAACGTTCGTAGACTTCCAATCTTCTCTTGAGTCTCTCAGGGTTACTGTAGAACTTATCGGAGATTTGAGTGCCGTCAAGTTGCGCCTGTGTCATCAATCTCAACATCAAAGATTTGAATGCTTGACCACTCCCGTACCGTTCATTTAGGTAGCTTAAGGCGAAGCGATCTACGGCGGTCTCAAGATCTTCTGAGTAACCAAACGTCGAGGTTTTCGTCAAACTTATCAACGCCTGTTCCAGCGCCCTTGCACCGGATATTCTGGTTCTTTCTGTAGCAGTGATCCCATACAAGTACTTCAATTCTTCACTGAAGGTAGGAGCCTTGTTGGAATATATAAGAGTCATAGGTTGACCTGGCGTAGAGCTGTACACCTCAGTAATTCCATCAGAGGATGGAATACCATTAACAGTGTTGAGCATCGAGATGGTCATTGCAGCCTGATAAATTGATAGTGCAGTGATGGCAACTTCTTTGATTGACGCACCAACCTTTGCATCGGCCCAGGCACTAGCAGTGCTCCGATAGTAAACATGCCCCATTTCCCGAATCAGTAGAGCCATCAGCTCTTGTTCATCATTGATTCGAAGCAATAGACCACTAGAAACAAAAATCTCCCCTGCCGGCGTAGTCACGCAAGCAGACTCGAAACTTCGATAAACATGGAACTTAAAGGTCTGCTCAATTCCTGGCAGATTTTTGGCTACTACAGCACGCAAAAGCTCTGTAGCTGGTTTCAGATAAGACGAATCCTCTCGGCGAATTAAGCGCTTGTGAAGCGTTCTAGATTCCTCCCATAACCGTGTTTCTGATTCGTCTTCTGGGGCAAGACTGGCGATGGTTGTAAATGGCTCATACCTGGCTGATGCACCTAAGGGGCAGATAGCCAGTATCAGCGCTAGGCCGTAAGTGGGCCAACACCTTTCACTGATGAGTCTCAACATACCAATCACCTCACTTGCTATTGACTTTTTGTCTAGTCAAATTGCGAAAGTCAGATAGGCTGTTTCTCGCCATCTCTTTAACATCGCCCTCGTTGCTAAGTGATTTACGCTTAGCCGTATCTGTATCAAAAAAGAGGATCTCTCCATTTGCGGCGTTCGCTATACCCACCACGACATAGGCATTGCTGGCTGACAACGATTCCGCACCCGGTATAACAGCCTTAAACAGGTCTAATACAATGCGTCCAGTTGAACGTACAGTATCCTTACCGATCACAAAAATGACGTAATCAACTTCGTACTTTTGCTTAAGAAACGCCAGTCCATCACCCAGTGAATAGGTGAGGTTACTTCTTTTCTCGGTCCAGACCTTTGTTTTACCTTCCTTGATTTGCAAAAGTATTGGGACCATCGTGGCAAACAGGGCACGGTGCTGATCGAGCACATCATGCTCGTCAGACGAGAGCTGATCATAATTGGCGACCACATAGGATGTCTGATTATCCGATAGCTCTTTAACGGCATTTTCGAACGCTTTGGATGCCGTCAACTCCCAGGCTACAACTCGCTCCTGACTTCTTCCAAAACCAACTTCATTGATCACAAAGTCTGCTGGAACAACCATTACCTTGGTTTGCCCACCTGCTGGAACCTGAGTCACATTCGGATTCACCAAACCTCGGTAGCCACATGACTGCAACCCTCCGACGAGAATCAGCATAAGCCACAGATGAGTGCGCATAGATTGTCTGCCTCAATAAGATTTATTCGACATACTCCGATGTTTACCGACGAGCGCGCGGCACTGGATTCAAGTTCATCGCTTTCCCTCACCCTTGCATGGAATTCGTTGGAGAGAAAGCCCATTCTCAGCAATCACCTGCAGAAAGTGAGTCGATTAGTCGACATTGGTCATATCCACGTCAAGAGATGATTAGTTCAGTTCGGGCTTGCTCCCGACTCAAAAACTTCACCTAACCCATACGGGGAACTTTATGAAACTGAACAAATATTCACCAAAAACATTGGCACTTCTTGGCGTATTGGCTATCGTCAGCAGTGGATGCGCCTCCATTACTCAGGGTTCATCGCAGCTTGTCTCGGTCAAAACCATGGCCGCAGCCGGTGAACTCAAAGGAGCTTTATGCGTTGTGTCAAACGATAAAGGCAAATGGGCCGTGAATACCCCAGGTACAGTAACCATCAATAAATCAGCGGAGAGTTTGTCTATCAAATGCCGAAAAGCAGGGTACGCCGCAGGAAAAATTGAGGTTGAAAGCAGGTCCGGCGCTGCCATATGGGGTAACTTAGCTCTAGGCGGGCCGGTCGGCGCCATAGTTGACAGACAGACCGGTGCAGCATTTAACTATCCAGACCAACTGCAAGTGACGCTGACACAACCATGAGCTGAGCGTGATCAGTAATTGCTGTGATGGGGAACTTTGTTCCCCTTTTTCGTTTTTACAGACTCAACAATGGTCTTATCGAGAAAGGAGAGCATCTCTAGGCTCTAGTACGCCCCTTGTCCTCACACAGGCCCCTACAGATTGGGGTCTACATAGGAACTCAAGAATGGTATAAGTCACTGCATATCTTTGCTTCACGATTGTCAACGCCTGTGGAAGTGAATGAGGGTTACTATTGCCCCCCTTTATCCTTAAGCGAAGGACTTCAATCAGCACCGGCTGACTTCGGTTTGGAGAAACGCAGAACTCAATGCTGTCCCGCAGCACTTGGTCTTTGTGAGTAGATTGACTCGTACTGGACAACGAGTATTCATCCATGCATTCCAAATCAGCCAAGCTGATAAAGCTCGGGGCCCACGCAGGAATGGGCGGCTTGGACGCCATTGCTGGACCTGCAGTCAGTACGAGAAGAGCTATGGCTGTGCGGATCGTAAGCATCTTTTAGGGGTTTATCAAATAACTAATTCATCGGAATTGAAGTTGTTACTCGGAGTCCAGGGTAGCACTGCATTTCATTGTGGATCTCGAACGAAAAGCAAGAGACATCGTGCAATCAAACGGGCACATTGATTGGACAGTCCACTACATAAAAAGTGACTGACACACCAACATGATCTGGTTGTGTCAGCCAAATAGACTCGAACGGGATCTGGTTTGTCGTATCAGCGATTTAGTCCCGTACTGAGAATGGGATTGACCAGAGTACTCAACAAAGGTCCGACCAAAGGAACCTGAGTGAGAAGTGGCAGATTGTCTTGCCCCCCTGGTGGCTGAGCTGCGCACTGATTGGCCGAAAATGAGGCAGTACTGTTCAAGATATCCTGATAATCAAAATCACAGGAACGCTCATTGGTCCCATCGCCGTTGGTATCCAAACCGACCCGTACGCGGTAGCGGCCAGATGAGTTACCCAGCGCCTGCACGCGAACTATCCCACCACTTCGAAGCTCTAAACTCCCGCTTGACACAGCGCTGTCAGCCAGCAAGACAGATAGTCCGTCCGAGTATGTCGTATATGCTCCAGATGTGGGCGTGTCAATCCGAGTCGATACATCGCCCGTTTCTTTGTAATTCATCTTAACAGTGGACGTCCCCGCTCCACTCAAATTACCCTGAATGTCCAGAAAGCTATTGGCCTTGTACTGAGCACGCCCCCTTCCACCTTCAGACTCCTCAATGGCGTTTGCTGGAGCATGTACGATGTATTGAAACCGTCCACTTCCCAAGATGATCCGACGTCCTTCTGTCCCATCGACGCTTGCACTGCTTCCCGTGCTAGGCTGTGTTCCGGCAAAGTTACTCGCAGTAACGTAGTGGTTAGTTGTCAATACTCCGGAACTCACTGACCCGGCATAGGTTTCAAAGTCAGTTCTCAAAGTACCGTTAGCGTTTTGACATTGTTTAAAGGTCGCCGTGAACACGTCTTTCGGATCAATTTGACCATTCCCGTTCGCGTCACGTTTTTGCAGCGAGATACTGCCGCTGCCTGAACAAGAATCCTCCAACTGATCGCTGTCCTCCTGAAAAAATTGCTCTGACAGCTCCAACCCTCGAGAGTTAACAATACCGTTAATGGCGTAGGCAGTCGCCTTAACCAGCGCCAACCTAGCGAACTCAAGAGCATTAGACTCATCCAATTGAATCCGCTCGGCCGCCTCCACGGTCATCGGGGTAGTGTTGTAACCAAAAGTTACTCCAGAAAAATCTCGGGGTTCAGTACCACTTGGGGCGGAGGTGCTGCTTGATGAATTCCCATCACTATTGCATCCGGTCAAAGCCAGAAGCACAGCCACAGAAAGGGCGCTCAATGAAGTTTTCATAACCATCTCCCTCTAAATTGACAGTTAGAACTTGTATGAAACGCCAGTGTTCAAGCTATTGATGGTGACGCCCTCCTTGGAATACCAACGCTCCAGGCTAAATGTCAGGTCAGTATTGGCGCTCAATTGATAGCCTGCGCCCACGCCAAAGCGAATGTCGTTGTCCTTGATCCCATCGATTTCAATGGATCCATATCCCACGTTGGCCCGAGCGTAGATCTTCTCTGTCACCGGCAACTTCCCGACCAGATCCACTCCGTAGTAGGTCCCTAGTTGACTGGTTTGACCGGCGATTTTTGCATCCGACACCCCGGTACCAACATGGCCCTCTACCGCAAAGTGATCGGTCAACTGGTAGCCGCCAGTAACCCTTGCTCCGCCGTAGTTCAAAGAAACCCCATCGACATTGACTTGAATACGATCGGCTTTTGCGCCAAAGTAAGGGTTGGCGAAGCAAGTAACGGTTACGCCGGAAGCGAGTACAAAAAGAGCAGCTTTTGCGATGATTTTTTTCATGATGATCTCCAGTTAGTGATCGGCTCGGTGTTGAGCACAACTGAATTTTCGAAAAAATGCTGAAGGTTGTTTGTCGACTTTTCGACTTCCCCCAGACCGCATGTACCCAATGGCCAAGTACGTAACTCACCTCGAAAAATTGTGTCTACGCCAGTGCATATATAAGAGATGGCCTCTTGGAGCATTTTTGGTCTGTAGCCTAGCTATGGCGCAACCCGACACCTCTCAAGAAGCACCAAACGATTCAAATGCAAGAGACTCTTCGGTGCATGCAGATTTGGGGGAGATTCGTTCCACGGAATCAGTAGAACAAGCTGAAGTTGTCGTCAAAGGCGAACGACTCGAAACACCGGCATCCGATCTTGCCGGGTTCTTGCTTGAATCATTAAAGTTTGAATCGAAACACGGCCCCCCTGAACGATTCTTGAGTAACGTAGCGAGATTAATCCGGCTCGGCGTTGTTCAATCAAGCCAAGTCATCGATCTTCAGGCTGAGGCAGCGAAGCGTTCAACGAATCGCGCCAGTAAGCAGCTAGTAGCTTCCTTACTGGAGGAAAACCTTTCGTCAGCCGAGAATAGAGCAACCCGGCATCGGCTTCTCGGCGATTTGTACTTTCAACTCGGGCAATTCAGTAGCGCTGTCCAAAACTATGACCAAGCACTTCAGCTAAACACTAATCCTACGGAAGCTCACTTCATCGAGGACAGTAAAGACAAGGCAATGAGATTGATGAGGGGGAAGAGTAAATGATGAAGAAAGTGACACCTAGCAGGGGCCAATATCTTCTTTTTTTTTGCATACTCATCTTGCCCGGCTGCGCCTCGCAGTGGGAGAAGATTGAGAAAGAACAGTTTTTTAAAGGGCCTGGGCGCGCCTATACCGTGGTACTACCAACAGGATGGAATCGGGCCCCTACCACTGACTCTGACCATCTTGTTTTGAGTAAAGATGGTCTATCGTTGAACCAGATTTCAATTTATCGTTTTGATCTAGACAAAGCCTTCCCAGACGTTCCTGAAACCCGAAGGTTTAAATCCAGCGACTGGGATACCACGCCATTAGATACACTCGCAAATTATCAGGCAAGGCAGTTGCGCAGTGATCTGAAGGTACGTATGGAGAAGGAAAAACCCGATGAGGAAGGCTTCTTGTCGGCCTTTGCGGTGATCGACTCATTGCCTAGCCCAGCCTCAGTTGAGCAGCTAGATATCTCGCCAGCGGTAATTGACAACCGTCCGAGCTTTCGCCTTGACACAACAAGCCTTAACTCTTGGGGGTTGAGGTATCGAACCGCCTCCTACGGTCTATTCCATGAAGGCGACTATTGGCTCATCCAGTATTCAGCGCCGGAGCTCAACGAGTGGAACAAAAACCGCCCAACATTCGAGCGATTTCTAAATACCCTGCAGTTTAAGAAGAAGTGCGTGCTGTTTTGTAGCGACTAGCAGGGGACGATTACTGAATTGATCTTTAGGCCCTAGTTTTGGGCTGATTTGCCACGCATAAGTTAATCTTTGCTATGCCCAGCATAGAAACTGTCAGTGTTAGTCAGATTTACTGCACTTGATCAGAGACGCAGCAATAGGTTTGGCCATACAGAATCTCCTACTGACAAACGCCTGGAGGCATATCTGGCTATACAGGCATGTGAATCGGCCAAACAACAAACATCGCCTCGTCAAAGAACCCGACCATCTGCAACCAGACCTACTTATTACACTTAACAATTGCAGCGGTTCCCGTCGCGAAGGCTGTGAGCCATTCGGCTCCGTACCAGCAGCAGCATAGTTAAGGCGATAACCTAGGATAACGTTTGCATTCTCCTTCTTGGCCTCGGAAGCCAACTTACTCGGCAGCGAAAGAAGGTCCTTGTTCATCAATTCAAATGTAACACCACCAAGTTTTGTATAGTACCCGCCTGTTTCTCAGCTGAAACCACTTTGTACCAAACCTATACTCGCTTCAACCTAACAGCCTTTCTGCACAAAACTATCGGTGGTATGTGTCCCATACCAGTTAGCTTCTTGGGCAATACCCAAGATTGAATCAGTATGATGTAGAAACTTGTTATTGAAGTTGGAGAAAAATCTACCAAAGTTTATATCTTTCTATTTGCGCAACCTACTCACTGCCACCCAGCCCTTGTGATCAGCTGTCTCGACCTCAATCATGCCATTGACCTCAGAACCTGAGACCAATGCCTCAGTATCCTTTTGCAGGCGCGCTACAGTAGGGCTCGACTCATCAGCTTTCTTGTGCATTTTGACACCGGCGATTTTGGGGTATACAACGTCACCGACATTAAATGCAAATCCAGCTTGCACAGAATTCTTAGCGTTGGCCTGCGCTGCTGATCCTGCCTTGGCCTGCACGAGGTTGGGGTTATCTCTGACACTCTTAACAAGATTGTTATAGCTGTCCAAGAAAGCGGCTGCTACTACTTTGCCTTCGTTTGTGTTTTGATACGCCCCCAATCCAACTGCGGCTCCGCCCCCACCAAACAAACCGCCAATTCCAAAATCGGATTTTTCTGCTGCTCCAGTAGCGGTAGCCACTTGTAGACCCGACCTAGTGTCAGAGAGGATAAGGGTCGTTTGTGCCTGCTTGAATTTCAAGCCCCCTGCGACTGCGCCGATGATACTACCCGCAGCACCAAAGAAACTACCTAGGGTGGCTGCTGCCCCCCCAATCCCACCTGAATTGTTCTCTTTGAAATTTACCTCAGGTGTCATCAAAAAATCGGCTGTGACCATCTGACCGCCACCAACGTTCGAACCGGACTGCAACTGCCCACCAGCTGCCAGGCTTCTCTCCTGGAGAATATTCTGCATTGCCACACCACGTTCCACTACCTGAAAGCAATTGGATTGCTGGACCAACAATCGAATTAGTCCGTTCGGCGAAGGAAGATTGAATTGAGCTAGAAACTTTTGACCGAAGTCTTGTGGCTCAACAACAGCCAAGGTGCCAAGCGGCTTAGGGCACTTTTCCAACGCGCCTGCTGCACCAGAGGAGCCATCTGGTCCAGCCTGACCACTTATTGGGCCAGCACCTTCTCCTAGTTTATAGCCTTGCTGCGCGATGGCGTTTGAGTTGCAGGCTAGCGAAAAGGAAACTGCGACCACGTAAGGAACGAACTTCATTAACCAAGCTCCATAAAAAAACCACCATTTACCGCGGCGAGAACAGAAAAGCGAAAACAAACGACAAAGGCCAAACAACGACAGACTTCTCGAACAAGGAGAACAAGTTTTGAACGTAAAAGCGTTGCGTGGTCCGGCTCTCAAGCGCCAAAACACAAACACCAAAACTTGGCTGTTGTTGAAATGTTGATCGATATCGACGCAATTTAGGCTTCGTAATCAACTTCACACTTTAGCCTAAGAATCAATGAAAAATAATCAGGAACTGATCGTAGAGACGATACCGACATGATTAAGAATTTAAGAAAAATTACTGACCAAACCACATCAGCAATACCGTGAACAATTGTCAGAATTTTGAATCACATTGACTTATATACACTTCTGTTTTCTTTTTACTTACCAATTACTTAGCGACTCTAAAAGATCGTTTTTCGTTTGGGAGATCTCCTTGAGCGCGAATCTGACCAGCCATTCGAAGAGTAAGGCTTTTAGGAACTGAGATTGTGGTGGCGAACTCAATAAATAGATAACCGTTCAATGCAATGTTCCATTGGTTACGAACGTTCAATAAAAGGAATGAGGGATGCTAGCTAAAATAAAAATTGGCTTGACCGTCAGTTTAGCCCTTACGACGGCGATGGCAATTTCCGCGAATTTTTCAGTGAAGAAGGGGGGCAGACCTCTGTCAGCAACAATTGCTCAGAACGACTCAACAGGACGATTAGTGGTCACACTGAGTAACGTTGGACAGGCCTTTTTGCCCATAGAAAACGCACAACTGGTTTTTAATGAGATTGGGCGACTGACTGGACAGAGTATCAAGGTTCTTAGTCGACTGGGAGCCGGCAGGTATCAGGTTGAAGTATCAGGCCTGAACTCCGCCAACGCCTCGGCTATCTCGAAACAGATCTCCGGGGTAATAGGCGTATCTTCATCTGAGATTGTTCGCAAAGCGCATGCATTTAACTTCGACGATCCAAACTGGTCTACTCAAGAAGGTTACCTGAGTGGTTCAGTTGCCTCGACTGACGGACTTAACTCTGGAATCTCGGACATGATGAAACGGTTTCCGACCTTAGGTTCGAACGTTAATGTTGCAGTGATTGACTCGGGATTGGGCTCAAATGATGATGACAATGGGATTTTCAACGGCTTTTTGAATCTGGTTGAGGAGAATTCAAGTTCTGTTGATGAGAAGCAAACAGATGCCGCAGATGAAACTTGCGAAGATGGGTTTTCATCGACGCCGTACCATGGTCAACAGGTAAGTGGTGTGATCGGGGCCGTTAGGGGTAACAAGATCGGCGTCACAGGTATTCTTTCGACCCAGAAGATCACTCACATCAAGGCCCTTGGCCGTTGCGGTTCAGATGCAGAAGGGACCTTGGATGTGGCGACAGCAATCATGTGGGCTGCGGGGGTCAGTGATTTGACGAACGATCAGTTGTCCTCTCTGCCGGCAAATCCCAATCCCGCGAAGGTAATAAACCTTTCGCTCGGTTCGTCTGAGAAGTGCCCTTCATTTATGCAAGATGCTGTTAATAAGGCAATTGCTGCTGGTGCCCATGTAGTTGCTGCAGTTGGGAATGGTAGTTTTTTAGGAATGAATGCGCCAGCTAATTGCGCTGGTGTGTTTTCAGTTGGTGCTAATACCGTAAGCGGATTCTCCGAATCTTACTCAAACATTTCGAGTGAGACGGTAACGTCAACCATTGGCGGCGGAGGCCAAAATCCAGTTGTGACGCTAACATCTACTACGGTCAGTCCAGATGGTTTGGCTCGAGTATCAGGAACAAGCTTCGCTGCGCCGCACGTTGCAGCCATATTGGCTATGGCAGTAGAAGCTACAAAAGGTTCCAAAACCAACTCGGACCTACTATCTGCTGTTAAGGCATCAAACACCCGATACAACACTAGCGACATTAACTGCGGTGCGGTCAACGATCAGGGCGTCGGATCTTGCGGTGGAATCTTAAACGCAACTGCATTTCTTAATCTTGTCGCCCCTTCATTGTTCGCTAGCACTGTGGAACCTGCCCCCCAACCCGTTACTGGAACTAAGACGGCGTCACAGCTTGATATGGTCAGGATTGACTCCGTTGTAACCGGGTCAGATCAAGATGGATCTTCGGTCGCGTTGTCTTCCGGGTCGCTAAGTTTCAGTCTCAAGACTATCGGCAAGGTTTACACCTTCACAATCGATGGTCAAAAGAGTTCGAATCAGAAGTCCCAAAAGGTCAAGGCGCGCTATAAGATTGAAGTTGTCGCCCAGCAAGACCGTTCGATCTCAGCATCGGTTAATGCAGTAGCGGGGGAGGCGCCTGAAGTCGAATTCGAGGCGAGTGACAGTAGTAACCTAAGCAGCGTAGAGTCAATTATTGAAGGTCAAGATCAAGACGGTAGCACCGTATCCGTATCCAACAATGTGTTGACCTTCAAACTGCAAACAGTGGGTAAAAGCTACAATTTCAAGGTGACGGGACGCAGCAAGCAAGGTGTCTCTGCAAAAGGTGTTCAAGCCTCAAGCACTGATGTTAAAACTTTCAACCTAACAGCAGTCCGCAGTTCTGATGACTCCATCGCGGTAAGCGCATCCGAAGTTACTGGCCCAAGCACCACGTCTGGATCAACCCCTACCACACCGTCAGCCTCGAGCGGCGGCTCAGGTGGAGGCGGTGGAGGCGGTGGTTCATTTGGCTTCCTGGGTTTGTTTGCATTGTTTGCTGGGCTTCTGGTTTACAAGAGAACAACAAGGTAAATACCTCGCGCTAAAAGCAGGGGGCGAAGTCCCCCTGTATATCAAACTCACCTGATTCAGAGTCGCTTGCACTCTCGTCAGTCGTTTTGTTGATTTCCTCGATCACCTCGATTTCGTACTCACGGCCTCCGGTGTTTTCCGTAGTTTGGCGTTCTCGGACTACAGCGCGTTCTGTGTCGAACATCATCTGACCTACCAGGGAATTTGCTACCACTGAGGGCTTAACTTTCTGGTCTTGGTTGGTAAATCACTTTTTCAATTCTGCAACTAACTCATTCGGGGCAAGGTAGTTCAAGCTGAAATGCAGTGGGACTGCAGTGTAATGCTACCTCCAGTCCTCAATATTCACCTGTGCCCTTTGCCTGTTACGAAATGACTCCATCAAGAGGCATTGATCCTTGAGTTTTCAGTTCAGGCTTTCGTTAGCCCCGTTTTGCCATGGCTTTCCCAGATCAATTGGTTTGCAGTCAAGTTTTTCTTGAACTGCGCATTCCGGAAGCTTGGTGGCGACGAATTCCGGGTCATTACCGCTTCTGATGTGTCTTGCGTTACCCTCCTTCTGCCAAAAAGTGACTCTCAGAATATGTGCGTGATGAGTCTCTAGAGACTGTCACTCGGGTATGTCAATCTCACGAGATGGGCAATTGCACCCATGTCCTACACTGTGCGCATAACAATCAGCACAGCGTGAGGAGCCCTATGAAGCGCACTCCAACTAACCAGTCAATTTCCACAGCGCTTCTCACTGTTCTGATTCCGCTTCTCGGGCTGCTGGTCGGGGCCTGCAGTAACAACTCGGACGACTCTGCGGTGGCAGGGCGGGTCACCTCCAATGAGCTCAACCCCTCCGACCGTTTTACACTGGCCAACCAATGCCTCAGCGTCCACCCAGCCGGAGGTACTGCAGGTCTCGCCGTCCTGGAATCAGGCTACACCTTGGCCAGTCAGGCCTCTGGCTTTTTTTTCAAACCCAGCCGCCTGGGTCATTACCTGCTGTACGACACCGACGGACGTTATCTGGCCCTCAATGACAGCAACCCCTTCAATCAGGCCAAGCTAGGCAGCTATGTGCGCGCGGCAACCGACTTCCTGTCCGGCTTGGGTGATTTGGTGGAAGTGCTTGAGGTTGCAAGGCCCGCCAGCGATGCACTGCGCAGCAGCAGCGACGAGCTGGGTACCCGAGCTGCGTCGGCTCTGGGCAACCCACAAGCCGACAGCACACCGTCGCGAGCCTCCGAGGCCTCGTTTCTGGCCGTGTGGGTAGTAGAGAACAGCACTGAACCGGGGCGTTTCCTGATCAAACAATCGGTAACAGGTCAGTACCTGGCCATCAAAGATGGCGCAATCGCACTGGCCAGCACTGCCCAAGCAGCCACCCCCTTCGGCGTCAAAGCGGCTCAAGGATGCGCCCAGTATCCCGAAGCCCAACTGAATGCCAGTGGAACGCCATTCACAGGAACCACTTCAACAGGCGAAGTCGTTGGCTGGGTAGACACTCACATCCATATCGGTGGCAGCGAAGCCTTGGGGGGTCGACTGGCCCACGGGCGCCCCTTTCATCCCTTCGGTATTCCTCAGGCCCTGAACAGTTGCGATGCGGACCACGGCCCGCAAGGCACCCTGGGTGTGCTGGACAACCTGCTGGCCACCGGCAGCCCCGTGAACCGCCACGCCACAGACGGCTGGCCCACCTTCAGCGGTTGGCCCAACCCGCGGTCGCAAACCCACCACCAAACTTATTACATCTGGCTAAAAAGGGCCTGGATGGGTGGCCAACGAATCATGGTCAATCACTTTGTCGCCAACGAAGTGATCTGTCAGGTGTGGCCACTCAAACAGCATGACTGCGATGAAATGAACAGCGTCCGGCTGCAACGGCAACTGCTGCTGGATCTGGAAGAATACATTGATGCCCAAGAGGGTGGCCCCGGACGGGGCTGGTTCCGAATTGTCTACGACTCACGCACCGCCCGGCAGGTGGTTGAACAGGGCAAGCTGGCCGTGGTGATGGGCATAGAAAATGAAAAACTCTTCAATTGCGGGGAGTACCTTGGCCAAGCCGAGTGCACCGAAGCACAGGTGCTTGAGCGGCTCGACGAGTTTTATGCCTTGGGTATTCGCAGTGTATTTCCCCTGCACATTTTCGACAACGCGTTTGGTGGCACCGAAATCAGTCGCTTCACCCGCGATGCAGCCCTCATGCAGGTGTTCAACGCGGGCAATGTGTGGGAAACCGGCCACCCCTACGCCACCACAGGGTGCGATGCCATTGATGAGACCGAGCCCAAGGATGTGCAGAGCAAAGACTACGGTCTGTTTGAACTGGCCTTGCTACAGCTCATGAACCTTCCCCCTACCCCAGAGAACGTTCCCGGGCGAAGCTGCCAACGCAACGCCCGTGGGCTGACCAAGCTGGGCGATTTTCTGATTGAGGCACTGATGCGCAAAGGCGTGATCATTGAAACAGACCACATGAGCGCACTGGCTCGTAAACGGGTGTTGGCCATGACCAAAGCCCGAGGGGTGCCTGTGGTGTCCGGCCACTCAGGCACCATCAGTGCAGCGAGGGACAGTCAACGTATCGTGGATGGCGGGGGGCTGATTTCCAACCTGCCGGACAAACCCTCCCCGTCAGCAGTGCAATACATCCAACAACTCAGCAGCTTGTACCCCGCCGGGAAAAGCCCAGCCAGCGGGTTTGGATCGGACATCAACGGCATTCACCAACAGGCCGAGCCTCGCCCCGATGCGCAGGCCAAACCACTGCGCTATCCATTCAAATCACCCATGGGTGACGTGACCTTCGAGCGTCAGGTGACCGGCCAACGGGTGTTTGATTTAAACACCGACGGCGTGGCCCACTATGGCCTCTATCCCGATTACATTGCAGACATGATGATGCAACCCGGTGGGGGTGCCGCAGTGGCCACCCTCTTCAGGTCCGCCGAGGCCTACCTTCAGTTGTGGGAGAGGGTTGAGCGAGCGGCGCGGCGCTGAACCAGGCTCGTTGCCTGTTGTCTCTCACTTCGCTGAGATGTCGTTATAGATAACTTGCGTCGGATCGAAAAATCCGTCGCAGATCATCGGCTATTGCGACGTAAACTGTCATGCCGGTTGATACCATGACAAATTCAGCCAGCTAATCATCTTTAAGAAATGCACATAAATTCCGACCTCTTGAGGCAACGAATTGAAGCCTGCCTGATACTGGGTGCCTATGGTGATGCACTGGGTGCTCCCGTGGAGTTTCTCGATAGGGCGCAGATTCATGCTCAGTACACACCTAAGGGTATTAAGCATTTGGCCCGGGCCTATGGACGTGTTGGTGCCATCACTGATGATACGCAAATGACCTTGTTCACTGCTGAAGGTCTTTTGCGCGCTCTCCGGCGGGAAATGACCCGAGGTATTGTTCACGCAGACTCGGTGGTCGACTACGCATATCTTCGATGGTTGGCTACTCAAGGGGTTAGCACCGAACTTACCGAGCGTGCCTTGGACCCGCCTTCGTTTCTGGTTCAGGCTTTGGGGTCATATGCACCTAGGGCGCCTGGTAACACCTGCATCGGGGCTTTGCATAGAAAAACCAAGGTTGGTGCGCAAGCTGATAATGAAAGTAAAGGCAATGGCGGTGTAATGCGTATCGCCCCGGTGGCTGCATTTGCTGCAGCCAGAGACCTACCTGTCGAATGGGTGTTCAACGTTGGGTGCCAGTTAGCTGGTTTAACGCACGGGCACCCCACAGGTAAAGTCGCTAGTGGTTTTTTCGCAGTGCTGATTTATCTGGCTTTGACCAGTGAATCTGGCGACCTTCGCCAGATCACCGTTGACTGTCTGACCCAATTGGAGAATGGGCATTTTCGAACGCCCGCTGAAAACTTGCTGGGCATTGAGGAGACTGCTGAAGCGGTAGCCATTGCTTTAGATTTATCAAGATCTGGGGACCTACAACTCGAACTGCCCTCTGAACTTGGACAGGGTTGGGTGGCAGAAGAAGCAGTGGCAATCGCGCTTTACAGCGCCCTGCTGGATGCGCCGACTGACCGTGATCGAGTCTGCTATGCCGTCAACATCACTGGCGACTCAGACTCCACTGGGTCAATGTGCGGCCAAATCTTGGGCGCTCTTCACGGGCCACATGCCTTAACCGGGATTGAGGACTTGGAGGCGCTGGAGCACCTGGACTTGATTCGAGCTGTAGCGCATGACCTTTACGACTCAATGTCATGGTCTTATTGCGAGAGAGAGGGTACTGCAAAGGCACACTCTGAGCGATACCCACCAACCTGATCTGACCTGCCCCGAATTTTTCGATCTAACTGGACTTAACTGCAATGGTCTCTCAACTCACAGAGGCGAAATAAAACGAGCCCGATTAAGTGATGAAAAAGATCATTCGAATCATGAGGAAAACAGACAAAGATGCGGTCATGGAGGCGGCTAAACGCCTAAACAAGCATCGAGCCACAGACTTGTGCTGTGTATAGTGCGGTAAAAATGGATACGCCAGTTTGGCCTTGTTGATTGACCGCGACACATGCGAATCATTGGGTTGGAATTGGAGTAGAAGCAGTAGACCAGTCACGGCAATATCCGCGCTCGAGCAAGAGCTTATCAGCCGCTGTGGTGTACTTGGGTAGGTCTCGAAACACTTATTGTTGCGTTCGGACAATCGACTGGTGTTTTGCTCCCGAAGCTACACCGTCCTGGTGCACCACACCGGTGATTCGAATGCTCAAAGAACAATAGGTGCACCGCCATCGATTTGAGACTGTACAGCAGGCTAGCCGAGTAATCACAGAGCGGATCAGTTTTACAATACTCAAATCCTCACTAGGCACAGGGCATAAGAACACCCGGTGGGCACTACCAGTTTGCGGCCTAAACTGCGTAGAAACAGCTTATCTGTCACATAAAATTTCATTTTTCGTCAATTACTCGGATATCTATCCATTGCTCTTGAAGCTATGTTCCACCATATGACAATGGTTGCCATAAAGCTAAGGTATTTATTTAATTGGTAAACGTCGATTAGAAAAGTTGCATGCGGAAACTTGCACCCCCAAACATCGACTACCACAGATTTTTTCCAATTCACTTGTAGGTAAGTTTTGACTTCCATTAAACTCCATCTCAAGTAATACTCCGGAAATGTTCTTCATTTTTTGCCTCCATGAGTTACTTACTCGTTATTGCATTTTTTTTTATTTGTTACCGGGCGATCAAGAGCTATGCGGTGACTTCACGTAATAAATCTTTTCTCGCCAAACATAAAGATTGCGAATTCAAACACGCTTTTAATGATAGTGGAATGGCAATCGACACAAAAAACCGATTAGTCTCTATTTTCAAGGGCAAAAATGAGGTCACTTACAGTTTTTCAGATGTGCGAGAATGGAGTTTTAACTGCGAGTTTGCGGGAAAGATCCACGGTGGCGGTTTTCATGTGGCTACAGCTAACGTTAAAAATATAAAATCCGCAAAAGAACGCACGGGTTTTTTTATAAAAGTGAGAGATATTGATAATCCAAAATGGCGGGTGGAATTCAAATACCAGAAAAAGATGCAGACTCAACTTGAGCGTTGGATGGAGATTTTCAACCAGACATTGAATGAAGATAGAGCATGAGTTGACCCAGCAATGGGTGTAGGTATGCAGCACTCCTTCAATAATTTAAATCTTTTCGAAAGAAGTTTCTTGACTACCCAGTTATTTCTACGCAGTTTAGGCCGCAAACTGGTCGTGTTCAGCGGGTGTTCTCATGCCCTGTGCCTAGCGAGGACTTTAGTACTGTAAAACTGAAATTCGCATGTGTGGCGGTCAATCAACAAGGCCAAACTGGAGTAGCCGTTTTTACCGCAGTAAACACACACAAGTCTGTGGCTAGATGCTTATTTAAGTGTTGTGCAACGGCAGGAAAGGCTGCACCCGTTGACGAAGTCGGTTCATTGCCTCCACACTCGAATATCTCATGGTACAACTGGCATATGACCAAGCTAGGAACTACATGTTCTTTATGTTCAAATCCGTTCAGGGATTCTCCCACTAACACAAGCTCCTCTGGTACTAACGGCTCAAGTAAGAGCCGCGTGTCGCTGCTGCCTTTCTCTTCCCAAAACTCTCGCATTACCCTTGCTGCCCGGAGGCAGGCACGCGCGTGACGTTCCGCTTTTGAAAACATTTTTGTCTGCAGCGATGCTTAATTCAATCGCTCAACGCTCTATATGCGCCTGGTCGGTTGTTTTTAAATATCTCTAGCACTTGTGGTTTGCTCGGTCGTTGCAAAGTAGACTCGGCGACTCTTCTTTGCTCCGAATATCTCTCCATCAAGATCCTACACTTCAACCCGATCGAATAATCTGCTCGCACCACCGCGTTTCGTCAGAACCTGCATCGCAGTGTGCTCAGTGATGATCTGCTTTCCCTTCAGCACTTGAGCTCGACCCCGCCCCATGCTTTTTAGCTGAGTCTGTACATGATGGTTGACCAGTTGATCGATTAAATCTCTCAGATGGCGCAAGTCGCCCATCTGACGGCTTAGCAGCACCAATGCCTTCTCCGAAAGCTCGACATTTCGATAGTCGGCCTTAAGGCGCCTGGCAATGATTGTCCGTCGTTGTGCCACGTTTGGGTAGATCACATTGAAGGTCTTAAACCTTGATCTGATCGGCGGGGAAATCAAGCTGGCATCGTTGCAGGTTGCGACGTAAAAAATCTGTGATGCATCGAATTCAATTAGGCTGAATTCATCTCGCAACTCGCTCGAGGTCTCAGGCTCTAACATGGCCAACAATACGGGTCCGATAGGGTATTTGCTCTCAAGGTCCTGCACCTTGTCAATCTCGTCAAGCAGTATGAGCGGTGAAGCCGATTCGCCTCTGCTCAGGGATTTGAACAGGAGTCCGGGCTGGGCGTTACTCCACTTCTCACTGGTTCCAACCAATACCCCACCCATGCTGACCGAAGCGATATTTACGAATTCGTAATCGGTGTGCAATGCCTGAGCCAGTGATTTTGCGTATGAAGTTTTTCCGCAACCTTTGGGCCCATTCAACAGGATCGGTTCAAAGCAACGGCGCTTTGGTTGTCGCAACGCCCATGAGTCCATCTGGTCGAGCAGATGCTGTGTCACTTTACGGAAGTTCGGATAGGAGTCCAGCAGTGCTGTGAGTTTCTTGCGCCGGCTTTCGGTCGCGGTTATACGCTGCCGATAGCCGTTGTTTGTGGCCATATCTCTGATGAATTCTTCAATGGTGTCTTTGTGATCTTTTGAGCTGTCGTAGTCTTTGGCCAGCTTGAGCGCGTTCTTGGCGGTAAACACCCTGAAGTGTTTCGAGTCTTTGTGCTGATGTTGTGGCGCATCACTCATGCAGCGATCAATGAGCTTTTCAAGATCTTTGAATCCATAGATGCTCTCCTCAAACATATGGGGATCTAGAAGAGAGCCCTGGGGCGAATTGGGGGTTCCCACCTGCGACCCAGCCTCATACTGACTCATAAGCCTGGCATGGCGATCTCGTCGCCGACGAGCACCGAAGCCTGATTTGTTTTCATTGACCTGCGACCCACCCGATTTGCTGACCAGCGTCTTTACTACGTCGCTCATCTCACGATAGACCCATGCAATTTGCTCCTCAGTCAGCTCACTGCAATGCGCAACAAAGCGGGGACTGGTGATGTAGTCCTTGGCTACATCAATGTAGTCATTTGAGCGCAATGCGCTTCTGACAAGGTCAGTGCGCCACCCTTTAACAAAAGTCGCCATCAACGCACTTTCGTCTCTGGGCACCAGCAAGCCAGTATTGCCCAATTCAATGAAACCAGGCTGCTGAACAGGATCAGTGAAGCCTCGGCTAATGCGAGTAGAGTGAGAATCATCATAGAATTTGTTAACCATGATTACACTCCTGCATATTGCTTTGCTGAGACCAATCCAGCCTCGATCAGGATGCTGGTTCGCTTTAAGCTGTCGGCTCGTGCACTTTGACAATCCGCGTCATGGAGTAAAAAGCTCTCGATGGTTTTGCGCTTACGTACCCCGGATTGATCGTGTTGACGTTTAACTGCGCAGATTGCGTGTTCCAAAGCCAGTTGCCGTTCTTTCGGGTAGGTCACCTCACATTGACAGGCACCTGAGATCCACTTGAGCATGGTCTGCTCATGTCCAATCAGCTGGCAGTTCTGGTTGCCGATGTAGGCTCCCTCAGTCAGGCGGATATAGTCTTCTACCTTGCCAAAGTCATGCAGCAACGCTGCCAGAATGGTAAGACTTACGTCGGCCGGCTCTTTAAGATTCGCCAAATCCAACAGCACATAGGCCACCACTTCGGCGGTGTGCACGAGCAAACCTCGCTCATAGTTATGGTGGCTACGCAGCGATGCTGGGTAGGTTAAGAATTTGTTCCATCGTGACTCTTGACCGACCACGGCCAGGAACAGTGATCTGTCCTCAGGATTAAGGTGGTTGATCACGGCGCTCAAGAATGCACACACGTCGCTGAGATTCACTGCGTTGTGCTCAGAGCAACCACCCACCAGCGCCCTCAAATACACGGGCATACCTAGTCCGGCATAATCAAAGGGGTTCGTGTCGGCGGGAAGGTAACTAGCCTGCGGTGTAGACCAAACGCGCCTTAGACCGACACCATGAGGGCCCAGGACATCAACATCGCTGAGTCGAATCATCTCACCCTGCTCCCACTCGCGGTCTTTGAGCACCCAATTCATACTCAACTGTGCGTGGTCAATCAATCCATAGGTTTTTGCGCAGTAAAGCGGTACGCCCACCCTCGCATATTGCTTGGTCAATTCTTTGGTCTTATCAAAGTGGGGCACCAACCTGTTCTCAATCGTCAGGATTTCGCCATAGGCGCCAACCGTGAAGGCTTGACCATTTTTAACCTGGGCGTGTTTGCTGAGTTGGTTCTCGCGATACACACACCCTTGATTGATGACCTGGCCACCGCCCAAGAGCTTTGGTGTGGCAACCTCGAAGTGATGCCGAGGATTTTGCGCAAGAAATGCGGCCCGGATGCGCTCTGCAACATCGACGTGGCGGGGGTTTTTATTAACGGAGAACTGAGTAGTGGCTCGGTCTGTACTGCGATTCTGAGGTTTCATGATTATTGATCCTTTTTGTTATAGCTTTGGAACATGGCAAGCCATGGGTTTTTCTGATCAGCGACTTCGATAGGTTGTTGCTGATCGCGGGGCATTTCGGCAACCCTATGATTGATCTCACCCGCTGTGCCATGAGCCACGAGTGACCTGGCATAACCTGTTGCGATAGCGTGATCAGCTTTTGTTGTGGGATGAGATGGATTGCTAAGATTCCCACGCTGCCCAGATCGACCAGAGTTGGTCTTGGTCGGTGATTTGGATGTGGAGGTACGCTGCGGGTCTGCCTGGGTATCTGCATCCTCTGCACTTTGAGCCTCGACTGAAGTCTGCGGCTCTGGTTTATGGTGTGCCCCAAAATTAGCTGCTAGCATCCGCTCGAAGGCAGAACCATCCTGACGTGTCAGGTTGGGCACATATCGTGAATACACTTTGAACAGCATTTCTGTGGAGGAATGCCCCATCTGAAATGCAATCCATTCTGGCGATTCACCTGCAGCCAACATCAACGTGGCAAAGGTGTGCCGAGTTTGATACGGAGTGCGTGGTTTTAACCCCAATGAGCGCAGCAGGGGATACCACACCCGGTTGCTCATGTTGCGGTTGGTGAGCGGCCCACCATTGGCATTGGCGAACACGTACGCAGAACGGTTTCCTGTCACTTCCAATTGAGCTTTGAGGGCCTCATACACCTGGGGCGAGATTCGAATGTCGCGATTGGAGCCCGCAGTTTTGGGGGTCTCTTCGTACCCTTCAACCACCGTTTCGCGAATCGTAATGATTCGCTTGCCTAAGTCGACGTACTTCCATTTCAAACCATGAATTTCACCCGGACGCATCCCTGTGAAAAACTTGGTGGCAAAGTAGTTGCGAAAGTCTGGCCGACAGTACTTCAGGATCAGCTCCACCTCCTCCAGCGTAAAGGGATGCACATCGGTTTTTTTGATGCGCAGCCTTTTGATGTTTTGGAAGGGAGTGGTAAAGTTAAAGCGATCAGCGGCTTCACTCAAGATCTGGCTTACGGATGTCATCACATGATTAATCCGCGAAGCTGACATTGTTGTTCCTGGTTTTTTGCCCGGGGCTTTGGCGAGAACTGAGCGAAATTCCAGAATGTCTTGTTTGGTGATACTGCTGATCACCTTGGTGCCGAAATGTGGCCTTAACCACTTCTCCAAGGTTTCTTGTTTGGTTCGAAGGTTCGATCGCTTCCAGATTGACTCGTTTTCTGCGATGAACTTCTCTGCAAACTCACCGAAGGTAGGGTGTCCAGTTGAGTTTGGTAGCTCTCCTGGTTGCATCATCGGTTGCTGTGCCATCGGGATTGAAACCGTGCCAGGTATCGGCATGCGTTGATGGTTTTCAAGAGTCTCGATTTTTTCCAGATTTCGACTATTCGGAAACGCGCTACGGTAACGGAAATCCCCCTTTGCGATTTGCGCCTCGATGTTTCGGAGAGCCCGCTCCATGAGTTTCCGATTGTCGGGTGTATCTTGAAGATTCGCCTGCTCACGACAACGAATCTTTAAATACTGGAAATCGAAATACAGCAGGCCAGTTTCAGGTCTAACACGTATGTGTCCCATCACATCCCCCTGGACGCAGTCATGGTAATGGACCCGGTTAATGAAGCCGCGTTGTACATGTCTTGTTCAATCTGCTCCCAGATAAACAAAATTTTTCGTCCACCGAAAGGCCGGAAGTAATGCTTGCCTTCAATTAAGACAGAGTCTTTCAATCGATCTCTGATCGTTCGAGTGTCGTACTTGATGCGCGCGGATAACTCTTCAGTTGTCAAATAGGTAGCCATGCTGCCTCCATATGGGTTTACACTTAGAGATCATTTTGATCTTTAAAGGGCTATTCTGATCTCCTGTAGATCATTATGCACACATTTAGATCTTTTGCAAGTCATTTCGATCTTCTATAGATCGTTTTGTATCTGGAGAGCATCATGAGGATTCATTTCGCTAGACTTCTGGGCGAGCACAAAAAGAAAATTACTGATGTAGCTCGGGACACAGGAATTAACCGAGGAACACTGACTCGCATGTATCACGAGACGGCCGAGAGAGTTGACCTGGAGATCCTGCAGTCGCTGTGTGACTACTTTGACTGCGAGGTTGGCGAGTTGCTTGAACGGGTCAAGCAATAAACTGGGAGAGTAGATTGGGCTGCTGCTAGGCCTTAGCTGCCGCTGGGCATCGATCTGATTGGCTTTACCCGGTTTCTTGGACTAGGCCATGTCAAAAGATTTCCTATTAGTGCGTGAAGTCGCACTGCACGTAATTTGAAGAGAGCTGCCATCTCAAAATACTGTTGTAATATACAGTATTATGAAAAAGTGAGGCCTCTCATGTCAGGACTCTCCATCAATCCTGCCGCCACGTTGTCACAAGCGCCCTCGCAAGTTTCTCTATCTCCGCCGGGCTCTCAGGTGCGTGTGGTTTCCCATCGGATCTCGGCTGGCTTCCCCTCTCCTGCCGCGGATTATGCTGAGGATGGGTTGGATCTAAATGACTACCTGGTTCGCAACAAACCAGCTTCCTTCATGTTCACGGTGAAGGGCGATTCCATGCTCAATGCCGGCATTGTGGATGGGGACAAGGTAATTGTTGACCGTTCTCTCAATGCCAAGAGCAAGGACATTGTGGTCGCGGTCGTAAACGGGGAATACACCATCAAACGGCTCTATAAAACATCTAGCAAGGTGGAGTTGCGTCCGGAGAACCCAGCCTATCAGCCGATTGTGTTCAAAGAAGGTCGTGAGCTGGAAATCTGGGGTGTGGTGGTTGGGGTGGTACGACGCTATGGAAGCCAAGCCTAATCCAGTTTTTGCGCTGGTGGATGTGAACAACTTCTATGTGTCCTGTGAGCGCGTATTCAACCCCAAGCTCGAAGGGGTTCCCATGGTGGTCCTGTCCAACAACGATGGCTGTGCAGTCGCCCGCAGCGCAGAGGCCAAAGCTTTGGGTATCCAGATGGGAGAACCGTGGCACAAAGTCAAAGACCTAACCCGTCGTCATGGTGTACTGGCTTTCTCCTCGAATTACACGTTGTATGGCGATATGAGTCAGCGGGCGGTTGAAGTGCTGTCCCAGTTTTCTCCTCATTTGGAGGTTTACAGCGTTGATGAGAGTTTTCTGCAGATTGAATCGGTACTGAACCTGTACCCCTCCGCTACTGAGATGGGACAACAGATCCGACAGCGCATGCGCCAGTGGCTGGGCCTGCCGGTGTGTGTTGGGATTGGCCCCACCAAGACCTTGGCCAAGCTTGCCAATCACATGGCCAAAAAGATGCCCCAGTTCGATGGAGTCTGCGACTTGCATGCGATCCCCCGAGCCCATCGGATTGAATTGATGTCCCAGATCGATGTGGGTGAAGTGTGGGGCGTGGGGCGGCGCATTGCGATACGTTTGAATAAGATGGGTATCCACAGCGTTCTGGATATGCGGAATGCGAAGCCATCCGAGATCCGAAAATACTTCAATGTAGTGCTGGAGCGAACCTGTGAGGAGTTGCGAGGAATCCCCTGTCTGGATCTGGAGGAAGTTGCGCCGGACAAGCAGCAAATCATGAGTTCAAAAAGCTTTGGTCAGCCTGTTCTAATGGTCTCTGAACTGTGCGAAGCGATTTCCGCCTATGTGGAGCGGGCTGCGCAAAAGCTGAGGCATCAACAATCCCTGGCCAGCGGTTTGTATGTGTTTCTGAGAACGAATCCTTTTGATCCACGTGCAGCTCAATATGCAGCGAATCACCATGTTTCGTTGGGTGTGCCCACGGACGACACTCGTGTTATCTCGGACCTTGCTTCCCGAGTGATCAAACACCTGTACAAGCCAGGCTATGTATACAAAAAAGCCGGTGTGATGCTTACGGGATTGATATCCAAGGATTCTTATCAGGCTGATCTCTTCACTGATACAACTCAGTTGAAGAAATCAGCTCAATTGATGAAAACGCTGGATGAGATCAATGGTCGCTTTGGGCGAGATTCATTGATCTGTGCCTCCTCGGGATTCGAGCGGGGATGGACTATGAAGTGCAGCAACCGTAGTCCGCACTACACGACGGATTGGGAGTGTTTACCCAGCGTTTTTTAAATGGCCATGAAGCAATAGGCGCACTAGTGCTAAGACTGTACTTTCGGCGAAGTTGCAAGATGGATCAATGATAATGGAAGGCTGATATTCGGCCGGAGCAGCCGTGAGACTTTCGACTTAGAACGTCTCTAAAGTGGGCTTGAACCGACGTTGAATGACTTCCTAGATAACCGGCGCTACGCGGCTTCATCGCGCAGCATCCATGTGGACTGTCAGGTTATGCATTGGTTGCAAGGGCGACGTTAATCGACTTTAGTACGTCATCGTCTTTTCCAAGCGCTACTGGGAAGCCACTGACGTTGAGTATCTTGCTTTCAATCGAAACAACGAGCCTATCGTCTTTGACGATTAGGCCAAATATCTTGGATCGTTCTCCTAGGATCGATCGGGCCAAGACGTTGAAATTAGTCGAATGGTCGCCACTCTTAAACCGTGCATGCGCGGGCGCAACGACCGAAAGCAAAAGATCTCTCAATGCGTCAGCTTCACAAATCACTTCTGCATCGGATGCACTGCGCATGCATCGCATAACATCACCATAGGCAACTTCCACATCCTTTTGAGCAAGTTGGCTGAAACATTCGATTTCACTAACAGCAGCGCTTGGTTTCCCAATCGAAGTACGTTGGTCAGAACTGAGGTAGTAAGACTCTATCGAGCCCCTCCGCAAAATAAATAGGCCACATTGCTCCAATAAATCTAGCAGCGCAGTGAATCGAGCTTTTATTGCAACCCAAGCACTATCAGTGGCCAACTTGTCTAGATCAATATCATCGGTGGTAAAAAGCACGCAAAAAGCAGCGCGGCGCTTTGCCTTTTCTTCTTCTTCAGGATTTCTGTTGATCCAATATGGGTGTGACTCTGCAATACCCATGATTTCATTCCATCGATGATCTACCTGTTTACAGAAGTCATCGAATATTGCACCTGCCATCTGATGCGCAGATGGGAAACCGAGGGTGCTTGCGCGTGCATCAGCAGCAGGGTTATCGTTGAGAAAGGAGTTAGATAATTCAACTCCGTCAGATATTCCATCTGCGTCTGCTAGAGCTAGGGGCGTCTTTCCAAGCAGACGAAGCAACTTAGCAACAGTTGGCATTTGCCCTTTGCCAATAACCGGAAGAAGTTGAGACCCTGCAGCCTCCAAGTGCATACCTAGTTTGGCGGCGAGAGCACTACAAATGATTACATCAGATGGCCCTTCAACAATTAGAGGCCGTTTGGAAAACAGTGAAAGCTTATGCTCTTGTCCAAGCCTGGCAATTAAACTTCGCACTTTTTTGTTTTTCAGTTCACCTGCATCAGCCGGAATTTGTACCGGATCGACCATGAGGTCGTAACAGAAAACGAGAGACAACAGATCTTCTGGAGTTTGGATTTGCAGCATCTCCGTAGAGTGTGTTGCAATAACTATGATCTTTTTATTCTCACCGACTCCTGGATGTCCGGCAACGCTGAGAATCTCTTTGAGAAGAAATGCCTGCAATTGAGGGTGCAAAGACACTTCAGGTTCATCAAGAAGTAGCGCCCCGACTTCATCATCGTAAAGCGCCGCTAGTATTCCAACTAAGTGCATAAGACCTGAAGCCTCTCGGCCTGAGGAATATGGTTTTGCATCAATATCAAGTCTGGAAAACGCAATCTTCAGGGTTCCCGCATCCCATTCAATTAGGAGATCTCTCTTAAATAGCTTCCTGAGTCTCTCCTGAATCTTTACCAAGATATCGGCACGCTCCGCGAGTGTTTGAAAATCTCCGGTCAACGTTTCTGTTTGGTGACGACGAGATGCATCCTTCTTACCGCCATAAGTTGCATTGTCATAGTTAGGTGTGCCACCACGTTGGCCGTCATAGTCCGACCTGAATTGCTCCAACATACCTATTCGACCTGCAGAGAGAAACCGAACTCGCTTACCATTTGTGTACTGCGAGAGACTATTTTTTAGCCCCCTGAGTAGATGCGTTTTCCCCGATCCGTTTGGTCCAAGAAGAACTGTAAGCCCGCGGTTCAACGTGAAGGAGCGATTGAAGTCTCCATTGGCGCTGTTGATTTGTGCTGTCAGTTGCAACGGGAAACTCATCGGTAATACTCCTTGTGCATAACTTGACTTATCAAACAATAACAACGATATCTATCTGTCAGAATATCGCAAATTATCCCCTTAGCTTTATTGTTTCAAATGCTTGCGAAGCATTGCATGAACGGAATGAAAAATATCTCTGGTTATTCACCACCAAACGACTTGCCTGAAAATCGATTCCCAAGGATAGCGTCATCATTGATGAAGGCCTAAGTTTCAAAGTCCGCTCTCGTTGGCAACTCAGATGTTCCAACCGTCGGTTCTGATGTCTGCTCAGGCCGAAAAACCGTCATTCTGCAACTTGATCTGAATTTCCTGACGGAAAGAAATTTGACTCTCAGCATTTCTGAAAATGCGGCTTTTCTTCGCTAAGCTAACCTCTGTGACAAATCAGTTCGATCCGACTATCAACCAATACTCACGCTAGGGCCTGTGACAAAAATTTGTCGCAGAATATGTCACAGAGGTGTCACAGCAGATACTTGATGGGTTGGGGAATCTCGAGCGCAAAAACAAAAAAGCCCCGACCAGCGGGGCTTTCAGGTTCAAAACAGTTGGCGCGGCCGGCGGGGATCGAACCCACGACCCCTGGCTTCGGAGGCCAGTACTCTATCCACTGAGCTACGGCCGCGCAAGCAGCCCGTAGTGTACACCAGCCAAGGGATAGGGGATACTGAGCACACTACAAAGGCTTACCCGTATTCGAGCCCGTCCATGACTGAGCAAAACACCCCAAATACCCCTGAAGAAACCCGTCCGCATTCACTCATGCGCCTGAACAAACCCGCCCGCTGGGCCTTGGGGGTGTTGGGCGCTCTGGTGGTGCTTCTGTTGTTTGTTGCGCTGGCGGTGCCTGCCATTGTGCAAAGCCAGTTGCCCAAGTTCATCAAAAACAAGTCGGGCCATGTGCTCACCTTGGGCAAACCCAGCATCAACCCGCTGGCGTGGACGGTCGAGGTGCCCAACCTGGCCTTGGCCAAAGCCGATGGCGAAGAACTGTTGAAGTTCGACCGGCTGGCCGTGAATGTGGCGGGCCTGTATTTGCTGAAGGGCACCATCAATGTGGAGTCGCTGACGCTGGATGGTCTGAGGGTGAATGCCGCCCTGCTGCCCGACGGGCGGCTGAACTTTTCCGACCTGATCGACGCCTTCGCCGACCCCGAACCCAAGCCCGACAGCGAGCCGCCGAATTTTCGGCTGGGCCATTTGGCGGTGAGCAATGCGTCCATCGGCCTTCAAGACAAGCGCACCGAGAAAGGCTTCAACACCCGTTTCGAACCGCTGAACGTTGAGTTGCACAACCTGGCCACCAAGGCCAACGCCGCTGGCGAGCTTGAACTGCAAGCCAACACCAGTTTTGATGCCACGGTGGCCCTGAAGGCTGCGGTGAATTTGGCGGGCCCCGCCGTGAAGGGGCAGTTGGACATCAGCGGCGTGAACCTGGGCAAACTGAAGGACGCACTGCAACCCCTGTTGCCCGTCAGCCCACCCGAGGGCACCGCCGCTTTGGCCACCGCCTTTGATGTGCGCATGGCCGAGGGCAAACCGCTGATCACCCTCAACGGCCTTACCATGGGGCTGGACGACTTCGCCGTGAAAGCCAGCGCGAACGGCCCTGCCCTGGCCTTCAAAACCCTGCGGGTGCAACCCACGGTGGTGGACCTTTCTGCACAACAAGTCAGTGTGGCCGGTGTTGAACTGGCGGGCCTGCAAGCGCTGTACGCCCAAGGTGGGCAGGCCCTGCAATTGAACAACGTGAAGCTGGGTGAAGTGAAAGTGGACTTGGCCGCGCAGGACGTTCAAGCCCAAGGCCTGAACCTGAGCGGGCTGAACACCGCCCTGAACCGGGACGAGAAAGGCCAGTTGAACCTGCTGGCCTGGGTGGATGGCTTTGTGCAGGCCGCCAACAGCCAGCCCAAGCCCAAAGCAGCCGAAGGCGGCGACAAGCCTGCGCAAGAGGCCCCCGCCAAACCCTGGACTTACACCGTTGAGCGCGTTGCGCTGGACGGCAGCAGCCTGCAATTCACCGACGCCACCTTGCCCAAAGGCTTTGCGGTGGGCATCAGCAACCTGACTGTGGCCACCGGCCCGCTGACGCAGGACTTGAACAAGCCCCTGCCCGTGAACGCCAGCCTGACGCTGGACAGCGGCGGCACCGTGAAAGCGGATGCGCAAGTCACCCCCGCCAGCGCCGCCGTGCAAGCCACGGTGGAGCTTAAGAACCTGGCCCTGAAAGTGGCCCAGCCTTTTGTGAAGCAATACACCAAGCTCGACCTGGTGAACGGCGAACTGTCCACCGCAGGCAAGGTAAACATCGACAGCAAAACCACCCAGTACACCGGCAACCTGTTGCTGCAAAACCTGCGCCTGAATGAAACAGGCACCAAAACACCCTTCCTGCAAATGGGCAGTTTGAGTGCCCCGCAGTTCACGGCCAGCCCACAGGCGGTACGCATTAGCCGCCTCAACCTGAAAGGGCTGGACACCGCCTTGCTGATTGCGCGCGACAAAAGCACCAACATCAGCCGCATTTTGGTGGAGCAGCCAGGCTCAACAAATGAGCCTGCGAAAAACGCAGCGCCCACCAAGGGCAGTGCAGCACCCGCCTTTGCATTCGCCATTGACCGTTTCACCATTGCCGACAGCAAACTGAAGTTTGCGGATGAGTCCCTGTTCATCCCCTTCGGCACCAACATCAAGGATTTGAGCGGCGTAATGACCGGCTTAAGCAGCCTGCCCGGCAGCCGTGGCGAGTTGGAAATGAACGGCCAGATTGACGACTACGGCCAAGCACTGGCCCAAGGCCAGCTCGACCTGTTCAACCCGCTGGCGTTCTTGGACATTCGCGTGAAATTCCAGAACGTGGAAATGAACAACCTGACGCCCTATTCCGCCACCTTTGCGAACCGGAAAATCAAGTCAGGCAAACTGAACCTGGACCTGGACTACCGCATCAACAACCGGGCCCTGCAAAGCAACAACAAGGTGACCATCGACAAGCTGGTGCTGGGCGAACGGGTTGAAAGCCCGCAAGCAGTGGACCTGCCGCTGGACTTGGCCATCGCCATTCTTCAAGACAGCAATGGCCGTATCGACTTGGGTATTCCTGTCACCGGCAGTTTGGACGACCCGCAATTCAGCTACGGTGCAGTGGTGTGGAAAGCCTTCACCAACGTGCTCACCAAAATTGTGACTGCCCCCTTCCGCGCGCTGGGTTCGCTGTTTGGTGGCAGCGAAGAGGCCTTGGGCTCGGCCACCTTCGAGGCGGGGGCACCCACGTTGTCCCCACCCGAACGTGAGAACCTGAAGAAGTTGGCGGAAGCCTTGGCAGGCCGCCCCACCTTGGGCATCACCGTGAATGGCGTGTACACCCCCGCCGACAAAGTGGCCTTGCAAAGCCAGCAGTTGCGCAAGGCTGTGGCGGCCCAAGCCGGTGAAAAGCTGGACCCGAATGAAGACCCGGGCCCCTTGGCCCTGCAATCGCCCAAAGTGCAAAAAGCCTTGGAAGACTTGGCAGGCAAAAAGCTGGCTGACGGCGAATTGGCCACCCTGAAAAACGCTTTCCGCCAAGCGAACCCGGGGCAGTTGCCACCCACACTGGCAGAGCAGGCCATGGGTGGTTTGGGCAAACTGTTCAAGGAACCGCGCCAACCCTCACCCGCTGAAGTGGCAGCCCTGAAAGGCAAGAATTTCTACGCCGTGCTGGCCGACCGGCTGCGCGACGCGGAAACCGTGACCAACGCGCAGTTGTTGGCACTGGCCCGCAGCCGCCAGGACTTGGCCTATGGCCTGCTGAAAAACAGCGGCCTGACCGAGCCCCGCCTTCAGGCAGGCAAGCCCACGCAGGTGGAGGCGGGCGAGCGCAACACCGCCACCCTGAAAATGGACCTTGCCCCCTTCAAACCCTGATGGGGTGGCCGAGTGGGTGTGGGTGAATGGGCTCACACCTTTGGTGGACACACGGTCACGTGATGTTCACCTGCAAAAGCAAGGCAGACAATGGTCTCCCAGATGATCATTGGAATGTGCCATGTCCATCCGAGCACCCTACTGCACGCTGCACCGCCCCGCACCCCGCGCCATGAGCCTGGAGCGCGAGGTGTTTTACGAAACGCTGGGTGCCTGCTGGGCACTGAGCGCCCGCAACGTGTCGGGTTACTTCGGGCTGCAACTGCAAATCGACCTCACCCGCGTGAACCTGCTGTATGGCGTGCCCGCTGTGGACCTGGACGAACACCTGCTGATGGATTTCCTGCGCACCTTTCAGGCCCGCAAAGCCGCCCGGGGCGACCGCCCGCACGAACGCATCCTGCAACAGGCGCAGAACATGGTGCATGGCATGGACACGCAGGATGTGTTGAATTTCTCCACAGCCTTTGAAGATGCCGTGGGGCAGGTGCTGGACGAAGACCCGGACTGGTCCACCGAATGCAGCCGTGCGCGGCTGGCGCTGAAGTACCAGGCCCTGCAATTGCTGGACCGTGAACTGGCCAGCCCCCGCGCCAAAAAACGCTACGCACAGTTGTTGGCCAATTACCTGCGCATTACGCAAGCCACCTTCCGGGCCAGTTACGCCCGCTCGGAACTCGCGGGTTAACTCGCAGCGCGCCCGGCCTACGGCGGTTTACTGAATACGCTGGCGCAAGTGCTGGCGAAGCACCATCGCCAATTCTTCATACACTTCCGCATCGTTCAGCAGCAGCATGTGATGCTTCTGCGTCATGGCCAGCCGTTGGGCGCGGCCAGTCTCGTCGGCCAAGGCCGAATTCATCGTCACCAGCCCATCGCCCACCGTGTTGCTCAGCCATGAATTCGTGTCCGCCGCCACGGTGGAGCCGATGAGGTGGAACATCACATCCTTGCCGGTGTGGGTTTTGAGGGGGCCCAAGCCGTCTTTCAAATCGCGAATGCCGCGCGAACGCACACCCAGCACCCGGCCAATGGGGCGGGACAAATCAAAGCGGTTGAGCAACTGCTCGCCCGCAGCAGCCAGGCGCGCCAAGGGCGCACCGTCGTGCGGGGAACCCAGACACACCACATCGCGAATGGCTTGGCGCAGAATGAGGTCGTCGTTGTCGATCAATTCCACCACCGCACGGCTGACCAAACCACCCATGCTGTGGCCCACCAAGGTGAGGCCCTGCACGGGCACCGGCCAATTGCGCACCAGTTTGTTCAGCAGGCGCTTGAATTGGCGGGCGTTCGATTCAATGTTGCGGCCTGTGTTGTAGCGCAGGTACAGGCTGGTGACTTCGAAATCCTCTTGCAGGCGGTCGCCATAGGGGCGGGTGTGGGGCAAGGCTTCGTCCATGTACAGGGACCAACTGTCCTCGTTGCAGCACAGCCCATGCACAAACACCACCAGGTGTTTGCGGGCATCGGGGAACTGCTGCATGAGCGCCTCCTGTTCGGTGTTGACCGCCCGGCCACCCGCATACAGGTTCATTTTCACTTCCATGGGGTTGCGCGTGGCGGCCAGGTGGTCGCCAAACACCCCGTTGATGGCGCTGGAAATGGCCGACACCCGCTTGGCGGTCGCATCCATCGGCGCGCCGGGCAGGTGGTTGATCTGCTCGGTCAGCTCACCGTCCAGGGCTTCATCCATCACCTGCGGGGAAGCCAGGCTTTGGTTGGACTGGCGCACCACCCACGCAGCCCCCGAAAATATGCCTTTGCCCGCCTCGCGCACTGCGGTGTACACCAGGTTGGAAATCTCGTTGTGGGCAATTTCCACCGGTTTGCTGGCCGACAAGGTTGCCGCGCCCACGGCCTTGAACGGAATGTCCGCCACGGCTTGGTGAAACTCCTGCACCCGGGAAGCCGCTTGGGCAATGGTGTCGCCCACCAGCATCAGCGTGCCTTCAATGGCTTGGCCGGGGGTGGCTTCAGTGTGCTCGGGGGTGGATTTGCTCATCGCCTGCTCCGTGCCCTGTTGGGCGCTGTCTAATTGTGCACAACTGTACACTGACTTTAATTGCGCTGCTAGAACTTCTGTTCTAAGGCATGGTGGCTTGTGGTGGTCTGTTTGGCAAGCGCACGGCAATACACCCAATAAACAACAGCCACAAACAGCAAGGCCTCAAGGTAGAAGTCGCGCCACTGCACATCGCCCGACACCGCCAAGCCCAGCGACCCGGTCAACTCAAACAGGGCCACAATGGCCACCAGTGAACAATCCTTGAACAGGGTGATAAAGCTGTTGACCAGGTTGGGGGCTGCCAGCCTGAGGGCCTGCGGCAACACCACATGGGCCACGGCTTGGGCCGGGCTTAAACCGAGGGCCAATGCTGCGGTGTACTGGCTGCGGGGCACAGCCTGAAAACCACCGCGCAACACCTCGGCCAGGTAGGCGGCAGTGAAAAAGGCGATGGTGGCGACAACCCGCCACAGCAGGTCGGGCTCAAACGATGAGCCTTTGAGCAAACGCGGCAGCACATACGCCGCCAAAAACAACACACTCACCAAGGGCAGGGCGCGGGCCACATCGATGTACACCGCACACACTCGCCCCAACCAACCACGCCCGAAGTGCCTGCCCAAAGCCAGCAGCAAGGCCAAAGGGCAGGCCAGCAGAAACACGCAAATGCTGATCAGCAGGGTCAGTGGCAAACCACCCCACTGGCCGGTGGGCACGGCCTCGGTTAAGGCCCACGGCCCCAGTTGCCCGCCCATCAACACCAACCCAAGGGGCAAGGCCACAGCCAAAGCGGTGGCCCGTGCACGCATGCTGAAACGTGGGCTGGTGCACAACCACAGCGCCGCCGTCCACAACACTGTAGCCAGCGCAGGCCGCCACCACAGGGTGCTGGGGTAACGGCCAAACAGAATGACCCGCCACTTCTCGGCCACCACACCCCAACAGGCCCCTTGGCCCACTGCGGCTTGGCAGGCGGGCAAATCGGCCACCCACACCGCTTGAAACACAGCCCAGTTCAACAAGGCCCAGACGGGCCAAGCCAGCGCCACGATGGCCAACAGCCACGGAGCCCACGCATTTAACCCCCACCTACGCATGTTGGCCCCTGCGCAGCAATCGCCGGTTCCAGGCATTCAGCAAACCCGTGCTGAACAGGCTAAGCGCACCGTACAGCACCATCACCAGCAACACGCATTCCACCACGCGCCCACTTTGGTTGAGGGCGGTGTTGCTGACCGACACCAATTCCGGATAGCCCACCACCACACCCAGCGAGGCGTTTTTCAGCAGGTTCAGCCATTGGTTGGCCAAAGGCGGCACCATGGCACGGAAAGCTTGGGGCAACACCACCTGCGTGAAGGCCTGCACCGGGCGCAGGCCCAAGGCCAGTGCGGCCTGCCGTTGGCCTTGCGGCACCGAGGCCAAACCCGCCTGCACCACCCCGGCCACATAGGCGCTGGTGTACACACTCAGGGCCAGCCAAACGGCCAGAAATTCAGGGCTGAGCACCCAGCCGCCTTCCACCGAGAAACGGCCCACTACTGGCCATACCAGCACAGGCTCAAACCATGAGCCTGACCAATGCAGGGCAGGAAGGGCCAAGCCACTTTTGCTGAGGTAAACCCCGCCGTGCAAAGCCCACGGGGTGTGGGCCAAGGGCAGCAAGGCCGTTATGGCGAAGTACCAGCCCAACAACTGCACCAACAGCGGGGTGTTGCGAAACACATCCACATGCAGGCGCGCCACGCCACGCCACGCCGGGTTGGCGGCACCCTGCCCCACACCACTGAGCAGGCCCAGCAGCAAGGCCAGAAAGGCAGCGGGGAATGCCACTTTGAGGGTGTTCAACAGGCCCGACAGAAACACCTGCCAATAGGGGTTCAAGCCATTGACGACCAACCACCCTTCGCTGAGTGCAAAACCACCCGGCTTGTTGAGGAAGGCGAACGACAAGTCCATGCGCAGCCTTAGCGCAACGGGGGCGCAATCATCAGCCCGCCTTGGGTCCACAGGGCATTCTGGCCACGGGGCAGTTTCAAGGGCGAGCCTGGGCCCAAGGTGCGGTCAAACACCTCGCCATAATTGCCCACCTGTTCAATAATCCGCCGCACCCACAGTTTGTCCAGGCCCAGTGGCTGGCCCAAGTCATCGCTCAGGCCTAAAAGGCGTTGCACAGCAGGGCTTTGGCGGTCGGGGTCAGCCAGTGCGCGGGCCACGTTCGCTTGCCCAAGGCCCGCCTCTTCGGCTTCCAGCAAGGCAAACACCACCCAACGCACGACCGAGAACCAGGCTTCATCGCCACGGCGCACCACGGGGCCCAAGGGTTCTTTGGAAAACACCTCGGGCAGAACTTGGTGGTCTTGAGGGCGGCCCGACTTGCTGGTTTTCAGGCTGACCAGCGCCGACACATCGGTGGAAAAGGCTTGGCAGCGGCCCGAAAAGTAAGCCTTGGTGGCTGCTTCAAAGTTGTCATACACAATGGCTTTGGCGCGTATGCCCTGGCTGCGCAGGTATTGATTGAGTGTTTTTTCATTGGTGGTGCCCGACTGCACACAGATTTCCGCGCCGTTCAATTCACGGGTGGACTTCACGCCAAACCGCGTGTGCACCAGAATGCCTTGCCCATCGTAGTAGGTGATGGCGGCGAAGGTGAGGCCCAGGCCTGCATCCCGCCCCAGAGTCCATGTGGTGTTGCGCGACAACACATCCACCTGCCCGGCCTGCAAGGCGGCGAAGCGCTGTTGGGCGCTCAGCGGAATGAATTCAACCTTGTTGGCATTGCCCAGCACCGCAGCGGCCACGGCGCGGCACACGCTGACGTCCAGCCCGCGCCATTGGCCGTCAGAGCCAAGCGCAGAAAACCCCGGCACCCCGTGGCTGACCCCGCAACGCAGACTGTCACGCTGACGGACCGCATCCAGTGTGGCCCCGGCATGGCCCAGGGCAGGCAACAGCAACAACAGTAAACACAGGGCTCGAACCACGATAAAGGCCACTCATCGGCTGTACCAGCGGGCCACCTTGCGCTGTAAGACTCCCAAATGTTCCTGGATGGCCAATGTGCTGTGGGCCAACGCACGCGGGCTGGGCAACCATTGCCAGAACCGGCGCGGGGTGGGCTCTACGCGCACATCACACACCACAGGGTACACGTCAAAGCCGACGTGCTCAAACCACATGACTGAGCGTGGCATGTGGTAGGCCGAAGTCACCAGGGCGATTCGGTGTTGGCCGGGGCCCAAGGCATCGCGGGTTCGCAACGCATTCTCAAAGGTGGTGCGGGATTGTTCTTCGGTCAGCACGTTGTGGGCGGGCACCCCCAACTGCTCTAGCACGGTGCGCATGGCCAGTGCTTCAGTGGGCACGGTCGGGTCTTCGGAGAAACTGCCGCCAGAAGCCACCACCCGTGCAGACACGCCCTGTTTGTACAGGCGCGCCGCCTCAAACACCCGGTCAGCAGCTTCATTCATGTCGCCCATGGGGGGTGTTCCACGGTACGGCCCTTCAATGCCACCGCCCAACACCACAATGGCTTTGACTGGCCCATCCAGCGGGCGGGCTGCCTGCAAGGCGCGGCCTTGCTGTTCCAGGCCACCGAACAGCGCCTCGCTGACAGGGGGCGTGGCAAAGGCCAGCAATTGCAGGCCAGCCAGCCACAGCATGGCGGTGCGCAGGTGGCCACGCCCAAAGGCCCGGCACAGGGCCAGCGCAGTGAGCCACACCCAGACCCCCACAGGGCTGAGCGCCCAGATCGCCACTTTGGTCAGTTCCGCCAACACCGCTGAGTCCTCCGAGATGGCCCAAACAAGGCCGAATTAGTCATGACGCTGTGCAGCATTGTAGTGGCCCTCACCCAAGGGTTAGGCCGTTACACTGTTGAGAACAAACAACTGAATGCACGGTGAGCCCCATGCCCTTTCCCAACCACGAACTCAGCATGACAGTGCTGATGACCCCCGACATGGCCAACTTCAGTGGCAAGGTGCATGGCGGCCACATTCTGAAACTGCTGGACCAGGTGGCCTACGCCTGCGCCAGCCGCTACGCAGGCATGTATGTGGTTACCCTGTCTGTGGACCGTGTGCAATTTTTGCAGCCCATTCGTGTGGGCGAACTGGTGACCTTTCTGGCCAGCATCAACCACACCGGAACCACCTCGCTGGAAGTGGGCATCAAAGTGGTGTCCGAGGACTTTCACAAGGGTGTGGCCACACACACCAACAGTTGCTTCTTCACCATGGTCGCCATGAACGAAGAGGGCAAGCCTTCGCCTGTGCCCCAATACGTGCCGGAAACACCCCTGCAGAAAAAGCGGCACGCTGCGGCGGTGCTGCGCAAAAAACTGCGGCGCCAATTCGATGACGAATACGCCAAGGCGATTCAAACCACCGCCTTCTGAGCGTGTCTTGCCCCTGAAATGACAACAGGCTCCCAACAGGCTCACTCAATGAGCCCGTTGGTGAGCCTGTTGGGAGCCTGTCGGGCCCAGGAACTGCCGGGCTTACTTGGCCTGTTGCAGCACCAAGGGTTCTGCAATTTTGCGGGCGTCAATTTCAGCCTGGGTGAACGGCAGGGTCAACCACTGCTTGGCCGAATACGCTTTGGTGTAGTCGTCAAAGTGAGGGTTGGCCGGGTCGGTGGACAGGGAGTAGGTCAGCATCGCGTCGCTCTTGGGGGTGCCGTCGGCACGCCAAGTCACCGCCTGAATATAGCTGTTGCCATACACCACGTCGTAACCGGTTTTGCTCAAGCGCGACGGGGATGAGGACACGATGGTGAACGCCCCTTCCGGGCTGGTGCCGCCGAAAATCGGAATGCGTGTGTTCTTCTGCACGCCGCTCTGTTGCACGTCTTTCACCGGGGCATCGAACGCAAAGCCCGAGGCCTGCACCGCTGCAATCGCATCACCCAAGGCCAAGGCGGTGAACGGGTTCAGCAGGTTCAAGGTTTTGGGGGTGTTCACCGGGTCGGCCGGGTTAAAGCCACTGGCCCAGAAGTTGGTGGGCAAGGACACCGGCAACGCAGGCAAAGGAATGGCTGGCGGCAAATGCAACTGGGGCACACCCAGGGGCAAGCCGCCGGGGTTGGCAATGGCCCTCAGCCAGAACTCGCGCCACAGGTGGGCACCCTTGCTGTCCAGGTTGGCTTTGCCGTCCCAGGCTTTGAGGGCTGCACAGGCCGCTGCAGTTTGCACGGGCGGGCCGCTGGTGGTGGGCAAACCAGGCAACTGACACAGTTGGTCGGTCACGGTAGCCCGGGCCAGGGTGGCGGAGTAAATCTCGCTGTCCAGCACGATGTCCTTCAGGTTGTCCTGCGTGAACTTGTTGCCGGGGCGGCCATCCTGACCAGCCAAACGCCGTTCAGCCTGAAGAATGCACAGGCGTGTGCGCAGCGTGCGCTCGGCGTTTTCATCGCCAATGATGCGCGCAAAACCGGTGATGGGTTGGCGGGGGTTGGTCAGCCAGTAGCTGTCGTTGCAGTTGTGGACATAGTCCGTGCGTGTCATGGTCGGCAGGTTGCCGCCACCAAAAATGCCGGGGGCGGGGGCATCGCTGTCGGTGTCCCAAGCGCAGGCTTCTTTGCTGCCGTCCAGCACAGGCAGGCCCGGGGACAACTGGTTCACCACGGTGTGGAAAGGCTCGGCCTTGCAGGCGGCGGTTTTGGCGTTGCTCACATTGGGCACCACCGTCACATCACCGTAGTAGGCCGGTTTGTTGGGGCCGCTGGCCACGGTGTTCACCCAAGGCACGCCCAGCTCGGACTTGTGCAGGCTCATGAACTCTTCCAGCGAACCGGCCATGTTCCACTTGGCGAACTGGTTGATGAGGCGGTCGTTTTCCAGGTTGGCGTCGCGGATGGTGAAGGCCATCAACTGGTTCCAGCCCAGCACGGGAATGCCGCTCACTTTCAACACCATCATCGGCCCATAGTGCGACCGGTACAGCGTGCGCTGCATTTTGGTGACTGTGCCGTCGGCCTGCTTCACTTCAATTTCAGTGGGCAGGGCAATCATGTCGCGCGCTTGGCCGTCCACCATGTACTGGGTGGGGTTCTGCGGGTTGATCTGCAATTGGTACAGGGTAAAGCGGTAGGCGGTGGACACGGTGTGGCTCCAGGCCACTTTCTCGTTAAAGCCAATCAACACCGCAGGCACGCCGTACAGGCCCACACCCATGATGTCCATGGCTTTTTCGCCGTTCAGCTCCAAGGTGTTGTGTTGCAGGTAAAGCCGTTCGGTGCCGCGCCAGGGGAAGTGCGGGTTGCCGTACACAATCGACTGGCCGGTCTCTGACCCATCCTTGCCGATGGCGTACATGTTGCTGCCGAACTTGTCTTTGTCCTGCATCGCCGTGAACGGGTTGGGGTTGCCCTTGAGCAAAGCAACCTGCTGGGCCGGGCTCAACCGTTGAGCCTTGGCCACTTTCTGGCCTTTGCCCTGGCTGGCGGCGGGAATGGGTACGGGCAAGGCACTCAGGCCACCACCGGGGGGCTGGGCACTGCCAATTTCAGTGACAAACACCGAGCTGCTGGCCAGCACGGCCAGGCGCACAAAGCGGCGGTACATGTCAGCCGAAGTAATGGGCTGCAGCCATTCTGCGCCTGCGCAGGCCGCATGCGCAGTCACTTTACTGCCATCGGCCTTGGTGTACTGGTGCTTGCCTTCTTTCAACTCGGCTATGTAGCGGTTCACGCCGTCGGCATAGCCGTCCACCACCTTTTGATAATCGGGAATGGTTTTGTCGCGGGTGCGCTGCCAGGCGTTGCGCTTCACGCCATCGGCACCGGTTTCCTCATAGGCAAACAGGCTTTTCCAGAAGAAGTCGCTGTCGACGTTGTTGGACGTGTTGTCATTCGGTTCGATGGTGTAGGTGCCATCGGGCCCGAAGTAACGGGAACGCTCGCCGCGAATGGTCAACAGGTCTTCAAGGAAGACGCACAGGTTGTCCTGCGCAAAGGCATAGCCCTGGCCGTAGCCCAGGCTGCCGTAGTCTTTGGCGCGCACATGGGGAATGCCCATTTCCGTGCGGGTGATGCTGACGTTGTACTTCAGGTCCGCTTCGCTGGGGGTGGTTCGCCCATCCCCGCTGACCACGGTGTCATTGCTGCCCAGGCAGCCCGCCAACACCACAGATACTGCACCCACGGCCAGCCAGCGGGCTGGGCCAAATCCCCGTCCTTGTCGCACAGATGTCTCCTCCACTGCGAATTCAATGCCCCTGGCCGCATGCGGCTTGCCCGCGTTGGCGCGGGTCGTGTGTCTTTCTGGGGTCCGTTTGAGTGGTACTTGCAGGCCATCAAACTGGATGCGTTGGTGTAAGCACCGATAGATGGCCGCGCCACACGCATCCGACAATCAGGACATTCTGCGTTTCACGTCGTTTTGCCATGTCTGCTGCCCTGCCCACCCTGCCCCATTACATCAACGGTGCCGAATTCTCCCGCCCGGACAGCCTGCTGGCACCGGTCTACAACCCCAGCCTGGGCCGCGTCACCAAACAGGTGGCCCTGGCCGATGCCTACACGGTGCACAAAGCCGTGGCCAGCGCGCGGGACGCACTGCCGGACTGGGCCGCCAAACCGCCCTTGCAGCGGGCCCGCATCATGAACCGGTTTCTGGCGCTGCTGAATGAACACCGGGATGAACTGGCCCGGCTGATCACCAGTGAACACGGCAAGGTGTTTTCAGACGCGCAGGGCGAGGTGACCCGAGGCATTGAGATTGTGGAGTTTGCCTGTGGCATTCCCCAACTGCTTAAAAGCGATTACACCGAACAAGTGTCCACCGGCATCGACAACTGGACCACACGCCAACCCCTGGGCGTGGTGGCAGGCATCACCCCGTTCAACTTTCCATGCATGGTGCCGTGCTGGATGTTTCCCGTGGCCTTGGCCTGCGGCAACACCTTTGTGCTCAAGCCCAGCGAACGCGACCCGTCCGCGGCCAACTTCATGGCTGCACTGCTGACCCAGGCCGGCTTGCCCAAGGGTGTGTTCAACGTGGTTCATGGCGACAAATTGGCTGTGGACACCTTGCTGTCGCACCCCGATGTGTCCGCCTTGAGCTTTGTGGGATCAACCCCCATCGCACGCCACATTTACGAGACCGGCGCCAAACACGGCAAACGGGTACAGGCACTGGGCGGGGCCAAAAACCATTTGCTTGCCATGCCCGATGCGGACCTGGACCAAGTGGTGGATGCCTTGGTGGGTGCTGCCTACGGCAGCGCGGGCGAGCGCTGCATGGCCATCTCGGTGGCTGTGCTGGTGGGTGATGTGGCCGACCGCATCATGCCCAAGCTGGCCCAGCGGGTGCGCGCACTGCGCATCACTGACGGCATGAACGCCGAGGCAGAAATGGGCCCCATCGTGAGCGCCGATGCCCTGGCCCGCATTGAAGGCTACGTGCAAGTGGGTGTGGACGAAGGCGCGCAACTGGTGGTGGATGGGCGGGGTGTGAAACCCGCTGGCTTTGAACAGGGCTTTTACACGGGCGGCACTTTGTTCGACCATGTTCAGCCGCATATGCGGATCTACAAGGAAGAAATTTTCGGCCCCGTGCTGTGCTGTGTGCGCGTGCCCAGTTTCGCGGAAGGGCTGGCCCTGATCAATGCCCACCAATACGGCAACGGCGTGGCCTGCTTCACCCGCGACGGTGCCACCGCCCGTGAATTTGCGCGGCAGGTTCAGGTGGGCATGGTGGGCATCAACGTGCCCATTCCAGTGCCCATGGCGTGGCATGGTTTTGGCGGCTGGAAAAGCAGCCTGTTTGGCGACCTGCATGCCTACGGCGAGGAAGGGGTGCGCTTTTACACCCGTCAAAAATCCATCATGCAACGCTGGCCCGACAGCGCCGTCAAAGGCGCGGAGTTCACCATGCCGGTGTCCAGCTAACCCCCTTGAACTAGACCCGGCCCTTCATTTTGGAGGGCGAACCTGCTTTGCTACACTGGGCCGCTTGTGCAATCTGGGGCTGCCCGGGCATGACTCAGGAATTCAAAGCAGGTGGCGTGGTTGCGCTGGGCGGCATGGCCCAAGCCATCGTTTACGGGCTGATGGCCTTTGCGCCCTTGGGTGCCCCCGGGCTGGCCTTGGGTGTGTATGCTGGCTTGGCCAGTGCGCTCATCGGCTGCAGCATTGGTGCGCTGGGTGGCCGGGCGCCCGTGCAATTCGGCGGGCCACGCTCGTCAACTGCCCTCATTCTGGCGGGCTCGCTGCTCACCTTCATGGCGCACACCCCGCACATTCCGACCCTGCTGGGCCTGCTTGGCCTTGAAGTAATGCTGGCTGCAGGCTTTGTGCTGCTGGCCGAACGGCAGGGCGTGGGGCGGCTGATGCAACATTTGCCCGCCCCTGTGTTAATCGGCATGAACACCACCTTGGGCCTGTTTTCCGCGTACACCCTGTTGCCCGCCATGGCGGGTTACCCGGTGTTTGCCAAACTCAATACCGTGGTGGCCCAGCCTGCGCTGTTCTCCCCGTGGGCCTTGGTCATCTCACTCACCACAGCGGGCATTCTGGTGTTTTTCAGGCTGGTTCGCCCCAACCCCTTGGGCTTGCTGATTGGCTTGGCCGCAGGTTTGGCCTTGCATGCACTCACCTTGGGTGTGCAGCACAACCTGACTGTTCAAACTGGCCTTGCACTGCCTTGGCCCAGCACGTCGGATTGGGCACTGGGCTTTGCCCAAGCGCTTGAACTCATCTACAGCACCCCCAGCCTGGCTGTGCAACTGCTGATGGGTGCAGCCGTCATCAGTCTTTTGGTGGTGCTGGAAAGCATGCAATCGCTGTTGCAGGTGGACCAAACCTTGAACCACCGCCACAACACCCGCCGCGAACTGGGCACCAAGGCACTGGCCAACCTGCTGTGCGGGCTGGCCTGCGCACTGCCCAGCGCCAATTACGCCTCACGAAGCAATGCCGGGCTGGGCGTTGGTGCGCGCAGCCGCGCCAGCGAAGGCTGGTGTGCATTGCTGCTGGCTGTGTTGTGCTGGGCCTGTGTGCCGGTGTTGCCTCAACTGCCCCTGAACATTCTGGCCACGCTGGTGGCCGTCAGCTCGCTGTTTTTGATTCAAGGCCAAACCCTGCGCTGGATAGGCCGGTTTCTAAACCCCTGGCGCCGCAACAGCATGGACGCCACAGAACGCTTCACCGTTTGGGTGGTGCTCACCATGCTGGCTGCAGCGGGCATGAGCAACCTGCTGGTCGGCACCTTTGTGGGTGTTCTGTTTGTGGCCGTTTACTTCATGCGCCAGCAAAGCCAGGGGGGCCTGCACACCATTGAACATGGGCCGTCGGCCCGGTCGCGCACCCTTCGCCCGCAAGCCGATGTCCAAGCCCTGTCCACAGTCATGCAGGGGTGCTGCCGGGTCACGCTGGAGGGCAGCCTGTTTTTTGGCAACGCCGCCTCGCTGGCCATTCGCCTCACCGATGAGTTGCAGGTGCAGCGGGCGGTTATTCTGGATTGCTCTGCGGTGCGGTTGGTGGACGAAACGGCGGCCTTGGCCCTGCAAAGGGCTTTCCTCGGCCCCCTGGCCAGCCTGAGGGCCCGCACCTGTGTCGTCATGCCCGGTGTCAGTGTGGGTACGGCCGACTGTGAATGGCTTGAACGGCTTGTCCAGCGGTGTTCCCTGTTCAGTTGCTGGTCGGCCGATGACGCCTTCTTCTGGATCGAAAACCTGTTGCTCAGCGAACAAAGCTCACCCCGTGAGCCTGAAGACGAACCCGACAACGCCCAAGTGCTGGCCCAAACCACACTGACCCACCGAATGAACAACACCGACCTTGCAACACTCGCCACGCACTGGGCACGCCGCCCCGTGCGCGCTGGGGATGTGTTGTTTCGCCAAGGCGACCAGGCCCAAAGCCTGTTTGTGCTGACCCACGGCCAGTTAAGCGCCTGGCACCACAGCGGCCTGCGCAGCGAACGCGTGGTGCGGCTGACTCGCGGTTGCGTGGTGGGGGAAATGGCGCTGGTGGATGGCCAGCCCCGCTCAGCCACTGTGGTTGCTGACCTGCCCGGCACCGTGCTGGAGTTGTCGCTGAGTGAATTTCAGCAGCTTCCCGACCCACTGGCACACCAATTGTTGCAAGGGCTGGCCAGCGAGCTGGCGCAACGCGTACGCGCCGCCAACCAAAGCCTGGCGCTGGTTCAGCACAGCGGCCACTAGGGCAGCCACCCCACCTAGAGGGAATCCTCGTTGTGGGCAAGGTCGGCATGCCGTATGGTCACGGGTGTAAACGCACCCACCTTCTGTGTTGAACCATGAACAAAACCGAGTTTCAAAAACGGTACGGCAACACCATCCGCAAGCCCAAACTCAGCCTTTTGCTGGGCGAGACCACCACCCCGCTTGAAGCCGCCAAGTTGGCGGTTCAGTGGCGCTTCCTGCCGCGCAAAAATGTGGGGCAAGGCCAAACCGTCCTGCTGCTGCCGGGCTTTGGGGCCAGTTCATCGGCCATGAGCTTGGTGAAACGCTACCTTGAATCGCTGGGCTACAAGGCCGAATACTGGAGCGCGGGTTTCAACAACGGGGAAGTGGGCAAACTGATGCCCCGCGTCATTGCCGACATCAAACGGCTGGCTGAAGAAAACCAGGGCCCGATCAAACTGGTGGGCTGGAGCTTGGGCGGCTACCTGGCCCGAGAAGCAGCCCGTGAAGTGCAGCACCATGTCAGCCGCATCGTCACCTTGGGCAGCCCCGTGGTGGGCGGGCCCAAGTACACCGCGTTCAAGGGCCTGTACGACCTGAAAGGCACCGATGTGGAATCCATTGAGAACGCCACCCTGAAACGGTACGAGCACCCCATCGTGTGCCCCATCGTGGCCCTGTACTGCAAAAAAGACAGCATTGTGAGCTGGCAGGCCTGTATCGACCGCTTCTCGCCCAACGTCGAGCACATCGAGATTCAAACCCCACACACCGGCATGACAGTCAGCCGCGAGGTCATGGACCTGCTGCCCTACGCCTTGGGCACCCCACTGAAGTGAGGCGCCTTGACGGCTTCAGCGGGTCTGGAGCCGAAAGTCGATGACCACTTCATCGGCCACCAAACTGGTGTCGCCCCAGTCGCCCGAAGCGCCCACTTTGTAGTCCAGGCGCTTGATGCTGGCCTTGCCTGCAAACTCCTGTTTGCCGCCCGCTTTGGCAGTCACCGTGACTGGAAACTGAATGTTTTTCTTAATCCCCCGGATGGTCAGGTCCGCTGTGGCCTGAAAGGCTTTGCCCGCGGGCTTCACACTGACCAGCGTCAAGGTGGCTTGGGGGTGTTTGGCTGAATCAAACCAGTCCGGCTTGGCCACTTCCTTGTTGTACATCGGGTCGCCCAAATCAAAGCTGGCTGTACTCACCGTGAGTTGGCCTTTGGCCTGTTCAGGCTTGGCCGCGTCAAAAGCAATGTCGCCACTGAAAGTTTTGAAGTCTCCACTCACGGGCACATTGAATTGTTTGAACGTGGCACGCACCAGGCTTTGGGCAGGGTCCACCGGGGCGGCTTGGGCTACTGAAACACCCGCCAGCAGGCTGGCCGCCAACAAGCCACGCTGCATCATTCGCATCGAATACATCAACAACTCCATCAATCCACTCGCAGGCCGGGAATCATCCGGCCAAAAATTCGGTCACGGTCTATGACATGGTGTTTGACGGCCATCAACACATGGCCAATCACCACCACCATCAGCGTGGTGGCGGACACCTTGTGCAGAGTCTGAAACAGCGCTTTAAGTTCCGCGTTGCGCTCAATCAGCACTGGCAATTCGATCACCCCAAACCACACCACCGGGTAACCAGCCGCCAGGCTGAACAGGTAACCGAAGCTGGGCACCGCAATCATCAGGACATACAGCAGGGCGTGGCCCAGCTTCACGCCGCGAATCATGCCCGGCCCCCAGTGGGGCGGGTAATCGGGCTTCTGGCTAAAGCCACGCACCACCAGGCGCAGCATCACCAACATCCACAAACTGACGCCCAGCCATTTGTGCCAGTTGTACAGCTTCAATTTGGTGGGGGTAATGCCCGGAATCTCCACCATGTACAGGCCCACACCAATGGCGGTCCAAATGCCCAACACCATCAGCCAGTGGATCAGCACCATGGGCCAGTTGTAGGTTTTAACGCGGTTCAGGTTACCCACCGTCTTCTCCTTGTTGCGGGCCCCCGGGCCCAACACCCTGCTTTCAATGGAATTCCAAAGGCTTGCAGCGCAAATGTCCTTGGGATTTACAAACGTTTCAAGATAGAATTTACCGTTGTTTTTTGAAGGCAACCTTCGCACCGGGCCAAAACGGTTCATTCAGTGGTGCGGTGGGGCTGCTTCAGGTTTCCCAATACTCCAATTACAAAGACAGGATGTGGTATGAGTGACTCCAACGAACACGAATTGCTGATCAAGACCCCCAAGCAGCTGATTGTTGCTGTGGTTGCAGCGTTTGTGGTGCCGATTTTCATCATTGTATTGCTGGCCAACTACGTGTCCACGGGCAACAAACCGGGCGCGGGTTCCAACGCCCAAGCGCCCGAATCCGTGGCTGAGCGCATCAAGCCTGTCGGTCAAATTGAGTTTGTGGATGCCAATGCGCCCAAAGTGCTGAAAGCCGGGATGGACGTTTACAACCAGTCCTGCGGTGCCTGCCACAACGCGGGCGCGGCTGGCGCACCCAAGTTTGGTGACAAAGGGCAGTGGTCTGCCCGCCTGAGCCAAGGCTTCGACACACTGGTGAAACACGCCGTGGGCGGTTACAAGGCCATGCCAGCCAAGGGTGGCAACGCCGACCTGGATGACATCGAAGTGGCCCGCGCCGTGGCCTACATGGGCAAAGAAGTGGGTGCCAACTTCAAGGAACCTGAGGCCCCAGCGCCTGCCGCAGCCCCCGAAGCGGCCAAGTAATCTTCTGCACTGCGCAGGCTGGGGTGCTTCAGCGCTCTGGCCCCAGCAGGCTTAATCCAACGCCGGTGAATATCAGCATCGCGTTGTCCACCACATGGTCCACGGGCTGCCGGCAACCGTCCAGCGCCCAGCGGGCGGCCATGTACAGCACCGACCCCACCAAGCCCGAGGCCAGCAGGGTTGAATCCAGATGGGCGCTTTGGCCCTCGCCCTTGTTGCCCTGTTTGGCTTGCTCAATCAGTGGGCGCGCCAGCGTCTCCAGCATGTCCACAAAGCTGTACAGGGTTTTCAGGGACAGTTCTTCCAAATGGCGGTTCACCGTCAGCACTTCCACCAAAATGATGCGCGCTGCTTCAGGCTGTTCTTTGAACTGCGTGAAAAACACGCGCAGGCCAGTGGCTGTTGCGTGGGCCAGGCCTTCATCGTCCATGCTCAACAACACGGCTTGCAGGCGGGCCTTCAGGGTGTCGGTGATGTGCAGGTAACACGCGGTGAACAGCATTTCTGCGTTGGCGAAGCTCTCGTAAAAGTAGCGCTCAGTCAGGCCCGCCTCCTGGCAAATGCCCTTCACCGTGGCCGCGTGGTAGCCGGTGGTGCCAAAAATTCGAATGCCCGCATCAATCAGCTTCATCCGCCTCTCGGTTTTGCGGGCTTCATTGCTCACGCCCCGGTATCGGCGACCGGCCGTTGCGTTGGCTGGGGTGGGGGCATTGGCACTCATGATTGGAATCGGTACTCAAAAAATAGGCATTGACAGTATGAGGGACGCTGGATAAATTGACAACCAAGATTGTCACATTCCAATCGGCTGACCTGCACCCTGCAAGTCCACCCCACCAAAAAACGGAGACACACATGAAATCATTCAAAGGCAAAGTGGCCGCAATCACTGGTGCAGCGTCCGGCATGGGCCGCACACTGGCCCTGCAACTGGCCCGTGAAGGCGCCTCCCTGTCGCTGTCCGACGTGGACACCAAAGGCCTGGCCGAAACAGTGAAACTGGCCAAAGCCGCTGCCGAAGAAGCCGGTCAAGACGTGAAAATCACCAGTCAGGAACTGGATGTGTCCAGCCGTGGCGAAGTGTACGCCTGGGCCGACAAAACCGCCAAAGACCACGGCAAAGTAAACCTGGTGTTCAACAACGCCGGCGTGGCTTACGCCTCCCCCATTGAAGACATCGACTACGACAAGTTCGACTGGATCATGGGCATTAACTTCTGGGGCGTGGTGTACGGCACCAAAGCCTTCCTGCCGCATTTGAAAGCCTCCGGCGACGGCCACATCATCAACACCTCCAGCCTGTTTGGCCTGTGTGCCCAGCCCACCCAGTCCACCTACAACGCCACCAAGTTTGCGGTGCGTGGCTTTACAGAAAGCCTGCGTCAGGAACTGGACTTCCTGAACTGTGGCGTGTCAGCCACCAGCGTGCACCCCGGCGGCATCAAAACTGCCATCGCCCGTAAAAGCGTGGCGTCGCCTGCCATTGAAAAATTCACCGGCACCGACCCCGAAGCTGGCAAGCAATTCTTCGAGAAGTTCTTCATCACCAGCGCTGAAAAAGCGGCCGACATCATTCTGAAAGCCGTGAAAAGCAACAAGCGCCGCGTGCTGGTTGGCCCAGACGCTGTGGCCATGGACGCACTGGTGCGCACACTGCCTGAGTCCTATCAAGCCATCATCGTGAGCCAGATGAAGAAAATGCGTGACAAGGCCCTAGCCCGCAAAACACGCAAAGCGGCCGAAGCCAAAGAAACGCAAAAGGCCTGAGTGTGACCACACTGCTGCTGTTCGGGTCCACCGGTGTGGTGGGCCTGGAAGTGCTCAAGCAGGCCTTGGCCAATCCACTGGTCAGCCGGGTAACGGCAGTGACTCGCCGGCCGTTGCCGGCCAGCCTACTGGCCCAGCACGACGGCAAGCTGAGTAACCCTGTGGTGGACATGGCGGCCTTGCCCGCCGAGGCACCGTGGTGGCGGGCTGACGCCCTGATCTGCACCTTGGGCACCACCATCAAGCAAGCAGGTTCTGCCGACCGCTTTCGGGCCATCGACCTGCATTTGGTCCAAACCGTTGCGCAAGCGGCCGCACAGCATGGCACACACACCTTCGTGTTGAACTCGTCCACCATGGCCAACCCCCAAGCGCGCGGGCTTTACCTGCGCACCAAAGGCGAGGCTGAACAATCCGTGATGAACGCAGGGTTCAAACGTGTGGTGCTGGCTCGGCCCGGTTTACTCGACGGCCATCGCGAAGAATTCCGTTTGGGCGAAGAAATTGGCATCAAGCTGTCTCGCCTGGCCAACCCCTTGCTGCCCAAACGCTGGCGCAGCGTGAAGGTGCCCAAACTGGCGCAAGCGATGCTGGCCCAGGCGCTGGGCGGCACACCGGGTGTCACCATTCTGGAATCCGACGCCTTTCAGTAAGGCGCCCGCACTAAGCCGATTTGTTCAGCAACCCCTTCAAGGCCGCCAAGCGGTCCTTGGGGCTCATCTTGGGTGTGTCATCGGGCATGTCCTTGTCGTCGTCCAGTTGCAGTTCCTTGATGAACCGTGACGGAAAACAACTGACCATCTCCCGTGCTTTGCGCCGCTTGCGGCACCAAGTGATGTTCAGGCTGCGTTGCGCGCGGGTCACCCCCACATACATCAGGCGGCGCTCTTCTTCCAGCCTGTCTTCGGTCAGCTCACGCCCTTCCCCATCGCCGAAGCTGGGCAGAATGCCCTCCTCACAGCCAATCAAAAACACATGGGGAAACTCCAAACCCTTGGACGCATGCAGCGTACTGAGCTGCACCGCGTCAGGGTGGCTGTCCTCGTCCTGCCGGTCCAGCATGGTGATCAAAGCCACTTTCTGGGTCAAATCCAGCAGGTTTTCCCCATCAGACTCGCCCTTCTCGCCCATCCACTGCACAAAGTCCAGCACGTTCTGCCACTTGGACTGCGCACCGCGTTCGTCGTGCTGCTCATACAGCCACTGCTCATAGCCAATCGTGCGAATCAGCTCATTGAGCAACTCGCCCGCAGGCTCGCGTTGGGCGCGGTACTCCAGGTTGTTGATGTAAGTGCCGAAGGTGCGCAGGGCATCCACCATGCCCTCGTTCAAATGGCTTTCAATACCGGTTTCAAACAGGGCTTCGAACAGGGACACACCCCGGCCTCCCGCGTAGGTGCCCAGGGCCTCCAGCGTTTTCTGGCCAATGCCGCGCTTGGGCGTGGTGACGGCACGAATGAACGCTGGATCATCGTCGGAATTGACCAGCAGGCGAAGGTAGGCCAACACATCCTTGATTTCCGCGCGTTCAAAGAAACTTTGCCCGCCACTGAGAATGTACGGAATCTTCTGGCGACGCAGGGCCTGCTCCAGAATACGCGCCTGAAAGTTACTGCGGTACAGCACGGCATAGTCGCCATACCGGGTGCGGCGCTCAAACCGGTGGCCACTGAGCATCATGGCCAGTTGCTCAGCCTCATGCTCGTCGTCATTCATCGCGGTCACCACAATCGGCTCGCCAGCCCCGTGCTCACTCCACAAAGTTTTGGGAAACAGCTTGGGGTTGTTTTCAATCAGGCGGTTCGCCGCCTGCAAAATGCGCAACGTGGACCGGTAGTTCTGCTCCAGCTTGATCACCTTCAACTGCGGGTAATCCTCGGTCAACTGGCGCAGGTTTTCCAGCGTGGCACCGCGCCAGGCGTAAATGGCCTGGTCATCGTCGCCCACGGCAGTGAACATGGCGCGTGGCCCGGCAATCAGGCGCAGCAAGTCGTACTGGCAGGCATTGGTGTCTTGCACCTCGTCAACCAACAAATACCGCAACCGGTTTTGCCAGCGGTTGCGCACGTCCTCATTGGTGGCCAACAAGCGGGTGGGTTTCAAAATCAGGTCATCAAAGTCCACGGCCTGATAGGCCGCCAGCGTGGCCTCATAACTTTTGTACAGGCGGGCAATCTGGGCATCGTCCTCGGATTGCGCCTGCGCCAAGGCGGCATCAGGGTCAATCAGGCCGTTCTTCCACAGGGAAATCACCCCCTGCGCCTTGCGAATCAGTTGCTTGTCGGTGGTGCCGTACAACTGTTGCACCAGCCCGTAGGTGTCGGTGGAATCCAGAATCGAGAAGCGCTGCTTCAAACCAGCGTGCGCGTGCTCTTCCCGCAGAATGTGCATGCCCAGGCTGTGAAAGGTACACACCAACAGGCCCTTGCCTTCACCATCATTCAACAGCTTGGACGCCCGTTCCTGCATTTCCCGGGCCGCCTTGTTGGTGAAGGTGACTGCCGCAATGTTCCGCGCCTGCACGCCTTGGTTTTGAATCAAGTGCGCGATCTTCTGGGTGATCACGCGCGTCTTGCCCGACCCGGCACCCGCCAGGACCAGGCATGGGCCATCCACATAATGAACGGCTTCATTTTGGGCTTTGTTCAAACCAAACGACATGGGGGGGTCAACTCAAGAAGACTTTCACTTTAACAGAGCACAGCGCGGGGTAAGCCCCTCACAGGTCAGTGGGGTCCACTTCCACAAACCAGCGCACCGGCCCACCGGCCTCGTACAGGCCCTCAATCCAGCGGCTCAGAAAACGCTGCAAGGCCGGGCGGCTTTCACTTTCCACCAACAATTGCGCACGTTCCACCCCAGCCACCTTCACCACCGTGAGCGGCACCGGGTCGCACAGAAATACCGGGGCATCCGGGTCCACCAAAGCCTCACCCAAGGCCCGGGCAGTGCGCAGGAAATCAATGCATCGCGCCAGTTGGGTGTGGTCTGCACGCAGCGTGGCCTGAAACGCAAAGGGCGGCATGCGGGCCTCGCGGCGCGCCTGTAACTCATAGGTCGCAAACTGCGCGTAATCATGCGCCTTCAACGCCTCAAACACAGGGTGCTGCGGGTAGCGCGTCTGTACCAGAAAACGCGCCTCTCCACCCCGGCGACCTGCCCGGCCTGCCACTTGCATCAACTGGGCGAACAGACGCTCCGGCGCACGGTAGGCGTGCGAAAACAGCGACGCATCCACATTCAAGGCCAACACCAGGCTGACCTTTGAAAAGTCATGCCCCTTGGCAATCATCTGCGTGCCCACCAACACATCCGCCTCACCGCTTTGGGCTTGGTCCAGCATGGCTTGCATCTGGCCTTTGTTGCGGGTGCTGTCGGCATCAATGCGCAACACGCGGGCCCCGGGCATCAGGTGGCTCAGGGTTTCTTCAATGCGCTGGGTGCCCCGGCCAAACCCGGTCAAATCCTGATTGCCGCAGGTGGGGCACTGGCTGGGCACGCGCTGGGCAGCACCGCAATGGTGGCAGCGCAAAGCCCGCTCGCCCTTGTGCCACACCACATGCGCACTGCAATGGGCACAGTTGGCGACCCAGCCACAGGCCCCACAGGCCAATTGCGGTGAATAACCACGGCGGTTGAGAAACACAATCGACTGTCCCCCTGCCTCAAACGTGGCCAACAAGGCCTTCATGGCAGGCTCGGACAAACCGTCCTTGGGCTGGAAGTTGGCGGTGTTGATCAACTCCACCTGCGGCAAGCGCGCCCCTGGAACGGCGCGGCGGGTCAAATCCACCCGCTTGAACTGCTGCTCCTGCGCCTTCAGCCAGCTTTCCAGCGACGGCGTTGCCGAACCCAACACCACAGGCACCTGATGAAGCTTGGCCAACAGCAAGGCCAGATCGCGGGCGTGGTAACGAATGCCGTCCTGTTGTTTGTAGGACGGGTCGTGCTCCTCGTCCACAATCACCAAACCCAGCCGGGGCATGGGTGTAAACACGCCCATGCGCGTTGCAATCACCACATCAGCGCGGCCCAAAGCCGCTTCAAACCAATGCTGGGTACGCGGGGCTTCACTCAAGCCACTGTGCTGCACCACCACCCGGTAGGGCGCAAGGCGCTCTTCGTACAGGCGTTGGGCTGCAGGCGTCAGGTTGATTTCCGGCAACAGCACCAACACCTGCTGGCCCGCCTGAATCTTGGCTTGGGCCAAGTGCAGGTACACCTCGGTTTTTCCACTGCCGGTAATGCCGTACAGCAAAGCCGGGTCAAAACCTGTGGTGTCGGTCAGTGCGCGCAGGGCCTGTTGCTGGTCATCGGTCAGCACGGGTGGGGTGTTGTTCCTTGCCGCACCAGCGTCTTCCTGCGGCGGAGTCATTTCCATGGCCTTTTTCCGGGCACGGCGCACCATCACAGGCTCGTCACCCTTGGCATTCAGAACACGCAGCGCCTTGGGCAAGCAGTCCAGGGCAGCCATGCCCAAGGGGTGGTGATAGTACTGAGCGGCAAACTCGACCAAGGCCTTCCATTCACCTTGCAGCAGGTCTCCCTCATCCAACAGGGCTTCAACAGGCTTGATCGTCGTGCCCTCAGGGACGGAATCCACCGCCCCCTGCACCAAGCCAATTCGTCGGCTTTTGCCCCAAGGAACAATCACCCGCTGCCCAAAACAGGGTGGGGTATCGAAGGCCCAACTGTAGGTGAATGCCCCCGGCAAAGGGACAGACACCAGGACGCCCACCAGCGTGGGGGATACCCTTCTGGTGGATTCGTTGGCATCCTGAATGGGTGAGTTCTTCACAGCTTACTTTAAGTTAGAAGCCAAGTGGTTCAGAAGCCGAGGGTTTATGCCCAAGCCGCTGAGGGGCTGTGGATAACTTTGTGGACATCTGGGAAACGGGAGTGCAATTGCAAGTGACAAGTCACATTGATTTGTCAAGTCTAAATCTTACACTTCTCAATTACACCATTCAGATCAACAAGTTACTTCAATTTCGTGGGCTGCAGGCCTTGCTGCGCCGCACATGAGATATTCACACTGCTTGGTGTAAAAATGTGTATAACTCACTGAGCGCGTTGGCGTTTGCTGTAGTTGTGCACCGCGTTCACCATCACAGTCACTGCCTCCGGGTCGGTGAATTGGGAAATGCCGTGGCCCAAATTGAACACATGGCCCACCCCGTTTTGGGGCACCCCGAAGCTTTCCAAGGCCTTGGCCACCTCCGCCTCAATCTGGGGTGGGTTGGCAAACAGCACATTGGGGTCGAGGTTGCCCTGCAGAGCGCAACGTTCACCCACGCGGGCGCGCGCCTGCCCCAGGTTCACGGTCCAATCCACCCCCAAGGCGCTGGCCCCGGTGCTGGCCAAGTCCTCCAACCACAAGCCGCCGCCTTTGGTGAACACAATGCTCGGGATGTGTTCTTTGAATGAGCCCCGGTTGGCTTCCAGCGGCAAGGCCTGAACAATGCGTTTCAGGTACGCCAGGCTGAACTGCTGGAATGCGCCATCGGCCAAGGCACCGCCCCAGCTGTCAAACACCATCACCGCCTGTGCACCCGCCTCAATCTGCGCCTTCAGGTACTGAATCACCGCCTCGGTGGTGACTGACAAAATTTGGTGCATCAAATCAGGCCGCTTGTACATCATGGCCTTGACCTTGCGAAAATCGCTGCTGGAGCCGCCCTCCACCATGTAACAGGCCAGTGTCCACGGGCTTCCGGAAAAGCCGATCAGCGGTACACGCCCACCCAACGCACCACGGATGGTGCTGACTGCGTCAGTCACATACTTCAGCGAAGTGCCCACGTCGGGAACGGCCAATTTGGCCACATCGGCTTCGTCCTTGATCGGGCTTTTGAACTTGGGCCCTTCGCCCTCTTCGAAATACAGCCCCAAGCCCATGGCATCGGGCACGGTCAGAATGTCGGAGAACAGAATGGCTGCGTCCAGCGGGTAACGCGCCAGCGGCTGCAGCGTCACCTCACAGGCCAACTCGGGGTTGGTACACAAGCCCATGAAGTTACCCGCGCGTGCACGTGTGGCCCGGTACTCGGGCAGATAACGGCCTGCCTGCCGCATCAGCCAGACCGGTGTGTACTCGGTGGGTTCGCGGCGCAAAGCGCGCAGAAAAGTGTCGTTCTTGACCGGTGTGAATGTGCTCATTGGACGAGGTAGGGCGAAATGGTTTTACGCGCCCAGAAACAGGCGCTGGTGTTCGGTTTTCAGGCAGCGGTCCATGACAAAGGGCAGGCCTGCTGCCTTGGCCCTGGCCTCCACCCATTCATTGCGTATGCCTTGCTGCAACCACACAGCCCCTGCTCCGACATTCATCGCCTCTTCCAGCACCAATGGGGTGTGCTCTTCGCGGCGAAACACGTCCACCAAGTCAATCTTCAAGCCCGTGGCTTCGTGCGCGGTTCGCAGGTCAGGGTAACAGGTTTCATTCATTAGCCCACTGGGGCGGCCATTGAGCAGAGGGTTGATGGGCAGAATGCGGTAGCCCACCGATTGCAGGTACTTCGCTACAAAGAAACTTGGCTTGTGGGCCTGGGAAGAAAAGCCCACCACCGCAATCGTCTTGGTGTTGGTCAACAGCTCACGCAATGCCTGATCATTCATAGCAACCCTGTCTGGCGTCGCGGACGGCCCGCGCCATGTGTTCATCCCGCCATTGTGCCTGAAAAACCATGGGCCTTGATCCACCCCAGCCCGGCTCTCGTGCCTGCACGTGGGCGGTACTCACACCCCAAGGCCCCCTGATACCCCAAAGCACGCAACTCATCCAGCACACGCGGCAGATTCAGTTCACTCCAGTCGGGCTCATGGCGCTCGGGCACACCGGCAATCTGAATGTGGCGCACGCGCCCAGTGGGCAAGAACTGCCGCAGTTTGGTCACCACATCGCCTTCGGTGATCTGGCAATGGTACAGGTCCATCTGCACGCCAATGCGGCGTTCTCCGCTTGGGTCCAGTTGCGAAATCAGGTCGTGGGCCTGCTGCTGGGTTTTCAGAAAGTAGCCCGGCATGTCCCGGGAGTTCAGTGGCTCAATCAGCCAGTCGATGGGGTCATTGGCGGTCTGGCTCAACAGCCAGTCCATGTTCTTCAACCATGGGTCTTGGGCGTGCTGCCGCAAGGTGGCTTCAGGCGCGCCAGCAGATTGGCCTGCCCAGCAGGCCAGGGTACCGCTCATCACGTGCACACAAGGTGCATTCAATGCCAGGGCTGTTTCCCGCGCCATCTCAACGCTGGCGCGAAATTCACCCACGCGCTGCGGGTCACATGCCAAGCCACGGTCACCGGCCTGCCAGTTCCCCGGCGGTGCGTTGAACAAGGCCCATCTCACCCCGGTGGCGGCCATCAGGGTCAGCCAGTCCGAGTTGGGCACCTCATAGGGAAACAGGCACTCCACCCATTCAAAGCCATCCTCTGCCGCGCGCAACAGCCGTTCATGAAAAGGCCACTCGCCATACATCAGGCTAAGGTTGGCAGCCAGCCTCATGGGGTGAATACCAGGTTCGAATCAAAGAAGGGGTTCTCAAACACCGCCGAGCTGGGTTGAATGTCGCCTTTGTCCATGCGGCGGGCCTTGCCCTTCTTGCGCACATAACCGCGCGGGTTCACCAGCACGCGGGTGGCCGCATCCGGGCCATGGGCCAGGTAATCGAAGGAATCGTGCATGTGGCCGTGGGCCCACACATCGGCCCGGCCCATCAACTTCCCAAGGTCAGACACAAAGGCCGCATTGATGGGGCTGAGGTTAAAGCGCGGGTGAATGCTCAAGGCATGGGGCGCATGGTGAGTCACCACCACGGTTTTACCCTCGAACGGTTCGGCCAAGGCGCGTTTGAGCCAGTCCACATTTTCGTGGTGCAAGGCAATGCTCATGGCGGGCGTGAACTGCTTGCCCCGGTAACGGATCAGTTTGTAGTCGGGCAAAAAGGCTTTGGCCACCAATTCCGCACCCATTCGCCAAGCAGGCTGAATGTTGAAATCGGTCCACAGGGTGCAGCCCAAAAACCGAACCCCGTTAACCACCACGGCCCTGCGCTGCAAATAATGCAGGCCAAGTTTGTCGGCTTTTTCTGCCAACTGCTGGTCCAGAATTTCAATGTCATGGTGGTAGTACTCGTGGTTGCCGGCCACATAAATGTGGCCTTGGCCGCCCACTGCCGCCAGCGCATCCAGGCCCGCAGTGCCTTGATGAATGTCACCGGCCAACACAATGAGGTCTGCGCCGCGTCGCGGTTGGGGAACCTGTGCGAACGCGGGCAGAGACTTCAGGGTTTCCAGATGGAGATCAGAATACAGTGCAATCCTCATGCACTTATTCTAGCGTGGCTTGGCGGCCTCAGACACGCTCGGTCATCAGTGCTTGCTCCATTTGCTCGATGCAACGGAGCACATGTGAATCCACCACTTCAGCCGTCACGTGGCGCCAATCCAAACGATTGATGAACACCAGCACATCCTGCTTTTCAGACAGGGCAAACCAAGTGGGAATGGGCGTGGCCATGCCCATTTCACGGTTGGCGATGAGGATTTTCTTGGCGCTTTCAAGGTTGTCCACGCGAAAGCGGGGCATTTCAATTTGAATGTCCATCCAGTGAATGCCTTGCATCTCACCGGCGACCAGGCTTACTGAGTGGTCATTGATGAAGAACACCTGCCCGAACTGGGTTTTCTGGCTTGGCCTGCGGGCGGACATGTCGCGCAACAGGTCGTCGAATTTGTCGTACATCGTCACAAAACCTCCATGGTTGTCCTTAAGTGGACTGGATGGACGCTTGGTTCCGATCGAATGGCAAAGTGCCCTGTTCAGGCGATTTCCGCGTTGGTCAAGAAAAAAGCCGCAGATTGCTCTGCGGCTTTTTCAGGTACTGCTCAAACTGATCGTTGAAATCAGCGTGTCTTGCGCAAGCGCTTGATGGCAGCCAACTGGGCGATGGCCGAAGCCAGTTCCGCCTGGGCCTGTGCGTAGTTCACATCGCTGCCGCGATTGGCCATGGCTTCCTCGGCCAGACGCTTGGCTTCAGCCGCTTTGGCCTCGTCCAGGTCTGTACCGCGAATGGCTGTGTCAGCCAGCACGGTCACGCCGTTGGGCTGCACTTCCAGAATGCCGCCATTGACAAACACCACTTCGTCTTCAGCCTGACCAGGGACCTTCATGCGCACAGTGCCTGCCTTGATCCGAGTGATCAGCGGGGTGTGGCGGGGGTAAATACCCAACTCACCCTGTTCACCGGGCAGGGCCACGAATTCCACTTCGCCTGCGAAGATGGATTCCTCGGCACTGACAACATCCACGTGTATGGTCGACATACTCAATTCCTTTGTGAGCCGGTCTGGTCAGGCCACGCGGGCCAGACCAGCCTTGTCACTGCATCGGATTACTGAATTTTCTTGGCTTTTTCGAACGCTTCGTCGATGGTACCAACCATGTAGAAAGCTTGTTCGGGCAAGTGGTCGCATTCGCCAGCAACAATCATCTTGAAGCCGCGGATGGTTTCCTTCAGTGGTACGTACTTGCCGGGAGAACCGGTAAACACTTCGGCCACTGTGAACGGCTGGGACAGGAAACGCTGGATCTTACGAGCGCGGGCCACAACCAGTTTGTCGTCGGGGCTCAGTTCGTCCATACCCAGAATCGCGATAATGTCACGCAGTTCTTTGTAGCGCTGCAGTGTTTGCTGCACAGCACGGGTGGTGTTGTAGTGCTCGTCGCCGATCACGTTGGGGTCAACTTGACGTGATGTGGAGTCCAGCGGATCAACGGCGGGATAAATACCCAGCGCAGCGATGTCACGGGACAGAACCACGGTCGCGTCCAAGTGGGCGAACGTTGTGGCGGGAGACGGGTCGGTCAAGTCATCCGCAGGAACGTACACGGCCTGAACCGATGTAATCGAACCTTTCTTGGTGGATGTAATACGCTCTTGCAGACGGCCCATTTCTTCAGCCAGCGTAGGCTGATAACCCACGGCGGAAGGCATACGACCCAGCAGCGCGGACACTTCGGTACCGGCCAGGGTGTAACGGTAAATGTTGTCCACGAACAGCAGAACGTCACGGCCTTCATCACGGAAGTGCTCAGCCATGGTCAGGCCGGTCAGCGCAACGCGCAGACGGTTGCCGGGGGGTTCGTTCATCTGACCGTACACCAGCGCAACCTTGTCCAGAACGTTGGAGTCCTTCATCTCGTGGTAGAAGTCGTTACCCTCACGAGTACGCTCACCCACACCGGCAAACACGGAGTAACCACCGTGCTGCTTGGCGATGTTGTTGATCAGCTCCATCATGTTCACGGTCTTGCCCACACCGGCACCACCGAACAGACCCACTTTACCGCCCTTGGCGAACGGACACACCAAGTCAATCACCTTGATGCCGGTTTCGAGCAGTTCCTGGGAAGGAGACAGTTCGTCGAAATCAGGCGCTTTCTGGTGAATGGCGCGTGTGCTTTCAGCGTTCACGGGGCCAGCTTCGTCGATGGGACGACCCAGCACATCCATGATACGGCCCAGGGTCGCTTGACCCACAGGCACGCTGATCGGTTTGCCGCTGTTCTTCACAGCCATGCCACGGCGCAAGCCGTCTGATGCACCCAGACAGATGGTACGAACCACGCCGTCGCCCAGCTGCTGCTGAACTTCGAGTGTGAGCTCGGAACCTTCCATGGTCAGTGCGTCGTACACTTTCGGCATCTGGTTGCGAGGAAATTCCACGTCAATCACCGCGCCGATACACTGCACGATCTTGCCTTCGTTAGTCGCAGTACTCATCGTTTTTTCCTTAATTCAAAATCGTTCTGAACTCACAATCAAACCGCAGCAGCGCCGCCCACGATTTCTGCCAGTTCTTTCGTAATGGCAGCCTGACGGGCTTTGTTGTAGGTCAATTGCAGTTCGCTGATCACATTCTTGGCGTTGTCGGACGCGGCCTTCATCGCAACCATACGGGCTGATTGTTCGGAAGCCATGTTTTCTGCAACAGCCTGGTACACCAGTGCTTCGATGTAGCGCAGCAGCAGATCATCGATCACTGCCTTGGCATCGGGCTCATAGATGTAATCCCAGGATGTCGCGCCTTCGTCAGCCTTCAAACGGTCGCCACCCAGAGGCAGCAGCTGCTCGAACACAGCCTCCTGCTTCATGGTGTTCACGAAACGTGTGAAAGCCAGATACACGGCATCGACTTCACCGGCCACGTAGGCATCGAGCTGGACCTTGATGGCGCCAATCAAAGTGTCCAGATGGGGCGTGTCGCCCAAACCAGTCACTTTGGAGCTCAGTTCCACGCCTACACGGCTGAAGAAACCTGCGCCTTTGGATCCAATGGCTGTCGCGCGAACCTTCACACCTTTGGCTTCAAATTCTTGAAACTTGTTGGTGGTCAGACGCAGAACGTTGGTGTTCAAACCGCCGCACAGACCTTTGTCGGTCGTGACAACGATTGCAGCCACGTTCTTGATCGTGTCGCGGGCAACCATGTACTCGTGGCGATATTCAGGGTTGGCTTTGGCCAGGTTGGCGCAAATGTTGCGCACTTTGTCTGCATACGGACGAGCCGCACGCATACGGTCCTGGGCCTTGCGCATCTTGGATGCGGCCACCATTTCCATCGCCTTGGTGATCTTGCGCGTATTCTGAACGCTCTTGATCTTGTTCCGGATTTCCTTCATTCCTGACATCGTATTTCCTCCAGTCCCTGAAAGAGGCTTTGTGGGCCCCTTTCAGTTATGCGGTGGTACAACCAGATTGCTCTGATTAATACGCGCCAGTTTTCTTGAATGACTTCACGGCGTCGTGCAGCTTAGGCTCGTCGTCCTTGGACAACTCCTGAGTCTGTTCGATGCGGTCAATCAGGTCCTTGTGGCTGGTCTGCATGAACTGGCGCAATCCGTTTTCGAAGGCCAGAACATTCTTCACATCCACGTCATCCAGGTAGCCGTTGTTGATGGCGAACAGGGCCAGAGCCATTTCCCAAGTTTGCAGGGGAGCAAACTGAGGCTGCTTCAGCAGTTCAACCACGCGCTTGCCGCGCTCGAGCTGACGGCGTGTTGCGTCATCGAGGTCGGAAGCGAACTGCGCAAACGCAGCCAGTTCACGGTACTGGGCCAAGTCGGTACGGATACCACCGGACAGCTTCTTAACCACTTTGGTCTGAGCTGCACCACCCACGCGAGACACGGAAATACCGGCGTTGATCGCGGGACGGATACCGGCGTTGAACAGGTCGGTTTCCAGGAAGATCTGACCGTCAGTAATCGAAATCACGTTGGTCGGAACGAACGCAGTCACGTCACCGGCTTGGGTTTCAATGATGGGCAGTGCGGTCAGGGAACCGGTCTTGCCTTTCACTTCACCCTTGGTGAATTTCTCAACGTAGTCTTCGTTCACGCGAGCGGCACGCTCCAGCAGACGGCTGTGCAGGTAGAACACGTCACCTGGGTAAGCTTCACGGCCGGGAGGACGACGCAGCAGCAGAGAGATCTGACGGTACGCCACAGCCTGTTTGGACAGGTCGTCATACACGATCAGGGCGTCTTCACCACGGTCACGGAAGAATTCGCCCATGGTGCAACCTGCGTAGGGTGACAGGTATTGCATGGCAGCAGATTCAGACGCGGAAGCGGCAACCACAATGGTGTATTCCATTGCGCCGTACTCTTCCAGCTTGCGAACCACGTTTTGAATGGAGGAGGCTTTTTGGCCCACAGCCACGTACACGCAGTAAACGCCTTTGCCTTTCTGGTTGATGATGGCGTCGATGGCCACAGCGGTTTTACCAGTCTGACGGTCGCCAATGATCAGCTCACGCTGGCCACGGCCAATCGGCACCATGGAGTCAATCGCTTTCACACCAGTTTGAACGGGCTGAGACACGGATTTACGGTCAATCACGCCAGGCGCAACTTTTTCAATCACGTCTGTCAGCTTGGCGTTGATGGGGCCTTTGCCGTCGATGGGCTGACCCAGCGCGTTCACCACGCGGCCCAGCAGTTCGCGGCCAACGGGCACTTCCAGAATACGGCCGGTACACTTGACCTGATCGCCTTCGGAAATGTGCTCGTATTCACCCAGAATAACGGCACCCACGGAATCGCGTTCCAGGTTGAGCGCCAGACCAAATGTGTTGCCGGGGAATTCCAACATTTCGCCCTGCATCACATCGGACAAACCATGAACGCGGCAAATACCGTCGCTCACGGACACTACTGTACCTTGTGTCCGGATGTCGGCCGATGATCCGAGGCCTTCGATCCGGCTCTTGATCAGTTCACTGATCTCAGAGGGATTAATCTGCATATTGATTGCTCCAAATTCGTTTGAGGCCAAGTCAGGCTGTTAAAGCCGTCTTCATCGCGTTGAGTTTGCCGCGCACCGAACCATCCAGAATCTGGTCACCCACAGTGACGCACACGCCACCGATGAGGGACTCGTCCACCTGAACTGTAACGTTCAGCTTGGTGCCAAATTTCTGTTCCAATGCGCCCAGCACGTTCTGAACCTCGGCGTCAGACATCGGGAAGGCGGAAGCGATGAGGGCATCGCTGCTGCCTTGATGGCTGTTCTTGAGTTCAGAAAACTGACGGGCGATTTCCGGAAGGGCCAGCAAACGGCCATTGTCCACAAGCGCGGCCAAGAAGTTGTTGGCCTGTGCATCGGCTGGGGTCTTGGTCAGTTCGACAAACACCTCGAGCACTTGCTTGCCGGACAACTTTGGATTGTTGGCCAACAGGGAAATGTCGGGGCTGCCTGCCACTGCAGACCATGGCTCAAGCCAGGTGCTCCACTGGGCGATGGTGCCGGAAGTCTTGGCGACTTCGAAGGCGGCCTCAGCGTAGGGACGGGCGATGGTGGATAGTTCGACCATGTTCAGTTTCCTTCAGCTCTGGCTCACAGCTCAGCTTTCAGTTGATTCAGCAAATCGGCGTGGGCCTGAGCATTGATTTCCTTTTTCAGGATCTGCTCGGCGCCTTTGACCACGAGGGTCGCCAATTGGTCGCGCAACTGGTCACGGGCACGTTGTGCTTCGTTGGCCGCTTCAGCTTCTGCCTGCGCCAAAATGCGCTTGCGTTCTACTTCAGCCTGTTGCTTGGCTTCTTCAATGATTTGCTGGGCACGCTTTTCTGCGTCGGCCAGGCGCTGTTGGTTTTCGGAGCGCACAGTCGCGAGCTCTTGTTCCACTTTGCGACCAGCGTCGGCCAAAGCCTGCTTGCCTCGTTCTGCAGCGGCCAGGCCGTCTGCGATTTTCTTTGCACGTTCGTCGATGCTCTTGATCAGCGGGGGCCACACGAATTTCATCGTGAACAGCGCCAGGATGAAGAAAACGACGAGCTGTGCAAACAGCGTTGCGTTTAAGTTCACGGCAAGTTTCCTTTAAATCGCACGGACGCCTTCAGAATGCCCGTGCGGTGTTGTTCGAAGGAAGTGGCTGTAAATTAACCAACGAAGGGGTTGGCAAACGCGAACATCATCGCAATACCAACACCGATCAGGAACGCAGCGTCGATCAGACCGGCCAACACGAACATTTTGGTTTGCAGTTCGTTCATCAGTTCTGGCTGGCGAGCAGAAGCTTCCAGGTACTTACCACCCATGATCGCGATACCGATACAGGCACCAATCGCACCCAAACCAATGATCAGGCCACAAGCGAGAGCTACGAGAGCAACGTTAGTCATGACGACAACTCCTTCAATTTAAAAAGTGAAAAATCAAAAAAACCAAAAACGAAAACCGTTTATTCCAATTGCGCGATTGCTGACTGAGCTAACTCAGTGGGCGGTGTGTGCCTGACCGATGTAAATCAGTGTCAGCATCATGAAAATAAAGCCCTGCAACAGCACGATCAGAATGTGGAAGATTGCCCAGATAGAACCAGCGATCACGTGGCCCAGGAAGGCGGCGGCGCCCCCCATGGACAGCGCTGCGGCACTACCCAACAATGCAATCAGCATGAACACCAGTTCACCGGCGTACATGTTGCCGAACAGTCGCATACCCAGCGACACTGTTTTGGCGGCAAATTCAATGATGTTCAGCAGCAGGTTGGGCAACCACAGCAAGGGGTTGGAGCCAAACGGCGCACAGAACAGTTCGTGTACAAAACCACCGGCGCCCTTGATTTTCACCGAGTAGTACAGCATCAGACAGAGCACGCCCAGGGACATGCCCAGTGTGCCGTTCAGGTCGGCCGTGGCCACCACACGCAGGTAAGCGTGGTGAGGGTCATGCACGATGCCCAAAGCTGTTGCAACGTGTTCCCAAATGCGGGGCAGCAGGTCAACGGGCAAGAAGTCAAAGCTGTTCATGACCACCACCCACACGAACACGGTCAGTGCGAGGGGGGCGATGAATTCACGGTTGCCGTGAACGATGGCTTTGGACTGGTTCTCAACCATTTCAACCAGCAGTTCAACAAAGCCCTGCAGGCGACCAGGCACACCCGAAGTGGCGCGGCTTGCAGCCATGCGCAACAGGGCGATGGTGATGAGGCCGGACAACAGCGAGAAGAAAATGGTGTCGTAGTTGAGTACGGAAAAGTCCACGATGAACCCTTGCTTCACTGACTGGAAGTGTTGCAAGTGATGGACGATATATTCCGAGGCCGTTGGGCCTGTTCCTGTAGTTGCCATACTTATCTCAAGAAAAATGCCAAAAAATAACTTTTGAGGGTCACCACCGCTGTGAGCACCAGGGACCACCAGATCAAACCCGGGTCAACCTGACTGGCTACAAACATGATTGCGATTGTGGCGCCAACCTTCAGAAACTCTCCTGCCAAAAACACCACCGTGCCACCCATGGGGGTTTTGGACCCCAAGGCCAAGCGAACGGCAAACACCGTGCTGGGCACAGCCACTGCCGCCAAGCCCCACAACGCAGACTGGGCATGCGCAACCGATACCAGGCCAAGAAGCAGGCACACAAGTGCCCCAACGACCCACTGGAGTCCTACGATTTTCCACATGACTTTGCTGCGCTGCCACAGACGAGCCGGGGAGATCAATCCCCAGAATGGCGCAAGTGTTTTCGACAAACCTGCGAATTATAGGGTCGTGATATCACGTAGTCAAACAAAAACCACCCTATTTACCGCATTGTTTCGGTCGAAGTCGTGTTTGCGTTAAAGGTCTTCTTTGGGAAAACCAATGCGCGCAAGCACGCCATCCAACTCATCGAGATTATTGAACCGAATGGTTACACTACCCTTACCAGCACCGTTGGTTTTCAACTGAACGGCGCAAGCCATCCAGTCGGCCAGGCCTTCCTCAAGGCGGCGTACATCGGCACTGGGGGTCGACTTGCTGTGAATTCGGTCGTTCTGGCTGGACCAAGCCGCCACCAGTTTCTCGGTTTCACGCACCGACAGGCGCTTGTTGATCACTTCATTGGCGCAGGCAATCTGCTCGGCTGCATTCAAACTGAGCAAAGACCGCGCATGGCCCATTTCAATGTCGCCGGCCAGCAACATGGTACGCACCGGCTCGGCCAGGTTGAGCAGGCGCAGCAAATTGCTGGTGGCGCTGCGTGAGCGGCCAATGGCCTGGGCCGCTTCTTCATGGGTGAGGTCGAACTCGTCGATGAGGCGTTGAACACCCAAGGCCTCTTCAAGCGGGTTCAAGTCCTCGCGCTGAATGTTTTCAATCAGGGCCATGGCCAGTGCCGCGTCGTCCTTGACCGCCTTGACCAACACCGGCACTTCTTCCAGCTCGGCCAACTTGGAGGCGCGGAAGCGGCGCTCGCCCGCAATGATTTCATACTTGCCCTGCCCCACTGGGCGGACCAGAATGGGCTGCATGATGCCTTGAGTCTTGATGGACTCAGCAAGCTCCATCAGGGAGCTTTCGTCCATGCGTGTGCGCGGCTGATACTTGCCCGCCTGCAGCTTGGCCACCGGCAGCATCATGACTTGTTCGCCCGCCTGCTGGGAGTCGGATTCATCAGCGCTGGGGCCCAAGAGGGCTTCAAGCCCACGGCCCAAGCCTTTACTGCGTTTCAATGCGTTCATGACAGGAGTGTGTGTTAAGCGGCAACGGCTGCCGAGTTGACGCGGTCGACCATTTCCTGGGCAAAGCTTAGATACGCTTTGGCGCCCTTGCTGGTTTTGTCGAACAAAACGCCGGGAATGCCATAGGACGGGGCCTCGGCCAAACGGACATTTCGGGGGATAATTGTCTGGAAGACCTTGTTTCCAAAGTGTTTTTCCAGTTGGTCAGACACTTGTTGGGCCAGGGTCATGCGCGGGTCGAACATGACACGCAACAATCCGATGATGGTCAGGTTGGGGTTCAGGTTCTTGCACACCTGCTTGATGGTGTTCACCAAGTCGCTCAGGCCTTCCAGCGCGTAATACTCGCACTGCATGGGAATAACCACGCCGTGGGCGCAGCACAGGGCATTGAGGGTGAGCAAGGACAGGGCAGGCGGACAGTCGATCAGGATGAAGTCGTAATCCGCATCCACCTCGGCCAGCGCCTCACGCAACTTCACCTCGCGCTGCTCCAGCTCAACCATTTCCACTTCAGCACCGGCCAGCTCGCGGTTGGCAGGCAGCACATGAAAACCTTCGGCTTGGGCAATCGCATCTTTCACGGTGGCCAAGCCCACCAAGACCTGATACACGGTGGCTTTCAGGTTGCGCTTGTCAATGCCGCAACCCATGGTGGCATTGCCCTGGGGGTCGAGGTCAACCAGCAACACCCGTTGCTCGGCCATGGCCAAGCCCGCCGCCAGATTCACTGCCGTGGTGGTTTTGCCAACACCGCCTTTTTGGTTGGCAATGCAGAATACTTTGGCCATGGGCTTGCCTATGTGGGGTTGAATTAGGGAGAAAACCGGAAGCAGTTCGATTTTATCGCTTAATCATGAACAAGTGCCTTTCCTCGTTCAGGAATGGCACCTCTATTGGATGCAGGGCGTCCACTCGCCATCCTCGGGGCACAGTGTTGTCCACTTCCAGGCGGCCTTTGAGTGCGGCATACACACCATCCTGGCGAATCAATGAGGAGGACAGCTCGATGAACTGCACCATGGATGAAAAGGCACGGGAGGTGATCAAGTCGTAGCCTTGATCGTCCGTCATGGATTCCACGCGGGCGTGAACCGCACGGGCATTGGTCAGGCCCAACTGAGCAATGGCCTGTTGCATGAACGAGGCCTTTTTCTGCACAGTGTCCACCAAGGTCAACTGCCAAGTGGGCTGTGCAATGGCCAACACCAAACCGGGAAGGCCTGCCCCTGCCCCAACATCCAGAATTCTGGGCGCGGGCTTGTTCTGAAGCTCAAAGGCCAGCATGGGCAGCACAGCCAGACTGTCCAGCAAGTGGTGGGTAATCAACTCGACGGGTTGCACCAAGGCAGTCAGGTTGAACACCCGGTTCCACTTGTGGATGAGTACGGCGTAATCAAACAAGAGGTCTTCCTGCGCTTTGGACAAACCCAACCTCAGTGCCGCCACCCCTTCCGACAACAGCGCCCGGTCTTGTGCGGTCAACGCCTGAGGAACCGGTGCGCGTTTGGTACCGCGCTTCACGCTGAGGCCGCCTTGGGGCCTTGGCTGTCCACCAATGGGGTGCGACTGAGCAAACTGCGCTTTTTCAGGTGCACCAACAACAGTGAAATAGCGGCTGGGGTTATGCCTTGAATGCGGCCAGCCTGGCCGATGGTTTCTGGCTTTTGGGTGTTCAGCTTTTGCTGCACTTCCTTGCTCAGCCCGGTCACTTGGGTGTAATCGAGGTCGGCAGGCAGGCGAATGCTGTCGTTGCCCAAACTGCGCTCCACCTCAGCATGTTGCCGGGCCACGTACCCTGCGTACTTCACCTCAATTTCAAGCTGTGTCACCCACTCTTCCCGATTCAGGCCAGCCTCGAAAGCCAAACTCCCATCCTCGCGGGCGAGTGTGATCAGCGTTGCGTAATCCACATCGGGGCGCTTGAGCAGGTCGTAGAAGTTGTACTCCCGGTCGATGCCCTTGTGCAGCACACGCTCGGCCTCAGCCAAGGCCACAATTTTCGGGTTGATCCAGGTGGTTTTCATGCGCTCTTTTTCGCGCTCCACCTGTTCGCGCTTTTCACTGTACGCGGCCCAGCGCACATCATCGACCAAGCCCAAACGGCGTCCGATGGGGGTCAGGCGTTGGTCTGCATTGTCCTCGCGCAGGCTCAAGCGGAACTCGGCTCGGCTGGTGAACATGCGGTAGGGTTCAGCAACGCCTTTGCTGGTCAGGTCGTCCACCAACACGCCGAGGTAAGCTTCGTCGCGGCGGGGCGTCCACTGTTCCTTGTCCTGCGCGCACAGCGCCGCATTCAAACCCGCCAGCAAGCCCTGCGCAGCGGCTTCTTCATAGCCTGTGGTGCCGTTGATCTGCCCGGCAAAAAACAGCCCTTGAATCTGTTTGGTCTCCAGGGTGGTCTTCAGCCCACGGGGGTCAAAGTAATCGTATTCAATCGCATACCCGGGGCGCGTGACCACGCATTGCTCCAGGCCACGGATGGAGTGCAACAGGTTCAACTGCACATCAAACGGCAAAGACGTAGACACCCCGTTTGGATAGAACTCATGGGTGCTCAAGCCTTCCGGCTCCAGAAACACCTGATGCGATTCTTTATCGGCAAAGCGGTGGATTTTGTCCTCGATGGATGGGCAGTACCGTGGCCCAACCCCTTCAATCACCCCGGTGTACATGGGGCTTCGGTCCAGTCCGCCACGAATGATCTCGTGGGTCCGTTCGTTGGTGTGGGTGATCCAGCATGGCAATTGCCGTGGGTGCATGGCTGCATTGCCCAAGTACGAGAACACGGGCACAGGGTTGGTGTCACCGGGCTGCTCCTGCATGACTGAAAAGTCGATGCTGCGCCCGTCAATGCGGGGGGGCGTGCCGGTTTTGAGTCGCCCTTGGGGCAACTTCATGTCTTTCAGGCGCTCGCCGAGGGTGATGGCGGGTTGGTCCCCTGCCCGGCCGCCCGAGTAATTCTGCAGGCCCACGTGAATCTTGCCGTTCAGGAACGTGCCTGCGGTCAACACCACTGTTTTGGATTTGAAGGTGATGCCAACTTGGGTAACGGCGCCACACACACGATCACCTTCGAGCACCAAATCCTCAACAGCCTGCTGGAATATCTTCAGATTAGGCTGGTTTTCCAGGCGCGTGCGAATGGCTTGTCGGTACAAAACACGATCGGCCTGCGCCCGGGTGGCACGCACTGCCGGGCCTTTCGAACTGTTGAGTATACGGAACTGGATGCCTGCTTCATCCGTGGCAATGGCCATGGCTCCACCCAGGGCATCCACCTCTTTCACCAAATGGCCCTTGCCTATGCCGCCAATGGAGGGGTTGCAAGACATCTGCCCGAGCGTCTCAATGCTGTGGGTGAGCAGCAACGTTTGGCAACCAGCACGCGCCGCCGCCAATGCCGCTTCGGTGCCAGCATGGCCGCCACCAACCACGATCACATCAAAATGTTCGGGATAAATCATCACACACCTCGGGAGAATCAGCGCCCATCGTCGTCGATGGAAGTCGGATTATACGGCTGCACACTTGGTTTGCCCAAGAGGGCTGGTTCTAGGTGTTTTGTTTCACGTGAAACATTCCACACCACAGACGCCAAGGCATCTGATTGTTCCACGTGAAACAATCAAAACAGCGGCTTCAGCAAGGGCCAATAGCTGTCGTAGCTGGTTCTCAGAATCAGCAGCCCTACCACCAACAACAGCGCCTTGCGGACAAACCCGGCCCCGTTGCGAATCGCCAAACCGGAACCCACCTTGGCCCCGGCCACATTGAAACACGCCATCAGCAACCCCAAGCCCAACAACACATGCCCCGCCGGGGCGAACCACGCCAGGGAGGCCACATTACACGCCACATTCACCAACTTGGCAGACGCGGTAGCCGCCAAGAAGTCAAAACCAAACACCACCACAAAAGCCAGCAACAAGAAAGAACCCGTGCCCGGCCCAAAGAAGCCGTCATAAAACCCGATCAACAAACCGGCCAATGCACCGTAGAGGCGCTCTTGCTGAACATTCAGCCGAGGGGCATGAACAGACCCGAGATCTTTCCTCAGAAAGGTGTACGCCGCCACGGCCACAAGCAGCACAGGCAACAACAGCCGCAGGGTTTGGGTTGACACTTGGGTGACCACATACGCCCCCACGTAAGCCCCTAGCAGAGCCATCGCCGTGGCAGGCAAGGCTGCGTTCCAGGGCACTGGCACGGCGCGGGAATATCGGTAGGCGGCAAAGCCTGTGCCTACAACACTGGAAACCTTGTTGGTACCCAGCAGAGTGGCATGGCCCACGGTGGGCAACAGGCCAAACAGCGCGGGCACTTGAATCAAGCCCCCACCCCCAACCATGGCGTCAATCAAACCCGCACAGAACGAGGCGGCACAAAGGGCAAGCAAGACAGTCCAGTCCAAGGATTGGAGGCTGGCAATAAGCAGATCAAACACGGGGGGATTGCAGGGAATAAACAGAGATTAAACACGGGTCAGCCCGAACAAACCATTCGATGAAACCCGTAAATGAAAACAGGCGCCCGAAGGCGCCTGTGAAACGAGCACTCGTTGAATGGCGCGGAGGCCATCAACGAAAAGCGTGGGCTTATGCTGCCAGACGCTGGGCGATCACCGCTTTGGTGTCTTCCAGTTCTTTGGGCAGGTTGTGCTTAAGCTTGGAGAACAACTCAGCGTGCAGTTCCAGCTCTTTCTCCCACGCGGCTTTGTCGATGGAGGTGATCGCATCGAACTGGGCTTTGGAGAAATCCAGGCCGTCCCATGTCAGGTCTTCGTAGCGTGGAGATGTGCCAAACACGTGTTCAACACCCTCGCCCTGGCCTTCAACACGCTCCAGCATCCACTTCAGTACGCGCATGTTGTCGCCAAAACCAGGCCAAATGAATTTGCCGTTTTCGTCAGTGCGGAACCAGTTCACGGTGAAGATGCTGGGCAACTTGGCACCGGTGGATTCCAGTTTCTTGCCCAGGTTGAGCCAGTGCTGGAAGTAGTCGGACATGTTGTAGCCACAGAAAGGCAACATCGCGAACGGGTCACGACGAACCACGCCTTGCTGACCAAACGCCGCAGCGGTGGTTTCGGAACCCATGGTCGCGGCCATGTACACACCTTCCACCCAGTTGCGGGCCTCTGTCACTAAAGGCACGGTGGTGGAACGACGGCCACCGAAAATGAAGGCATCGATTTCCACGCCAGCCGGGTTGTCCCAGTTGTTGTCAATCACAGGGTTCTGCTCGGCTGCCACGGTGAAACGGGCATTGGGGTGTGAAGCCTTGCGACCACAGTCGGGCGTCCAGTCCTGGCCGGTCCAATCCACCAAGTGAGCAGGCGCTTCCTTGGTCAGGCCTTCCCACCACACGTCGCCTTCATCTGTAAGGGCTACGTTCGTGAAAATCACGTTGGCATTCAGCGAGGCCATGCAGTTGGAGTTGGTTTTGGTGTTGGTGCCGGGGGCCACGCCGAAGTAACCCGCTTCTGGGTTGATGGCGCGCAGCTTGCCGTTGGCATCAGGCTTGATCCAGGCAATGTCGTCACCGATGGTGGTGACTTTCCAGCCGTCCATGGACGCTGGAGGAATCAACATGGCGAAGTTGGTTTTGCCACATGCGGAGGGGAAAGCGGCAGCCACGTGGTACTTCTTGCCCTGTGGGGAAGTCACGCCCAGGATCAGCATGTGCTCAGCCAGCCAGCCTTGGTCACGGCCCATGGTGGAGGCAATGCGCAGGGCCAGACACTTCTTGCCCAGCAAGGCGTTGCCGCCATAGCCCGAGCCGTAGGACCAGATTTCGCGGGTTTCCGGATAGTGAACGATGTACTTGGTGTCGGGGTTGCAAGGCCAGGCCACGTCTTGCTGGCCAGCTTCCAACGGCGCACCCACAGTGTGCACGCAAGGCACGAACTCACCGTCTTCGCCCAGCACGTCATACACGGCTTTGCCCATGCGGGTCATCATGCGCATGTTGACAGCCACGTAGGCGGAGTCAGACAGCTCAACACCGATGTGGGCAATGGGGGAACCCAATGGACCCATGGAAAACGGCACCACGTACAGTGTGCGGCCACGCATGCAACCCTGGAACAAGCCGTTCAAGGTGGCGCGCATTTTGGCGGGGTCTTCCCAGTTGTTGGTGGGGCCAGCATCGTCCTTGTTTTCGGAACAGATGTAGGTGCGGTCTTCAACACGGGCCACGTCGGACGGGTCTGTCCAGGCGAGGTAAGAATTGGGACGCAATTCCGGGTTGAGGCGCTTCAATGTACCAGCCTTCACCATTTCATCGCAGAAACGGTTGTATTCCTCTTCGGAACCGTCACACCACACAATGTTGGAGGGCTGGGTCAATGCAGCAATTTCCTGCACCCAGGCCACCAGTTTCTTGTGCTTGACGTAAGCTGGTACGGTCGAAGCGACCATAGACAGTACTGCACTCATGAAAAACCTCCAGATAGTCAAAGTTAATTCTTTGGCTTGGGCGACCGGAGCCTTGGGGTTATGAGTGGCCTGTGACCTCAACCACGATGCCCAAGCGGGCAAGGGGAGTTCACTGCGCACCAGACCAGGCTGTTTACACCGGACAGCGCCTGATCGGGGGAGACAATCACCCGATCTTAACCTTAGCCTTCGAGTTTAACATGCTGTCGCGAAACGGAAATAATATTTTCCTATCAAGTTGATGCATGTATCTCGGGGCTGCAACACTGCAGGCCCAATGAGACCAAAACTGGGTAACAATCGGTAGAGTTTGGGTTCAAAACCGGCAGGGGTCAGGGCAATGAAGTTACTCGCAATATGCACTGGGGTGGTGGCCCCCATGATCTATCGAACCGCTTCGGGCGAGGTTCGAACCGTGGCCAGTGCCATCGGAAAAACAGCCAAAAGCACCTTGAGTAACCCCACCCCAGTGGAAGTCAAACCGCTTGGGCTGGCCGGGGACGAGCAGTGCAACCTGTCCGTGCATGGAGGCCTGGACAAAGCCGTGTACATGATGCCGGCCGAACACTACTCATTCTGGCAACTGCGCCGACAGGCCCACAACCTGGATTCGAACCTGCCTTGGGGCATGCTGGGGGAAAACCTGGTAATTGAAGGCCTGCTGGAGCATGAGGTGCGCATGGGCGACGAGATCACCATCGGCGACGTGGTGCTGAGGGTGACCGACCCACGGGAGCCTTGCCACAAATTTGCCATACGCATGGGTTACGGGGCCGCACCCAAAGAAATGATCCAGCAGGGCAACAGTGGCTGGTACCTGCGCGTGGTCAAGCCAGGAACACTGGCAGCCGGGCAAGCGTTGGCACTGCACAGCAACCCCACGGGCCTGACGATTCGGGAAAAATTCAGCCAACTGACCCGCAAAGGCCAGATGGACCTGCTTTAACACGCCGTACCGCGTTAACGCACGGCGCCCAGTTGCCTGAACTGTTCAGCCAGCGCTTGGGCTTGGGGGTTGGTCATGGCGGCCAACCGGTCCAACCACACCGGGTTGGGGTCCAGTTCAAAGTGGGCTTTGGCCAACGCAATTGCTTCCTCGTCCCAACCGTCGGCGATGTAAAGCTCAAACAAGGCTTGGGCCAACACCGGGCTTCTGGGCAAAGACCGGCCCCACTGCTCGGCCTGAGCAATGGCCTCACGAACGCGCCCTGCCTTCACCATGGCACCTATTGCCTGCGCAGCCTCAAAATCGTCCACGGCCGAACGCCTGAGCAATTCGGCCAGCACCGAGGTGTCGCCCAAATGTTCCAGCAAGGCTTTTAAGCGAAGGCGACGCCAGCGCCGGTAAAAGGATTTCCAGTTCACCGTCACGCTGGGCTGGGTCATGTCCATCTCGGCCACTTCGGCCTGGGCCTGACCAATGACAGTGAGCCGGTCACATTGGGCCAACTGGCTCCACCACCATTGGGCGTCCACGCTGCCCACCTGGTCAGACATGGCAACCGGGTAAATCAGATAAGCCCGCTCAACAGCGCCCAAGGTTGAGCGCCCCACTGCTTCCAGCCATTGGCGCACCAGGCCACGAACTGCGCGCAGCAACACGGCACCGCGGTCGTCAGCGCCTTCGCACATGGCCAGCAATTTCTGAATGGCTGGGGCCAGCAGCTCCAACATGTGGGGCTCGGCCTGTTGATCGGCGTTGGCCTCCGTCTGCAGCAAGGACTGCAACAAGGCACACCGGGAAGCCAGCTTGTCGCAGGCGGACGAGGAAGGGCAACGGGCTTGGCCCACATACTTCATGACGGCTTGACGCGCGCGCTTGATGTTGGGGGCCGCGCCGTCAGACGGGTGCAGGCAGACCTGCAAAGCACGAAGACACTCCAGCCCCCGAGACAATTCAGGTGACTGCACGGCCAGCGCAGACATCCAGACCGACCAGTCTGGCCCACCACGCTCGCGCAAAGGATCATCCGTGTAAGCATCAACCATGGCTCAACACCCGTGAAGCACATTGGGTTACATTAAGCATGCACCAAGTATAGACGAAGGGACATCACACCATGCGCAAACTGGCCTCCTCCGTGTTGGGCTTGACCGCCACCATCGGCCTGACATTTTTTGGCTTCGGATACTATTCACAAGGGCTGACTGCGCCGGGGTTGAACCAAGGCAAACTGGCACCCTGCCCCTCGCGGCCCTGCTGCGTGAACAGCGAGAGCGGCGCCACCGACAAGCACGCCATCGCACCCATTCCCATCACCGCCCAGATGGCGGGCGAGCCCCTGGTGTTGGTGCAGGAAGCGGTGACACAATTGGGCGGGAAAGTGGTGCTGGCAGACAACAACTACCTGGCCGCAACCTTCACCAGCGCAATTTTCGGGTTTGTGGATGATGTGGAGTTTCGCGTCGACCCGGACCAGAAAGTGGTGCATGTGCGCTCGGCATCGCGCACCGGGTATTACGACTTCGAAGTGAACCGCAAGCGGGTGGAGAAAATCCGCGGCATTGTGACCGCGCTGAGCAAGTAAGGGCGAGGTGCGCCCATACAGTGGCTTACTTGCCGATGCAAAACCGGCTGAATATCAGGCCCAGCAGGTCGTCGGGCAGTAAGCGGCCTGTGATTTCGCCCAGGGCATCGTGCGCAAGGCGCAGCTCTTCGGCAAACAGATCGAGAATACGGTCGTCCTGCGCCGCATAAGCCTGCGCCATACCCAGGTGCTCACCGCAACGCTTTAGGGCCTGCACATGCCGCTCGCGGGCCATGAAACCGTGTTCGGGCGTGTGCTGCACACCGACTTGTCGCAACAGCATGTCCTTCAGGGCGTCCAGGCCTTGCCCGGTTTTGGCAGACACCCACACCTCGTCGGCCGCAAGCGGCTCGGCTGGCGCTGACGCCAAATCGGCCTTGTTCCAGACCAGCAAACGCGGCAAATGCTCGGGCCATTGCAGCGGCAATTGGGCCGGGCGGGATGGGTAGTCCGTGGCGGGTAACAGCCACAGCAGCAGATCAGCCTCGTGGACGGATTGCAGGGTCCGCTCAATGCCGATGCGTTCAACCACATCGTCGGTGTCGCGCAAGCCTGCTGTGTCCACCAGCACCAAGGGCACACCGCGCACCGACAGCTCCTGCTTGATGCGGTCGCGGGTCGTGCCTGCCACGGGCGACACAATGGCCACCTCTTCACCCGCCAAGGCGTTGAGCACGCTGGACTTGCCGACATTGGGCTCGCCCACCAACACCACCTGCACCCCTTCGCGGAACTTCACCCCTTCCTGCGCGCCTTGAAGCAACTCGGTCCACACGGCCAGAATGTCCCGAAGCTGGCCTTTGGCATCGGCCTTTTCAAGAAACTCGATTTCTTCTTCCGGAAAGTCGAGCGTGGCCTCCAGCAACAAACGCAGATGCGTGATGCGGTCAGCCAGCGTGTGGACCCGGTCGGAAAATACCCCGGTCAAGGACGCAGCCGCCGCTTTGGCCGCCGACACTGAACCAGCGTCGATCAAATCAGCCACAGCCTCGGCTTGGGCCAAATCCAGCTTGTCATTCAAAAACGCGCGTTGGGTGAATTCGCCGGGGTTGGCCATGCGAAGTGCCAAGCCCAGACTGCTGGCCAGCGCCAAGGCGTGTTCCACCACAGCACGCAACACCGCTGGGCCACCATGGCCTTGAAACTCCAGCACATGCTCACCGGTGAACGAGGCGGGCGCAGGAAAAGACAGCACCAAGCCGGAATCGATGGCGTGGCCCTGTGCATCGCGCAGGGTGAGCAAAGTGGCCAGACGGGCTTGGGGAATTTTTTGGCAGAACGCCAAACAGAACTGCTCAAAGGCAGTGGCAGCAGGAAAGGAGAAGCGCACCACCCCCACCCCACCCTTGCCGGGTGCGGTGGCGATGGCGAGTATGGCGTCTTGGCCGTCAGGCCTGGCCAGACTCAATTTTGCGAGTGATTACCCACTGCTGGGCAATCGACAGAATGTTGTTGACCACCCAGTACAGCACCAAACCTGCGGGGAAGAACACGAACATCACCGAGAACACCAGCGGCATGATCATCATGACCTTGGCCTGAATGGGGTCGGGTGGCGTGGGGTTCAGTTTGGTCTGAATGTACATGGTGATGGCCATGATGATGGGCAGAATCCCCAAGTGAAAGCCCATGCTGAAAGGAATGAAGCGGGTGATCAGGTCGTCAGGCGAAGCCAGGTCGGTCACCCAATACCATGGCGCATTGCGCATTTCCACGCTGGCCAGCAACACCCAGTACAAAGAGATGAACACGGGAATTTGGACCAGAATGGGCATACAGCCGCCCAAGGGGTTGATCTGCTCGCGTTTGTACATGTCCATCATGGCGCGCTGGAAGCCCATTTTGTCGTCGCCGTACTGCTCCTTGAGCTTTTGCATACGGGGGGCCACTTTGCGCATTTTGGCCATGGACCGGTAACTGGCAGCGGACAGGGGGAAGAATGCCAGCTTGATGGCCAGCGTCAGCAGCACAATGGCCCAGCCCCAGTTGCCGACCACACCGTGAATTTTTTCCAGCAACCAATAAATGGGCTGCGCCACAACCGTTAGCCAGCCGTAGTCCACCACCAAATCAAGACCGGTGGCCAGGCCTTTGAGCACGCGCTGGTCTTGTGGGCCAGTGAACACGGTGCTGGCAAACTGGGCTGACTTGCCCGGTTCAACAGTGCCCAGAGCGCTGACATAACCCACGGAATACAGGCCTTCCTCAACCTTGCGAACAAAGTTTTCGCGCGGGCCAGGCTGGGCAATGAGCGCCGACACAAAGTAGTGCTGAATCATGGCAACCCAGCCAGAGTCAGCGGCTTTCACATACTCGGCTTTGTTTTTGGCCAGGTCGGCAAACTTCACTTTTTGATACTTGCCTTCCGGGGTGTACACGGCTGGGCCTGTGAAGGTGGCGTACAGGGAAGAATCGGTGGCCAGCGGTTTGTCGTCGCGGGTGATTTGCTGGTACACGCTGGGGTTGATGGCCTGTTCGCCCAGGTTACGCACGGCAACCACGGTGGGAATGTCGTAGTGGCCATTGGCAATGGTGTAGGTGATGGTGGTTTCTACGCCACCGGACACACCCTTGAACACCAGGTTCTGGCTGGGGTTGCCGTTTGTGAAGTCGGTCGGCTTTTGAACCACGGACATCACACTGCGGTGGTTGGGCGCACCGGCTGCACCCACCAAGCCCATTTGCGCCACATAAGTGCGTTTGGCCGATTGCTCGAACAGTTGCGTCGGTTTGCTGCGGTCCTGCCCGTCAGGGTGTTTCAGCAAGGTGGAGCCAATCAACTGGCCACCTTGGGTGCTGAACTGCAGCTCGAGTACATCGGTGCGCACGGTGATGGTTTCAGCGGTGGCAGCCACTTGTTCGGTGGGCAGCGCTGCGGGGTCAGCCGCGTTGGCGGATGCAGGCTTGGGCAGATCGCCGCTGGGCGCATTGGGCACTGACGCATCGGCGCCTTTGGCTGCAACGGCTTTGGCGGGTGCATTGGTTTGAGCACCTGTGGGCATGCCAAACAGGGTGGGGTTGCCTTTGGAGGCCTGGTAGTTGTCCCACAACATGATGAGGGACAAGCTGAAAATCATCAGGAGGACTAGCCTGCGGGTTTCCATGAACTTCCTTTATGACCGGATTCGGTGCGTTGGTTTCGTGTCGGGGGCTGGCGGAACCGGGTCCACCCCACCCTCATTCCATGGGTTGCAACGGCAAATGCGGACGAGGGACAAGCCCAGACCGCGCCATGCGCCATGAATTCTAACTGCTTCAAGGGTGTATGCCGAACAGGATGGGTAAAAACGGCAGGATGGCGGAAACATCGGGCTGATGCCCAACTGATACCCGCGCACAAGTGCCCTCACAGCTTTGGCTGCGAGAGACAATCGAGGAGTTGATGTAGTTCCGTCCACCAGCCAGCCCTGTCAGAATCGGGTACTGAAACGACTGCCTTGGTGATGCGTATCAGCACGCGCCCGCGCACTGATTGCAGTCGGAGGCGACAGGCCTCGCGGGCCAGCCGCTTGAGGGTGTTCCTGTCGATGGCCCGCTTGGCCATCCGTTTGGGCACCAGCACACCGATGGCGCACTCCCGGTCTTCCGGGATGTGGTGCAGCATCAGGCGGGCTGTTTTTTTCAGTGGCCTGGTCTTGAGCAGATCAGCAAAGGACTCCGACGATGGTATGCCTTGCATACGTCAGGGCCGGTGCAGGCCGACTAAAGTGCCAGCTCGAACGCCGATTTATACGGACAGGCGAGCGCGGCCCTTGGCACGACGAGCGCGAATCACGGCGCGACCACCGCGAGTGCGCTGGCGAACCAGGAAGCCGTGTGTCCGTTGGCGGCGAACTTTCGATGGTTGGTATGTGCGTTTCATGGCTAACCCAATGATGTAACAGATAAAGAACCCGAAATTATAAAGACTTTTTTCAGAAAATCATAGGCTTTTGTGTCAGAACGCAAGAACTGCCTTCGGCAGGCGGAACACCGTGGTGCATTGGATACAATGGAAGGTCCCGTCTTTCCCTCTTGACTGACGCTCCGGCACTTGGAGCACGCATAGGCATTTCCAACCGTGATTGAAGAATTTTGGCACCACTGTGTTGAGGCGCTGCACAAAGAGTTGCCCGCCCAACAAATGAAACTGTGGATTGAACCACTCACGGTGATGGGCCTGGACGACAGCACGGGCCAGTTGACGCTGGCTGCACCCAACCGCTTCAAGCTGGATTGGGTGATCAACAACTACAGTGGCCGGTTTTCGGAACTGGCGCGGGAATTTTTTGGCGCCGACATGGCCATTCAGTGGCAGGTTGCACCCAAAGCTGCGGTTGGCCGCCCCAGCCAGGCAGCCTCAGCACCTGCTGCACCAGCCGGTGAACCAAGCAGCGCCGTGGCTGTGGCCAAGCGGGAAGAGGCCCAACAGTCGGTGTACGAGCGCAGCAGGCTGAACCGTGACCTGTGCTTTTCCAATTTCGTGTCGGGCCGCGCCAACCAACTGGCCCGCGCAGCCGCCGAACAAGTGGCCGCCAACCCGGGCCACAGCTACAACCCGTTGTTTTTGTACGGTGGCGTGGGTTTGGGCAAAACCCACTTGATCCATTCCATTGGCAACCACCTGCTGGAAGCCAAGCCCAATGCGCAGATCCGCTACATCCACGCCGAGCAATATGTGAGTGATGTGGTGAAGGCTTACCAGAAAAAAGCCTTTGAAGAATTCAAGCGTTCGTACTACTCGCTGGACCTGCTGCTGATCGACGATATTCAGTTCTTCGCCGGGAAAAGCCGCACGCAGGAAGAGTTTTTCTACGCCTTTGAACAACTGATTGCGGCCAAGAAACAAATCATCATCACCAGCGACACCTACCCCAAAGACATTCAGGGCATGGACGAGCGTTTGATTTCACGGTTCAACAGTGGCTTGACCGTGGCCATTGAACCCCCTGAACTGGAAATGCGGGTGGCCATTTTGCTCAAAAAGGCCGAACAGCAAAAAATCAACTTCTCGGAAGATGTGGCCTTTTTCGTGGCCAAGCACATGCGCTCGAACATTCGGGAACTGGAAGGGGCGTTGCGACGCATCATGGCGTTTGCGTCCTTCCACAACAAGCCGGTGACCATGGACTTGGTGCGCGAAGCCCTGCGGGACATGATTTCCGTGCACCACGGGCAAGTGTCCGTTGAAAGTATTCAGAAAACGGTGGCGGATTACTACAAGATCAAGGTGGCCGACATGTTCTCCAAACGCAGGCAGGCCAATATTGTGTTGCCGCGGCAGGTGGCCATGTACCTGGCGAAAGAATTGACGGAAAAAAGCTATGTGGAAATTGGTGAGCTGTTTGGCGGGCGTGACCACACCACGGTACTTCATGCGGTGAACAAGATCACTGAGCTGCGCAATCAGTCCAATGAACTGAACCATGCCCTGCATGTACTGGACCAAACGTTGAAAGGTTGATGGCACGGTTGCGGGGTTGATTTAGAATTGTGGATAACTGTGTACTACACTGGCACAAAGCCACGAGTTATCCACAGAAAAAAAAGAACCTCGGGAAGGCATTCAAAGTTATCCACACTGTGCAGATTGACTCCCGGCAGTTATACACCAGTTGTCAATCAACTCAAGTGTCAGTTTTAAAAAGGTAAAAGTGGGTTATCCACAGAAAGTGATCCACTCTATTACCTAATCCTATAAGGAAATATTGAATGGAATTGATTCAAAGCTCACGCGATGCATTGGTTCGAAAACTGCAGATCGTCAGCAACATCGTGGAACGGCGAAACACACTGCCGGTTCTGGCCAACATCCTTCTGAAAAAAACAGGGGGCTTGGTCACCATGGTGTCCAGCGACATTGAGATGCAGATCCAGACCACTGCTGAAGTGGGTTCAGGTGGGGAAGAAGTGGCCACTACCGTGGCTGCACGCAAGTTCCTGGACATTCTGCGTTCACTGCCCGATGACTCGGATGTGTCAGTGAAACTGGATGGCAAAAAAATGGCTGTACAGGCCCGCAAAAGCCGGTTTGCCCTGCAAACCCTGCCTGCTGAAGATTTCCCTTTGGTGCAAGAACCCAAGGAATGGGTGAGCCAGATTACCCTGCCCCAGAAAATGCTGAAGAACCTGCTGGGCATGGTGCACTTCGCCATGGCTCAACAGGACCTGCGTTACTACCTGAACGGCGTGCTGCTGGTGATTGATGCGAGCCATGTACGCGCGGTGGCCACAGACGGACACCGTTTGGCCTACGCCGAAGCCGATGGCAAAGGCGGACCTGGCAAGAATGAAGTGATTGTTCCGCGCAAAACTGTGCTGGAACTGTCGCGTTTGCTGGCGGACAGCGATGACCCCGTCACCATCGACCTGGCCACCAACCAGGCCAAATTCACGTTCTCCGACATCACATTGATCACCAAACTGGTCGAAGGCAAATTCCCCGATTACCAGCGCGTGATTCCAAAAACCCACCAACACCATGTGGTCATCAGCCGTGATGTGTTGCTGTCGGCCTTGCAGCGTGCGTCCATTCTGACCAGCGACAAATTCCGCGGCATTCGCTGGGTGCTGGCCGCTGGCAGCCTGACCATTGTGGCCAACAACAGCGATCAGGAAGAAGCCCGCGACGAACTGGAAGTGGAGTACCAAGGGCCGGAGATTGACGTGGGTTTTAACGTGAACTACCTGGTTGACGTGTTGAACAACCTGAAATCGGAAACCGTGTGCTTCACCCTGCAGGACGGCAACAGCAGTGCGCTGGTGACCAACCCCTCCAAGGATGATTTCAAGTACGTCGTGATGCCCATGCGCATCTGATGCAGTGAACTGACCCACCACCACCATGACAACAGACCATCAAGACGGCGCCGCCGTGCCCACGCCAACCACCGGTGCCGATTACGGCGAAGGTGCCATTCAGATTCTCGAAGGGCTGGAAGCTGTTCGCAAACGCCCGGGGATGTACATCGGTGACACCTCCGATGGCACGGGCCTGCACCACCTGGTGTTTGAGGTGGTGGACAACTCGATTGACGAAGCTTTGGCTGGCCATTGCGATGACATCGTGGTGACCATTCACGCCGACAACTCCATCAGCGTTACCGACAACGGCCGGGGTATTCCGACCGGTGTGAAGATGGACGACAAGAACGAGCCCAAACGCTCGGCGGCTGAAATTGCCTTGACCGAACTGCATGCAGGCGGCAAGTTCAACCAGAACAGCTACAAAGTGTCCGGTGGTTTGCACGGCGTGGGTGTGAGTTGCGTGAACGCGCTGTCGAAATGGCTGCGCCTGACAGTGCGGCGTGACGGCAAAGTTCACCAACTGGAATTTGCCAGAGGCGCGGTGCAAAACCGTTTGTTGGAAATGGTGGACGGCGCGGAAGTGTCGCCCATGAAAGTGACAGGTCAAACCGACAAGCGCGGCACCGAAGTGCACTTTCTGCCCGACACGGAAATTTTCCAGCAGAACTACGATTTCCATTATGAAATTCTCGCCAAGCGCCTGCGTGAACTCAGCTTCCTGAACAACGGGGTGCGCATTCGCCTGAAAGACGAACGCACCGGCAAGGAAGACGACTTTGCAGGCAGCGGCGGCGTGATGGGCTTTGTGCAGTTCATCAATGCCAACAAAAAAGTGCTGCACCCCAATGCGTTTTATGCCGCAGGTGAACGGCCTGCCGAAACCTACGGCGGTATTCCCGGCACCAGCATTGGTGTGGAAGTGGCCATGCAGTGGAACGATGGCTTCAATGAATCGGTGCTGTGTTTCACGAACAACATTCCGCAGCGCGATGGCGGTACGCATTTGACAGGCTTGCGCGCAGCGATGACCCGCGTGATTGGCAAGTACATTGAAACCAATGAGATTGCCAAAAAGCAGAAAGTGGAAGTCAGCGGCGACGACATGCGCGAAGGCCTGTGCTGTGTGCTGTCGGTGAAGGTGCCTGAACCGAAATTCTCGAGCCAGACCAAAGACAAATTAGTGTCCAGTGAAGTGCGTGCCCCGGTGGAAGACATCGTGGTCAAGGCGCTGACTGAGTTTTTGGAAGAGCGCCCCAACGACGCCAAAATTATTTGCGGCAAAATTGTGGAAGCCGCGCGTGCGCGCGAAGCAGCCCGAAAAGCCCGTGAGATGACCCGCCGCAAAGGCGTGCTGGATGGCGTGGGCTTGCCTGGCAAGCTGGCGGACTGCCAGGAACGTGACCCTGCGAAGTGCGAACTGTACATCGTGGAGGGTGACTCTGCGGGTGGGTCGGCCAAGCAAGGCCGTGACCGGAAATTCCAGGCCATTTTGCCGCTGCGCGGCAAGGTGTTGAACGTGGAGAAAGCGCGCTTTGACAAGCTGTTGGCCTCGGAACAAATCACCACGCTGATTACAGCCTTGGGCACCAGCATTGGCAAAGACGATTTCAACCTAGAGAAGCTGCGTTACCACCGCATCATCATCATGACCGACGCGGACGTGGACGGAGCGCACATTCGCACGCTGCTGCTGACACTGCTGTACCGCCAAATGCCCGAGCTGGTTGAAAAAGGCCACGTGTACATTGCTCAGCCACCGCTGTACAAGGTGAAGCACGGCAAGGAAGAGCGTTACCTGAAAGACGACCAGGAAGAAGCGCAGTACATGATGGGCATTGCACTGGATGGTGCACGCTTGGTGCCACAGACAGGTGCCGAACCCATCACCGGAGACGCCTTGGTGGAACTGGCCCGCCAGTTCACCACCGTGGAAGCCGTGGTGCGCCGCTTGTCGCGAATCATTGATGCCGATGTGCTGAACGCCATTGTGGAAGGCATTGAGCTGACACTGGACGACGCAGAGGGCACACGCGCGTCAGCCGAGGCCTTGCAGGCTGTGTTGGACCCTACACAGGTTCAAGTGTTTGCCCAGTTCAATGAGGCCACTGACAAACACCAAGTGATGGTGCACCGCCGCCACCATGGCAATGTGAAAGTGAGTGTGCTGGATTCCGATTTCGTGCACGGTGCTGACTACCCCGTGTTGCACCACGCTGCTGAAACCTTCAAAGGCCTGATTAGTGAAGGCGCTGAAGTGCAACGCGGTGAAGGCGAGAAACAAAAAGTGCAAGCGGTGGTGAGCTTTCGCGAAGCCATGAAATGGCTGACCGAACAGGCTGAACGCTCCGTGAGCAAACAGCGCTACAAAGGCTTGGGTGAAATGAACCCCGAGCAGTTGTGGGAAACCACCATGGACCCCACCGTGCGCCGACTGCTGCGGGTGCAGATTGAAGATGCGATTGCCGCAGACCAGATTTTCACCACGCTGATGGGCGATGAAGTGGAACCACGCCGTGCCTTCATTGAAGACAACGCCTTGAGGGCGAGCAATATTGATGTGTGAGGGCTGAGAACAGCTGGGGCCAACACCAAAAACGGTCAACGCAAGTTGGCCGTTTTTCTTTGAAGCTCAAGGAATGAGCTTTTGGCATTGTCAGAATTCACTGAGACGACAGCCAAGAAAGAATCTCATTGACCCTTTTTCTTGAGCTTTCTTCAACCATCATCATGTGAGCATGTTCTTCGAAAACATGAAGCTCAAACAGTGAGCCTGGAATATTGCCCACTCGTTTGGCCAAAGCCTGTGCAGCGCTGGCGGGAACAATGCGGTCGTGCTTTCCAGCCAGATACAGCACCGGGCAAGTAATGGCTGCCCAGTCCACACGGTTGCTGCCAGCCAGGTTCAACCCACCGAAGGCCAGTTGATAGGCGGCCCTGCCGGATTCCCGAATCAAGCTGTTGTATTGGGCTGTACGTTCGTGCTCAGGCACCTTGTTGTAAAGCAGGTAGTTGGCTTCCCACTGAGTCAACGCCAAAGTGCTCCAATACAGTTCGGGCCGACTGAAGCTGCGCAAGGTGCCCAGCAAAGTGTTCAGGCGCAGTGGAAAGATTGGCGCAGGCACAGCACTGCTGACCAGCACCAGGGCCTTGGGTTGAAGTTGAACAGCAGCTTGTTGGGCGATCAGCCCGCCCATGGAGTGCCCCACAAGCACGACGTCACTGTGCCCTTGCGCAGCTTGCACCACATGGGCCACGTAATCGGCCAGACCCAAACCTTTCATGGCTGTGGGTGATGCACCGGGCTCGTGCCCGGGCAGGTTCAGGGCAAGTGTGTTGTACCCTGCGTTTTGAAGGGCGGGAATCCATGGGTTCCACACAGCCGCTTGGGACCACATGCCGTGAATGAGGATGAGGGTTTTGTTCATGTCCCTATTCTGTGGTTGGATGCATCGTTCTGCAACTGTTGTTCAAAGGTCGTCAACAACTGCTTGCCCAATTCAAAAGTGCAGTTATTGACCTCGGTCAGCCTGTCTGGCCCGCGTTGCGCCAATGTGTCATAAGCGCTGAGGTGGGCCACCAGTAGGCCCACCGCGTTGGCATGTTGGCGGAGCACCTGGGGGTGGGAGGCAATCAACTGCAGCTTGATTCGGTGGAGCAGGTCGTCTACTTCGGTGAGGCTGTTGGTGTTGCCCAACGCTTGATGGTGTCTGCGAAGGTAGCGTTGCATATTCAACTGCAATTCACTGCTGAAAGCCAGCCTGCGGGCTAACTTGACCGGGTTGGTGGGTGACCAGAATTGCAGCCTCGGGCAACATAGGCTTGGTTCGTTAATGAGATGTTCGATGGGCTGCGCATTGTCGTTGAGCCGAAGTTGGGTAAGGTCCCATTCAGGCCAATAAAAGCCGGCCATGGTCAATTGAAAGGCGAGCATGGCTGCCAAGGTGAGTGTGGTGTCCACACTGGCGTACTGACCATTCACCCGTTTGCACTGATCGGCCGCGCTAATGGCAACGCGCTTGGCTTCAAATTCTGGGGGTGCGGCTTTTCTAGAAAACTGATGTAACCGCGCCAGTAAAGTACAACGGTCTGGGGGGAAATACCCTTTCAGCGAGGGGCTGATGCGGACGAGCTGGTTGGTCAGGGTGGTGAGGTCGACGTATTCCTCGCGGCACAGGCTGGTATCGCGGCTGATGTTGTTGTTGATGAATTGAAGCGCCAAGCAGTAGGCACCACGCTGAAATCTGCGCATCTCCGGGGTGGAAGATGATTTGGAAGAATCAGAGTGGTCAATTTGATGGGTTGTCAGTGGGGCCTGTGTACTGGGGGTTGCTTGCATGGCGGGCCTGTTGGGCAATGTGGGTGCCTTTGGTGGCCCGCCCTGCAATTCGGTTCATTTTAAGTCCCTGTTTTTTCTGCTGCGGCAAGGGCCGAAGCAGCACCTTGCATGCGCAGCAATGCGGACATCAACGCTTGCAGGGTGGCGTGCACGATGTTGCTGTGGATGCCCACGCCGAACACGCCTTGGGGTTGTGCGGTGCTGGCCAGTTCCACCACAGCCACGGCTTGGGCTTGGGCACCTTGCCCCTGGGCCCGTTCTTCGTACGACACCACAGTGAATGGGCCAAACCGGGTTTGCAGGGCCGCCACAGCGGCATCCACCGGACCATTGCCCTGGCCTTTGGCGTCAAGGGTGTTGCCCCCGTGCTGCCACTGAAGCTGGGTGTGGGTTTGGCCGTCCAGTTCCTGCATGCGGCTGCTCAGGCCGGTTTGCCGCGCTTCTTCAAGGTAGGTGCGCTCGAACAGGGACCACAATTCGCTGGCAGTCACTTCCTTTTCCGTGCGCTCGCTTTCGCGCTGAACCACCGCGGAAAACTCCACTTGCATGCGCCGGGGCATGACCACGCCGTGTTCGCGTTCCAGAATGTAGGCGATGCCGCCTTTGCCCGACTGGCTGTTGACGCGGATCACGCTGTCGTAGGTACGGCCAACGTCGCGTGGGTCGATGGGCAAATAAGGCACGGCCCACACCTGGCCTTCGCGCTGAATGTCGAAGCCTTTTTTGATGGCATCCTGATGCGACCCGGAGAACGCGGTGTACACCAAGTCGCCCACGTACGGGTGCCGGGGGTGGATGGGCAACTGGGTGCATTCTTCCACCAAGCGCGCCAAGGCGTTGATGTTGGAAAAGTCCAGCCCTGGGTGAACGCCCTGGGTGTACATGTTCAAGGCGAGCGTGACGATGTCCACGTTGCCGCAGCGCTCGCCATTGCCAAACAGGCACCCTTCCACCCGCTGTGCGCCTGCCATCATGGCCAATTCAGCGGTGGCCACGCCAGTGCCCCGGTCGTTGTGGGGGTGAACGGAAAGCACCACGTGTTCCCGGCGTTCAAGGTGGCGGTGCATCCATTCAATCTGGTCGGCAAACACGTTGGGGGTGCTGCATTCCACGGTGGTGGGCAGGTTGATGATGATCGGGCGGTCAGGCCCGGCACCCCAAGCTTGAATGGCGGTGTTGCAGGCCTGAAGCGCCACATCCAGTTCGGTCATGTTGAAGCACTCGGGCGAGTACTGCAGCACCCATTCGGTGTCCGGGTGTTGGTCGGTGAGTTCGCGCACCTTGGCCACGCGTTTGCGAACAAGGTCGATCACTTCAGGCACAGTCATGCGGAACACCGTATTGCGCCACACGGGTGCGGTGGCGTTGTAGATGTGGATGATGGCGCGTTTGGCACCCATCACCGATTGCACAGTGCGCTCGATGAGATCGTCACGGGCCTGTGTCATGACCATGGGGGTGACGTCGGCAGGAATTCGGCCTTCGTCGATGAGGGTTCGAATGACGTCGAAATCAGTTTGTGAGGCGGCGGGAAAGCCCACCTCAATTTCCTTGAAGCCAATGCGCACCAACTCGTCGAAGAACTTGAGTTTGGTGGCCACACCCATGGGCTCGAAAATGGCTTGATTGCCGTCGCGCAGGTCGGTGGACAACCACACAGGGGGATGCTCGATGGTGCGCGAGGGCCACTGGCGGTCGGGCAAATTCACCGGGGTGGCTGGGGCGTATTTGGTGTGTGGTTGGGCAATCATGGCGGCTCTGCCTTCGGGGCGGTGTGTGTGTAGTCAATGAAAACCAGTGTACGCAGATTGCCCCCAAATTAAATTGCGAATGTTTGCCCTGTTTGGTGAAAAATTGGCAGATTATTGCTAATAATTGGGATTCGTTGAATTGATGTTGGGGTTTTTCCATGGAAATGGACCGATACGACCGGCGAATTCTCGAGGTGTTGCAGGCGGAAGGCCGAATCAGCAACCAGGACTTGGCCGACCGCATCGGCCTGTCCCCTTCGCCCTGTTTGAGGCGCTTGCGGGCTTTGGAAGACGCTGGGGTCATTGAGGGCTACAGTGCGCGACTAAACCCCCGCAAGTTGGGTTTGGCGCTGGAGGCGCTGATTTACATATCCATGGACCAACACACCCCGGAGCGTTTTGAGCACTTTGAGGCGGAGGTGGCGCAGATTCAGGAGGTGCAGGAATGTGTGCTCATCACCGGCCAGCAGGCGGACTACCAATTGCGTGTGGTGGTGAAGGACATGGACGCTTACCAGGCCCTGTTGCTGGGCAAGATCACGCGGATTCCGGGGGTAACCGGCGTGCACACCAGTTTTGTGTTGCGCCGGGTGGCTGGCCAGCGGGGCATGCCACTGCCTGTGTAGATGGCCGGGTTCAGAATGCGATGGCGTGTGCCGGGTTGGCGCGGTACTTGGCCGATTGATGCGCCACTTCGCCTTGCCACCCTTCCCATTGCACAGCCAGTTTGGCGGCGCCTTCCAGCAGGAAGGAGATGCCGCCCACCAGCGTCATCATGGTGCCGGTGACGAAAATGTTGATGACTGTGCCAGCGAGCGGGATTTTGGTGGCCAAGCCCAGCAGGGTGCCAATGCCGGCGGTGCCAAGAAACACCACGGCGGCCACCAGCATGCCGCCACAGAACCGCCCCAAGGCAGCGCACATGGTGCGTGAACTGTGTTGGCCCAACACGTGTTCCTGAAAACTTCGGAACACCGCGTTGAAAGCGCGAGAGCTTTGGGCGTTCACCGCCAGCACGTAGTTGTGGTTGAACGAATGTACAAAGTTGGACGCGCGCATCAGCAACCGGGTGACCCGGCCATACTGATGCAGGTTGTTTTGCATGTAGTCGCTGTCCAGCTTGTACAGGTGGCCCAAGCCCGGTGTCTCCCTCAATTTCTTTTGAATCTTTTCGTAGTCTTTGTGCCCCAGTTCCTGCATCCATTTGGAAAAACGATTGCCGCACACCTGGCGAACGATCGTTGATTCGCCCAGTTTGGCCAGAAACCAGCGGTTGATTTCTTTCATGGTGTCTTCGGTCCACACGCGGCCATCTCGGCGGTCACTTTTTACGTCATCGCTTCGGTCGCTGACATCGAGGTGTTCAACCACACCCGCTAAAGCGGCGAAGTGCTTCTCGCGTTGGCGTTGTTCAGTGGGGCCGCCTTCATTCAGGTATTCACCCACCAATTTGCGGGCAGCCTGAACCGGGTTGGCGGGCTTTGAGGCCAGCAAGGCCGTCCAGCGTTGCAGCAGTTCAGGCACTTGGGTGGACGGGTCGCCACCGGGCACCCGGTGTGAAGCTCCGATTTTGGTATTCAGGTAACGCGCCAGCAGGTGTTGTGCCCCGGGGCGTTGGGCGCACGAGGCCAGGTAGATGTTCAGTTTGTTGAGCACGCTGTCGATGCGGTGTTCGATGAACTCTTTCTGTTCGGTGGTTGGGTCCAGTGCGTCGGCCGCGCGTTGGCTCACATTGCCAAACAGGAATGAACCCAGGCCCATGCTGCCTGAAAAGGCTGCGAAGGACACAAAGAGCCCAGACATCAAACTACCCACGGAAGACCACATGGCCCCTTGAAACCCCATGGCACCCCGGATGCTGGCGACCATGGTGCCAGCGGCTACACCCACGAACACCGACGCACCGGCCACGGCGGCTTTGTTGCGAATGCTGTTGTCACTGACGCCGCGGCAAAACAGGTTGCGAAGTGCCCGAAACGAGAAACCCGTGGGCGCAGACGTGCATTCGCAGGCGGACATACAGGCCTTGGACAGGCGGGTGGCCGTGCGGCTGACAACATTGTTGTTGGCGAGCAATTCGGGGTGGGTGGAGAGCAAGTCTTGCCGCCAGAAGTTGCGCTGAACTTGGCGGCGTTGTTTGACTTGATGCCACACCGAGCGTTCGGCATCCGACAGGTGACTGGCTTGGTCCAGCCGGTGCTGCTCGGCCAGCAAACCCGCGGCAAACAGGTGCATGGATTCATGCTGGGCTTTGGCCACGGTGTGTGTGTTGCGCGAGCCGGATGAGAAGTCCATGAAACGGGACATGCGGCTGCGTGTGACGGCCATGGACTGTGAGTGATTGCCCACTTTGACCAGCTTCATGCCGTTCTTGCGGGCCACGCGTGCGTCGGCCTTGAGTACCTGATCAGTACTCAATCCCTCCATTGTCCTGGTTCCTGAGGAACCTATGGCCGTAGCACCAGTCATAGCCGGGGCAAGTCTCCGTAATTGCACGAAACTTGTGCGTTTCGCATCGATTTAGTGCGTCAACATTGGCACACCTCACGATTTTGGGAAACTGGCGCCGAAAGGGTATCACCCAGCCGAGGTCACTATCAGCGAAAATTTAGTGTATTTAAGGGGTTTTCCCTGATTTTGATGCACCGCAACAGGGCATGATCATGTTTAGTATCGGAAATCCACTAACCCGGTTTGGCCTCAAGTACACTGCGCAACACCCTTCCCTCTGGATGTCATGAACGTGAATGCCTTAGTACGAACCGTCCTGCGCGGCGTGGCGGTGCTGTTGCTGGTGTCCTGTGCCAGTGCACCGGAACACACGGCCCAGCCTGAACCTGTTGAGCCGCCCAAGGCGCGTGAGCCTGTGGTGGCCTTGGTGCTGGGCGGTGGCGGCGTGAAGGGCTTTGCGCATGTGGGTGTGATCAAGGTGCTGGAAAGCCAGGGCATCAAACCCAACCTGATTGTGGGCACCAGTGCCGGCAGCTTTGTGGGTGCCCTGTACGCCAGCGGCATGACATCGTTTGAATTGCAACGTGCAGCGCTGAACATCACCGAGGCGGACATTCGCGATTTGACCCTGAGCAGCAAGGGTTTTTTGGTGGGCGAAAAATTGCAGCAGTTTGTGAATGCGCAGGTGAAGAACCGGCAAATTCAACAGTTGCCTGTGCGCTATGCGGCGGTAGCCACCGAATTGGGCAGCGGCGACAAGGTGGTGTTCAACTATGGCAACACGGGCCAGGCGGTGCGTGCGTCGTGCAGTATTCCCAACGTGTTTTTGCCCACCCAGATTGGCAACAAGCAGTATGTGGACGGTGGGCTGGTCAGCCCGGTGTCGGTGAACACCGCGCGCGATTTGGGCGCCGATGTGGTGATTGCGGTGGACATTTCGGCCCGCCCCAAGAAAGGGGTGGGCACTTTGGGCTGGTGGGGGCTCTTGGACCAGAGCATCAACATTCTGAGCCAACAGGCCATCAAGGCTGAACTGGCCCGCGCCGATGTGGTGATTCAACCCAGTGTGCAGCATGCGGACGCGCTGAACCTGGACCAGCGGCATGAATTCCTGCTGGAAGGCGAACGCGTGGCCCAGGCTGCGGTGCCGAAGATTCAACAGGCGATTGCCCAAAGCCGTCAGCGTTTGAATACTCAAACAGTGAGTTTGGGCAAATAGCCTTTGAGCCATCCTCTACAATGGTTTGAAACAACAGGCCATGGACGGCTTTCGGGAGGATGAGATGCGCAAATACTGTGCGGTGTTGGCATGCGCCCTGATGGGCACTTTGGGTGGGCCATTGGCCCCAATTGCCCATGCGGCTGATTTCAGCCAGATCAGTTCCAAAGACGCGGTGTCGGCCCTGCGCACCACCTTGGACAAAGGCGCTGAGGCGGCCATGGCCAATTTGGGCAAACCGGATGGCTTCCTGAACAACCCCCAAGCCCGTATCCCCTTGCCCGCCCCTTTGGAGAAAGCCAAGGGTGGATTGAAAATGCTGGGCATGGGAGACCAACTAGGTGCCTTGGAGGTGTCCATGAACCGCGCCGCAGAGGCGGCGGTACCGCAAGCCAAAACCCTGCTTAAGAAAGCCATTCAGAACATGTCGGTGGCTGATGCCAAATCGGTGCTGAGTGGTGGCGACACGGCGGTGACGGATTTTTTTCGCCGGCAAACCGAGACAGACCTGACGGCGCTGTTTTTGCCGATTGTGAAAAGCAAAACAGCGGAGGTGGGCGCTGCACGACAGTATCAGGCCTTGGCTGACAAGGCGGCTGCCACAGGTTTGTTCAAACCCGAGGACTTGAATTTGGAACAACATGTCACCAAAAAGGCCATGGATGCGTTGTTTCAAGGGATAGCCGCACAGGAGCAGGCCATTCGAGCCAACCCTGCCGCCACGGGCGCGGCCATTCTCAAGAAAGTATTTCAGCAATAAGGAGTGATGATGATTCGCAGCAATTGGACCCGCAGTGCCTTGGCCATCGCCGTGTGTGCTGCACTGGCCGCGTGTTCCGACAAACCGGTTGAGCCACCAGCCGCCGCAGCCCCCTCGGCCGCCACCACTGCCCCTGAACAGGCCGCGCAGGCGCCACAGGTGCAAGACGGTGTGACGGTGAAAAACCCGTGGGTGCGCGCAGCCTTGGCTGAGCAGGACGCCACAGGGGCCTTCATGACCATCGAATCCACCCAGCCAGTGACCTTGGTGGGCGTTGAAAGCCCGGCAGCCCAAGTGGCTGAGGTGCATGAAATGAAGATGGATGGCGATGTGATGAAAATGCGCCAGATTGAATCGCTGGCCATTGCCCCGGGCCAGCCCGGGGAGTTAAAGCCCGGCAGCTATCACATCATGCTGATGGCCTTGAATGGCCCAGTCACCCCGGGCCAAGACCTGGAGTTGCTGCTGAAATTCAAGACCGCCGACGGCAAGGCCATCGACATGCCCGTGCGTGCCCAAGTCAGGGACGTGGTGGCTCAGGGTGGTGGGCACCACCACCACTGAAACCACCGGGCAGCCGATTGGTTTAGAACTGCCAGCGCACGCCCATGAGGGCGCTGCGCCCGGCCAGCGGTGTGTAACGGCGAACCGTGGCGATGGTGCTGGCGGAGTAGGCCAACTCATCCGTGAGGTTGTTCAGGTTCACAAACACGTCGGCTGCGGTGCCGCCCAAGTTGATGCGGCGGTTCACACCCACATTGACCAAGGTGTAGGCGTCCGTCGCTGGGTCGTTGGCTGCGCCGGGGCTTGAATCGCGCCATTCCACACTTGGGGAAATTCTCCACCCGCCCTGTTCAATGTCCAGTGTTCCCAACACGCGCTGAGGCGCGATTCGTGGCAAGGCACCCCCACCGTCGCGGCGGTTGGCCCTTGTACGGTCGTATTGCAGTTGTGGTGACCAACGCCAGCCAGCCCAGTTCAGGCTGGTGCCTGCGCTCAGTTCCAGCCCTTTGAAGGTGGCAGGCACGGCGCGGAAGTCGTACACCGGTACCACAACAGGGTCAGCCGGGTCCATGTTGTCGAATTGCTCAAGCCCGCCAGGGCCTGCGCCGGGGCGGCCAATCAGTGCAATGTAGTTGGCATACCGGGTTTGGAACAGGTTGGCTTTGAAGCGCGCGGCGCCGCTGGCCCAACCTGTGTTCAGTTCCACGTGGTTGGCGCGTTCTTCCTTCAGTGTCGGGTTGCCTTTTTCGTAGGAGTCGGTGGCCACGTGCACGCCGTCGGCGAACAGTTCAAACGAGGTGGGTGCGCGTTCGATGCGGGCTGCCGAGCCACCCACAGTCCAACCCCCGGTCAGGGGCTGCTGGTAACCCAGCGAGACTGAGTTGGGGTTGAAGTTGCGGCTTTCTGCGGGGCCGCCGGTTACGCCAGCGCCAGCGACAGGCCCGTTCAGCGGTGAGGTGCCGGTGCTGGCTGCATCGACACTGACCTGATCGCTGCGCAGGCCCAGTTCCCATTGGCCTGCGCCTTGGGCTTGAGACTTCAGCTGGGCCACATAGAAGGCGCCGGTGCTTCGGGTGGTGGTGGAGGGCACGAAGGCCTCGTCGCCGAGGGCGGAGAAGTCGCTGCGCTCAAACTGCAGGCCTGTGGTACCGCGCAGGGCGTAGTTACCGAAGCGGCTTGGGCTGAGCACCAGCTCAACCCGACCGTCCAGCCCACGGTTGCTGAACAGGGTTGCGGGTGCGCCGCCTTCGAACTCTTGGTGTTGGTAGTCGGTTTGGGCAATGCGGTACTTGACTTGTTCAACAAAGCCGCCCAGGGTGCGTTGGCCTTCAAGGGCATTGCGGCGGCTGGTCATGCCAATGCGTACATCCAGCGCTTTGGGTACACCGTAGTTTTGGTTCGTCTCTTCGGTGGACACACCCACATAACCCCGGTCATCACCCCAGGACAAGCCTGCGCCAGCGCTGCGGCTTTGTGCGCTGCTGTTGCCCACGCGGCGGCTTTGGAAGTCGTCAGCGGGGGTGGTGGGGTCGGCACCCGGGTCGGTGAAGTTGGGGGTGCGCAGGTCGCCTGAGCGGCGGCGTGTGCCGTCGACAGTCAGGCTCCAGCCTTTGCCCAGGCCCACGCCGAGTTGCAGGCCGGCCCCGTTTTGGCGGGTTGCGCCTTCGCCCAGCAGCGTCAGCCCGCCGGACACGCCGGTGAGCGGGCTTCGGGCAATGCGCTGGTCCACCAGGTTGATGGCACCCGCCACGGCATTGCCGCCGTAGGCCAGGGCGGCTGGGCCACGCAGAATTTCAACTTGCTGGATGGTCAGCGGGTCGATGGTGAGGGCGTGGTCGTAGCTGAGGGTGGAGGCGTCAATGGTGGGTGAGGAGTTGCGCAGAATTTTCACGCGGTCGCCGTCTTGCCCGCGGATGATGGGGCGGCTGGCATTGGGCCCAAAGCCAGTGACGGAGACACCCGGGGTGCGTTGCAGGGCGTCGCCCAGCGTTGGGGCGCCAGTCTTGTTCAGTTCAGCGTTGTCCAGCACCGTCAGGGGTTTGATGGTGGCATCGACCGGCATATCGCCGGTGACGACCACCGATTCGAGCACGGTACGCTCTTGGGCGTTCACGGGCAAAGTTGCGAGGCTGAGCACAAGGGCGCAGGCGTGCGCCACGGGGCGCATGGGAAATGGCTTGTTCATGGTTGTCCTGATACACGGCACCGCGCAGCGGCCTGGGCGGGCTGGCGGTCAGCGGGTTGATCTATTTGGGGTTTTGCGGGGCGATCAAGCCGATGGGGGCGCGCGTGCAGCGTGTGTGGACCAAAGGCGACTGGCCAACCGTGAGGGGTTGGCGTCAGTGGTGCGGGGTTCGTGGCCCGCAGGCAGGTTAAGCGCGGTGGTGGTTGAACCAAAGCCGCAACCTGGCGGGGTGCCACCGAGCACATCAAGCAGTGCACAGGGGTGGGCCACGCCATGGTCGTGGGTGCTGGCACTGTCCAGCGTTGCGGCCTTGGGGTTCAGCCGGTCCAGATGGACGACACGGTGCACCACCCCTGCCCCTTGGGCAAGCAGCATTGCCCAAAGCAGCAGGGCAATCAGCAGGGAATGTCTGGAATGGCGCATAAACCGGGTGGAAGGCAGCAACAACTTAGCTCAACAGTGTACCAAGCCTGTCAAGCGGTGGTGGATGTTTTGGATTTCATGTCGGCCAAGCGACGGTCTTTGTTGGCCCACAAGGTATTGACCCAGGTTTTGAACCGGGTTTTGAATTCAGGGTCGTTGCGGAAATCGCCTTTGAGCATGTCGCGGGGAATGTCAGTGACTTCGATGTGGATGGCCATATCCGGCTGTTGGCCGCACAACCACGACCAAGTGATGTTGCGCCCGGCCGGTTGGTAGGCGATGGTGACATTCACTAGCCCTGCGAACTGTTCACCCATTGCGTCCAGCGTGGCGGACAGGCCACCGTACTTGGGTGCCAGCAGGTGGGTGTAGGGGGACTTGCTGCGTGCGTGCTTGGCGGGTGTGAACCGGGTGCCTTCCAGAAAGTTGATGACGGTGACTGGGCTGGCTTTGTATTTCTCGCAGGCCTTGCGGGTGGTTTCGAGGTCTTGAGAGGCGAGCGCCGGGTTTTTGGCAATGGCTTGGCGGCTGTGGCGTTTCATGAACGGGAAATCCATGGCCCAGCACACCACACCCACGATGGGCACCCAGATCAGCCCTTTCTTCAGGAAGAAACGGCCAAAGGGGGCATGCCCATAGAGGGCGTCGAACAGCAAGACGATGTCTGACCAGGCGCTGTGGTTACACACCACCAAATAACTGCTGCCGGGTTTGAACTGCCCTTCGATGCGCACTTGCCCCTGCTGACCATGCATGGCGTCGTAAATGCGGTGGTTGCTGCCAACCCACAGGGTGGCAATGGCCACACAACGGTCTGAGGCCCAGCGTTGTAGCTTGTGAACAGGGATGCAGCGCAGGCCGATGAACGGCAGCATGAGCACGAACCAGAAGGTAATGCAGGCACTCATCAGTGCGACTGTGAGAACCCCGGTAAGCCAAGGCGGTGTGGTTCGGTAAGCGGACACAGGCAGTTTTCCGAAATGGGTGAACAGCCCCGGATGTTACCGGAGTTTGGGGCTTGGGCAGGGCGTGGCAGGCCATGAAGGCGGTTGCCACACCCCGACAGTCCTGCCTCAGAGCGGCAACAGGCCAGCCAGTGGCCCGGGCAGTGCGGGCAATTGCGGGCTGATGTGGTTGGCGTCCTTCAACACTTCAAAGCTGGCGGACAGGCGTTCGCTGCCCCCGCGCTCGGTGATGGTGCTGACCGCCCAGTACTCGCACACCACTTTTTCTTCGGTGACTTTCAGCAGGCTGTAACCCCGTTCGCTCATCTTCACGTGTTTGATGTGTGGGCTGGTCAGCCGGATGGCCTGCACCACTTCATCGGGAATCGGCAGGCCGGGCGATGTGACCGAGGTGACCACGAATTCCACCGCCACACTGCCGTCGCCAGTCAGCGGGTTGTAGCCGCCCAACTGGCTGATGGGCACATTGGGGTTGTCGGTGATGTCGGCCACCCAAGCGCTGTGCACATCGCCGGTCAGGATGACCACGTTGTTGATGGGTGCGCCGCCATCGCTGCCCCGCAGTGCGTTGATGATGCGCTGCCGCTCTGCGCCGTAGGAGTCCCAGGAGTCTCCATTCAGGCCGGAGGGGGCCAACACGTCGTTGACAGGGCCTGGCGCGGGGTTGTTCAGCCCGGGTTTGATGATCCATTGATGGAACACCACTTGGTTGCCCACCAGTTTCCACGGCGTGGTTGAGGCCCGCAGGTTGTTGATCAGGAAATTGAATTGCTCTTCGCCGATCATGGTGCGTTCGCCATTGGAGGCGTTGCCTTCCAATGGGTTGATGGGCGTCGACGCGTCTTGATCGCGGTCGTACAGGCGGGTGTCCAGCAGGACCAAGTCGGCCAAACCACCCAGCGGAATTTTGCGGAAAATTTTGTTGGGGTTGCCCGCCTCGGGCAGGCGGATGGGCATCCACTCGTCATAGGCTTTTTGAGCGGCGGCTTTGCGCTGGGCCCACACGCCTTCAGTGCCTTCAGTGTGGTTGTTGGCCCCATTGGTGTAGGAGTTGTCCGCGCTTTCGTGGTCGTCCCAAATGGTGATGAAGGGCACCTGCGCATGCAGGGCCATCAGGTCCACATCCTTTTTGTATTGGCCGTGGCGGGTGCGGTAGTCGCTGAGGGTCAGAATTTCGGTGGCGGGTTCGCAGGCCCGCAGGGACCCATATTCGCCATCGCCATATTCGTAGATGTAATCGCCCAGGTGAACCACGGCATCCAGGTCGGTGCGCTTGGCCAGTTGGGCGTAGGCATTGAAAAAACCGTGCGGCATGGATGAGCAGCTCACCAGGCCCAGGTTCAAGGCGCGTTTGTTGCTGGCTGCCGGCATGGTGCGTGTACGGCCAACCGGGCTGCGCACGCCGTTGCTGAGGAACTGATAGAAGTACACGGTGTCGGCGGACAAACCGGTGCAGTCCAGCTTGACGGTGAAGTCGCGGCTGGCGGAGGTGGAAAAGTCCAGCGTTTTGACCAGCAGTTTCAAACCGGCATCGCTGTAGACATTGACCTCACCCAGCACTGTGCTGCTGGCTTGTTCCGGGGTGATTCGGGTCCACAACATGACGGCACTGGCCGTAGGGTCACCACTGGCCACCCCGTGCAGAAATTGAACTTTCTGTGTGGCCACTTCATTGGGGTTGGAGCGGGTGCCGTTGCCGCCGCTGACGGAGTTCTGGCCGCCACAGCCGGTGAGGGTTGCACTGCTGGCCCCCACCAGGGAGCCTATGCCCAGCCCTTTGAGGAATGTGCGACGAGTCAGCCCCGGGCGCTTCTGGGCCCGGGTGCGTTTTCTGCGGGGTGCAGACATGGTGGTGTTCTCCGCCGAATGGGTTGTGTGAAATCAGATATTGGGCACGGTGGCCGGAATTTGTAGCTCATAGAGCATGCCCAGGCCCAGGCCGTAACCACCGCCGGGCGCGGGGCCACCGCGGTCGCTGGTGAAATACATGCGTTTGCCATCGGGGCTGAAGGCGATGCCGGCGATTTCGGATTGGTCTTGCCCCACAATCTGCAGCAAGGGCACCAAGGTGCCGTCGGGGTACACCACCACCACTTGCATGTCGCCGCCGTCTTCGGCCACCAACACCTCGCCGAAGGGGGTCATGGTGATGTTGTCCACGCCACTCAGAATGTTGTTGGGGGCTTTGGCGGTGGTCAGGTCGTAGGCCACTTCAATGGTTTGCGCGGTGGTGTTCAGCATCCACAGGCGGTCGTCGCCCTTGGTGGTGAAGAACACCCGGTCATTTTGGTACCACACGCCTTCGCCGCCGTCGAATGCAGTGGTGCCGTCAATGCGGTTGTCACTTTGTGGGGAGCCCGGGTTGGCGGCATTGACCCAGGTGTAGGGCTGGGGCGACTTCAACGCAGCCTCAACACCCGCACCACCGACTTTCAACACTTGCAGCAAACCCTGATTGAACGTTGGGCGCGCCGCACCGGCCGGCCAATCGGTGGCCGAGGGTACCCAGCGGTAGAAGCGCCCATCGGGCATGTCTTCGGTCATGTACAGCACGCGCCTTACACTGTCGATGGCCACAGCCTCATGGCTGAAAAAGCCCAGCGTGGGCAGTGGCTTGGCGGCTTGTTGGCCGAAGGGGTCGCATTCCCACACCTGGCCGGTGGGCACTTCTTCACAGCTCAGCCAGGTTTTCCACGGGGTGATGACGCCCGCGCAGTTGAAGGTGGTGCCAGTCAGGATTCGGTAGCTGTCCACCACCGTGCCGTCAGGGTCAAACACCAGTGCGCTTGCACCGCCCAGGCCGGGCACCAGGTTTTCAAGCGGGTTGGTCAGCGGCGCCAGTTGTGGCACTTGAAAGCCCAAGGTGCCCACACCGGGCACTTCGCTGTTGGAACAGTAGATCCATCCGCCATTGGGGCGAGGCACCACACCGCCGCCGTCGTTGAAGATGTGCCAAGGCGTGGCGCCGCTGGCCGGTGCCTGGCCAGCAATGGCCACCACGCGGGTTGAGAAGCCTTCGGCCACCCTGACACCGTTGGCGTCGGCCGCTTTCAGCGGGCCGATGTTGCGAAACCGGAATTGCGCGTTGTTGACTGCACTACCGCCAAAGCGGTTGGCGCCTGCGGCCTGAACGGTGCCCCCAGCGCTGGTGGATGTGGAGTCGCTGCCGCAGCCAGCCAGCCAAGGCAGGCTGCTTGCGCTGGCGCCCAGCAGAAATGTTTTGAGGAGAGTTCGGCGGTTTGAATTGGGGTGATGCATGGCGTGCTAAAGCGTGGTGAACCTAACCCACTGATACTGCCGGTGCGGCTGATTTGGTTTTTGAACGAATCATCGGTGTGACATGCCACACTTTTGTCATGCACCGACCGAGAACCCACAGGGTAAACCCTTGCATCCGACCAAGGCCCCAGCCTACCATTGAGCTTTGTCTGAGCATCCACTATCGTGATTGATCAACCAACGCTGAAGTGCTGGCACAACAAGACCGGAGGGTTAGGAAATGAAACGATTGGTATTGGCTGCATCGGCAGCGGCAGTGGTGTTGACGGGGTGCGCAGTGGGCCAGATGTTTGGCCCAGCCCCCAAAGACGGGGAGTTGGCCATGCCCACGGATTACCGGGGCTGGCCCGTGTTTCTTGCAGGCATTGAAAAACCCACGGGGCACATTCGTGACATATACATCAACCCAACCGGTGCCAAAGCCAAGAAGGGCGAGGCTTTCGCCAACGGTACGGTTGCAGTAATGGACATTTACAAGGCCAACAAAGGCGGTGATGGCAAGTTGGCCAAGGCCGAGCTGGAGCGTGTGTTTGTGATGTACAAAGGCAGCGGCTGGGGTGCCTCCGCCCCCGAGGGCCTGAAAACCGGTGATTGGGTGTATGCCGCATTCGACGCCAACGGCCAGCCGGTGAAGTCGGACTACGCCACCTGCAGGGCCTGCCATGTGCCCTTGACCCAAGACGATTTCGTGTTTCACTACGACAAGTATTTTGATTCCCGCAAGTCGGCTGCCATGTTGAACCGAGGGCAGGGTTCAATGGCCTTGTCGATTGAGGATGTGCATTTGGCGGCAGCCGCCGTGAAGTGAAGTTGTTCAGGCCATTCATGCAGTTTCAGCAACACTGAATTGCGCGCTGTTTTGTGCCATAAAAGGCCACTGGTCGCCCCGGTGGCTTTTTTTCATGGCTGTCCAGCCCTATGATGATTCGACAATCACAACAACAGGACATGGACCATGGAGACAGCCCCCCAAGCCTCTGCCACGCCCATTGCGTTGAGCACACCCGACGGCTACGCCCTGCGGGTTTATTGCCACCAGTGCACCAATACCGACTGCGACACCGTGGTGATTTCGCCAGCGATGGGGGTGCCCCAAGATTTTTATCGCCCGTTTGCTGCGTGGTTGAACCAACACGGGTACCGCGTGGTCACCTTTGACTACAGGGGCATGGAGAAAGGCACAGGCAATGCGCGACGTGTTCAAACCGATGTGAACACGTGGATAAGCCAAGACGCCAACACCGTGTTGAGGTGGGCGAAACAGCAGACGCAGGGCCGACTGATTTGGCTGGGCCACAGCTTGGGCAGCCAGATTGTGGGGGCCTTGCCCGACCGTGAGCTGGTGGACCACATGGCCGGTATCGCGACGGGCACCGGGTATTGGTTGCATGCGGACTGGGCGCTGAAGTCCAAGGCCTGGCTGGTGTGGTGGGTGTTTGCACCCCTAATGACACCACTGTGTGGCTATTACCCGGGCAAAGCCTTGAAAATGATCGGCGATTTGCCGGCAGGGGTGATGCAGCAGTGGCGGCGCTGGTGCCTGAACCGTGAATACCTGGTGGGTGTTGAAGGCCCGGCGGTCAAAGCCCATTACGCGGCCTTCAAGCGCAGTTTCAAGGTGCTCAGCTTCACCGATGATGAACTGATGTCTGCACAAAACACCGAGGACATTTTTCACATGTACCCGGGTGTCACGGTCACCCATCGACGCTTGAACCCCAGCGAGGTGGGCGCAAGCCGTATCGGCCATTTCGGTTTTTTCAAACCCCAATTTGAAACCACAGGCTGGCCCTTGGCCCTGCCCTTGTTGAAACCCTGACCCGGAGAACATGGCCATGAGCCTGAACAACAAAACCTATTTCATCACCGGCGCATCGCGTGGCATTGGCCTGGAGATTGCCTGCAAACTGGCTGCCCAAGGGGCCAACCTGGCCATCGCCGCAAAAACCGTCGACCCCAACCCAAAACTGCCGGGCACCCTGAGTTCGGCAGCCCAGGCCATTGAGGCTGCCGGTGGGCGCTGCTTGCCGATTCAATGTGACATCCGCGATGAAGAGGCGCTCAAGATTGCGGTGGACCGCGCCGCTGACCACTTTGGCGGCATTGATGGTGTCATCAACAACGCCAGCGCCATTTTCTTGATGCCCACTGAGCTGACGCCGATGAAACGTTTTGACCTGATGTTCGGCGTCAATGTGCGGGGCACGTTTGCCACCACTCAGGCAGCATTGCCCCATTTGAAAGCCTCGGCCAAGGCGGGCCGCAACCCCCACGTGCTGAACTTGTCCCCACCCTTGAACATGAACCCCGCGTGGTTTGGCCCCCATGTGGCCTACACCATGGCCAAGTACGGCATGAGCATGTGTGTACTGGGCCATGCCCGGGAATTCAAGCCCTTCGGCATTGCCGTGAATGCGCTGTGGCCACAAACCGGTATCTACACCGCTGCCATGCAAATGATTCCCGGTGTTCAACCCGAGCATTGCCGCAACCCGGCCATCATGGCTGATGCTGCTTCGGTGATTCTGTCCAAAACCCTGGCTGACCCGGACAGCACGGGGCAATTCTTTTTGGACGAGGCGGTGCTGCGCGCGGCAGGCCAAACCGAGTTTGACCAGTACTCCACCGTGCCGGGCAGCCAGTCCATCCAGCGCGACTTCTTTCTTGACTGAACCATGGCAACACTTGGGCGATGGATCAAGCGGCTGGGGGCTGCGTTTGCCTTGATGCTGTTGATGCTGGGCGGCCTGCTGGCACTGGCCTTGGGCAACGCCCCCGGCCTGTCAGCCATCACAGGCTCATCGATTGAGCCTGCGCGGCAAGCCGCGCAAGTCCGGAGTGTGTTTTTGGGCACCTCAAGCCTGATGTTCACCGATGGCACCACGACCTGGATGTTGGATGGTTTTCTGTCCCGCCCCGCCCTGCCGCAAGTGATGTTCACACGCCTTGAAGTGAACCATGCCCGGGTGGATGAGGCTGCTTCACATGCTTTTGAACGCTTGGGCGTTAGCCCCGGGTTGTCGGCGGTGCTGGTGGCCCATTCCCATTACGACCACGCCATGGATGCGCCCTATCTGGCGCAACGTTTTGGTGCCAGGGTCATCGGCAGCCCCTCCACCCGACAAATTGCACTGGGCCAGAATTGCCCGGATTCGTTGATTCAGGTGTTCAAGGCAGGGGACCGCATTGCGCTGGGGGATTTCACCGTCGAGGTGATTGGATCGGCCCATGCGCCAACCGGGTATACGGGTGGCGTGGTCAGCACGCCATTGCGCTTGCCCGCACATGCCTTGGCCATGAAGGAAGGCGGCAGTTTTGCGTTTGCGGTCTACCACCGCAGCCACGGCCTGCAACCCTTGGCGCTGATTCAGCCCAGTGCAGGGTTTGTGCCGGGGCAAAATGCACCGTTCAAGGCCGATACGGTGTACTTGGGCATTGGGGGCTTGGGCAAACTCACCGAACAGCAGGTGGCCCAGTATTGGGCCAACGTGGTGGCAGCCCCTCAGGCCAAACGCGTGTTGCTCATTCATTGGGACGACTTCACGCAACCCTTGATGCGTGATGGGCTGGAAACAGCACTCAAGCCCATGCCCTATGCGGTCGACCGCATGGACCGAAGCCTGCCCTGGCTGAAAACCTTGGCCCAAACCGGTGGCCAGCGCCTTGACTTGTTGCAGGCCTGGCAGGTGACCCAGCACTGAGGCGGGTTGAACCGCCCCACCACAGATTGGGCAGAAAGGGAAGAAATCCCGCATACTTGAAGCTGGCAGTTCCAACACGTTAAAGGCATGTTCCGTCACACCGGACAATCGCGTTCATTGAAGGCATCCAAGGCGTTGGCCGACGTTCTTCACAACGAGGTCACCGCGTGGCTGGTGCTCGGCCTGTCGCTGACACTCACTGTACTGGCGTGGGTTGTGGCTGACCATGCCACCACGGAAACAGCCCGCCAAAAATTCACCGCCGAGGCCCAAGAAGCCGCACTGCTCATCAAGAACCGCATGCGTGACTATGAACAAGCGTTGCGCGGTGGGGTGTCGTTGATCCACGCCACCGAACAAGTGGACCGCCGCATCTGGGCGCTGTATGTGCAGGGGTTGAATTTGAAAGACATCCTGCCCGGTGTGCAGGGTTTGGGCTACGCACGCATGCTGAAACCCGATGAGGTGGCGCGGCACGAGGAGCGTGTGCGGCGCGAGGGCCTGCCCGACTACCGTGTTTGGCCTGTCGAGGCCCGCAACCAGTACAGCGCCATTGAAATGCTGGAGCCGATGGACGAACGCAACCGCCGCGCGATTGGGTATGACATGTATTCCGAACCGGTGAGGCGCCAAGCCATGGACGTTGCCATGGACCACGCCGACACGGCTCTGTCGGGTTTGGTCACCCTCAAACAGGAAAACGGGGTGGACCCGCAACCTGGGTTTCTCATGTACCTCCCGGTGTATAAAACCGGGGACCCCCCTGCCGATTTGCAGGCCAGAAGAGCCTCCATTGATGGCTTTGTGTACAGCCCGTTTCGCGCAGGTGACTTGATGAAAGGCGTGCTGGGGCGCGGTGCCAAAGACATCGACTTCGAGTTGTATGACGACCGAATTGAAACCCCTGCACAGCGCCTCTACGCCACCGACTCAGTGAACACAGCACAACACGGCGAGCCCCTGTTCGAGGTGAGGTTGGACATTGATTTGCCCGGCCGCCAGTGGCTGGCTGTGTTTCGTTCGACCCCCTATTTTGAATCCAACACCTTGGCGCCCACGCCACGCTCGGTGCTGGTGGGTGGTTTGACCATCGACTTCCTGTTGTTTTTGGTGATCAGTTCCCTGTCCAGGCAGCGCAGGATTCTGCGACAGGCCAATGAGCAACTGCGCGCCAGCGAAGCCCGTTTTACCGCGCTGGTCACCGGCATGCAGAACCACTTCGGTTTCTTCAGAACCGATGGCAGCGGGCGGCTCACCTACACCAGCCCAACTTTGGGCCGCTTGCTGGGGTTGAAGGATTTGCGGCTGGGCGACAGCCTGATTGGCAAAGCCCGCAGCGATGAACCTGAGGGGGAGTTAGTGCGCGCCTTGGCCCAGGCCTTGGCCTTGAAAACCAGTACCCGCTACCGACGGCATGTCCGCACAGGGGCTGATGCCCGCATGACCGTGGAAGGCTTTAACCATGTGGTGCTGGAAGAGGACGGCCACATCAGGTCCATTGAAGGGGTGGTGCAGGACATCACCCAGCGCCAGTCCAATGAAGAAGAACTGACGCTGTATCGGGACCGGTTGCAAGAGTTGGTGCGTGAACGAACCCGCGAGCTTCAGGCCGCCAATGCCGCAAAAAGCCGTTTTCTGGCCAACATGAGCCATGAAATACGCACACCGCTGAACGTGATCATCGGGTTCAACACCCTGTTGCAAAGCCACCTGACCGAGCCTGGCCCTTTGGCCATTCTGCGGGACATGGCGCAGGAGTCCCAACGCCTGTTGAGCATGCTCGACGATGTGTTGAGCTTCACCCGAATGGAGTCTGGGGCTTTGCGGTCGGAACCCAGAGAGTTCAATGTCAATGCCTACTGCCGCGAGGTGATCGACAGCCACCGCAACAGGGCCACGGCAAAATCGCTGGCTTTGCAACTGGACATCGACAACAACGTACCCGCGAGGCTCAAAGGCGAGGTGGCTCACCATCGGCAGGTGTTGCGCATTTTGCTGGACAACGCCATCAAGTTCACGGACACCGGCACAGTCACTCTGGGAATACACACCCAAGCCAGGCCCGATGGCCGTTGCGACTTGGTGGCCACCGTGAAAGACACCGGTGTGGGGTTTGACACCGCCCTGCTTGACCAAGTGTTTGCACCGTTTGAGCAAGCCGACAACACAGAAACCCGGGCCTATGGTGGCGTGGGCCTCGGTCTGGCCTTGGGCAAGCGCCTCACCCAGTGGCTGGGCGGAACCCTGGTGGCCAAGTCCACATTGGGTGTGGGCAGTGAATTCACCTTCACCGTGCCCTTCGATGCCCTGAACAAACCCGACCCGATGTTGGCGGCCGAGACCGCCTCCAAAGCGCCTGCAGCTTATCCGGATTGGTCGGCCCACCGGGTGTTGGTGGTGGAGGACAACCTTTTGAATCAGGAAGTGATCAAAGCCTTTCTGAAACGCCTGAAGTTGCAGATTGAGGTGTGCACCAACGGCCAAGAGGCCGTGAACAGGATGCAGCAGGAGCCCAGCCCGGATTTGGTGTTGATGGACTTGCACATGCCTGTCATGAATGGACTGGAAGCGACCCGCAACATCCGCGCCATGGAAGGCCCCGTCAGCAAGGTGCCCATCGTGGCGTTGACGGCCGCAGCCCTTGCTGAAGACGAAGCCGCAAGCCGCGAAGCCGGCATGGACGATTTCCTCACCAAGCCAGTGAACATGGCCACGCTGGTGTCCACCTTGAGGCGTTATCTGCCCTTGGCGCAAACCGCTGACCAGACATGATCAACACCGCCGCAGTCATTGGTGCAGGTTTGGCGGGCAGTGCAGTGGCGCATGCCCTGTGTGCAGCCGGTTGGCAGGTGGACTTGTACGAGGCCCACACCGCCGCCAGTGGTGCGTCTGGCAACTGGCTGGGTGCTTTTCACCCCCATTTGACCCGTGGGGACACCCCCTTGAGCCGCCTCACCGTGGAAGGCGTGCAAGCCACCCGCGAAGCGCTGGAATTGCTGACGGACCAAGGCCACTTGCGCAGGGGCGTGGACTGGGACTTGCCCGGCCATCTGCAAGTGTTTGAGGCCACGGAACGAGCCCGGGCGCTGGACACTTGGCGCCTGCGGACAGACTGCCACGACTGGGTGCAATGGCACACCGGCAGCACCGAGGGCCCGGCGGCCGCGTTGCAGGGCTATTGGTTTGCGCAGGGCGGTTGGGCCAGCCCGGTGGCCTGGGTGAACGCCAACCTGGCCGCGTGCCGGGGCAGGCTGACCCTGCATGAACACAGCCCGGTGGCCGACCTGCAAACACTGCAGCAAACCCACACCGCGGTGGTGGTGGCGTGTGCCCACACCAGCTTGGCCTTGGCCCCTGTACCGGGCGCGTCAACGGGCGTGGTGAAGGGGCAGATTACCCGGGTGCATCGGGGCGACCTGCCCCACCTGCCTTGGGTACTGAGCGGAGAGAGTTACGCGATTGGCCCACAAGGGCGGCCTGACATGGTGCTGGGGGCCACCTATGAGCGCCCAGCGGTGGATTTGACGCCCAGTGCCCAGGCCGATGCTGAAAACCTGGCCCGGTTTCGGGCGGTGCTGCCCGATTGGCCTTTGGGAAGCGTGGTGGACCAGCGCTGCGGCCTGCGCTTTGTGTGGCACGACCGTTTGCCCGTCGTGGGCCCTGTGCAGGGCATGTCCGGGGTGATGCTGTGCACCGGGTTTGCTTCGCGCGGCCTGACTTGGGCGGCACTGGCCGCGCGCCTGATTCGTCAATACTGCGAAGGAGCCGCCGTGGACAACCCCCTGCACCGCCGCTTGTTGCCCCGGGTGCCCAAGGCGCGAGGGATGGGCAGCGACAGCGCCGCACAGGGCGCTGGCTGACGGGTTTTCAACTGGCGGAATCCGCAGTTTTCTTGGCTTTGGTGGTTTTGGCGGCTGCCTTGGCTGGTTTTTTCTCGCCCTTGGGCTCGAACTCAAACCCAATGGTGCCATCGGGCTTTTTCACCAGAAAGGCCTTGAATGCCCGTTTGGTTTTGGACGAAACAAACCGGGTCAGCAGGTCGGTCTTGCCCTGGAGCAGCAGTTTTTCCATCTGCTCACGCTCGATGGGCTGTTGCAGAATGACTTTCCCTGAACGGAAGTCGCAGGACTTCGACGGTCCCACCGATTTCTCGCACACATAGCTGGTCGGCATTTCAAAGATGCTGGATGCGCATTTCGGGCAGGGCCCCAGGCGGGTTTGACCGGAAAAGTCGACTTCTTCACCGTCCTCATCGTCCCGCGACTGGCCGAAATCAAACTCCAGCTTGTGCTCGCTGCTCAGCCTGAGCACTGCGGAAAACGGGCGACCCATTTTGCTGCGAAAGCCATCCAGCATGGGCAGCTCGCGGTCGCGCAGCAGGGCTTCCACCTCATCCACTTCAAACTGGCGCCCACCCGGCACTTTGGAAATGGAAAATTCGCAGGCTGTGCAGGCAAAGCGGCGGTAGTTTTCTTTCACCACACTGCCGCAATTGGGGCAAGGCGTGGTCAGTGTGGCGTAGTCGCCGGGGATGGTGTCCTCGGTGTAGTCCTTGGCCCGCTCCACAATGGTTTGGGTGATGCGGGCAATTTCACGCATGAACTGTTCGCGCGACAACTCGCCCTTTTCCATCAGGGACAGCTTGTACTCCCATTCACCCGTCAGTTCAGGCTTGGTGAGCTCTTCCACATCCAGGCCACGCAGCAAGGTAAGCAACTGGAAGGCCTTGGCCGTGGGCATCAGGGCGCGGTCTTCGCGCACCAGGTATTTTTCCCCCAGCAGCCCCTCAATGATGGCCGCACGCGTGGCCGGTGTGCCCAAGCCTTTGGCGCCCATGGCGTCGCGCAGTTCATCGTCGTCCACCAGTTTGCCAGCGCCTTCCATGGCGGACAGCAGCGTGGCTTCGCTGTAGCGGGCGGGCGGTTTGGTGTGCAGGCCAACGGCTTCAATGTCGTCGGTGGACACTTTTTCGCCTTGGGACACCGGCACCAGCGTGTCGTCATCGCCCGCGGACTGACGGCCATAAATGGCCAGCCAGCCCGGCTTGACCAACACTCTGCCCTCGGTTTTGAAGGCGTGACTGGCCACGGTGGTGATGCGGGTGGTGACGTTGTATTCGGCGGCCGGGAAAAACACAGCGAGGAAACGTTTGACCACCAAGTCGTACAACTTCTGTTCCGGCTCGCTCAGTGCTTTGGGCACCTGCAGGGTCGGGATGATCGCAAAGTGGTCGGAAATTTTGCTGTTGTCGAACACTCGTTTGTTCGGCTTGACCCAGTTGTTCTTCAGGATTTCCTCACAGAACTGGCCGTAGGCGCCTGCAATGTGGCCTCGGTCCAGGCCCACAAAGGCCTTCAGCGTCTGGTTCACCGTGCCCATGTAGTCTTCAGGCAGTGCCTTGGAGTCGGTACGCGGGTAGGTCAGCACCTTGTGCTTTTCGTACAGGGCCTGCGCCAGGCCCAGCGTGTTCTTGGCTGAAAAACCAAAGCGGCTGTTGGCCTCGCGTTGCAGGCTGGTCAGGTCGAACAGTTGCGGGGCTATCTGTGTGGCGGGTTTGCTTTCTTCGCTCACCGTGCCGGGCTGGCCATCGCAGGCGGCCACAATGGCGCGTGCCTTGGCTTCGTCCCACAGGCGGTCAGCGCGGTGTTCGGGGTCGTCTGTTTTCTTGAAGGCGGGGTCGAACCACCTGCCTTCATACGCGCCTTCCTGACAGCCAAAACCCGCCTTCACTTCGAAGTAGGCCCGGGGCACGAATTTTCGGATTTTTTCTTCGCGTTCCACCACGATGGTCAGCGTCGGGGTTTGCACACGGCCCACGGTGGTCAGGTAAAAACCGCCTTCCTTGCTGTTGAACGCCGTCATGGCGCGGGTGCCGTTGATGCCTACCAACCAGTCCGCTTCCGAGCGGCAACGGGCGGCATCGGCCAGCGGCAGCATTTCAGCGTCGCTGCGCAGGTTGTCGAAGGCCTGGCGGATGGCGGCGGGTGTCATCGACTGCAACCACAGGCGTTCAACCGGTTTGTTCGATTTGGCGAACTGCACAATCAGCCGGAAAATCAGTTCACCTTCACGCCCCGCGTCACAGGCGTTCACCAGGCCAACGACATCTTTGCGTTTGATGAGGCGGGTCAGCACTTTCAGGCGCGACTCGGTTTTGGCAATCGGGTTCAGGTCGAAGTGGGTGGGCAGCACCGGCAGGTTGGCAAAGCTCCACTTGCCGCGCTTGACCTCGAATTCATCCGGTGCCTTGATTTCCACCAAGTGGCCCACCGCCGAGGAGAGCACGTACTCGTCGCTCTCGAAGTATTCGTCGTGCTTGGTAAAGCCGCCGAGGGAACGTGCAATGTCCGCAGCCACCGAGGGTTTTTCCGCGATGATCAGTTTTTTTGGGGCGTCACTACTCACTTGGCTACTCTTGGCGTGTGCACTATTAATAGGGGTGGTTCGGTCGGCTGGCGCAGGCCATGCGGATTCGGACCCATGTGCGCCGAAGTGTAAGTGGCTTGTTCCCCACAAATCAAGGATTTCCACTTGAACTTGGCACCATGCTCCAATTCTGAGGGGGTGGTCATCGGCCCGCAGGCCCCACACGAACCCACCGTCCACCGGCCTCACAGACAGCCAGGCCAGCCAGTTCCAGCTCGGTCAGCGCAGCCAGGGTGTCATCTTCGTCCAGCCCGCAGTGACGGGCGATGTGGTCCACCTCGCGGGCCTGCCCGTCCAGCACGGCCAGTGTGGCTTGGCTGGCAGGGTCCAGCCCGTCGGTTGGCTCGGCCATGCACCCGGGGGCTTGGCCTCGGGTTTTGTAGGCTTCTTGCAACATTGGGGCTGTGTGGGTTTCACGGCCTGGTTTGAGTTGGGCCAGCGCTTCATCCAGCACGTCGGCCGCGCAATCGGCCAGCCCTGCCCCTTGTTTGATCATGGCGTGGCAACCGCGGCTCTGGCTGCTGTGCACCGACCCGGGCATGGCAAACACTGGCCGCCCAAGGCGGCTGGCCACCTGTGCAGTGATGAGGCTGCCCGACTTCACGGCCGCCTCCACCACCAGCAGGGCATCGGCCTGGCTGGCAATCAACCGGTTGCGCCGCGGGAAAAACGCCGGCTGCGGGGCGGTGCCCGGTGGGTATTCCGACAGCAACAGGCCTTGGTGGGCCAGCAGCCGTTCGGTGAGGTTGCGGTGGTGCTTGGGGTAGACCTGGTCTGGCCCGCAGCCCAGAACGGCGATGGTGCCGCCTTGCCCGTCCAGTGCGCCGTGGTGGGCCGCGCCGTCAATGCCTTCGGCCATGCCACTGGTGACCACCCACCCGGCTTGGGCAAAGGCCTTGGACATGGCTTGCGCATGCCCCAGCCCCACCTTGGTGGCGTTTCGGCTACCCACCACGCCCACGCTTCGGCAGGCCAGCAGGTGCCGGTTGCCGTGGCCAAACAACACCAAGGGCGGGTTTTTCAGGTCGAGCAGATTGGCCGGGTAGTCAGCCTGGCCCAACGCCAGCCAAAAGGCGTCGGGGTGTTGGTCCAGCCAATTCAGTGTGCGTTCGGTCCAGGTCTGCACCATGTCGCACGGTGTGGGCAACTGTGACCATTGGCCGCAGGCTGCAAGCTGAAGACGGGTTTTGCCATCCAATGCCGGGTTCAGTGCCAGGTTCAGGGCGATTTCCAGGGTTGGGGGGGCGGTCACCATGGGGCAACCCGAGCGAACTCTCGAAGCAAACAGGGCACAGAAGCGGTATCCTTATGGGCTGTAGACGTTGTTGCCTGGAGTCATCACCATGGCTTTGCTCCCGATTTTGAAGTACCCGGACCCCCGTTTGAAAACGGTGGCCACCCCAGTCACCCAGTTTGATGACCAACTTGTCAAACTCACCAAAGACATGGCTGAAACCATGTATGAAGCCCCCGGCGTGGGCTTGGCCGCCACACAGGTCAACGTGCACAAGCGGGTGATTGTGGTGGATGTCAGCGAAGACAAGTCCGGGCTGATTGTGTTTGTGAACCCCGAGATTGTTCAGGCCAGCCCGGACAGCAAGTCGTATGAAGAAGGGTGCCTTTCTGTGCCCGGCATTTATGAATCAGTGGACCGGCCAGACACGGTGCGCATCCGCGCACAGAATGTGAAAGGTGAATTTTTTGAGATTGACTGCGATGGCCTGCTGGCCGTGTGCATTCAACATGAAATTGACCATTTGAATGGCAAGGTGTTTGTCGAGTACCTGTCGCAGTTGAAACAGACCCGCATCAAAACCAAGCTGAAAAAACAGGAACGCGCCCAACTGTGAGGCGCACCAAGACCCCATGACCCATTCCCTCTCGGTGGCCTACGCGGGCACACCGGTGTTTGCCGAAGTGGCCCTGCGTCAAATTGTTGACGCCGGTTTTTCGGTGCCTTTGGTGCTGACCCAACCCGACCGCCCCGCGGGACGAGGCATGAAGCTGACGGCCTCGCCGGTCAAGCAGACCGCCTTGTCCTTGGGCATTCCCGTGGCCCAGCCGGTCAGCCTGCGCAAAGGCGATGACGCGGAAGCGGCCATTGAAGCCTTGTCCACGGCCAATCGGGGTCAACCGGTGGACGTGTTGGTGGTGGCCGCCTATGGCTTGATTCTGCCTCAGCGGGTGCTGGACATTCCGCGCCTGGGCTGTCTGAACATCCATGGCAGCCTGTTGCCGCGCTGGCGGGGCGCTGCCCCCATACACCGTGCGATTGAAGCCGGGGATGCTGAAACCGGCGTGTGCATCATGCAGATGGAGGCAGGCTTGGACACTGGCCCGGTTCGCCTGCGTGAGGCGGTGCCGATTGGTGAGCACACCACCACCGGGCAACTGCACGACACCCTGGCTGAACTGGGCGGGCGTTTGATCGTGTCGGCCCTCAACGCCTTGGAAGGCGAAGGGTTGCCCATGGAACCCCAACCGGATGAAGGCGTGACTTACGCGGAAAAAATCAGCAAGGCTGAGGCTTTGGTGGATTGGTCGGCACCTGCGCAGGCCATTCAACGCCGTATACGGGCCTTTGACCCTTTTCCCGGCGCGCACAGCTTGTGGCAGGGTGAAGCCCTCAAGCTGTTTGACCCGGTGTTGTTGCCTTGGCCTGGCCAAGCCCAAGCCCCCGGCACAGTGCTGGACCTGAGGCCTGACGGCTTGGTGGTGCAGTGTGGCCAAGGGGCTGTGCGGGTGGGCAGCCTGCAAAAGCCCGGTGCCCGCCGTGGGCCAGCGGCTGTAGTGGCCCAAAGCCTCGGGCTGGTGGCTGGAAACCTCTTGGGCCACTGACAGTCCAATTTCACGACAAGACTCGCAAGGAGAATTGCACCATGTTCAACTGGATGAAGACCTTCATGCTGATGGCGGCCATCACCGCCCTGTTCATGATGCTGGGTGGTGTCATGGGGGGCCGTTCTGGCATGACCCTGGCCCTGCTGTTTGCGCTGGTGATGAATTTCGGTGCCTACTGGTTCTCCGACAAAATGGTGCTGCGCATGTACAACGCGCAGGAGGTCGATGCCACCAACGCCCCCGAGTTCTACACCATGGTGGCAGACCTGGCCCAGCGTGCTGAGTTGCCCATGCCCCGTGTGTACATCATCAACGACCCGGCCCCCAATGCTTTTGCCACAGGCCGCAACCCGGAGAACGCGGCGGTGGCCGCCACCACTGGCATTCTGAAAGTGCTGTCCGCCCGGGAAATGCGCGGCGTGATGGCCCACGAGCTGGCCCACGTAAAGCACCGGGACATTCTGATTTCCACCATTTCAGCCACCATGGCGGGTGCCATTTCCGCCTTGGCCAATTTCGCCATGTTGTTTGGCGGACGCGATGACGAGGGGCGGCCTGTCAACCCGATTGCCAGCATTGCGGTGGCGTTGCTGGCACCGATTGCAGCCTCGCTGATCCAGATGGCCATTTCACGCGCCCGTGAGTACGAGGCTGACCGAGGCGGCGCAGAAATTTGCGGCGACCCCGCCGCCTTGGCCAGCGCGCTGGACAAAATTCACCGGTATGCCCAGGGCATCCCATTCCAAACCACTGAAGCCCACCCGGAAACAGCTCAGATGATGATCATGAACCCTTTGTCAGGCGGCGGCGTTCGCAGCCTGTTTTCCACCCACCCACCCACCGAAGAGCGGGTGCGCCGCTTGATGGACATGGCGCGCGGCGCCGGCGGTGGTCGCTAAGTGGCGGCCCCCAAGCAGGGAAAACCGCGCCCTCGCCCGCCTGTGGCGGATGTCGAGCCCTTGCGTGAAAGTGACCTGGCTTTTGCCTTGGGCAACGCGGCGTCTGTGATGGCCGCCGTGGTGTTTGATGGCCGATCGCTGGATTCCGCCCTCGATGGCGTGTTGCGCAACGTGCAGATGCCCGGTGTTCGCGGTGCCATCCGTGACTTGAGTTATTTCGGCCTGCGCAATTGGGGCCGGGGCGAGCTGGCCGTGGAACTGATGTCGGGCCGCCCCACCTTAAAGCCCACCGAGTTGGGTTGTCTGCTGGGTTTGGGCTTGAGCTTGATCTGGCCCGGCCAAACCGCCAAATACCCGGCGCACACCGTGGTGAATGAGGTGGTGCGGGCCTGCAGTTCGCGCCCGGGCTGGGTCGCTGCCAAGGGCTTGGTCAATGCCTGTTTGCGCAGCTTCCAGCGCGAAGAGGCGGCCGTGGTGGCCGAAGTGATACGTACGGTGCAAGGCCGCTGGAACCTGCCGGAATGGTGGGTGAACACGGTGCTGCACCAACACCCTGACGAGGGCCGCCAACTGCTGGAACAAACCGGCATGCATGCCCCGTTTGTGCTGCGCGTCAACCAACGTTGGGGCACGCCCGACGATTACGTGGCCGAACTGGAAAAACGCGGCGTGGTGGGTTATGTGGAAGGCCCAAGCGCCGTGTGGCTGCCCAAGGGCATGTCGGTTCACGACCTGCCGGGCTTTGCCCAAGGCTGGGTGTCCGTGCAGGACATGGCTGCCCAACTGGCGGCCCCCCTCATGGAACTGAAGGCGGGCCAGCGGGTGCTGGATGCCTGCGCAGCGCCGGGCGGAAAAACCGGCCATTTGCTGGAATGCGCCGACATTGACCTGACCGCCTTGGACATCAGCGCAGCCCGCATGGCCCGGGTTCAGGACAATGTGGACCGAATTGCCCCCACCTTGGGCACGCAATGGCGTTACACCGCCAAAGTGGCGCCTGCGCAGGACTTGACCGCGTGGTGGGACGGCCAGCCTTTTGATGCGGTGTTGGCCGATGTGCCTTGCACGGGCTCAGGCGTTGCGCGCCGCCACCCCGACATTCCGTGGTTGAGGCGGCCTCAGGATTTGACCCAGTTGTCGCGCCTACAACACACTCTGCTGGATGCGTTGTGGTCGGTGGTCAAGCCGGGCGGTACACTCACGCTCGTGACGTGTTCCATCTTTCAAGAAGAGGGCCCCTTGCTGGCAACCGCATTCCTAGAACAGCATTCCGACGCGCAGGCATTGCCCGCGCCGGGCTTGGTGTATCCCATGCTGGATGACCAAGGGCATGTCCACCCGGCCTCGCCAGACGGGTTTTTCTACGCCCGCTTCAGCAAGCGCCCCTGACGGAGGCCCCTTGCAGCCCCACGCCCCGTCAGCCTTGAGGGTCAGCAGCCCTGCCCCCCGCCAAGGCGGGTGGTGGCTGTTGGCCTGTTTGCTGATGGTGTTGGTGTTTGCAGCCCCGTTGCAGGTGCGTGCGCAGCAAGACTCGTACACCCGAATCACCGGTGTGAAGCTGGAGCCGGTCAAAAATGGAGCCCAAGCAGGCTGGAACCTGGCCGCTGAACTGGACATTCACTTGGGCCAACGCCTGAAAGACGCGCTGGACCGGGGCCTGCCCCTGAAGTTTTCACTGGACTTCAAACTGTCCAAAGACCGTTGGTACTGGGCCGATGAAGAGGCTGCTAACGCCAGTTACCTGTACACCCTGTCGTACAACGCCTTGACCCGCACCTACCAATTGGCGGGCCCAGCCGGGGTGCTGAACACACCCAAGTTTGAGGAGGCCATGGAGAACATGGCCCGCATCCGCGACTGGCCGGTGCTGCGCAAAGACCAGGTCCGCCTCAATGAACGGTACCAGGCGCAGGTTCGGTTCCGCCTGGTGTTGACCGAGCTGCCCAAACCGTTCCAGATCAGCGCGCTGGTCAACAGTGAGTGGGACTTGTCCACCGACTGGTTGACCTTCGACTTCACGCCGCGCAAAGAGAACTTCAAATGAACCCGTGGCTTGAGAATACGCGGTGGTTGCGGTACACCCTGCTGATTCTGGCTGGCCTGGGTGGTGTTTTGTTGTTTGTGCTGGCTTCGGCCTCGTCCAACACCGATTTCTTCGAGTCGAACTACCCCCTGCTGATCACCTTGAACGGGGTGATTGCGCTGGGTTTGCTCAGCATCCTGACCTTGCTGATTGTGCGCATGGTGCGCCGGTACCGCGCGGGTGTGTTTGGTTCGCGGCTGATGCTGCGCATGTCCCTGTCCTTTGCCCTGATGGGGCTGATTCCCGGCCTGCTGCTGTACATCGTGTCGGTCCAGTTTTTGGCCAAAAGTATCGACAGTTGGTTTGATGTGCGGGTGGACGGGGCGTTGGAGTCGGGCCTGAACCTGGGCCAGACCGCGCTGGACAGCCTGATCAATGAATTGGGTTTGAAGGGGCAGTCCATCTCGGTGGAATTGTCCCGCGCCACACCCAGCCAACAGTTGTTAGAGTTGACCCGCTTGCGGGACGCAGCCGGTGTGCAAGAGTTGACCCTCCTGACCGAAACCGGTCAAGTGATTGGCAATGCGGGTGGCACGCTGGAAAGCCTGCTGCCCAGTTTGCCCAGCCCCTCGATGTTGCGTCAGGCTTTGATGACCCGCCCCTTCCAGCAGATTGAACCCGACCCGGTGGACCCGACGGGCCGGTTGGTCATGCGGGTGGTGGTGCCGATTGCGCCGCCGCTCACCAGTTTTGACCTGGGCCAGCGTTATGTGCAGATTCTTCAGCCCGTGCCTGCCACGCTGGCGCAGCGGGCCAATGCGGTGCAGGCGGTGTACCGGGACTATCAGGAATTGCAGTTGTCACGTTCTGGCCTGCGCAAAATCTATGGCATCACGCTCACCCTGGCGCTGATGTTGACCGTGTTTGTGTCTGTGGCGGCGGCGTTTTGGTTGTCGTCGAGGTTGTCGGCCCCCCTGCTGTGGCTAGCCGAGGGCACCAAGGCCCTGGCCAGTGGCAACTTCAAGACCATGCAGCCGGTCACCGCCGACGATGAACTGCGCGAGCTGACCGAGTCGTTCAACACCATGACCCGCCAGTTGTTTGAAGCACAGCGCCGCCTGCAGGCCAACCAGGCGCAACTGGCGGCCAACAACAACTTCCTGCAAAGCCTGCTGGGCAGTTTGTCGGCCGGGGTCTTGGTGTTGGACCACAAACTGCGCCTGACCATGGTCAACGAAGGCGCTTTGCGGATTTTTGACCGTGAACTGTCCAGTAGCCTGAACCACCCGCTGGACGATGTGGAAGGCCTTGAAGGCTTCGCCATCGCCGTGCGCGCCAGCATTGCTGACAACCAGGGCGAAGGCCTTCAGGACGGCGGTATTTGGCAAAAGCAGCTTGAAATTCCCCGCGCTTTTGACCCCACCACCACCAAGTCGCTGTTGGTGCGGGGTTCGCGTTTGCCCGGCGAGAAGGCAGGGCACGTGCTGGTGTGTGACGACATCACCGCGCTGATTTCAGCCCAGCGAACCATGGCCTGGGGTGAAGTGGCGCGACGCCTGGCGCATGAGATCAAGAACCCGCTCACGCCGATTCAACTGTCGGCTGAACGCCTGCAGATGAAGTTGGCGCCCAAGTTGGTGGATCCGGAATCCGGCATTCTCGACCGGGCGACACGCACCATCGTCAACCAGGTTGAATCGCTGAAACGTTTGGTCAATGACTTCCGTGATTACGCCCGCCTGCCGCCCGCAGAGCTTCGCCCCTTGAACCTGAATGAGTTGGTGGAAGACGTGCTCACCCTTTATGACCTGCAACTGGACATGAAGGCCGAAGCGCCCTTGCCGCCGGATTCTCAGTTCGTACCGAAACTGTCCAAAAATTTGCCGCAGGTGGCCGGAGATTCATCGCAGTTGCGACAAGTCATCCACAATTTGTTGCAGAATGCTGTGGATGCCTGTGGCGAGTGCCAAGAGCCCAGGGTAGAGGTGCGCACCGAAGGTGTGTTGTCGCCGGAGGGTGACCACCACTTGGTGGCCATCAAGCTGGTGGTGGCTGACAACGGCCCGGGCTTTAACCCCGATGTACTGGCCAAGGCTTTCGAGCCGTACATCACCACCAAAACCAAAGGCACTGGCTTGGGCTTGGCGATTGTGCGCAAAATTGCCGATGAGCACAAAGCGCGTATCGCCATCAGGAACAGGATAGACGCGCAGGGCAAGGTATGTGGAGCGGCCGTGGAACTGACGTTCCCGGTGCTGACAGAGACTCAACCGACAGGTCAGACTGCTTAAAGGAAGGATCACTCGCACATGGCAACCATTCTCGTTGTAGATGACGAAATTGGCATTCGTGAATTGCTGTCCGAGATTCTCGGTGACGAAGGCCACGCTGTGCTGCTTGCGGAAAATGCAGGCCAGGCACGCGCCATCCGCGAGTCGGAAACCCCCGACCTGGTGTTGCTCGACATCTGGATGCCCGACACCGATGGTGTCACTTTGCTCAAGGAATGGGCCGTCAAAGGGTTGCTGACCATGCCGGTGATCATGATGTCTGGCCACGCCACCATCGACACGGCCGTGGAGGCCACCCGCATCGGCGCACTCGATTTTCTGGAAAAACCCATCGCGTTGCAAAAGCTGTTGGGGGCCGTTGAAAAGGGTTTGGCGCGGGGCAAGATGGTGCAGTCTGCCCGGGCCTTGATGCAGTCCCAGCCCAAGGCGCAGGCTGCCAGCCCGGCCAGTGTGGGTGGCCCGGCAGTGATTGGCTCGGTGCCCTTGCCTGCCCAGGCCGAAGACGATGACACCCCGCTGGGCGCAGCCATGGCGGAGCTGGCCCGTCTGGACTTGGACGCTCCGCTGCGCGACGCCCGCGATGCCTTCGAGCGCATCTACTTTGAATACCACCTGCGCCTTGAAAACGGCAGCATGACCCGCCTTGCCGAGCGCACCGGCATTGAGCGAACGCACTTGTACCGCAAGCTCAAGCAACTGGGTGTGGAAGTGGGCCGTTCGGTGCGCAAAACCCTGGCATGAAAATCATCATCGTCGGCGCTGGGCGGGTGGGCGCAAGCCTGGCTGAAAACCTGGTGTCCGAACGCAATGACATCACCCTCATCGACCCCGACATCACGGTCCTGAACAACCTTCAGGACCGTTTCGATTTGCGCACCATTCAAGGCAACGGGGCTTTTCCGGGTGTGCTGAAACAAGCAGGCGCCGAAGACGCCGAGTTGTTGGTGGCGGTGACGCGCAGCGATGAAACCAACCTCGTGGCATGCCGCATTGCCGCCCAAATGTTCAATGTGCCCCGCCGCATTGCCCGCGTGCGCTCCGCAGAATTGGCCGAACAGGCCACCCTGCATGGCGATGATGGCTTCAATGTGGACCACGTGATTTGCCCTGAGCAAAGCGTGACTGACCACATCAGCCGGCTCATCGAGTTTCCCGAGGCTTTGCAGGTGCTGGAGTTCGCCGACGGGCTGGTGACTTTGGTGTCGGTTCGTGCCTTTGCCGGTGGCCCCTTGGTGTCCCATCCGATTGAAGATTTGCGCAAACACTTGCCCAAGGTGGATGTGCGGATTGTTGCTTTGATCCGCGACAACCAGCACTTGCCCGTCGATGGGTACACGATGATTCAGCCCGGCGACGAGGTGTTCTGCCTGTGCGCCAGCAAGCATGTTCGGTTGGTGATGTCGGAATTGCGGCGCATGTCCAAGCCCGTGTCCAAAGTCATGATTGCCGGTGGCGGCAATATTGGCCTGCGTTTGGCCAAGGCCTTGCAAGGGCAGGTGCAGGTCAAGCTGATTGAAGCCGACCGCCGCCGTTGCGACGAACTGGCCCGTCAATTGGATGCCGCTACCTTGGTGTTGCACGGCGACGCCACCGACGAGGATTTGTTGGGCGATGAAAACGTTCAGGACTCCGATGTGTTCATCGCATTGACCAGTGACGATGAGAACAACATCATGTCCTCGCTGCTGGCCAAGCGCATGGGCGCGGAACGGGTGATCACGCTGATTCAGCGCAAGGTGTATGCCGACCTGGTGCAGGGCGGCCAGATCGACATTGCCCTGACGCCCTCGCACGCCACGCTGAGTGAATTGCTCAAACACATCCGCCGAGGCGACATTGTGGCAGTGCACCGCTTGCGCAAAGGCGTGGCCGAGGCTTTGGAAGTGGTGGCCCACGGGGACGCGAAATCGTCCCGCGTCGTGGACCGTTTGGTTGAGGACATCAGCCTGCCCAAGGGCGTGGTGATTGGCGCTGTGGTTCGCGATGGCGAGGTGTTGATGGCCCACCATGATTTGCGCATTCAGTCCGAAGACCATGTGCTGTTGTTTGTCGAACACCGGAAGCTGATTCCCGCCGTGGAAAAGCTCTTCCAGGTGGGTGTCGGCTTTTTCTGAGCGCTCTGGGCCATGCGGCGATCCCTGTTTCCAGTGTTGTCGGTGCTGGGCTTTGCCATTGCCCTGTTCTCGGTGACGTTTCTGGTGCCGCTGGCCTACGCGGTGCTCACTGGTGAAGACACGGCCAACGCCTTTCTAACAGGCTTTGTGCTCACTTTCGGGGCGGGGGTTGGCATGCACGTGCTGACCCGCCGTTACCGGCGCGAACTGCAAGCCCGTGATGGCTTTCTGCTGGTGTCCACACTGTGGACCAGCATGCCTGCAGTGGCCACGGTGCCCATGATGTTGTACCTGCAGGGTTTGTCATTCACTGACGCCTATTTTGAAATGGTGTCCGCCATGACAACCACCGGGGCCACCGTGTTGACCGGCCTTGACCACTTGCCTGCCAGCATCAACATTTGGCGCCACTTGTTGTCCTGGGTGGGGGGCATGGGCATTCTGGTGCTGGCTGTGGCAGTGTTGCCGCTGCTGGGGGTGGGCGGCTCCCAGGTGTTCAAAGCCGAAACGCCGGGGCCCATGAAGGACAGCAAACTCACGCCCAGAATCACTGAAACCGCACGGGCCTTGTACACCGTGTACGTCGTCATTTCCCTGGCCTGCGTGGTGGCGTATCGCGTGGCCGGCATGACCTGGCTGGATGCGTTCATGCATGCCGGGTCAACCATGTCGTTGACTGGCTTTTCGTCGCACGACGCCAGCTTTGCCCATTTCAACTCACCCGCCATTGAAGCCGTGGCCGTGGTGTTCATGTTGATTGCGCTAGTGAATTTTTCCATTCATTTCCTGGCTTGGCGCGGGCGTTCGCTCAAACCCTACCTGCATTGCCCGGAAACCCGCTGGCAGATGGGCCTGTTGGCGTTTTCGGTGTTGCTGATCACCTTGTTTCTTTTGGCCCATCAGGAATACACCCGCTTTTCCGAGGCCTTCCGTTACGCCGTGTTCAACATTGTGTCGGTGGCGTCCACCACGGGCTTTGCCAACACGGACTACGCCTTGTGGCCTGCCTTTGCGCCCATGACCATGTTGCTGTTGAGCATGGTGGCGTCGGCCGCCGGTTCCACCGGGGGTGGTGTGAAAATGATGCGGGCGGTCATTCTCGTGAAACAAGCGGTGCGTGAGCTGTCGCGCACCCTGCACCCCAGGGCCATCAACCCGATCCGTTTGGGCAACCAAGTGGTTGAGAACCCGGTCATCTTCGGGGTGCTGGCCTTCATGTTGATGTACGGCTTGAGTGTGATTGTGTTGTCGATGATGCTGATGTTCACCGGCCTGGACCCCATCACCGCCTTCTCGGCCATCATCGCTTGCATCAACTGCTTGGGGCCGGGTTTGGGGGCTGTTGGGCCAGCCAGCAATTTTCAGGGTTTGGGCGATGTGCAAACCTGGATCTGCACCTTCGCCATGCTGCTGGGCCGTCTGGAATTGCTGCCCATTCTGGTGTTGTTCACCCCCGCGTTTTGGCGCAAGTGAACCCAATGAGCAACCCTGACAGGCAGCCGGCCACCCGCGTGCAACTGGTGGCTGGTATTGACCCCTTGGCCCGTATGCGGTGGATGGATTCGGCTTTGGCCACCCGCCACCCTGCGGACAAAGTCACCGTGCTGGCCTCGTCCGAATTGTTCGCCCGTTTGGATGTGCATCAACAGGCCCAGCGTTTTGAAGCCGACGCTGCGTTGAAAGCCAGCGGTGTGCATTTGATGCGCCTGGCCCCCGGCTGTGCCTGTTGTTCTTCCCGCTTGATCATGAGCACCCACCTGAGCAGAACCCTGCGCCTGAACCCACCCGATTGGTTGGTGTTGGAGCTGGAATCGGCCAGCCACCCCGACAAAGTGTTGGAATTCTTGCAGGAACCCCAGTGGCGGGGGTGGTTCAGCAGCATTGAACTCGTGCATACTGACCCTGTGAGTCCATCTCCGCCAATTAACCCTTGAAAAAACCGGCGGACACCCGATATATCAATCAGTAAAGCTGCACAGGGAGTTCACCATGTTAATGATGATAGACAGCCCGTACTACTGCGTTGTGGATTTGGTGATGCAAGAAGGCGAGCCCAGCATGGGCATCGAAATTGTGGACAAAAACACGCAGAAAGAACTTTTTCTGCACGGCGAAGCCGCCCAGCGCTTCCGCGAGCACGTGGCCCATCTGGCCCAGCAGTCGCCCGACATGGACGATCTGGAAGCCTTCATGGACGCTTACCGGCCCTGGATGCAGACCTCCGTGGCCTTGCATTAAACAGAGGCCCCACTGAACCGTCCTTGATCCAGATCAAGGCGGTGCCTTGGCCCAAGGGGTAAGGTGCAGTCTGACCCAGTGTGGATTCAGACTGCATGAACACGACACCCCTGACCCTGGCCGATACCCAGCACCTGCGCCCTGATGGGCGATGGCAGGGCTTTGCCCGCGTGGAGGGCATGGACTGTGCCGCCTGTGCCTTGGACCTTGAACAGGCGGCGCGCCATGTGCAGGGCCTGGACCAATTCGAGGTCAACCCGGCCAGCGGCTGGGCCAGTTGGGTGGCCACCGGTGCCCAAGCCATCACTGCGATGGCACAGCAGGCCCGGCGCCTGGGGTACGGCTTGACCGTACAGGCGTGTGAATCAACAGACCGCGTGGCCGGGCAACGCCACAGCCAACAGGCGCGTTCACGCCTGCTTCGTTTTCTGGTGGCGCTGCTGGCCATGATGCAAATCATGATGTACAGCGCACCCGAGTACCTCTATTCCGTGGCCGACATCGGCACTCAAGAGGCCAGCCTGTTGCGTTGGGCCCAGTGGGTGATTGCCTTGCCCCTGGTGTTGTATTGCGTGCGCCCCTATGTGTCCAGGGCTTGGCGTGCTGCCCGTGATGGGCGTTTGGTGATGGACCAGTTGGTGGCAGTGTCGGTGTGGCTTGCATTTGCGCTGAGCAGCCTGCGGCTGACCGACTTGTCACAGCCCGTCTGGTTTGATTCGGTGGCCATGTTGCTGACCCTGCTGCTGGGGGTGCAATGGTGGATGGGCCTTTACACGGCCAAAGCCTTGACCTTTCTGGCCGCCCAGCAGTCCGATTTTCCGGTGCAGGTGGCGGTGTGGCGCAACGAGGAGTGGGCCCCACAGGCCGTTAGCCGCTTGGCCAGTGGCGACCGAATTCGCTTAAGCCAAGGCCAGGTATGCCCCGTCGATGCCCAATTGCCGGCGGGTGCGCATGGCTGGCTGGATGAGTCCATGCGCACTGGGGAAGCCGACCCGGTGTATCGCCAGCCACGCGACTGGGTGCTGGCGGGCAGCCGGGTGTTGTCCCACACGCTGGAGTTGGAGGTTCGTGGGCTGGATGGGCAGTCCAGCCTGGGGCAACTGGGCCATTTGTTGCGCAAAGCAGTGGCTGGGCGGCCCGGGCACCGCTCCGTGATGGACCGGGCATTGCCTTGGTTTGTGGGGGTTGTTGCGCTGTGTGCACTGGGCAGCGGGCTGTGGTGGGCCCAGGTGCAGGGCGACAGCGCGCAGGCTTGGTCGGCGGTGGTGGCGGTGTTGATGGTGACCTGCCCTTGTGCCTTGGCCTTGGCTCAACCGCTGGTGCGCCTGTTTGCCATGCGAAATTTGGCCGCGTCAGGGGTGTTGATCCGCAACCCCGAGGCATTGGACCGATTGCATGCGGTGCGGGTGTTGGCCTTGGACAAAACCGGCACCCTCACCAGTGGCACGGCGCAGTTGCGTGGGGTCGAGGTTCAGTCGGCCAGCCCACATTGGCCGAGGCACGACTTGCTGGCTTTGGCGGTGTCTTTGGCTGGGCATTCCATGCACCCTTTGTCCCGCGCATTGATGCGCGAATTGGTCTTGCAAGCCCGCGACAAGCCTTTGAGCCCTGTTGTGCTCGACTCGGTTCAGGAGCAAAAGGGTTTGGGCTTGAGTGCCCACTTAAGCCATCACGCTCAAGCGTGGTCAGCCCGTTTGGGCAGTGCACGCCACGTGGGTGCACTGGCGGACTGCCCGGGGGCCAACGGTGCCAGCCAGGTGTGGCTTTCGGTGGCACCAGCCGGGCAAGCCGGGGCACCTTGGGTGCTTGTGCGTTTCGATCTCCACATGCCCGACAGCCCCGACCTGGCGGGCGCGCTTGCTGCGCTCAAGTCCAATTACGCCGTGCATGTGGTGTCGGGCGACCGATGTGAAGCTGTCGAAACCTGGAGCCCTGAGTTGCGTTTCACCAGCCGCCAGGCTGAGCTGGACCCACAGGCCAAGACTGAGTGGATTGCCCGCGAGCAGGCCAAGGGTTTGAGTGTGTTGATGATGGGCGACGGGATGAACGATGCAGCGCCGTTTGCCCAAGCCGATGTGTCAGTGGCCGCGGCGGGGGCCAGTAACCTGAGCGCAAGCCAGGCCGATTTGTTGATGCTCAGGCCTGGCCTAACCCCGTTGCAGCATGTGCTGGGCATTGGGCGATGGGCCCATCGGCTCGGTGCGCAAAACCTGGTGTGGTCGGTGGTGTACAACTTGGTGGCTTTGCCCTTGGCCATGAGCAACCACCTGACCCCGTGGATGGCCGCTTTGGGCATGGGTTTGAGCAGTGCAGTGGTGGTCGCCAATTCCTTGCGCTTGGGGAGGCTTGAATGAGCATTCTGATGTTGTTGATTCCCTTGAGTGTGGCCTTGCTTGGTGTGGTGGGTGTGGCGCTGTTCTGGGCGGTTCATTCAGGCCAGTTCGACACCGGCGATGAACAGGCCTTGCAGGTGGTGCAGGATGACGACACCCCGGTGGCGCGTTGAACCGGCCAAGGCGGCAAATCGGGTTTGCTTGATTTAGGTCAAGGCGCTTCATCCCACACCTCGGCACGATGGAGTCTCCGAATACTCACTTGCGGAGGCACACGTGGCCGACTCTTCTTCTTCAACAAGCTACAACTACACTGTGGTTCGGCAGTTCTCGATGGCTGCCGTGCTGTGGGGTGTGGTGGGCATGGCCGTGGGCTGCTGGATTGCAGCGCAACTGGCCTGGCCCGAACTGGGCCACGGCATCGCCTGGTTAAGTTATGGCCGTTTGCGGCCCCTGCACACCAATGCGGTCATTTTTGCGTTTGGCGGATGCGCCTTGTTTGCCACGTCCTACTACGTGGTGCAACGCACTTGCAATGTCAGGCTGATCTCGGACAAGTTGGCGGCCTTTCACTTCTGGGGCTGGCAAGCGGTGATTGTGGCTGCCGCCATTTCCTTGCCTCTGGGCTACACGCAAGGCAAGGAATACGCCGAACTGGAATGGCCGATTGATGTGCTGATCGCCGTGGTTTGGGTGGCTTATGCCGTGGTGTTTTTCGGCACGCTGGCCATACGCCGGGTCAAGCACATTTATGTGGCCAACTGGTTTTATGGCGCGTTCATCATTGCGGTCGCGCTGCTGCACATCGTGAACAGCGCAGCCATTCCCGCAGGCTGGATGAAAAGCTACTCGGTGTACGCCGGCGTGCAAGACGCCATGGTGCAGTGGTGGTACGGCCACAACGCCGTGGGCTTTTTCCTCACTGCCGGCTTTTTGGGCATGATGTATTACTTCATTCCCAAACAGGTGGGCAGGCCGGTGTATTCCTACCGCCTGTCGATCATCCACTTCTGGGCGCTGATCTTCACCTACATGTGGGCGGGCCCTCACCACCTGCATTACACCGCACTGCCTGACTGGACTCAGTCAGTGGGCATGGTGTTCAGTCTGATTTTGCTGGCGCCGAGCTGGGGCGGCATGATCAACGGGATCATGACCCTGTCGGGGGCCTGGCACAAACTGCGTGATGACCCCATCCTGCGCTTCCTGATTGTGTCTCTGTCCTTCTATGGCATGAGCACGTTCGAGGGGCCGATGATGTCCATCAAAACCGTCAACGCCCTGTCCCATTACACCGACTGGACCATCGGCCATGTGCACAGCGGTGCGCTCGGCTGGGTGGGCTTGATCAGCATGGGCTCGCTGTATTACCTGGTGCCCCGCCTGTTCGGCAAAGCCGAGATGCACAGCAAAACCGCCATTGAGGTGCATTTCTGGATCAGCACCATCGGCATTGTGCTGTACATCGCAGCCATGTGGATTGCCGGTGTGATGCAAGGCCTGATGTGGCGTGACATCAGCCCCGACGGCACGCTGACCTACAGCTTTGTGGAATCGGTGAAAGCCACTTACCCCTACTACGTGGTGCGTTTTCTGGGCGGCCTGCTGTACGTGACCGGGATGCTGATCATGGCCTGGAACGTGTGGATGACGGCCTTGGGCGGTCAACGCAAAGACGCCCCTATTCCCGTGCTGCCCACCTTGGCCCACGCCTGATTTCGGAGAACTCGGATGAACTTCACCCATGAAAAAATTGAAACCAACTCCTGGCTGATGCTGGTGCTGGTTCTGTTGGTGATCAGTGTGGGCGGCGCTGTTGAAATTGCACCGCTGTTTTTCCAGCGCAGCACCACTGAACCTGCTCCCGGTGTGGTGCCCTACACCGCCTTGCAACTGGCTGGCCGGGACGTGTATCTCAAAGAGGGTTGTTACAACTGCCACTCGCAAATGATTCGCCCCTTCCGTGCAGAAACGCTGCGCTACGGCCCCTTTTCCACCGCCGGTGAGTTTGTGTATGACCACCCGTTTCAATGGGGCAGCAAGCGCACCGGGCCCGATTTGGCCCGTGTGGGTGGGCGTTACAGCGACGATTGGCATCGCATTCACCTGAACAACCCGCGCGATGTGGTGCCTGAGTCCAATATGCCAGCCTATTCCTGGCTGGCCGGTAACAAGCTGGACGGCCAGGCCTTGGTCGAGCACATGAAAGCCCTGCGCACGGTGGGCGTGCCCTACACCGACGAACAGTTGGGCAGTGCCGAGCAAGAGGTCCGGGACAAAACCGAACTGGATGCCTTGGTGGCTTACCTGCAAAGCATGGGCGTTCGTCGCCCCACCCCAATCGCGTCGGCACCTGCCAACCAAGGAGGCTGAGATGAACCTGTTGAGCGATGTGATGTTCTGGCGAGAGTTGCTGACCGTACTGGCCTTGGGATTGTTCCTGGGGATCAGTGCCTGGGCCTACAGCGTGAAACGCCAGGACGAGTTTGAGGCTGTCTCGGCCCTGTTGATGGCCGACGACGACCATCCGGAATCGAATGCGGAGAATGACCATGCATGACTTCATCCTGAACCCGATGGCGTGGCTGATTGCCGCCATCACCTTGGTGGGCATTGTGGCCTGTGGCCTGTTTTTGTGGGTGCAGGCGTCCCGGAAGCTCAGGGTCAGCCTGGACCCGGACACCAATTCCACAGGCCATGTGTGGGACGAGGACCTCAAGGAATTGAACAACCCCATGCCGCGCTGGTGGATGGGCCTGTTTTATATCACCGTGGTGTTTGCGTTGGCCTATTTGGCCACCTTCCCCGGGTTGACCGTGATTCAAGGCTGGCTGGGTTGGTCTTCCCAACAACAGTACCAACAAGAGCGCGCCACGCTGGATCAGTCTGCCCAAGCGGCGTTCAGCGAATTCAAGGGCATGAGCCCAGAGCAGGTCGCACACAACCCACACGCCCGCGACATTGGGCAGCGCATCTTCTTGAACAACTGCGCGCAGTGTCATGGTTCCGACGCGCGCGGCAGCAAGGGCTTTCCCAACCTGTCTGACCGCGATTGGCTATACGGCGGCGACCCTGAAGTGATTCGCACCTCGATTGAGCAAGGCCGTAACGGGACGATGCCCCCGATGGCCGCTGCGGTGGGCAACAGTGAAGAGCAACGCGCAGTGGCCCAGTATGTGTTGAGCCTGTCTGGCCGGGAAAATGATTCCCTGCGGGCCCAACTGGGCCGTGCCAAGTTCAAGGAGGTGTGTGCAGCCTGTCACGGTGCAGACGGCAAGGGCAATGTTGCGCTGGGCGCACCGAACCTCAGCGACCGCACCTGGCTGTACAGCGGCACTGAAAAGGCCATTCTGGAAACCCTGCGCAATGGCCGACAGAACCACATGCCCAGCCATGCCCAGTTGCTGACGCCGGAGCAAATTCAAGTGGTGGCCGCGTATGTGTGGGGCTTGTCCAACCCGCAATGAAGATCAGTGTTTGATTTGTACACAGGAGTTGCACCATGGGTGTCGCCATGCAGCGTCAGGAACAGACCACTGGGGGTCAGGATGCCCAGTGGGTGTCCATGTTCAAGGCCGATCAGAAAATAGTGCCCCGGTCGGTGACTGGCCGCTTTGCTCGCGCGCGTTGGGCTATGGTGCTGTTCACTCAAGCGCTGTTTTACGGTTTGGCGTGGGTGCAGACCAACAACCGGCAGTTCATGTTGTTCGACCTGAGCGCACGCCGCTTTTACCTGGGCCCACTGGTGTTCTATCCGCAGGACTTCATTTACCTCACTGGCCTGTTGGTGGTGTGTGCACTCAGCCTGTTTTTGTTCACCGCCGTGGCGGGCCGCGTGTGGTGCGGGTACGCCTGCCCGCAAACGGTGTACACCGAACTGTTCATGGCCATCGAGCGTTGGGCCGAAGGTGACCGCTCAGCCCGCCTGCGTTTGGCCGCAGGGCCATGGACGCTGGAGCGTGTGCGTCGAACCGGCACCAAGCAACTGGGCTGGGTGGCCCTGGCCTTGTGGACCGGTTTCACGTTCGTGGGCTATTTCACACCCATTCGCACACTTTGGCACAGCCTTGTCACCCTCAGTGTGAGTGGTTGGGAAGGCTTCTGGATTGGTTTTTACAGCCTTGCGACGTATGGCAACGCCGGGTTTATGCGTGAGCAGGTCTGTAAATACATGTGCCCCTACGCGCGGTTTCAAAGCGCCATGTTTGACCGGGACACCTTGCTGGTCACCTACGACGAACAACGGGGCGAGCCTCGGGGTGCGCGCAGCAAAAAGGCTGACCCCTCCGCAATCGGCCTTGGCAGTTGCGTGGATTGTTCCTTGTGCGTGCAAGTGTGCCCCACCGGCATCGACATCCGAAAAGGCCTGCAATACGAGTGCATCGGTTGCGCAGCCTGTGTGGATGTGTGCGACCAGGTGATGGACAAGATGGGCTATGCGCGAGGGCTGGTGCGCTACAGCACCCAGAACGGCGTGGCAAAGGGGTGGGACACTCGAACCTTGCTTAAACGGGCTTTGCGCCCACGGGTGCTGGTGTATTCGGCGGTGGTGTGGGCCTTGATCATCGGGCTGTTCACCACCTTGGCCTTGCGGCCCGACATACGTGCCGATGTGGTGCGAGACCGAGCGGTCAATGCCCGGGTACTGGACAACGGTGAACTGGAAAACGTGTACCGCATCAACCTGATGAACGACACCGAGCAAGCCGTGCAAGTCCATGTGGCTGTAGGCCCCGCCACACAGTTCCACAGCCCGGACACAGGCCCCACCGTGCTTGCACCCACAGAAAGCCATTGGGTGGTGGTGCATGTACAGGCCCGCGAAGAGGCGGTTCAACCCGGCAGCAACCCCCTGATCTTTCGCATCAGCAGCCAGCGCCTGGGCGATGGAGCCCGAGGGCAAGTGGACGAGCATGCTGTGTTTCTGGCACCCCGATAAACCGAAGGAGACTGTATGAACAGCAACAACAAAGTATGGTGGGCCGAGCCCATGATGTGGCTGGTGTTGGGCTTGCCCACCGTGGTGGTGGTGGCCGGTTTGATGACTTTCTGGCTGGCGGCTTCACAACCACAAACCATGGCGAATGAGCCCCACCGGAAAGTCGGCCTGACGGTGGAGCGGGTCACCCCCGCAGCACCCGCCCAGCAGCCCTAGGGCCTTAATGCAAACGGCCCGTGGCCAGGGTTTGCAGAGCGTCCAACTTCAGTAAGGTGAGGTTTTTCTGGTCGATTCGGATCAGCGCTTCTTTCTGCAGCTTACTGAGCGTGCGGCTCACGGTTTCGATGGTCAGGCCCAGGTAACTGCCGATTTCTTCCCGTGTCATGCGCAGCACCATGCTGGTGGCCGAAAATCCACGTGCCTTTTGCCGCTCCGACAGGTTCATCAGAAAAGCCGACAGCCGCTGCTCAGCCCGCATACTGCCCAACAACAGCATCACGCTTTGGTCCTTCACAATTTCCCGCCCCATCACCCGGTGGAAATGCATTTGCAGGCTGTGGAATTGCTGCGACAGGTCATCCAGTGTCTGATAGGGAATGATGCACACTTCAGAATCTTCCAGGGCCACGGCGTCACACATGTGGGCACCGCTGCCCAAGCCGTCCAGCCCCAGAATTTCCCCGGTCATCTGAAAGCCAATCACTTGTTCGGCCCCCTCGCTGCTGTTCAATCGGGTTTTGAAGGTGCCGGTTTTTACCGCATACAGCGCATGAAAATCATCGCCCGTGCGAAACAGCCCCTCGCCTTTGGGAATGCGGCGGCGCTGGCTCACCAGCGTGTCCAGTTTCACCAATTCCTCATTGCTCAGCCCCATGGGCATGCACAAGTCGCGCAGGTTGCAGTTGGAGCAGTTGCGTTTCAGCTCCGACAGGGTGACGGTGCAGGCGTGGTCACTCATGGACAGAATTCCTCGATGGCATTGGGCCTATTGTAGGCCGGGCTTGATACAGATCAAAGCGCGAACAGCGGGTTCATTTCATCATGGGGCCACACTCAACTCACTGTGGTTTCCATGAGCGCTGACATCATTGCCCTAAACGCCTTGCCCACCTTGGCGCACGCCTCGCTGCCCCCTGAAGGGCTTGCACCCCTGCTTCGCCAGTTTGACATTCCGGGCCCGCGCTACACCTCGTACCCCACCATCGACCAATGCACGGAATCGGTGTCGGGTGAGGCTTTGGTGGACGCCTTGCAGGCCCGCTGTGTGGGTGGGCTTAAACGCCCCTTGTCGCTGTATGTGCACCTGCCCTTTTGTGAATCGGTGTGTTACTACTGCGCCTGTAACAAAGTGGTCACCAAAAAACACGACCGGGTTCAGCAATACATCAACCGCCTTGAAAAGGAGGCGCTGTTGATCGCCAAGGCGGCCACCGGCAACTTGAGCCCTGTGACCCAACTGCATTTTGGGGGCGGCACCCCCACCTTCCTGACCGATCAGGAGCTGTTGGGCGTGGTCAACGGTTTGAAGGTCTTGTTCCCGTTTTCTGCGCAAGTGGAAATGTCCATCGAAGTGGACCCACGGACCGTGAACGACACCCGCCTGCTTGCCCTGCGCAGCATGGGCTTTAACCGCTTGAGCTTTGGCGTTCAGGATTTCAACCCCGAGGTTCAGAAAGCGGTTCATCGCGAACAGTCTTTTGAATCGGTGCGCGATTTGATGAAGGCCGCCCGGCGTTTGGGCTTCGAGTCCATCAATGTGGATCTGATTTACGGCCTGCCCAAGCAAACCACGGCGGGTTTTGCTCACACGCTGGACCAGTTGATCGAACTGGCCCCCGACCGTGTGGCCCTGTACGGGTATGCACACCTGCCCGAGCGCTTCAAACCCCAGCGGCGCATTCACAGCGCAGACTTGCCGGATGCAGCAGGCCGAGTGGCCTTGTTGGCGCAGGCCATTGAACAGATGCGCCGTGCAGGCTATGACTACATTGGCATGGACCATTTTGCCAAGCCAACTGACCCACTGGCCGTGGCAAAAAGGCAGGGCCGCTTGCACCGCAATTTCCAGGGCTACACCACCCAGCCGGACGCCGACCTCATCGGCCTGGGCGTCAGCGCCATTTCCCGGGTGGGCAATGTGATGGTTCAAAACACCCGGGAACTGGATGACTACGAAGACCGCATCGCCCAAGGGCAATTGGCCGTGTTCAGGGGCCACCTCAGCAGCCGCGAAGACCTGATCCGCCACAGCGCCATCATGGGCTTGTTGTGCCAGGGTGAATTGCATTTTGACGATTTTTCCCAAACCCACTGGATCGATTTCAAAACCCATTTTCAGGCTGAGTTGGACAGCCTTCAGCCTTTTGAAGCCGCAGGCCTGTTGGTGCGCACCGAAGACTCCATTGAAGTGACCGAAGCGGGCTGGTTTTTCATACGCCCAATTGCCATGTGTCTGGATCAATACAGCCGGCACTCCACGCTGTCGCGCAGCAAGCTGTTGTAAGGGGAACCCGTCATGAGTGTTTCCCTGCTCATCACCGCCATGGCCCTGGGTGTGCTGGCCTGGCCGCATTGCGCCGCCATGTGTGGGTGCGGTTTGGGTTCACCTTGGCTTTCGCAGCGTGGGCATGCGGGCAGCTTTCTCACCGGGCGACTGTTGGCCACCATGCTGGCTGGTGCTGTGACCGGGGGTTCATCGATGGTGCTGGCGGGTTGGGTGATGAGGCATCAAGGCCTTTTTCTCGCGGTGCAAGCCATGTTCTGGACGGTGTTGGCTGCGTCAGCCACATGGATGGTGGTGCGTGGCCAAAGTGTCAGTGCCACCGGGTTTCAGCGGGTTCAACTGCCCACAGCGTTGAACGCAAGGTTGAACCCTGCGCCAGTGCGGCGGCGCATGTTGAATCCGGCGTTCATGGCAGGTTTGTCGTGGTGGATGATGCCCTGCGGCGTGTGGTGGTCGGCCTTGGCCGTGGCGTTCCTCAGCGGCTCGGCAGTGCAGGGGGCCGTGTTGGCAGGGGTGTTCAGCTTGGCGTCCAGCCCTGCGCTGTGGGGCGGCAGTCGACTCAAACAGTGGGCGTTGGGCCGTTGGTCTGAAACGTGGGTGAACAGGCAGGCCGGTTTGGCAATTCTTGTTGGCCTTGCCTGGATGGCTTGGCACCGTTTCCACGGCGGCTCAACGCCAGTGGTGCTGCAAGGCTTGGGCCTGTGCATGTAGCCCGAACCTCAACCGTGCACATCAACCCGGCGTGCGGGCCAGGGCCGTCTGCAAACTTTTGCGCACATCCACATTGGCTTTCAGCCGGGCTGCCAGCAGGAAAATACCCCCCAGCTTGCGATGCAGAAAAATACTGTCCATGGGGGGCGCATGCCAGAACTTGCGGTCCTCGGCCAAGGCCAGCCCTTTGTCCCTGATGCGCTCGGCCAAGTCAGTCTGGCCAAAGCGGAACGGCCCGTCGGTGCACAGCGGCACACAGCACAGGGTCATCAGGTCCAGCACCAGTTCGCGGTGATGCGGCAGAGTGTTGTCATCGAAGTAACTCACGGCCCGCGCGGCCCGGTCCAGTCCGTCGCGGCTTCCAGCCAACGCGGCCGACTGAATGTCGTGATAGCACTGCACCCATGAATCCTGAAAGTGGCGCGTGGCCCCGAAGTCCAGCAACACCACCCGGCCAGCGGCGGCTTGGTATCGGTAGTTCGCGAAGTTCGGGTCAGTCTGCATGGCCTTGATCACAAACAATTCTTCAAACATCAACTCAAACAGACGGGTCATCACCGCATCGCGCACCGCTTGGGGGGCGGTGGCCAAGTCTTCAATGGCCGTGCCTTCCACATAGTCCATCACCAACACCCGCGAGGTGCACAGCGCCTTGTGGGGCGCAGGCACCACCAAGCCGTCCCGCCCGCGAAGTGCGGCGTGAAAGTGCGCCATGCAATCGGCCTCGCGCAGGTAATTGGCTTCATCGTGCAATTGCCGTTTGGCCTCGGCCAGAATCGGCGCCAAGTCCAGGCTGTCTGGCACAAGGCCCGTGAACTTCAGGATGGAGGCCACATTGTCGATGTCGCTGTCGATGCTTTCACGCACGCCGGGGTACTGAATTTTCACCGCCACCGCGTGGCCATCTGGCGTCACCGCCCTGTGTACCTGGCCAATGGAGGCTGCTGCCACCGGGTTCAGGTCAAACCGCGAGAACTTGCTCTCCCAGTCAGTGCCCAATTCCCTGCGCAGCATGTCCAGCAGTTGGGCCCGGGGCATGTGGTGAGCGTCAGACCTCAACTTGGCCAGAATCTCCGCCAATTCTTTGGGCAGAAAGTCCCCTGCATCCATGGACAACAGTTGCCCCAGTTTCATGGCCGCCCCGCGCAGTTGCGCCAGTTGGTTGGCCACACGCAGGGCATTTTTGGGGGTCAGTAACAACTCGCTGAGTTTGGGCCGCTTGCCTTGGGCCAATTGCTTGGTGCCGTTTTTCACCACCGAGCCAGCCACGGTGGTGGCCAGTGCGCCAAAACGGCTCAAGCGGGCCAAGCGGCCACTGGGCACTGCTTTTTCGCGCGATTCATCGCGTTCTTTGTCATTGTTGTCGGGCATGGTGTTGCTACAGGCTGAGGTGAACTTGGTCATCATACACACCGTGGCCGCTTCACTGGCGATCTAGGGTAAGTGCCGTAGAACCACGGCCCAGACTTTGGCACAATCACGCAGTGAAAAAAACCAACCCCAACCCCAGCCGCGAATCCAGCCTCTTTTCGCAGGCGCTGATCCCCCTGCTCTTTGTCCTCATCTGGACCAGTGCTTTTCCCGCGGCCAAGCTCGGCTTGCTGGACAGCCCGCCCCTGTTGTTCTTGAGTGTGCGGTTTCTCATCGCGGGTGCGCTGCTGTTGCTGTGGTCGGCGGCTGTTGGGCAGTTGCGCTGGCCCACGCGGCCCGAATGGATCGCCCTGTTGGTGGTGGGGCTGTTCAACCACGCGGTGTACCTTGGCTTAAGCTGGGTCGGCATGACTCACCTGTCCTCCGGGATGGCCACCTTGATCATCAGCGCCAACCCCATTGTGGTGTCCCTGCTGTCGCGCACCTTGCTGGGCGAGCCCATGGCGCCGCGGCAGTGGTTGGGCCTCTTTTTGGGTTTTTCCGGGGTGGCCTGGGTGGTTCAGGGCCGGGTGGGTGGCCCGCTGGATTCCGCGCTGGGCTTTGCCCAAGTGGCCTTGGCCCTGTGTGCACTGGCCTTGGGCACGGTGCTGTACAAACGCTGGCCGGTGAACATGCACCGCGCTGCGTCAACCGGGTATCAAATTCTGCTCAGTGCAGCGGCCCTGCTGCCCGTGGCCTTGTTGATGGAATCCCCGGCCGAACTTCACCTCACCCCACGCTTTTTGTGGGCCTTGCTGTGGTTGATCGGCGTGGTGTCTATTGTGGGTTACCTGCTGTGGTTCAGCATGTTGGAAGGGCAGGCCGCCAGCAAAGCCAGCGCGTGGATGTTCATGACCCCGCCATTGGGCGTGCTGGCCGGTTGGTGGGTACTGAACGAGCCCTTGCATGCTCAAGACCTGTGGGGAATCATTCCAGTGGCGTTGGGGATCGCTTTGGTCACCCGCTCACCCAGCAAAGCCTGAGGCGCGTTTGGCTTTAACGGGGCTCGAACCCATGCACCCGTCCCATGACGCGCACTGAGCCATCGGGCTGCATACGGATCAGCACCAATTCGCCCGAACTGGGGGAAATGCCCGTCAGCGCGGTGATGTTCACCTGATGGGTCACCATCAACACCTTGTCCTCGGCCTTCAGGCCCTGCAAAAACTGCCGCAACCCACGGGTTTGTTCGGCTTCCTTGTCCCGTTCCAGAAAGAACGAGTTCAAGGCTGGCAATTCCGTCACTGGCCCCAAGGCCAAGCCCTTGGCGGTGTCTTGGGTGCGGCACCACTGGCTGGAGTACACGGCCGTGAAGGTCACTTTGTTGCGGCGTATCTCTTCCCCGGTTTGGCGGGCTTCCTGCCGGCCCTGGGTGCTCAAGTTGCGTTGGGTTTCACACCGCCCCAATTCAAAGTTGGCAGGGTCACCCACGCCGGGTGCAGTGGCATGGCGCATCAGGGCATGAACACCGGGTTGTTTCAGCGTCTCCCACGCGGCATTGGGCCGCACACCATCCAGCATGGACCACGCGGCCAGCAAAGGCAGCAAGCAAGCGGGCAACAAACGGACAGGGCGAATACTGAAGGTGGGGTGCCAGGCAGGCATGTGAATCTGCAAAAAAGGCCCACAAAATCAAAGGGCGATGCACAACAGTGTACATCGCCCGTTTGGCCAGTCACAAGTTGAACTACCCGAAGTAGGTCAGCGTGTCATATTGTTTGATGGCAGTCAGTGCTTCGGCTGCTTGCTGCGCGAGCGCAGGTTCAACAGTTCCACCAACAGGGAGAAGCCCATCGCGCTGTACAGGTAACCCTTGGGCACGTGGGCACCGAAGGCCTCGGCAATCAGCAACATGCCCACCATCATCAGGAAGGACAGGGCCAGCACCTTGACCGAGGCATGGCGATCCACGAAATCACCGATGGGCTTGGCACCCACCATCATCACAGCCACCGCCACAATCACCGCAGCAATCATCACCTCAATTTGGTCCACCATGCCCACCGCGGTAATCACCGAGTCCAGGCTGAACACAATGTCCAGAATGCCGATCTGCACAATCGACGACCAGAACAGCACCGCCCCGGTTTTACCGGCGATTTTGCCAGTGCCCGCGCTTTCCTCCGCGTGGTTGGGTACCTCAACTTGCAGGTAAATTTCCTTGGACGCTTTCCACAGCAAAAACAAGCCACCAAAAAACAGCACCAAGTCGCGCCCGGTGATGGCTTTGCCCATCACCTCAAACATGGGCTCGGTCAGCCCGATGATCCAGGACAGGGAAAACAGCAAGCCCACGCGCGTGATCATGGCGAACATCAGCCCGAAGCGGCGTACTTTGTCCTGCATTTCTGCTGGCAGCTTGGCCACCAGCACGGAAATGAAAATCACGTTGTCGATGCCCAGCACCACTTCCAGGCTGGTCAGAATGGCAAAAGCGATCCACACATTGGGATCCGTCAACAACTCCATGAATACTCCCGAATCTAACGATTGTTAAGAGTCGTCATTCTACGGTGTTACCGGCTCTTCGAGGGGCTTGGGCCAATTGATCCAGCAAGGCATCAAAATCCAGCGGTTTGGCAAAGTGGAAGTCAAAGCCCGCATCCAGTGCGCGGCGTACATCGTCCTCAAAGGCATACCCAGTCAAGGCGGCCATGGGTGTGTGTTGGTTGGGTCCATCACCTTCCCGCAGTTGACGGGCCACGTCGTAGCCCGACAGGCGCGGCATGTCGATGTCCAGCAGTATCCAGTCGTAGGCCTTGTCCTGCGCTGCCTCAAGCGCCGAAGGGCCATCGCAGGCGGTGTACACCTGGTGCCCGGCCTTGTTTAGAAAGGCCTGCAAGACTCGCAGGTTCAAAGGGGTGTCATCGGCCACAAGAATCTGCAGGGGCCGACTCGCTTTGGGCACGCCCGTCTCCGCCCTCCTGGGGGCCTGGGTACGTTTCAGGGGCAAATCCACAGTAAACACCGTGCCCGCCCCCACGGTTGAACGCACCGCCACACTGCCCCCCATGGCGCTGGCCAGCCCTTGAACAATCGACAGGCCAAGGCCAGTGCCGCCGAAGTGGTTGTCAGGGTCGTTGTGCACTTGAATGTAGGGCTTGAACAGGCGACTCAGTTGTTCCGCAGACATGCCTGGCCCCGTGTCCCTCACCGTCAGGCGGATCCAGTCCCGTTCCCCCTCTTGCCGCACACAGTCCAAGGCCACCCGCACTTCGCCGTGCTGAGTGAACTTGATGGCATTGGACAACAGGTTCTGCAAAATTTGCCGCAAACGCCCTGCATCGGTTTCATGCCAGTGCTGCGCGCTCAAGCTGCAGTCCACCTGGCAATCCAGTTGCTTGGTGGCACACAGCAAGCGGGACAGTTCCGTGCTGGCCCTTAACCAGTCGCTCAGGCAAACCGGTGCAGGGCTCAGCTTCACCATGCCAGTTTCAATGCGCGAGTAGTCCAGAATGTCATTCACAATCACGGTCAGGGTTTCCGCCGTCTGCACCAAGTGTTGCGCATGGGTTTTCTGTTCACCGTCTGGCAGGTCCATGTGCAGCAGTTTGGCGAAACCCAGAACGCCATTCAGCGGCGTTCTGATTTCATGGCTCATGGTTGCCAAGAAGCGGCTTTTTGACTGGTTCGCGTCCCGCTCTTGGTCCGCGTGGTTCAGGGCCTGCTCAAGTTGCTGGTTCTTCAATGTGAGGTGTTCGGTCAACTGCAACATGTCCTCGGAGTAGCTGGCAAACTCCTGCGGCAAGTCCTTCATGGCCAGCCGCGCCCCATCCAATTGGCCATTTTTCAACAGGTTCAACAGGCCGCGGGCCTGCAGGGAAAGCCGCCTGGCCATCATCGCCACCAGCGCGACGGTGAACAGGCTCCCGCCCAGCAAAGCCAGCAGGGCAAAAGCGGTGGCTTTGTCCACCACTCCCTGAACGTCCCGCAACGGCATGATGGTGGCGGCCACCCAGTGGAGGTTTTCCGTCGCTTGACCACCCCCAATCCCCGAAAAGGCCAGCAGTTGGGGCTCGCCATCGGCCAAGGAAATTTCATGCCAGCCGCCATCCAGCCCAGCCAAGGCCTCGCGAAAGCCCGGCAAGACATTCCACTGGGTTTTGGCATGAAGTGCAGACAGGCCGGGTTGATTGCCAAACCGGATCTGACCCGAGGAAGACAGCACCAAGGTCACCAACTCATTGGGCGTGTCCACCGCCAAGCGCACTTCGTCCAGAAAAGCGCGCCAGTCCAGATGCACCCCCAACACACCGACTGTCTCCCCCTGCGTGTTCTTCAACGGCGTGGTGAAATCGATGAACTGATAAATCTCGCCATCGCGTTCAGGCAACAGGGCAGCCAGCAGCTTGGCCTCGTGCACATCCATCACCCCGGGGCCTTGCAAACCCTGCTTGAACCAGGGGCGCTGCGCCACAGACTTGCCCACCAACAGGTCATCCAGTGCCGCCACCACCTCGCCTTCGGGGTTGGCCACGCCAATCCAGAGATAACCCGGCGCATTGCCCCGCATCACCTGAATCATGTTGTGCAGGCGCTGCCGGTCCAACGGCCCCTCAAAGTTTTGAATTTGCGCGGTGTAGGTGACTTGCTTCAAGTGCTCGGCCAGCAAGCGGTCCACCACCCGTGCCACGTGGGCCGACTGGTTCTGGGCCGCTTGCCCGGTTTGAACCAGCATGCGTTCCTTAAACAGCGCGTAGCCACTCAACAACAAGGGAATGGCGGCCACCAGCAAGCCAGCCAGGCTACCGGCCACCAGGCGGCTGATCATGCTGCTTTGTCGGGAAAACTGAATCATGGGCTGAACGCACCCTGCGGGCAGGGTGAAGACGGAATCGGAATGGCTGATGAAGGAACTGTAAGAAAAATATGGCACCCTACAGGCTTGGAGATGACCCCCAAAAGCCCGCCAATTCAACACCTTGTCTATGGACTCAATCGATCACCTCCTTGTCCGCCTGACCGGTGCCGTGGCTTTCTGTTTAAACATGGCTGGTTTTGTGGTCATCAACGAGCGTCGAACCAAACTGCTGTTGGCCACCTGTTCAGCCACCTGGGGTGCACAGTACGCCCTGCTTGGGCAGCACACAGGCTTGGCCATCATGCTGCTGGCCGCATGCCGCCAAGCCCTCAGCGCCTACACCATCGCGTTGCCCGGCCACCGTCGTCGCCTGTTGGCTTGGGTGTTCACGGCGGCGGCATTGGTGGTCACCGCGCTGACTTGGCAGAGCCCTCTGGCAAGCCTTCTGCCCATGGTGGCCACCATCATGGGTACCTGGGCCTTTTTCGTCTTGTCCAACACCGGCATGCGCAAACTGACCATGGTCAGCAACCTCGTCTGGGCGCTTCATGGCTATCTGTTCAATTCTTGGGAGCTTTGCTTGACGATGCTGGTGTTGACCGCAGCCACCTTGATTGGCTTGTATCGCCTGGAAGCTGCAAAGCCTTAGCGATACACCGCTGCCCCTGTTGGTCTTTTTTTTAGAAATTGGGATCAATTGTTCGGGAAACGCCACTCAAGTGCACAGTGTTGATTGGTTTACCAAACAGCCATGCAATCCAGCCCAGTGAATCCCGCGAATAGACAGGCTCCAGCGCCCTCAGCGTTCAATGAGCCCACCCCCACCAGCTTTGACAGCCTCCCTTTTGTGACAGGCAGAGACGCGATTCGTCGATGCGGATTGTTGCCTGAGCATGTTGCTGCCATGGAGGCCATCGCTGCGGACACCAACGTCATCCTGATGTTTCGCCCCGTCAACCCGCTGTCCACAGGCCTACTGGAGGCCGGGGCAGTGGCCAAGGGCATGCACATCAAGGCCAAGACCTCCGATTGGGGCCCAATGGCCGGCTACATCCCCAGCGACCCGCGTCTGTCCAAGAAGTGGAAAACATACCTGTCAGAAGGGTCAGCGGCGCCTTTGTCGGACCAAGTGACTGGTGACGCAGCGACTTCCTTCTTTGTCAGGTCCTTGGAGCTTGATCCGGGGAGATTGGAATACCTGAGCTCTGACGAGGTGAAGCTCATTCAATTGCCGGCCGATTGGCGCACCAAAGACCCTGCGGAGGGCCTGGCCATCACCATCTTGGCTCGTGATGGCGACAGCAATCCGGGTAACCACTTCGAGTTTCAGCTCATCGCCAAAGACAACGGCAGTTACATGGTGAACTACCGAACAAAGGGGCCTGCAGGGCAACCCCCGGAGCCCTGGGCGCCGGTCAAGGTGTTGCATGCCTACGTCGGGTCAGGGGAAATGGATTCAAGTACGGTTGATCGGCCCTATCACCTCAGCCCGATCACCGCCGATTACGACGCATTTGCCTACGCACCACATTTGAGCTGTGAGCTGGTGCACAAGAGTGCCGAGCCATGGTCAGAGAGCGTGCGCACTGGCTCAAAGCGTGCGGGCACTCCGAGAAGGCCGGCGCGGTTTGCCCACGAACCCGTTCCGATCAACCCCAATATTTTGTACGCTAACCCCGACCGGCCCCCGAGGGGTGCGGTCCGTTTTCGCAACGCGGTCAATTTCGTCCGCGCCTATCATCTGGGGCAAGGCGATCGCCTGGTCAGTCAGCCGAACATCGGGCGTGAGCCATCGTGGCATGCCGAGTTGCGCAAAAGGATCAATCAAGTGATTGGCGCCACCTCCAACAACAATGACTTGGTGCGCCATGCCACAGAGATGGACAACCTTTACGCACCGGAGCAGGACAATCACATCTTGATCATCACCAGCAATCACCGTTGTTACCTCACTGAAAACTGGGAGCAGGTACAGGCGGCAATCCAGATTGCCCGAGGTCAACGATACGTTGTTTACACCAACAGAAACTACAATCAGCCAGCCGGCACCCTGCCCATTTACAGCGATTTGACCCTAAAACAGCTGCGCAAAACTGGCACGACAATTTGGTTTGAGCCGAAAAAATCGCTGGACCTGTTACTCGAACAAGCCAGTCTGGAGGCCGGTCCAGGTAACCTTGGGGCCAGCACTGCTCCTGTCGAACCCCCAAAACATGGAGAGTCATGATGTTTACAACAAACCAAAGTGTTGGCCCACTGTCGAACATTGACTTGAATGCCATGGCCCCAGCGGCTGAGCAGATGAGCAGCAAGCCGCCCCAACCCGGCTACAGCCCAATGAGCCCCGAAACCGAGGAGAGCTGGAAGGCCTTCAATTTGATGAAGCACCAGTGGGAGCATTACCTGAACCCTCCCAAAACGGGCAGCTTGAAGTCACCTGAGCACCATCTTCGAGAGGCCGCCGATCTCGGTCATATGGGGGCCAGCAGAGAGTTAAGCGACATTCTTCTCAGGCGAGGCGATCATAGCCAGAGCGTGTGCTATGCGTTACTGGCCCTGGCTGGGGCAGAAGCGGTGTCCACCGCAGAAAAACTGACCCTGTCGCAAAGCCAGCACCAGGCTGAACGACGCCAAACTCACTATGCCCGACAAATGAGCAGCCTTGCGCAAAGCCGGCAACCGGATGGTTATGTGCTCGACATTGACAAGGCCCAGAACTTGATGACCACCCTGCGCAGCGCACTGCCCGCCCTGCAAGGGGCAAACCCTTCGCTTTGCTGGAACCGTCATTTGAGTAGAGACCTCAAAAGCATCACCCGCAGCTTGATTGCAGCAAACGAAGCAAAACTTGCTGCCGAATTCTGTCAGGAGGTGTTGGCCGCAGTACCGCTGCACTATCCAGACTGGTTTCCAGGCAACCCGGGCTAAACTGCACCCCGTCTCGGGCCAATGGCCTGAGGCGGTGTTCTTTTGGCGCCTTTTGATGTGATTACCCTGTAAAATAAAGGGTTTTCCCAATTTGCCAAAAGGCCCCGCGATGAACACGCGCCCCGCTGATTCGGCTGCCGTCTCTGCTGTATCCCAGTCCAACGGCCCTGCCACCGAAGCCCTCCTCCGAGACCTGCTGTCCAAGCGCATCCTGATTCTGGATGGTGCCACCGGCACCATGATCCAGCGCTACAAACTCAACGAGGCGCAGTACCGGGGCGAACGCTTCGCCGACTTCCATCGCGACGTGAAGGGTAACAATGAACTGCTGGTGCTGACACAGCCGCAGATCATGACGGAAATTCATGAGCAGTACCTGGCCGCGGGTGCCGACATCCTCGAAACCAACACCTTTGGCGCCACCACCGTGGCCCAGGCCGACTACGAGATGGAACACCTCGTGGACGAGATGAACCGCGAGGCTGCGCGCCTGTGCAAAGCCGCCTGCCTGAAGTACTCCACGCCCGACAAACCCCGTTTTGCCGCAGGTGCCTTGGGCCCCACGCCCAAAACAGCGTCCATCAGCCCCGATGTGAACGACCCGGGTGCCCGCAACATCACGTTTGATGAACTGGTGGCCACCTACTACCAGCAGACCCAAGGCTTGGTGGAAGGCGGCGTGGACCTGCTGCTGGTCGAAACCATTTTCGACACCTTGAATGCCAAGGCAGCCCTGTTTGCCATCGACCAGTATTTCGAGGATTCCGGCCACCGCCTGCCCATCATGATCTCCGGCACCGTCACCGACGCGTCAGGCCGTATCCTGTCGGGCCAAACCGTGGAAGCCTTCTGGAATTCCGTGCGCCATGCCAAGCCCATCACCATTGGCCTGAACTGTGCGCTGGGCGCCACCCTGATGCGCCCCTACGTGGCCGAGCTGTCCAAAATCTGCGACGCCGCCCTGTGCATCTACCCCAACGCCGGTTTGCCTAACCCCATGAGCGACACCGGCTTTGACGAAACGCCGGACATCACCTCCAGCCTCGTCAAGGAATTCGCACAAGCCGGTTTCCTGAACATTGCCGGTGGTTGTTGTGGCACCACGCCCGACCACATTGCGGCCATTGCCAAAGCCCTGGAAGACCAAAAGCCCCGCGCCATTCCCGTGGTCGAGCCCAAGTGCCGCCTGTCCGGCCTTGAGCCCTTGAACATCGACGACAGTAGCCTGTTCATCAACGTGGGCGAGCGCACCAACGTCACCGGGTCCAAGGCTTTTGCCCGGATGATTCTCAACGAGCAGTACGACGAAGCCCTGAGCGTGGCCCGTCAGCAGGTTGAAAACGGCGCGCAGATTGTGGACGTCAACATGGACGAAGCCATGTTGGATTCCAAAGCCGCCATGGTTCGCTTCCTCAACCTGATGGCCTCCGAGCCCGACATTTCCCGTGTGCCGGTGATGATCGACTCCTCCAAATGGGACGTCATTGAAGCAGGCTTGAAGTGCGTGCAGGGCAAAGCCGTGGTCAACTCCATTTCCATGAAGGAAGGGGTGGACGAGTTCAAGCGACAGGCCAAACTGTGCAAACGTTACGGGGCCGCCGTCATCGTCATGGCCTTTGATGAAAAGGGCCAGGCCGACACCTATGCGCGCAAAATCGAAATCTGCGAACGCGCCTACAACATTCTGGTCAATGAGGTGGGCTTTCCAGCGGAAGACATTATCTTCGACCCCAACATCTTCGCCATTGCCACCGGCATCGAAGAACACGACAACTACGGCAACGACTTCATCGACGCCACCGGATGGATCAAGAAAAACCTGCCCCACGCGAAAATTTCGGGCGGTGTCTCCAACGTGTCTTTCAGTTTCCGGGGCAACGAGCCCGCGCGTGAAGCCATTCACACCGTGTTCCTTTACCATGCCATCAAAAATGGCATGACCATGGGCATTGTCAACGCCGGCATGATCGGGGTGTACGACGACCTAGAGCCCGAATTGAAAAAGCGCGTTGAAGACATCGTGCTCAACCGCAAACCCGAGCTGCCTGCGAACGACCCCGACTTTGGCAAGTCCGCCACCGAACGCATGATCGAGTTTGCCGCCACCCTGAAAGCCGGGGGCAAAAAGGCCGAAGAAAACCTCGAATGGCGCAACCAGCCCGTTGAAAAGCGGCTGGCCCACGCCCTGGTGCATGGCATCACCAACTTCATCACTGAAGACACCGAAGAATGCCGCGCCGCCATTGCCGCCAAGGGTGGCCGCCCGCTGCACGTGATCGAAGGCCCGCTGATGGACGGCATGAACATCGTCGGTGACCTGTTTGGTGCTGGCAAAATGTTCCTGCCCCAAGTGGTGAAAAGCGCGCGCGTGATGAAACAGGCGGTGGCCCACCTCATCCCTTTCATCGAGGAAGAGAAAAAGCAGTTGGTCGCTGCCGGGGGCGACGCCAAAGCCAAAGGCAAAATCCTGATTGCCACCGTCAAAGGCGACGTGCACGACATCGGCAAAAACATCGTCACCGTGGTGCTTCAGTGCAACAACTTTGAAGTGGAAAACATGGGCGTGATGGTGCCTGCCGAGCAGATCCTGGCCAAGGCCAAAGAAATCGGTGCCGACATCATCGGTTTGTCCGGGCTGATCACCCCCTCGCTGGAAGAAATGGCCTACGTGGCCAGTGAAATGCAGCGCGACCCCTACTTCCGCGACCGTGGCATTCCATTGCTCATCGGCGGGGCCACCACCAGCCGTGTGCACACAGCCGTCAAAATTGCACCCCACTACGATGGGCCCACCGTGTATGTGAGCGACGCCAGCCGCTCGGTCGGCGTGGCGTCCAGCCTGCTGTCTGAAGAGGCCGCCGACCAGTTCAAGGCCGACCTGAAAACCGAATACGACCGCGTTCGCGATCAACACGCCAACAAAAAAGCCCAGCCCCTGCTGAGTTTGGAAGCCGCCCGGGCCAACAAGCCCGTATTCGATTGGGCCAGCTACACCCCGCCCAAGCCCAAGTTCCTGGGCAAGCGGCATTTCAAGAATTACGACCTCAGCGACATTGCCCAGTACATCGACTGGGGCCCCTTCTTCCAGACCTGGGACTTGCATGGCGGTTACCCCCGCATTCTGCAAGACGAAGTGGTGGGTGAAGCCGCCCGCAAGGTGTTTGCAGACGGGCAGGCCATGCTGAAAAAGTGCATTGAAGGCCGCTGGTTACAGGCCAATGCGGCCGTGGCCTTTTTCCCGGCCAACACCGTGGGCGACGACCACATTGAAGTTTACGAGGACGACACCCGCAGCAACGTGCTGTTCACCTACAGCCCCTTGCGTCAGCAGGGTGAAAAGCGCGAGGGTGTGGCCAACAAATCGCTGGCTGACTTCATTGCCCCCAAAGGCTTGGGTGAGGACTACATCGGCCTGTTCGCGGTCACAGCCGGCATCGGGGTGGACAAGAAAGAACAGGAATTCCTCAAGGCCCATGATGATTACAGCTCCATCATGTTCAAAGCCATTGCAGACCGCATGGCCGAAGCCTTTGCCGAATGCCTGCACCAGCGGGTGCGCACCGACCTGTGGGGCTACGTGCCCGCCGAGGCCCTGAGCAATGAAGACCTCATTGCCGAGAAGTACCAAGGCATCCGGCCGGCACCGGGTTACCCCGCCTGCCCGGAACACACCATCAAACGCGCCATGTTTGAGGCTTTGCAGGCTGGCGACATCGGCATGACACTGACCGAAAGCCTGGCCATGAGCCCCGCAGCCAGCGTCAGCGGCTTTTACTTTGCCAACCCAGCCAGCGACTACTTCAACGTCGGGCCCATCGGGCAGGACCAGCTCGAAGCCTTGCGCCAGTTCTCTGGCCGGGATGAAGAAGACTTGCGCCGGGCCTTGGTGACCGTGTTGGGGTTCTGAGCACAGGCCGATTCCACCACCATGAATAAATGGAACTTCATGGGCCCCTGATTCAACTTAAACGTGCAGGCGAGGGTTTATACGCCTGCTAACGTTCAAGAATCGGGGGCACGCGTGGATACAAAACTGATTGGCTTCATTCAACTGTTGCCCCCAGCGGTGGTGTTTGTTCTGCTGGTGGTCGCCTGTTACCTGTTTTACAGCCGATACGTAGTGCCGTCCAAGGCCTTGGCCAACAACCTGCGGCGCATGGGCGGGGCAATCCGAACCATGACCGATGGTGAGGAATCGGTTCGCAAAGCGGGTGTGGCCCGGGTGTTCATGAATACCCCGCTTGAAAACATTTGGAAAGACTTCGCCAAAACCCTGCACACCCAAACGAGTGTGGTCAACGGGCAGGTGCACCACATCCGCGCCCGCATGACTGTCCCCGCAGCCCATGTGTTCTCGGTCTCTGCGGTCATCGACCGCCCCCTGGGGGTCGATTACTTCAAACATTTGCCCGGCATACTCACCGGTATCGGCATCATCGGCACCTTTTCCGGCCTGCTGTTTGGCCTGTCCAACTTCAACTCAGCCGACATGGCCGCCATGCAAGCCAGCGTGGCCTTGTTGTTGGCTGGGGTTCGTGACGCGTTTTACGCCTCGGCGGCTGCCATCACCGCCGCCATGGTCATCACCCACTTCGAAAAATCCCTGTATCGAAGCTGTTTGGCAAAGTACATTTGGCCGGTCACGCGCGGCCCATTGATTCTTGAGACTTGATGAGGTCTTGAATCAAGCTGATTTGACTGTCTAAATATTCTTTGTCCACCGTGTCCAACGTGGCTTGCAGCTGCTGGTACTCATAGATGAACTGACCAGTTGAGGTGAAGGTGGGTGCAAACAGCTGGGCCCCCGTGTTGATGCGGATGGTGTCCGATCAAATTCTCTTTGGTGTGTTGCTCAGTGCCCCGGTTCTTTTGGCGGTGCTGGTGGTGGAAGTGGCCTTTGAAATTGTGTCGGCGTTTACACAGCAATTGCAGGTGTACAACCTTGAGTATGGTTTGCGCAGTGTGATGGGAATCGGCATGGCCCTATTGCTGCTTCACGTGGCGCAGGACGAGATCATCTCGCAGTTTTCAGCCTACAGCCGAGCGTTGACCCGTTTGTTGGAGAATGCGCTGTGAGTGGAGAAAAAAAGCACGCTGCAACAGACAAGAAAAAAGACGATGCGAAGGAGAAGGGGCAGGTTGCGGTCAGTAAGGATGTGCAAGTCCTGGCCAAATTGGCCTTGTTTTATGTCAGTGCGTTTGCCTTGGCTGGTGGCTTGATGGATGAATTCGAGGGTTTGGTCACCGAGGTGGTGGCCACTGGTTTTCAGACGCCCTGGGTATTCAACCGGGACCTATTTTGGTCGGCTTTGGAAGTGTTTGCCTGGTTCACCTTGCCGTTTTTGGGCGTGTGTGCTTTAGCCGCTATGGGGGCTAGCTGGATGCAAAACGGTTTGGTGGTGGCCCCTGAAGCCGCTAAGCCGTCGATGAAGAAATTCAACCCCGTGGACAACGTGAAAAACCTGCTGTCCAAGAAGAGCTTTATTCAGTTGGTGATCTCGGTGTTCAAAATCGTGGGTTTGGTGTGGGTGATGGTGTGGCTGGTTCGTGATGAACTGGGACAGATTCTGTTGAGCTACCGAGCGGGCATGGATGGGGTATTTGCCTTGTTGGGGCATTTATTGAAAAAAACCATCATTGTTTGCCTGTTGTTGTTTCTGGTGTTCGCGATTGTCGATTGGGCAGCGGAGCGCAGCCATCATTTGAAGAACCTGAGGATGAGTGATCAGGATCTAAAAGATGAACACAAGGAAACACAAGGAAACCCGGAAGTCAAAAGGCGCTTGTCGTCAGAACGGCGCAATCTGCTGAATTCGTCATTGAACAGAATGTCGGGTGCCAAGGCGGTGGTGGCTAATCCCACTCACATCGCCGTGGCCTTGGACTATCAGCCAGGCGTGCATGACCTGCCGTTCATTCTGGCGATGGGCGAGGATGATGATGCCCTGGCCATGCGTATGGAGGCCAAGCGCCGCAATATTCCGGTGATTGTGAATGTGAAGCTGGCCCGCATGCTGTACGCCGATTGTGAGGAAGAGGAATACATTCAGGCGCAGCACATTGAGATGGCGGCAGCGGTGTTTCGCGCAATCATTGAAGCCGCCGCAACGCAGGACGAGAGCCAACAGGGCTGAGCCACGCTTGACAAGCGGTCATTCGAACCCCAGAATCAAACAAACGTTTGATTTTTATATTCGGAGACACCGTGAAACTCACCCAAGAGCACAAGGAGCTGCAGCGAACCATCGAGCGCTTCGTTGAGAACGAGATCAACCCCCACGTGGCCCAATGGGAGAAGGAGCAGATGTTCCCGGCCCATAAGGTGTTCAAGAAGATGGGGGACCTCGGGCTGTTGGGGCTGACCAAGCCCGAGGAGTTTGGCGGCGCAGGCTTGGATTACAGCTATTCGGTGGTGGCGGCACAGGCGCTGGGCAAGATTCACTGTGGTGGTATTCCCATGGCCATTGGGGTTCAAACCGACATGGCCACCCCTGCTTTGGCCAAGTTTGGTTCCGATGAGCTGCGCAAAGAGTTCCTTGCCCCGGCTGTGGCTGGCGACATGGTGGCTTGTGTGGGCGTGTCCGAACCCGGTGCGGGGTCGGATGTGGCGGGTGTGAAAACCACCGCCCGCAAAGACGGTGGCGATTACATCATCAATGGCAGCAAGATGTGGATCACCAATAGCTTGCAGGCCGACTGGATGTGTCTGTTGGCCAACACCAGCGAGGGCAAGCCCCATCAGAACAAGAGCCTGATCATCGTGCCGATGAACACGCCGGGTATCACGGTGGAGAAGAAAATCCACAAGATCGGGATGTGGAGTTCAGACACCGGGCTGATTCACTTTGACAATGTGCGTGTGCCCCAACGCAACCTGATCGGAATGGAGGGGGCTGGTTTTATGTACCAGATGATCCAGTTCCAGGAGGAGCGCCTGTGGGGTGCGGCCAACAGCATCGAAGGCATGGTGCATGTGTTGAACGAGACCATCAACTACACGCGTCAGCGCAACCTGTTTGGCAGCACCGTGCTGGACCAGCAGGTGGTGCATTTCACGCTGGCCGAATTGAAAACCGAGATTGAAGCCCTGCGCGCACTGGTGTGGCAGGCCACGGAAACCTATGTGGACGGCGGGGATGTGACCGAGCTGGCCAGCATGTGCAAGCTCAAGAGTGGGCGACTTGTGCGCGAAGTGGCCGACAAGTGCCTGCAGTTCTGGGGCGGCATGGGCTTTACCTGGGAGAACCCCGCGTCGCAGTTGTATCGCGATGGGCGACTGATTTCAATTGGCGGTGGCGCGGACGAAGTGATGCTGGGCATCATCTGCAAGTTCATGGGTATTCTGCCCGGCAAGAAAAAGGCAGCCCAGTAAGCCCATGACCACTGCTGCCCCTGTGCGTGCCATTCGCACGCTGCTGATTGCCAACCGCAATGAAATTGCACGCCGCATCATTCGCGCGGCGCGTGCCTTGGGTATTCGCACGGTGGCGGTGTACTCCGAGGCCGATGCGCAAGCCCTGCACGTGCACGAGGCCGATGAGGCCTACTGCATCGGCCCTGCCCCGTCGCTGGACAGTTACCTGCGCATCGACACGCTGATTGCCACAGCGCAGCGCGCCGGTGCAGACGCCATTCACCCGGGTTACGGCTTTGTGTCGGAAAACCCGGCGTTTGCGCAGGCCTGTCTGGATGCCGGCATCACCTTGGTGGGCCCCACACCGCAGGCCATTGCCGACATGGCAGACAAAGCCCAGGCCAAGCGCATTGCCGAACAGGCAGGTCTGCCTTGCATTCCGGGCTTCAGCAAGGCCGACGCCACGGTGTCGGAACTGATGGAGGCTGCGCAGCGCATTGGCTACCCAGTGATGATTAAAGCGCTGGCCGGCGGCGGTGGCCGCGGAATGCGTTTGGTGATGAATCCAGAGGAGTTTGCGTCGCAACTGAACTCGGCACAGATCGAGGCACGCAATGCATTCAACGATGAGCGGGTGATGCTGGAAAAAGCCATCATCAACCCTCGGCACATTGAGGTGCAGGTGTTGGCGGATCAACACGGCCATGCCATTCACCTGGGCGAGCGGGATTGTTCCGTGCAACGCCGCCACCAGAAAATTGTGGAAGAAGCGCCCAGCCCAGCCGTGGATGCGGCCTTGCGTGAGCGCTTAGGCGCATCGGCCTTGAAGCTGGTACAGGCCACGGGCTATGTGGGTGCGGGCACGGTGGAGTATTTGCTGGATACCCAGGGCCAGTTTTATTTCATTGAAATGAACACGCGCCTTCAGGTGGAGCATGGTGTGACCGAGGCCATCACTGGCCTGGACATTGTGCAATGGCAGTTGCGAATTGCAGGCGGTGAGCCGTTGACGGTGCAGCAAAGCGATGTGCGTTTTGACGGCCATTCCATTCAAGCGCGCCTGTGCGCGGAAGACCCCGCCCGCGATTTCATGCCCCAGACCGGGCCGGTGCTGGCCTGGTCGGAGGACCCGCAGGCCCGAACGGACCATGCGGTGGCTGTGGGTGGCGAGGTGAGCCCTTGGTATGACAGCCTGTTGGCCAAAGTGATTGTGCATGCGCCCACCCGGCAAGCGGCCTGTCAGCGTTTGGCCGATGCCTTGGGCCGCACCGTGTTGGTCGGGTTTGAGCACAATGGCCTGTACCTGCAACGAATTTGCCAGCACCCCGATTTTCAGGCGGGCAGGGCCACCACTGCGTTTTTGGGCGACCATGCCACTGAATTATTGAGCCCCCGGGACACGCAAGCCGCGACCGCTCTGGCCGCCGTGTGCCTGGCCCATTTGCCCCATGGGGGGCAGACCACTTGGCCCACGGGGCTGAATGGGTATTCAAGTACACGGGCATTGAGCCGCCCCTTGCGTTTGGTGGTGGCTGGGCAGCGTGTGGATGCGGTGGTCGGCGCGTGGACCGATGACGGGCGTTGCGATGTCAGTGTGGCCGGTGTGGATGTTTTGGCTGTCAGCCAGTTGCATGCCCAGGAAACCGGGGGCGGATGGCAGGTTCAAGCCTTGGTGAATGCGCGGCCTGTTAAAGCCCGTGTGTGCCACACCGCCGATGGCGTGTGGATTCATGAGAGCGGCTGCCCTCAAGCCACTTGGGTGGCCAACAACAGTTTGCTGTTGAGTCCGCCGCCGGCCGAAGGGGTGTTTCAGGCCCTGGTGAAAAGCCCGATGAATGGTAAGGTAACGCAGATTCTGGCTGCACCTGGGGACCATGTGGAGGCCGGCCAGGTGTTGCTGTGCATGGAGGCCATGAAAATGGAGCACCGCATTTCAGCCAAATCGGCAGCACTGGTGGAGCAGATTCATGTGTCTGTCGGTGAACAACTGGGAATGGGGCAACCCTTGGTGCGCTTGAGCCCCGTTTAACCCCGTAGTTTGCTAAAATATCACTCTAAAGAGGGGTGCGTCTGCATCCCTCTCAAATCCCTAAAATTCTTATAAAGTCCGCGTCGGGCGTGGATGCGGTGCCCTTGTCCCTTCCGGGAATGTAATCAATGGTTGCATTGTGGGTAATTTTCGAATCTGAGCGGAATATTTGTCGGTAAAACCTCCACAAGCGGCGGTTTTTGCCGATCACTCACACACATTGTCGGAGAATGTAAAGTGTCTAATATCACTGGAATTATTAAAAGTGTCATGGGCGAAGTCATGGTGACTCGTCCGGATGGTGAACAAGTGGCCTTGAAAGAAGGCGACATGATTGTCCCCGGGGACACCGTGGTCACTGGCGCTGATGGCGCCGCCTACATTGAGTTTCCCGCTGCCGATGGCAAAAACGCCACCGAAGGCATTCTGAATGCGAATTCCAAAGCCACCTTGGCGGCCACTGAAGCGGGCGCCGAACTGAACGTGGCCGAAGGCGAGTTCGAAGTGACGTCTGACGAAAAGGGCAACCCTGTGGTGGCCGTGGCGGGTGGCGGTGCCATCTCCGGTTTGTTTGGTGCGGGCGCAGGCTTGCTGGCCGGTGGTTTGACAGGCCCCTTGGCTGCTGCGGCTGGCGCTGCCTTTCTGGTCAGCAACAACAACGACGATGACAGCAGTGGTGGTTCAACTGGCGGCTCCTCCGGTGGGTCCGTTGGCGTACCCGGCCCTGTTGAAACTGTGGCCAACGCCACTGGCCCGCTGGATTCTGGCGTGACCGCGGTGTACACCGATGTGCTCAACCCTGTGGCGACCCCCGTTGAAAGCACTGTGGAAGCATTGGCCCCTGTAACAGACAGCCTTGAGCCTGTGACCGCCGAACTGGCCCCCGTGACAGACGCACTGGCCCCTGCGCTGGACCCCGTCAATGGCGTGGTCAAAGACACCCTGGCTGGTTTGAGCCCCGTTACAACCGTGCTTGACCAGAACCTCAGCCCCGTGACTTCCGCGCTGGACAAGGCCCTGTCACCGCTGACTGATGTGCTGGCTGGCGATGAAAATGGTTTGGTGACCGCCGCGGCCGACACCCTCCCGGTGAATCTGCGTGTGTTGTCCGAGCAATTGGCTGGTGGGCTGGACATGATTGCCCCCTCCTTGGCTGACGGCCTGCATTCTCTGGTTGAAGCGCTGGAGCCCGGTTTGAGTTCCCTGCACGACGGCTTGGCCAGCTTGGCCGACGGCGCCGCGCCTCTGTTTGATGGCCTGGGTTCGCTGACTGACGCACTGCCCATGGTGTCGGAGCCACTGGCTGGTGGCCTTGAGCAATTGTTCACCGCACTGGAGCCTGTGTTGGTGCCTCTGGTTGACGCCCTGAATGGTGGTTTGCCCACCCCCGGTGCTGGTGGCGGCCTGCCCAGCTTCCCTGAAACTGGCACACCGCTGGACCAGATTACAGCCCTGCTGGACCCAGCGATTCTGACCGATGCACTGAGCGGTGGTTTGCCCACCCCCGGCGCAGGTGGCGGCCTGCCCAGCTTCCCTGAAACTGGCACACCGCTGGACCAAGTTACAGCCCTGCTGGACCCCGCGATTCTGACCGATGCACTGGGCGGTGGGTTGCCCACCCCCGGTGCTGGCGGTGGCCTGCCCAGCTTCCCTGAAACTGGCACACCGCTGGACCAGATTACAGCCCTGCTGGACCCGGCCATTCTGACCGACGCTCTGGGTGGTGGTTTGCCGATCTCTTCCACCGGCACTCCGCTGGACCAACTCACCGGCATGTTGCCCACCAGCCTGCCCGTGTAAGCACCTGTTGTAGGGCCTGGATGGCCCTGCGATCAACTTTCGGTCTGGCTCCGACCCAGGCCGGAAACAACAAAGGCACCCACAAGGTGCCTTTGTTCCTTTTCAGCCACTGCAATTAACCGCTTTACATGCGCGCAACACCAAACTGCATGGTTTGCACTGTGCGTTCCTGTTGCAGGCTTGCGGCCAGGGCCAATGCCAGGACTTGCCGTGTATCCCGCGGGTCGATCACGCCGTCATCCAGCAACAGGCCGCTGGTGTAAAAGGCGCTGGTTTGCGATTCAAACGTGTCCACAATCTGCTTTTTCATGTTGTCCAGCATGAACTCAGGCACTTCCATGCCCTTGCGCGCCGCACTGGCCTGCATCACCGTGGCCATGGTGCCAGCGGCTTGTTCCGCACCCATCACCGCAGTTTTGCTGTTGGGCCACGCAAATACAAACCGGGGGCCAAAAGCACGCCCACACATGCCGTAATTGCCTGCACCAAAACTGGCGCCGCACAGCAAGGTGATTTGCGGCACGGTGGCGTTGCTGACAGCCTGAATCATTTTTGAGCCGTGTTTGATGATGCCGCCTTGTTCCGCGTCTTTGCCCACCATGTACCCCGTTGTATTTTGCAGGTACAGAATTGGCGTGCGGGTTTGGCAGCAACTTTGAATGAAGTGGGTGGCCTTGGTGGCCCCGGCAGTGTCGATGGGCCCCAGGTTTGAAATGATGCCCACCGGAAGCCCCATCAGCTTGGCTGTGCCGCACAGGGTGGCGGAGCCGTAACTGGCTTTGAATTCCAGAAAGTCGGAGTCGTCCACAATGCGGGCAATCACCTCCCGCATGTCCACGGGGGTTTTGATGTCTGCGGGCATGATGCCCAGCAGGTCTTCAGCCGGGAATCGGGGTGCCGGGGCTGCCGGGTTCAGCGCCGGGATATTGGCGCGGTTGCTGCTGTTCCAGTCGATGTGCCGCATCACTTCGCGGGCGATGGCGATGGCATGGCGGTCATCTTCGGCAATGTGTTCACCCAGGCCAGACACCGAGCAGTGCATGTCGGCGCCACCCAGTTCTTCATCCGTGGCAATTTCGCCAGTGGCGGCTTTGAGCAGGGGTGGGCCAGCCAAAAATGCGCGGGCACGCTCGCGCACCATGATCACCACGTCGCTTAAGCCCGGAATGTAGGCCCCGCCCGCGGTGGATGAGCCGTGCAGCACATTGATCACAGGAAGGCCGGCAGCGCTCAGCTTGGCCAGCCTGTAGAAGTTGCCCCCGCCCATCACAAAATGCTCAACTTTGTATTTGAGCAGGTTGGCCCCGGCGGATTCCCCAAGATTGATGAACGGCAGGCGGTTTTCAAGGGCGATGTCCTGCGCGCGCTGCATTTTTTCAATGCCCATGGCTTGCAGGGCACCAGCCTCAATGCCAGAGTCGCTGGCCACCACCACACTCAGGGTGTTGGACACATAGCCCAAGCCCGCAATAATGCCGCCGCCCGGAATGCTTTTGTCGGCCTTTTGCCCGTCCTGCATGTAGCCCGCCAGTGTGCTGAGCTCCAGGAAAGGAGAACCCGCGTCGAGCAGCAAGGCCAAACGTTCGCGGGGCAGCAATTGCCCCCGCTTGGCAAATGAGGGTGCCGCCTTGGACGAGGCATCACGGGTGCGTTGCTCCAGGCTGCGAAGCGTGCCCAGCACCGAGGCCATGTGCTCGGCATTGCGCTGAAAATCGGGGGATTGCTTGGAAATGGCGGTGCTGAGGATAGGCATAGAAATTGATCAAACGTTTGATTGATTAATTGTCGGTGGCACTTGGGTAAAAGTCAAACCCCAATTGTCCGGGTTTGACTGGACCCGCATTCAGCCACCCTTGTTGCGCTGGGCGTCCCGCCGCTGAATCACTTCGGGTACGCCACCGAGGTGAAAGCTGTTGAAAGCCGGGTTGGCTTTGCCGGTGCCGACCTGCCAAATGCGCCGGGCGTTGGGCGCGGCCCCATCAACCCGGATGCAACTGCCGGAAATGAACGAGGCTGCCGGGCTGGCCAGAAAGGTGAGCACCGAAGAAACTTCCGCTTCCAGACCCAAGCGTTGCAGGGGAATGGTTTTGTCCAGCTCCATGATGGTCAGCTTCATGGGTTCAGGGTAGGTGTCCATTCCGCTTGATGCAATGAAACCCGGAGCCACTGCATTGACGCGCACCGGGGCCCACTCATTGGATGCAGTTTCCGAAAAGTTGAGCATGCCTGCCCGTGCAGCACCGGAATGCCCCATGCCGGACATGCCGTTCCACATGTCGGCGATGATGTTGCTGATGGACATGTCTTTTTGCCCCAAGTGCAGCATCATGTGCTGGTTGAACACCTCGCGTGCCATGAAAAAACCGCCAGTGAGGTTGTTGCGCACCACGGTTTCCCAGCCTTTGCCGCTGATCATGTTCAAAGGTGAGGGGAATTGACCGCCCGCATTGTTGATGAGGTGGTCGATCTTGCCGTGTTCGGCCAGAATGCCCGCCACCGTGGTTTTCACCTGTTCTTCTTCGCGAATGTCGCAGGTGTGCAGGCTGACTTTCACCGGGCAGGTTTGCGCAATTTCATCACGCACTTTTTCCAGCTTTTCAAGTTTGCGGCCCACCAAGGCCAAACTGGCCCCCAGGCTGGCCAATTCATGGGCTGTGCACCGCCCAATGCCAGACCCCCCACCGGTGACGACGACCACCTGGCCGTCGAACAAACCGGCGCGAAATACGGAATTGAAACGGTTCATGAAGCCTCCAAAAATCAAACGAACGTTTGATTGTTATTCTACCCTTGGCTATGATCACTGCAATCCACAACAATCGCAATTGAACCCAATTGAACACGGAAACACGCGCATGAGCAAAACAATACACATCGGCGGGGCTTGCGGCTTCTGGGGCGACAGCACCTTGGGCACTGAACAACTGTTGCAGGTGCCCGGCCTGAACTACATCACCTACGATTACCTGGCCGAGCTGACATTGGCGATTATGGCGGGCATGCGCATGAAGAACCCTGAGCACGGCTATGCCCTGGATTTCGTGGATGTGATGAAAAAAGCCCTGCCGGTGGCCAAAGCCAAAGGCATACGCATCATCGCCAACGCTGGTGGCTTGAACCCGGGGGCCTGCGCCTCGGCCCTGAAAGCGGCGATGGATGAGTTGGGGCTGGCGGTCAACATCGGTGTGGTCAGTGGTGATGATGTCACTGGCTTGGTGTCTGCCCTGCGCAAGGAAGGGCAAACCCTTCACGACCAGCACAGCGGCCAGGCCGCCCCGCCCTTTTTCCTCACAGCCAATGCGTACTTGGGGGCCTTTCCGATTGCCGCCGCCCTGGATGCCGGGGCCGATGTGGTGATTACCGGGCGTGTGGTGGACAGCGCCATGGTGCTGGGGGCCCTTGTGCATGAGTTCAAATGGACCCCTCAGGATTTGAACCCCTTGGCGCAAGGCAGCCTGGCTGGCCACATGGTGGAATGCGGTGCACAGGCCACGGGCGGGCTGTTCACCGATTGGCACGACGTGCCGGACTGGGCCAACATCGGCTACCCGGTGGTGAGCGTCGAGGCTGATGGCACATTTGAGCTTCACAAGCCTGAGGGCACCGGGGGCTTGGTCAACGTGGCGGTGGCCACTGAGCAGATGCTGTACGAGGTACACAACCCGGCCCGCTACGCCTTGCCTGATGTCGTCTGCGATTTCACCACCGTTCGCATGCGCCAGGTTGCAGAAAACCGGGTGCGGATTGAAGGGGCGACGGGCTTGCCCCCTTCGGACCAGCTCAAAGTGTGCGCCACCTACCCGGATGGTTTTCGTTGTATTGGTTTGCTGAGCATTGTGGGCTTTGATGCCCAAGCCAAAGCGCAGCGCACCGCCGAGGCCATTCTTGAACGCACCCGGGCCATGTTCAAGCGGCAGGGGCTGGCTGATTACACCCGCACCCAGATTGAAGTGTTGGGCAGCGAAGTGGACCTTGGGCCCCATGCCCAAGCCCGGTTGGGCCATGAGGCGGTGGTGCGGATTGCGATTGTTCATTCGGATAAAAAAGCCGCAGCGCTCTTTGCCCGCGAGGTGGCGCCAGCAGGCACCAGTTACGCGCCGGGCACCAGTGGGAACTTTGGCATGGGACGGCCCGGCGTGGTGCCTTTGGTGAAACTGTTCAGTGCGTTTGTGCCCAAGGCCCGCGTTGGCCCGAAAGTGATGCTGGAAGACACCACAATCGACTACGCGGAGCCAAGGCACCCCACTGGCCCGTGGGAACCCACGGCGGGCGCTGCAAACCCCAATGTATCTGCCGTTGAGGTGCCGCAGGGTTTGCGCGGCCAGCCCTTGCTGGCCATTGCCCATGGCCGCAGCGGGGACAAAGGCAACACCAGCAACGTGGGTTTGGTGGCGCGCCGGCCTGAGTGGCTTGCCTTGCTGCGCTACCAGGCGCGGCCTGAGCGTGTGGCGCAGTACTTGGGGCATTTGGCGCAAGGACCGGTCACGTTGTATGACTGCCCGCAGGTGAACGCCATCAACTTGGTGATTGAGCAGGCGCTGGATGGTGGGGGGATGGCGTCCATGCGCAATGACCCCCTGGGCAAGGGGATGGCGCAACTGTTACTTACCATGCCTATTGAATAAAACGGGGGAAATCTACACCCACGTAGGGGGGGTACCTGACGGTGCGCCCCTCTCAAGAGCTATGTTTTTCCTACCTCATGTCTCCGTTATCTACAAAGCAGGGCTCATCTCGGGTCGAGCCCCTTTCCAGGAGATCAACATGATGTTCAAGAAAATTGCTTTGGTTGCCGCTTTGTCTGTAATCGTTCTGCCCACCGCCTCGCGCGCGGACACCGTGACCCTGATGGGTTGGGGCAATGCATTTGCTCAAGCCCACGCCCAACAAAGCCAAGCAGCCATGACGGCCAAGGGTGAGGGGGTGATGGGTCTGCAACTGGGCCAGATCAAAGCCCCAGCCCCTGCCGCAACCCCTGAAGCGCCAGCCCCTGTTGCAGCAGCGCCTAAAACCGGTACGCCCGTGGCCGATGTGCCCAAAGGCGACACCCCCAAGGCTGAAGCCCCTGCCACTGAAGTGGCCAAAGCAGGGTTGTTGGCCACCAAGAATCTGCAAGCCAAAGCCGATGGCCTAGGCGGTGGTGCCCAGGCCAGCTTGACTGCCGGTCTGGAAGTGAGCAGTGGCTTGGTTCAAGGTGTGCTGGGCCAAGTGGACGCCACCTATGTCAAAGCGGGCACCGCGGTGGAGGGTGTGACTGCTGGTGCTTTCAACCTGTTGCAGGGTGTTGCCGACCGCACTTCGGGCGTTGAAATAACAACCGGCGTGGCTGGTGCGGGTAATCTGGCTGTCGGCAACCTGGCTGCCGTCAGCGGTGTGGCCAACCTTGCCGCAACCGCCAGCTTGGTCAACGGCGGCCAGTTGGGGGCCATCACCTCCATGACTTCCGGTCTGGTGCAGAACCTGATTGCTGCACGCCCCGCCAGCCTGCTGGGCATTCTGCGCTAATCAGCCTTGACTGTTTAGCCCAGGAAAAACTGGACAACCCGATCCGTCAGGTTGTCCAGGTTGTCGCCCTTGCGCGGCTTAAACCAAGACACCATGAAGTTCATCGCACCCAGCACCATCAAGCGTGCAAACTGGGTGTCTCCACCCAAATGCCCTTCGGCATTGAGCCGGTTGACGGCCTCCTGCCAAATCGCATCGTATTCGTCTTTCGTTGCAATCAACCTGCGTTGGTGAACGGCATCCAGACAACGCCAGTTGTACAGCATGACCGGAATGAAGTCGTTGCCCGGCTCAAGAATGATGCTCAGGTGAACCTTCACCAAGGCGCGAAACTGCGCATCGGCTGAAAGCCTTGAGTCCACCACCGCACGGGTTTTTTCCAGCCCCTGCCGCAGGCCCTCTTCAACCACGGCCACCAGAATGTCCTGCTTGCTGGCGAAATGGTAAAAGGGGCTGCCGCATTGCATGCCCACGGCGTTGGCAATGGCACGCATGCTGGCACCGTCATAGCCTTTGTCGCGGAACAGTTTGGCGGCAGCGCGGATGATCTCGCCGCGACGGCCATCGTCGTTCTTGCTGGTTGCTTTGCTGTCTTTGGAGGGTCTGGCCACTCGTCTTGTCCTTATTGCTGTAAATCCAGTGTCATCCACTGGTGGGGTATGCCCACCTCCTCATGAGGCGGTCCATAGGCCCGGAATCCGTGTTTGGCGTAAAACGCCAGGGCATGGGTTTGCGCGCTCAGGCGCACGGTGTTCAGCCCACGGGCATGGGCTGTTTGAACCAGCTCTGCAAGCAGGGCCGAGCCTATCCCTTGGGTTCGGTAGGGGGCCAACACAGCCATGCGGCCAATTTTACCGTCTGGCAACAGCCGGGCGGTGCCCACCACCTGTTCGTGAAGCCATGCCAAAGCATGGACAGACACGGCGTCGAACTCGTCCCATTCCTCACTTTCCGGAATGCCTTGTTCGACAACAAAAACAGAACGGCGAACAGGCCGGGCCCGTTCGCCGTGTGTATACCAGTCACTGCATGCGATGCGCAGCATGACCGGTGCGCCCATCAGCCCAATGCGGCCAGGTCGGCGTCAACCTTTTCGAGCATCTCAGCGGTGATCATGCCACCGGAGAAGTTGGCCACAACGGCCAAAGGAAAGCCACGGCCCATGGCAATCTGGGGGTGTGTGGAAATGCCGGGCATGTGCTTTTCCAGAATAGCCTTGCTCGCGTCATTGTCCAGCAGGTCGCCCAGTTTGGTTTGGGTGGAAAGTGCCATTGTCTTGTCTCCTGATAACTATGGATGGGGTGAACAATTCAAACAAACGATTGAATTATTAATCCCATTCTAGACCAGAATTGACTCAGCGGTAACGTTTTTTCAGTTCATTGACCGCATTGGTGTACACCGGCTCAATAGTGTCCCGGCCTGCCACGGACATGTTCAGGTTGCGCACCAGCCCGTCTTTCAGGCTGTAGATCCAGCCATGGATGGTCAAGTCTTGTCCCCGGTCCCACGCGTCTTCAATCAAGGTGCTTTCGGACAGGCGTTTGACTTGCTCAATCACATTCAGCTCGCACAGCGCGTCCAGGCAGGGTTTTTCGTCCGAGCCCTCGGCAGGCACCAAGCCATGGTGGCGGGCCAACTGGTGAATGGGACGGACCCAGGCATCAGCCAAGCCCACCCGGTCACCGCGCATGGCAATACGCACGCCTGAGCAGCCGTAGTGGCCGCACACGATGATGTGTTTCACTTTCAGAATTTCGACCGCAAACTGCGTAGCCGACTGGCAGTTCAAATCACCATGAAACACCTGGTTGGCCACGTTGCGGTGAACAAACACCTCGCCGGGTTGCAGGTTCACGATGGTGTTGGCAGGCACGCGGCTGTCCGAGCAGCCGATCCAGAAGTACTCCGGGGACTGCTGGTTTTCCAGCCGTTTGAAGAATTCAGGGTCGCGGTCAACCTGGGCGGTGGCCCATTCGGCGTTGGCGTCCAGCAGGTGTTGTAAAGAGGTGGTCACGGCGGTTCCGGGCAGGTGAAATCCGGCCCAGTGTACCGCAGCGCCGCACCCGGTGTCAGTCCAGTTGTGTGATCAGGCTCAGTGAAATTGCGCGGTCCGGGCTGGCGGTGGTGCTGCCCGTGGTCATGCCCAACTGCACGGCGGAGGTGCGACTCAGCCCGTAGATGAAGGCGAGGTTGCGTTCACGACGCTCTTGGGCGGTTTGCAAAATTCGGTCGCGCTGGATGGCAGAGACGGTCATCAGCAAAGAACTGCCCAGAGGAACTTGAATGCCTGCAGTGGTGTAATTGCCGTCCAGCAACTTCAGTTGTGGGGTTTGGCCGTAGTACTGGCGCCCGGCGTTCAGGGTCAGTGAAACACCATTCTGAAAGCGGTAGGCCATGTCGGCTTGCGCCGCGTAATCTGTTTTGCCAGTGCCCAGCCCCTGTTTGTCGTCGCCAGTGGGTAGTTTGATCAAGCCAGTGGCGGCCAAGTGGAAGCCCTTGCTTTGAATGGTGCCGACCACATCACGCGAGGCGGTGATCAGCATGTCGCCCACGCCTTTGACCGAGCGCCTCTGTCCGCCAGCACCGCCGGTGACCGCGCCGTTGATCACTGTGCCGGGCCCTTCAAGGGTGATGTAAGGCAGGAATGCAGAAAGCCGCGTGTTTTCGCCTACAAGAGTCAGCCCCACGGTGAAGCTGCGGGCCGTGGTTTCCGAGGTTTGGCCGAATTTGCCTTTGATGCTGTCAAAGCTGGTGGTGAGCACCAGTGGGGCATCTTGATTGGCTGCGATTGCAGCACCATGGAACATCAAACCCAACAAAGCCCCGGCACACGCGTTTTTAATCATATTGTGGTCTCCTCTTTTCGACCTAGTGTAGCCGAAGGAGGGGGGCCGGTCATGCTCCGGATGAATGACGTAACTTTACTGGCCTGCTTACACCGAAAGGCCTAGCCGCCCGTGTTTTCAGCCAGTGCGGCGCGTTGGAGCTTATCCGGCTTGAAGAACTCGGCGGCCTTGTCGATGTTGGCGTCAGACAGCAAGGCGCTGCTGTCGTGGTCGGGGTTTCGTGAGGAAAAATCCATGCGAACAGTGCGCAGTCGGTCGCGCATCCAATCCAGCATCTCGGGCTTTTCTCGCTTGAGGTAGGCCAAACCCACCAAGTCGGCCAAGGCTTCTTCAAACTGGGTGTTGTTGGCAAAACGGATACCCAGGGTTTGTTCCAGTTGAGGCTTAAAGCGGGCGCGTCGGCCTTGTTCAGCCACCGCGCAGTGCGTCAATTCATGCCCGGCTGAAAAAACGATGACCGCTTCCAGTTGTTCGCCTTGCGCGCCATTCAGAAAATGGGCCCACACCCGCCGCGACTGGCTGTTTTCATTCACCTGCAACAGGCAGACGCGCGTGCTGGCGTACATTAACAGCGGTGATGGGCTGCTTTTGTCGGTGCGCAGCACACGCACACGGCCCGAGTCCACCGCAAAGTGTTGTGCAAAACGCGGCACCTGTTCCTCAAACGCTGCGGTGTCCGGTAACTCGCTTGAGGGTGCGAAAATTCCCAGCAGGCCAAACAGCCCGGACACAATGCCCTGCCACATCGCATTTCTCCAACTCAACGTCGATGAATTGGCAACGGCAGTTCAACGGCAGGCAGGATTGCCCGGCAAGGTGGTCCCCCGTGAAGGGGGCCTCATGTCACAATGCGCGTTCTGAACAATGCAAGGTGTGGAGGTAAGGCGTGAGTCAACCCGTGGTGATCGTGACCGGAGCGGCAGGGGCCCTGGGGCAGGCCGTCGCAGCCCATTTGGCCCAGTGCGGTTATCGCCTGATGTTGGTGGACCTGAACCAGCCCGAGTGGGATGGGGACAGCGATGCCGTGTCCATCGGCAATGTGGACTTGACGGTGCCTGAGCATGCCGACGAGGTGTTGAACCAGACTTGGGAGTACTTCGGACAGGTGGACGCAGTGGTGAACCTGGCAGGCACGTTTGTGTGGGAACGCCAGATCGACAGCAACCCGGACACCTGGCAAACCCTGTTTGCGACCAATGTGCAAACCGCAGTCAACATGTGCCAAGCCGTGTTGCCCCAGTTTCAGGCGCAGGAAGGCGGGGTGATTGTGAACGTGGGCGCCTATGCAGCGCACGGCACCGCAGGCGACGGCATGGGCGCTTACGCCGCCAGCAAAGCGGCGGTGTTGAAGTTGACTGAGGCGCTGGCGGCTGAAAACCGGCATTTGGGCATACGCGCCAATGCGGTGTTGCCGTCTATTCTGGATACGCCCGCCAACCGGGAAGCCATGCCCGACGCTGACTTTGAACGCTGGGTTGCGCCGCAATCACTGGCGGAAGTCATTGCCTTTTTGCTGTCGCCCGCTGCGCGCGACATTCACGGCGCAGGCATTCCGGTGACGGGTTTGGTCTAGTCCGTTTTTCGGGCGCTGCACGCGCCATCGGGTGAACTGGTGGCCAGGCCCCGCAGGTAGCAGTCCAGTGCGGATTGCGCTTGCTGGGCCAAATCAAAGCCCTTGGGGTTCAGCACCCAATTGGCGAACAGCCCGTCAATCAAGGCGTGCAGGCCAATGGCTGCGTCCGTGGGGTTGATGTGGGGCGGCAGTTCCCCAGCCTGTTGGGCTGCGGCCAGGCTGGCTCCGATGTCGTCCAGACAGCCTTGCCGTGCCTCCAAGTGCTGGTCCCGAATGGGCAGCATGTCATCGACCAGCTCGGTTTTGTGCATCACGATGTCGAACACCCGCTGGGTGCGGGGGTCTCCGGCCATTAGCCGCACCACGTGCATGGTCCGCTCACGGATGTACAACAGGTTGCCGCAACTGCTGGTGCTGTCCGGTTGCCCGGTGAATTCGTCCATGGGCAGGGTGACCCGTTTGAGCATCGCATCAAACAAGTCCGCTTTGTTTTTGAAATGCCAGTAGATGGCCCCCCGCGTGAGGTTGGCGGCCTTGGCAATGTCGTTCAGCGTGGTGCGGGACACGCCTTTTTCCCCAAACACAGCCTCAGCGGTGTCCAGAATCAGGCTGCGCGTCTCCTGCGCTTCTTCTTTCGTTTTACGTGCCACGACGGTTCTGCCACAAAATGGTAAAAATCTTTACATACACTCGTGAATGTATGTATTATCTGACGAATCGGTCATTAAATCAACAGAAAATTCGGAAGGGCTGTGTCAAAAGCACGGGCCCTATCGCATCTGACAACGGGGAAAACATGCTGAATAATCAATTGGATCGCGCGGCGCAACTGTCTGTTCAAGCCTTGCGTTGGGGTGGTGTTCTGGGCTTGGCTGCAGTGTTGGCCGCGTGCGGCAAAGGCGGCGCACCCGGGGCGGGTGGCCCCGGGCAGGCCATGCCTGTGCCCGTGGTTCAGGTGCAACCTGCTGATCTGGAACTGACCTATGAATACCCCGCCCAAGTCAGCGGCATTCGGGAAGTGGAAATTCGTGCCCGCGTCAGCGGAATCTTGGAAAAGCGTTTGTTCAGCGAAGGCGGCCGTGTGAAGGCGGGCCAATCGCTGTACAAGCTGGATGACGCGCCTTACCAAACTGCACTCACCCGTGCCCTGGCCGACGAAAATGCCGCCAAGGTGCGCTTGGCGCAGGCTGAGCGCGACTACAAGCGCGTGCAACCCCTGATTGAGAGCAAGGCGGTGTCGCAAGCCGAAGCCGATGCGGCGCAATCCGCCTTCGAGGTGGCCAAGGCCGATTTGTCCGTGGCCTCGGCCCGTGTGAAAGAAGCGCGCCTGAATGTGCAGTACGCCCGTGTGGAATCGCCAGTCAGTGGGTTTGCCAGCCGTTCGTTGAAGTCGGAAGGCAGTTTGGTGTCAGGCCCGTCTGAATTGCTGACCACAGTGACTCAGGTGGACCAGGTGTATGTGAATTTCGGCTGGCCCGAGCAAGACCACAACAATCTGAAGTCGGGTGTTCAGGAAGGCCGCATTCAAGTGCCCCGTGACGGGCTGCTGGTGGAAGTGCTGGGCGCGGATGGCAAACCGACTGCGCTGAAGTCCCGCCTGAGCTTTCAGGATGTGCGCGTGAACCCCGGCACTGGCACTGTGGACGCACGTGCTCTGTTGGCCAATGCCAAGGACGCGCTGAACCCTGGCCAGTTTGTGCGCTTGCGCATCAGTGGTGCCAGCCAGAAAGGCGCGGTATTGCTGCCTCAACGCGCTGTGATTGAAAACCCCATGGGCGGCAAAATTGTGATGACTGTGAGTGCCGAGAACAAGGTGGAACCCCGTCCGGTTCAGGTGGCCCAATGGGCAGGCAGCCAGTGGGTGGTCAATTCTGGCTTGGCCGCTGGCGACAAAGTGATCACCGATGGGTTCATGAAAGCGCCCCCCGGCACGCCTGTTCAGCCGGTAGATGCTGCCGCCCCGGCCCAAGCGCCCGCAGCCAAAACGGAAGCCGCCCCCAAAGCGGCTGCCGAGCAGCCTGCCCCAGCCGCCAAACAGTGACCTGACGACCTTCGAGGAAATACACCATGTTTTCGCGTTTCTTCATCGACAGGCCTGTGTTTGCGGCTGTGTTGTCGATTTTCATCATGCTGGCTGGCTTGGCCGCCATGCGTGGTTTGCCCATTGCGCAATACCCTGAAATTGCACCTCCGGTGGTGACAGTACGGGCGGTTTACCCCGGTGCGTCAGCTCGCGTGATTGCCGACACCGTGGCGGCCCCCATCGAAAACGCCATCAACGGCGTGGAAAACATGATGTACATGAGTTCCACGTCCGCTTCCAGTGGTGTGGTTGAAATTCAGGTCACCTTCGAGATTGGCACCAAACCCGACCAAGCCGCCCTGAACGTCAACAACCGCGTCAAGCAGGTGGAAAACATCCTGCCTCAGGAAGTGCGCCGGCAGGGCGTCACAGTCAACAAGGGCTCATCGGCGTTTTTGCAGGTGATTGCGTTTTACTCCGACGACGGGCGGTTTGACGACTTCTACACCTCCAACTACGTGACCCTGAACGTGCTGGACCGGATCAAGCGAATTTCCGGCACCACCAACGTGCAGATTTTCGGGGCGAAAGACTACGCCATGCGCGTGTGGATTCGGCCCGACCGCATGGCCCAGCTCAAGCTGACTGCGGGTGACATTGCCCGCGCCATCACCGAGCAGAACGCGCAGTTCGCGGCCGGTAAGGTGGGCCAAAGCCCCAACGCCAGCGGGCAAGAGTTGGTGTACACCGTCACCACCCAAGGCCGTCTGGCCGACCCCAAGGAATTCGAAAACATCCTGATCCGTGTGAATCCGGATGGTTCTTCACTGCGCCTGAAGGATGTGGCGCGGGTGGAATTGGGCTCGCGCGACTATGACTTCATGGGCCGGGTCAATGGCAAATCCGCCACCTTGGTCGGTGTGTTTCTGCAGCCGGGCGCCAATGCGCTGGATGTGGCCGAGAATGTGAACAACACCCTGAAAGAACTGTCGGCTGATTTCCCGCAGGGCCTGACTTACGCAGTGCCCTACGACACCACACGTTTCGTGAAAGTGTCCATTCGCGAAGTGGTCAAAACACTGGCTGAAGCCATGGTGCTGGTGTTTCTGGTGGTGTTCCTCTTCCTGCAAAACTGGCGCGCCACACTGATTCCGATTCTGGCGGTACCGGTGTCGCTGATTGGTACGTTTGCCGGCTTGTACATGCTGGGGTATTCCATCAACACGCTCACCTTGTTCGGCATGGTGCTGGCCATCGGGATTGTGGTGGACGACGCCATCGTGGTGTTGGAAAACGTGGAACGCATCATGCACGAGGAGGGCTTGAAAGCCCGTGCAGCGGCCATCAAAGCCATGCAGGAAGTGACTGGCCCCGTGATTGCGATTGTGCTGGTGTTGTCGGCGGTGTTTATTCCGATTGCCTTCTTGGGCGGCCTCACGGGCGAGTTGTACCGACAGTTTGCGATCACGATTGCGATTGCGGTGATCATCTCCGGTGTGGTGGCGCTGACACTCACCCCAGCCCTGTGCGTGCTCATTCTGAAAGCCGAGCACAAGCGGCCCAACCGTTTCTTCGACGCCTTCAACGCGTGGTTTGAACGGGTCACCCACCGCTACGTGGGCGGCGTGAAGTTTGTCAGCATGCGGCCTGTGCTGGGTGTTTCAGTGTTCATCGTGATGCTGGTGGCCACCGGGGGCTTGTTCAAGTTCACACCCGGCGCCTTGGTGCCCGACGAAGACCAAGGTTATTACATTGCGGCGGTGTTCCTGCCCGATGGTGCTACCCTGCAGCGCACTGACGAAGTAGTTAAACGAGTGCTGGACGCCACTCAGGCCAACCCGGCCAACGAGTACGCGGTGGCATTCACAGGCTTCGACTTCCTGGGCGGCAGTTTCAAAAACAACGCGGCCACCTTGTTTGTTACCCAGCGCCACTGGGACGAACGCACCGCCACCACCCCGCAGTTGGTGGGCGAACTGTTTGGCCGCACTGCAGGCATTCAGGAAGGCTTGGTGTTGGCGTTTGCACCTCCGCCCATTTTCGGTTTGGGTACCGCCGGTGGTTTTGAGTTTTACATTCAGAACAAAGGCGAGGGCGGCCCTGAAAAACTGGCGCAAGTGATGGGTGCTTTCCAGGCCAAGGCCAACAGTGACCCAAGGCTGGCCGGGGTACAAACCCTATGGAGGCCCGGCACGCCCCAGTTGTATGTGGATGTGGACCGTGAAAAGGCGCGCGCCATGGGTGTGAACGTCAACGATGTGTTTGACACACTGGCCGCCACATTGGGCACGTACTACGTGAACGACTTCAACAAGTTTGGCCGCACTTGGCAAGTGTTGATGTCGGCCGAGCAACAGTACCGCAAAACCCCGGACGACATAGGCCGTATGTATGTGCGTTCCGCCAAGGGCGAGATGATCCCCATTTCCGCCTTGGCCAAGGTCAGCTACTCGCAAGGGCCGGAAACGCTGGAGCGTTTCAACAACCTGCCCGCCGTGAAGTTGCTGGGCAGTGGTGCGCCGGGGGTCAGTTCCGGTGAGGCCTTGAAAGCGATTGAAGAAATTGCCGAAGAAGTGCTGCCGCACGATTTCCAGATCGAGTTCTCGGGGGCGTCCTATCAGGAAAAACGATCAGCCGGTTCGTCCAGCTTCTCGCTGATTCTCGGTGCGCTCATGGTGTTCCTGATTCTGGCTGCCCAGTACGAGAAGTGGAGCCTGCCCATGTCGGTGCTGTTGGCCATGCCGTTTGGTATCTTCGGTGCCTTGCTGGCCGTGTGGCTGCGTGGCATGAACAACGACGTGTACTTCCAGATTGGTTTGGTGACGTTGCTGGGCCTTGCCGCCAAGAACGCGATTCTGATTGTGGAATACGCCGTGTTGAAGCGCACCGAAGGCATGAGTGCCTCGGACGCTGCGCTTGAAGCAGCCCGCTTGCGCTTCCGCCCAATTTTGATGACCTCGCTGGCCTTCATTCTGGGCGTGGTGCCGCTGGCGTTTTCCAGTGGGGCGGGTGCTGGTGCGCGAACTGCGGTGGGCACGGGTGTGATGGGCGGCATGACCGCCGCCACGCTGCTGGCCATTTTCTTTGTGCCGCTGTTTTACCGCCTCATTGATCGAAGCAAGCAAGGTGGCCGCCGCCATGAGGGCGACGACCAGAATTCACAGATTGAACTCTAAGAAGGGGAACATGATGAAGTTAAAAACCCTGACCCGTTGGATGTTGAATGCCGGTGTCCTGATGACACTGACTGCCTGTGCCTCGGGCATTCCCCTGCTGAAAGCCAACAAGGCGCAACCCGTGGCGGACAAAGTGGCGGTGGAGCTCCCAGCAGGCGCACGTGGTGTCACCGTGAATGAGTTTCAGGACGAACGCTGGTGGACCTTGCTGGGCGACCCTGGCTTGAACGAAACTGTCGAAACCGCCCTGAGCAACAACACCGATGTGCGTTTGGCCAATGAGCGGCTGAATGAGGCCGGTGCAGTGTTGGGCATCGCCAAGTCAGCCCGTTGGCCAGCCATTTTTGGTCAGTTGACCGAGTCGCGTGGCCGCACCACCCAAGCCGGCAACAGCCCCTTCTTCAACCCCAATGTGAATGAAAGCACACGCTTGGGCCTTGGGGCCACTTGGGAGCTGGACCTGTGGGGCAAAATTGCCGCGCAAACTGATGCAGCCCGCGCCTCTTTGATGGCCCAGTCCTACAACCTGCGCGGTGTGCGGCTGAGTGTGGCAGCCACTGCAGCGTCGCTGTACACGCAAGTTCGCGTTTTGGGTTTGCAACTGAATGTGCTGGAACAAACGCTGACCAGCCGCGAGCAGGCTTACGCTTTGGCGAAGAAACGCTTCGAAGTGGGCCTCATTAACGAGTTGCAGTTGCGCCAAACCGAGGCGGAATACCAAACCGTGAAAGCGCAGTTGCCGGACACCCGGGAACAACTGTCCAAAGTGAACAACGCCTTGTCGGTGTTGCTGGCTGGTAAGTCTTCACGCATCGATGCCTTGTCGGCTGACAACCTGAAGCTGACCCGCGTCTTCATCCTGCCCGCAGACACGCCTTCTGAATTGTTGCTGCGCCGCCCCGACCTGGCTGCTGCCGAGCAACAATTGGCGGCCTCGGAAGCCAACCTCGAAGTGGCCCGCAAAGCGTTCTTTCCATCGATTGGCTTAAGTGCCTTCGGTGGCCGGGAAAGCGCGGCCTTGGACCGCCTGTTCACAGGCCCAGCCAAGGTGTGGAATTTTCAGGCTCAGTTGACCCAGCCGATTTTTCAGGCAGGCCGCCTGTTTGATGAGCGCGATGCCGCCGTGGCCCGCCGCAACCAAGCTGTGCTTCAGTATGAAGCCAGTGTACGCACCGCGTTTCAGGAAGTGTATGACGCGATTGTGGCGCAGCGTGAAGCCCGCGAACGCCTGACGGCCCGTGAACAGCAGGTGCAGGCCTTGGCCGAAGTAGTGCGCTTGGCGCAATTGCGCGTGGACAACGGTGTGGCCAACCAACTGGAATTGCTGGATGCCCAGCGCAACCTGTTGCAAGCGCAGCTGAGTTGGGCCGGTGCCTGGCAAGCTCAGCAGGGGGCAACCCTGCTGATGATCCGTGCCTTGGGCGGCGGCTTCAAAGCCGACAGCACTGTGGCGCTTAATGCACAGTGAAGCGTTTGACGGTGTCTTGCAGGGTGTTGGCCACACGGCTTAACTCCTGCACGCACCGGTGGTTTTCATCAATGGCTTGATGGCTTTGCTGCACCATGGCCGAAATGGTTTCCATGGTGTGGGCCACCAAGGCGGTGGCTTCCCGTTGTTCGCGCATGCCTCGGGCAATTGAATCAACCCCTGTGGCCGCTTCACTGACTTTACCGCGGGTGCCCTGCATGCTGTGCATGGCTTCGCCGGCCTGTTGGCGTGACGCGTTGATGGATTTCAACCCGTGCTGAACTGCCTCTTCCACCACCGTGGCCAGGTTGTTCAGCGTGCCTGTGGTTTGTGAAATCAACTGCGCAGACTGCGAGCTTTTCTCGGCCAGCTTGCGAACCTCATCGGCCACCACCGCAAAGCCGCGCCCTTGCTCGCCCGCGCGCGCCGCTTCAATGGCAGCGTTCAAGGCCAGCAGGTTGGTTTGTTCGGCAATCTCGCCAACTTGCTGGCTCAACTCGGAAATCTGCTGTGTCGCTTCAATGAACTCGCCCACCGAACGGGAAATGTGGTTCACATTGGTTTCAACCTGACCAATGTCCGACACCAAGGCTTCAATTTTGGTGCTGCTCTGCGAGGTTTGTTCCAGGCCGTTCTGAGCGGTTTCCAGCACACTTTCAGCCGATTCAGTCACGCTGGACACACTGGCATTCAACTCTTCCACCGCACTGGCGGTCGATGTGGCCGATTCCGATTGTTTGTGCGCGGCTTGCCGCAATGTTTCACCGGATTGAGTCAGTTGGCTGGAGGCCCGGTTCATCAGGTCCACGCCCGATTTCACATCCGTCACCGTGCTGCGCAAGGCGTCATTCATGTCCGCCAGCGCGTTCACCAATTGGCCGGTTTCATCCTGCGCCGTCGAGCGAGGCACTTCACGCAGGTCGCCCCGCGCAATGCGTTGGCTTAGCTGCACCACCTGGCTGATAGACCCGGTGACAGAACTGACCACTTTATGCCCAAACACCAGAATGACCAGCATGGACAGGCTGGCGATGCCCACGGTGACCCACGCGCGTTGCGCAGAATTGGCTTGGGCCTGGTTCAGTTCTTCAAGAAACCGGGCCTTTTTGCTTTTGGCCAGGTCTTCCAGCCCACTGATGGTGCTTTTTGCAGCCACATGGCACACCGTGAGAATCAGGTCGTAGGCAGTGGCTTGGTCACCCGCATCCGAAGCCTTCACAATTTGCCCCACAATGCCTTTCAAATCTCCCCAGCCTTGGTTGGCTTTGCGCCATTGCTCAAGTTCTATGGGGGTTTTGGCGCCTTGTTCGAGGGTGCTCATTGCTTGGTCCACTTTACCGGCCAGGCCCTTGATCACTTCAAGGTAACTGGCAATCTCTTGAGGGGACTTACCCTGAGCACGGCTGATCAACAGGTCACGCAACTGGATGCGCGCATTCTGAATGTTCTCGGCGGTGGTGCCCACCAGCAAAATTGGGTCTACCTGGGCATCAATCAATTGTTGTACCAATTGGTTTTGCTGGGTGTTCTGGTGAAAGAAAAGGCCCATGACAAGCAGACCTTGAGCGCACAGCACGCCCAGAATCAGCCAGATTTTTCGGGAAACACTCCATTGATTCATCCTCGTTCTCCAAATCGGTGGTGGCGGCGTGTGGGTGGTTTTTCGTGTGTATTCAACAGGGTGACGTCTAGGCTACTGGGATGAAGCGCGCGCCACACCACCCAAATTTGTCAGGCCATACCCCGCGTTTGTCGTAGACAAGCGAAAACTAGAGCGTGGCCTCTTCTCAAGTTTTAGGGAGTTGGTTACACTCAAACCATTACATTACTCAATGGCAATAAAGAGGCGCAAAGTTGTAAGGTAAGCGCCCAAGCCCAGTGCTAGGAGACCTGACATGAAACAGATTCTGGGTGCGCTGCTCAAGCGCCATCAAGACCAAGGGCCTGCGTCCAAAACGGACGTCGAACTGCGCCAGCGCCAAGTCAAGTTTGATTGGGAGAACACCCCTCTGGACTGGATTCCCAACGAGCCCTTCACCAGCTACTTCATCAACGAGATCAACCTGATTCTGCCCGAGGGTGAATTCTGGTTCTGCCGCCTGTACAACAAGGCCCTGCCGATGATCACCGATGAAAAACTGCGAGAAGACGTGCGGGGTTTCATCAAGCAGGAAGCCATGCACGCCCGTGGCCACAACGCGGCCACCGAGGAATACCTGGTGCAGCGGGGCATTGACCCCAGCCGTAACCGGGCCGTGATGAAGTACCTGTTCGGCGTGATTGCCGACGACAAGCCCTTTGGCAAACAACTGCCCAAATGGGCTGAAATGCCTTGGTTGCGTGCCCGTTTGGGCCTGGTGGCCACCATTGAGCACCTCACCTGTGTGCTGGGCATGTACGTGCTTGAAAACAAACGCTGGGACGAGCTGAAGGCCGACCCAGTGCTGCTGGACCTGTTGCGCTGGCACGGCGCTGAAGAGGTTGAACACCGCAGCGTGGCTTTCGACTTGTACAAGCACTTAGGGGGGTCTTATTTCTCCCGGTACTACATGACCTTGCTGGTTTTCCCGCTGATTTTCGGGCTGTGGGTCGATGGCGCTGCCAACCTGATGTCTCAAGACGCCCGTTTTGCTGGCAAAAAGCCTTCTGTGTTCCGGCCCTGGATGTGGGCCAAGTGGTTCTCTGAATCACGCCGGGGCCTGCTGCCCTCGCCTTTGTGGCTGGCTTACCGCACCCTGCCGTATTTCAGCCCCTGGTACGACCCCACGCTGGAAGGCTCTACCGACATCGCGTCGGACTATCTCGCCAACTCCCCGGCCGCCAAGGCCGCCACGGCGGTCAACAGCAAGCCTGTCGTCAGCCCCGCGCTCCAGCCAGCCGAGGCCTGAATGCAGGCTTGACCTTCCTACAGTTGGAAGGTTTACCGTGGGCCCTACTGTCGTTCAGAAGGGCCCACCATGTCTCAAGTACAACTGCCCAAGCGCCACCCGTTTTGGCTGGTGCTTTGCGCTGCGTTGCCCTTGCTGTCAGCCTGCGTGGGTTTAAACCCTCAGGCGGATACCCAACACCTGAACCAGCAGTATCCCCAGTTCACCCAAGGCCTCTGGGCTGGGGCCAATTCCGCCATGGCGCCGGCAGAACTGGACGAGGCGCTGTCTTCTGAGTTGAGCCAAGCCGCAGCGGTGGCCGTGGCCCTGCGTCACAGCCCGGTGATGAAGGCCTTGATCGCCGAGCAAACCGCCCGCACAGCCACCTTGGTGCAGCAGGGCCGACTGCCCAACCCGGTACTGTCTCTGGAGCGCTTGGTTACCGGCCCAGAAGTGGACATCGGCCGCCTGCTGACCATCGGCTTGGTTGATGTGTTGACCTTGCCTTGGCGGCAGGCTGCGGCGGGCCGCGCCCTGGAGTGGGGGCAGGCCATGCAAGCCCAAATTCTGGTGGACCACGTCACTGCCGTGCGCATGGCTTGGGTTGATGCTGTGGCCGCGCAAGCGCGTGCACAGTACGCCCAACAGGTGTTTGAGAGTGCCTCGGCCAGCTCCGAATTGGCACACCGCATGCAGCAGGCCGGCAACTTCACGGCGCTGGACCGTATGCGGCAACAGGGCTTTCAGGCCGATGCCGTTGCCATGGTGGCCCAAACCAATCTGTCTGTTCGACAAACCCGTGAAACTTTGGTGCGCCTCTTGGGTTTGTCGGCGGAACACGCAGAGCGCTTGCGTTTGCCAGGGCGATTGCCGGACATTCCTGCGGCCCCTTCCAGTGTCAAAGACACCATGGAACAGGCCCGTGACCGAATTGACTTGCAAGTGGCCCTGGCTTGGCTGAACCATGAATCGGCACGCCGGGGCGTAGTCATTCCCGCCAGTTGGCTGGACGTTGAGCTGGGTGTCCGGCGCGATTCAGCCCGCGACACCAGCACGGGCCAAGGCAGCCGAGGGCGGGGGGGCGAACTTGACCTGACCCTGCCGCTGTTTGATGACGGCAGAGTGATTCGCCAGCGTCTGGATGCCTCACTTCAGGCGGCCGCCGCGCGTGTTCAGACTGTCCTTGTTCAGGCCTCCTCCCATGTACGGCAGGCGCATGATTCTTACCGAACCGCCCATGAATTGGCCCGACACTACCAAACCGAACTGATACCCCTGCGCCGAAAAATGGCCGAGGAAAACCTGCTGCGTTACAACGCCATGATGATCAGCGTGTTCGAATTGCTGGCCGACAACCGTGAACAAATCGCGGTGGTGTCGCGGGCGCTGGATGCACAGGCTCAATTCTGGCGGGCGGATGCGGCTTTGCAGGCCAGTGTCGTTGGGCGGCCCATCGATGCCCAGTCACCAATGCCCCAAAGCACCGCTGCTCAGTCCTACGCCGCCGTCGACCGGCATTGATGGAGCTTCCCGACCGTGAACCCCACACGACGTTCATTCATCCAACACGCCACGCTGGCCCTGGCGGGTGCGTCTGTGGCCCCCGTGGCCATGGCGGCCATTCCCGAGCCGGTTTTCCAGGCCAGTGCCGACACCCAAGGCCCCTGGTTGCCACCCAATGGCCGTCCGTACAACCCCGTCGTTACCCTGAACGGTTGGACCTTGCCTTGGCGCATGAATCAAGGCGTCAAGGAGTTTCACCTTGTTGCAGAACCAGTTCAGCGGGAATTGGCCCCTGGCATGGTGGCCAATTTGTGGGGCTACAACGGGCAAAGCCCTGGCCCCACCATCGAAGTGGTCGAAGGCGACCGGGTTCGAATTTATGTCACCAACCGCCTGTCGGAGCACACCAGTGTGCATTGGCACGGCCAGCGCCTGCCCAATGGCATGGACGGTGTCAGTGGTCTGACCCAGCCCCCCATCCCGTCCGGGAAAACCTTTGTGTATGAGTTTGTGGCGCGGCGGCCCGGCACCTTCATGTACCACCCGCACGCCGACGAAATGGTACAAATGGCGATGGGCATGATGGGCTTTTGGGTCACCCATCCCAAGGGCCAACATCCACACATCCAACCAGTGGACCGCGATTATTGTTTCCTGCTCAACGCCTATGACATCGACCCCGGGGCGGCCACGCCCAAGGTCATGACCATGCTGGATTTCAACCTCTGGACCTGGAACAGCCGAGTGTTTCCGGGGATTGCCCCGCTGGTGGCCCGTAAAAACGAGCGCGTCCGGCTGCGCGTGGGCAACCTCACCATGACCAACCACCCCATTCACTTGCACGGGCATGAGTTCGAGGTGACCGGCACCGATGGTGGGCCTGTTCCGCGCTCCGCCCGATGGCCCGAAGTCACTGTGGACATTGCCGTGGGCCAGATGCGGCAAATGGAGTTTCTCGCAGATGAAGAAGGCGATTGGGCCTTGCACTGCCACAAAAGCCACCACACCATGAATGCCATGGGCCATGGTTTGCCCACGATGATTGGCGTGGACCAACGAGGAGTGGCTGAGAAAATCACCAACCTGATCCCCGACTACATGGCCATGGGTCAGGCCGGGATGGCCGAAATGTCGTCCATGTCCATGCCGCTGCCCGACAACACCCTGCCCATGATGACGGGCGACGGGCCTTTTGGCTCACTGGAAATGGGCGGTATGTTCACGGTCCTGAAGGTTCGCAAGGATCAACCCACTGGCGACTACACCGACCCCGGCTGGTTCAAACACCCTGCGGGTACTGTGGCCACGGAGGCCACAGGCCCTGTTCCCGAGCCAAGCAGGCCAGCCCCACTGGTCAAGCCCAGTCGGCCACCCATTCAAATCCGAAAACCCGGCGGCCACGCCGGCCACTGAACAGCAGGAGTGTTTTTAATGAACAGTCACGTTAAACAATCGTTGAATCTGGTGTTGCTTGCCGGTTCTCTCGGGGGCCTTTCAGCAGCCTCATCCGCAGCCCTCGCCCAAGCCCATGACCATGCCGGGCACAGCGCACAAACAGCACCTGCTGATGCCGCCGAAGCCTGGGCCGAGGGCGAGGTTCGCCGCGTCAACAAGGCCGCAGGAACACTCACGTTACGGCATGGCGAATTGCGTTCGGTGGGGATGCCCCCAATGACCATGGTGTTCAGCGTCGACAACACGCAAAACCTGGAAGGCTTGGCAGAAGGCGACAAGGTGCGCTTCACCGTCCGCAAAGCGGGTTCGCAACTGATCGTGACTCGCCTGCAAAAAGCGCCAGCCCCCTAAAACCGCCGAAATCCTCCTTTATCATCACCCTTTGTCCCATAACCAACAAAGACAGGGGTGTGCATGAGCCTTTGGCGCAAAATCATCGTTCCTGTGGTGCTGCTTCCCGTGGTCGTCATCGGCGGCCTGGCCCTGTGCAGCAAAAACAACATTCAGTCGGTTGCGTGGGCGCCTGCCCCTGCCCCGTCATTGGACACAGGCCCCTACCAGCGCAACGACGCCTTGGCCGCCATCACCGTGCATGGCCGGGCCAACCTGCCGCAACCTGAATCGCTCGCCTTGGGCCCCGATGGCAAGCTGTACACCGGGCTGGCCAATGGCGACATTGTTCGTTTCAGCCCCAGTCAATTGGCCATGCCGGGCCAGGCCGATGCCGTACCTTTGGAAATGGTGGTCAACACCGGTGGCCGGCCCTTGGGCATGACGTTTCACCCAGAGGGTTTTTTGGTGGTGGCTGACGGCCAGCGTGGTTTGTTGAAAGTGGATGTGGCGGGCCTGTCCACCCCCAGCACCAGCGTGAAGGTGCTGGCCTCGCAGTTTGAAGGCCAAACCATGCGGTTTGTGGACGATGTGGCCGTAACCCCGGATGGCCAAGCCGCCTATTTTTCCGATGCATCCACCAAGTACGGCATGGACGCGGTGGTCATCGACCTGCTGGAACACGGTGGCCATGGTCGCCTGTACCGTTACGACTTCGCCACCCATCAGGTCAGCTTGGTGAAGGATGCCCTGAATTTCGTCAACGGCGTGACCCTGTCCAAAGCCGGTGACGCCGTGGTGTTCACCGAAACAGGCAGTTACTGGGTTCACCGGCACTGGATCGCCGGGCCCAAAGCCGGGCAAACCGAAGTGCTCATCGACAACCTACCCGGTTTCCCCGACAACATCCGCACCGACGCCCAAGGCCTGCACTGGGTGGCCTTGCCCAGCAGCCGCGACAAGCTCGTGGACCTGCTGGCACCGTACCCGACCATCCGCAATTTGGTGGGCCACTTGCTGGAAGTGGTGAGTTTCCCGGTCAACCGCACCGCCATGGCTGTGGCAGTGGACGACCAAGGCCAGGTGCGCGCCAATTTGCAAGCCCTCAAGGCTGACCAGTACCATTACATCACCCAAGTCACCCCCGTGGGCGACCAGTTGTTCTTCAGTTCAGTGACTGTTGCCGGTGTGGCCCGCATGGCCAGGCCCGACATTCGCTAACCCTTTTTTCAGGAGTTGTCTCATGGCCAAAGCGCCCGCTGCCAAAGCCCCCAAGAAAGTCGCTGGCAAAAAGCCCGACATGCCTTCCATCAACATCGGCATTCCCGACGCCCAACGCGCCGCCATTGCCCAAGGTCTGAGCCGCCTGCTGGCGGAAACCTACACCCTGTACCTCACCACCCACAATTTCCACTGGAACGTCACCGGCAAGATGTTCAACACCTTGCACACCATGTTCATGGACCAGTACACCGAAATGTGGAATGCCGTGGACCCCATCGCCGAACGCATTCGTGCGCTGGGCTTCCACGCCCCCGGCTCTTACGCCGAGTTTGCCAAGCTGAGTACCCTGCCCGACGCCCCCGCCAAGCCCCCTAAGGCCATGGAGATGGTCGAACTGCTGGCCAAAGGCCATGAAGCCATTGCCCGCACAGCCCGCGAAATTTTCCCGGTGGTGGATGAGGCCGACGACCAGCCCTCCGCCGACGTGCTGACCCAGCGCATGGACATCCACGAAAAAACTGCGTGGATGTTGCGTGCCCTGCTGGAAGACTAATCACCCTTGTCCCCCGTCGAGGGGGCCGCATGCTGCATCCAAACGGAACCCTGCCGGGTTGAGCTTTCAATGACATCACAGGTGAGTGCCTCTGGCGAGGACTTTGACTATGAAGAGGCCGTGATGGCCTGCGCTCGGGGCGAGCAATTTGCCCTGCAGGCCATTTACGCGCGCGATGGGCGGTGGCTTTACGCCGTTGCCTTGCGAATTCTCAAACGCCGCGAGTTGGCCGAAGAGGCCCTGCAGGACGGCATGGTCAAAGTGTGGAGCCGGGCGCGCATGTATTCGCCAGCATTGGGTTCAGCCCGGGGTTGGGTGTACACCATCGTGCGCAACCAGGCCCTGAACCTGCTGCGCAAGAACGCCCACGAGACCAGTTCGGAAGACCTGGTGTTGCCTGAGCTGTCAGAGGAGGACAATCAGGAATTGGCCCAGGAAGCTGGGCGCCTGAACCGCTGCCTGGGGCATCTGGATGAAGCCAAACGCAACGCCATCATGTTGGCGTTTGTGGAGGGTTACACCCACGAACAGATCGCCCAGCGTTTGAATACGCCCTTGGGCAGCGTGAAGTCCTGGATACGTCGTGGGCTGTTGAAATTGAAGGAGTGCCTGTCATGACTGAGCATCAGGCCGATTCCCCCGAAGACATTCGGGTCATTGAAGCCGGTGAGTACGTGCTTGGGGTCATGCCCGAGGGCGAGCGCAGCGCATTCGAAACCCGCCTGAATCAGGACCCGGAACTGGCACGCGAGGTGCGGAACTGGACTGAACAGTTCACCCGCATGGCCGCCAACATTCCGGCAGCCAGCGCCGTCAACCCCGCGGTGTGGACTGGTGTGGCCGCCCGCATTCAGAACCCGTCCGCCCAAGCTGGCAAGGCTGGCCTGTCCGGTTGGTGGGGCCGTTTGGTGCAAGGCTGGGCTGTGGCCGCCTCCGTGGTGGCCGTGGTGCTGTCGGTGCAAGTGCTGGGCGGTGCTGAACCCGCCACGGGTGGGGCCCGTTACGTGGCCATCATGAAAAGCCCGGACAACAGCACCGAATGGTTGGTGGAGGCTGCGCCCGACAACATGGTCCGCATTTACCAACTGGGCGGCTCGCCCGTGCAGGGCGGCGCAGCCGGCGTGCAGGGCAAATCCTTGCAGTTGTGGACCAAAGGGCCCAGCGATGCCACTGTGCGTGCCGTAGGCTTGGTTGAACTGGGCAAACCTTGGGTGTTGCCCGCACAGGCGCTGTCTGGCCTGACCGATCAACAATTGTTTGCCGTCAGCCTGGAACCTGCGGGCGGCTCGCCCTATGCGGACAAACCCACCGGCCCCGTGGTGTTGGCTGGAAAAACAGTGGCCTTGAACCCCTGAGAGTGAATTACTTGATGTGACTTTTGTCGCGCAGCAAGTCCATGCTCATGATTTCAATGCTGCCCCGGCGCAAGGCCAAAATGCCCTCGCCTTCCATCTCTTTCAGAATCTGATTGATGGTTTGGCGTGACACCGCCAGCATGTCCGACAGTTTGTCCTGCGACACATGCAACACACGGCTGCTCAACTGGCCGCTGTCCGCCCGTATGCCATAACCCTCGGCCATCAGCAGAATACGCCGGGCCAGCCGTATGGGCGTGGGCAACAGCGCAGCGTCTTCAATCGCCCCAAAAATCAGCCTCACTTTCTGGGTCAACAGCAAACCGAAATCGCGCCAATACTGTGGGTGTTCCTGGCACACCATGTCCAGCATGCCTTGGCGCACATGAAACAGGGTACAGGCCGAATCGGCCAGCGCATCGTGGGTGCGGGGTTGCCGGTCAAACAGGCAAATCTCGCCAAACCAGTCCGGTGGGTCAATCAGCGTCAGCATCACCTGTTTGTCTTCCGCGCCAAATTTGCTGGCGCCCACCACTTGCATGGACCCTTTCAGCACCGCATAAATGCCGTCGGCCTGGTCGCCGCGCGAGAACAGGCGCTGCCCGGCAGTCAGGGTTTTGAGTTGCCCGTAATCCAGCAGCCATTGCTTCAGCGGTGCTGGCAGGTTCGAAAACCACCGGCCCCGGTTCAGGATCAACTGGATGTGCTCAATTTGCATGGGAATGTGGGTCCGTCTTGTTGTGTGTTGGAGTTGTGACGTGCAGTTGATCTTAATGGATCGTACTATGTCAGGCAATTGACAGATTCAAGCGCCAGCCTTTGCGACACTGGCGCCTCATTAGTCACACCGCAGTTTGTGTTGGAGAACACCATGTCCGCTTTGCACCAACAATTGGGCAAATACGCTGAATATCACCGCGACCCCCGCAACATTGCCACGCACTTTGTGGGCATTCCCATCATTGTGCTGTCCATGTTTGTGCTGCTGTCCCGCCCGGTTTTTGACGTGGCTGGCCTGTCATTGAATGCCGCCTTGCTGGCGTTTTTGCTCTCAAGCCTCTATTACTTCCGCCTCAGTGTGGGCTACGGGCTGGCCATGTTTGTGGCCCATGGGGCTTTGCTGTTGGTGGCCAACCAGTTTGCCAACCTGGGCACCATCGCCTGGGCGTCGGTGGGTGTGGGCCTGTTCGTGCTGGGCTGGATCATCCAGTTTGTGGGCCACTACTATGAAGGCCGCAAACCTGCGTTTGTGGACGACTTGATGGGCCTGGTGATTGGCCCCCTGTTCGTGGTGGCTGAACTGGGCTTTTTGATTGGCGTGGGCAAAGGCACCCGCAATGCGGTTGAACACCAGGCCGGGCCAGTGCGCCGCCGCGAGGCTCGCGCTTAAAACCCCCAGTGCACATCCACCTGCTTGCGCATGGCGGCTTCCATCATCTGCAGCAGGGGGTAAGCACGTTGCCCCAGGCTGACCTGGTTGCTCAGCGCCGCCTTTTCTTCAGCGCTTAGGTCGGTTTCATCCACGGGCTCGGCCTGCGCCATCTTCTCCGTGTTGATGGCGGCCACCAATTGGGCGTGCAAGGCGGGCAGGTCGGCGGGTTCAATCACCCCACGGCCTGACAGCTCAAGCCCCATCACCCGAAACAAGTCCTCCGCATTGTTTTTGAACATCACAATGTCGGCGGCTGCTTTGGATTTGAATTTCACGATCGCCATCTTTTCTGGTCTCGCAATCAATCGGTCGGTGGGCGGGTTCATTGGGCACACTACAATGGGTGGCCCTCAAAGGTGTATTGTGAGCGTTTTCATGGTCCCCAAGCCTCGTGTCCAGCACAGTCGTGCTTTTTTCCTCGGTCTGCTGACTCTTCTGTTGGCAGGCCTGTCGGCGTGTTCCCCGGCGTTCAACTGGCGAGTTGTCCCCAATGAAGACTTGGGCTATTCCGCCACCTTTCCGGACAAGCCGGTGCAGGTGACTCGCCAATTGCAATTGCTGCAAGCCCAAGTGCCCCTCACCTTACAGGCGGCACAGGCGCAGGACGTGTATTTCGCGGTGGGCACCGTGCCCCTCACTGGCGCTTGGGCAGGCCGGGGCCAAGCATTGACGGCCGCCTTGGCCCAGGCTTTGGCCAACAATGTGCGGGCGCCAACCCCGCAGCTCAGCAGCGAGGAATGGCTGGGCCTGCCCGGGCAGCGGATCAGTCTTCAAGGCAGCCTGCCCGATGGTCGGCCTGCGGTCGTCATGGCCCGCTTTTTTGTTCACCGCGACGTGTTGTTTGAAGTGGTGGCCATGGGCCCTGCAACCGCATTGGGCGCCGAGGTCAGCACCCCTTGGTTCACGGGGTTTCGCCTGCTGGGCCGCTGACCTGAAAACACCATTTACATCCCAAAACCACCACCATGTTGACTCAACACCCTGACCTGCATCGCGAGCTGGACCCTGACGGCCATGAGCGAATCTGGGTTTCCGGCCGCCTGGCCGTTCGAATGTTTCTGCTGTTTGCAGCCGCCTACATGCTGTCGTATGCGTACCGGGCGATTAACGCCGTCATTGCGCAACCCTTGGTGCAGGAACTCAGCCTGAGTGCCGGGCAATTGGGGCTCTTGGCCTCCGCGTATTTTCTGGCCTTCGCAGTCATGCAGTTGCCGGTTGGCGTGATGCTGGACCGTTATGGCCCCCGGCGGGTTGAGGCTGTGCTGGTGTGCGTCGCTGCGTTAGGGGCGCTGGTGTTTGCCGCTGCGGACAGCTTCACCGGCCTGTGGGTGGGCCGGGCGCTTATCGGCGTCGGCGTTTCGGCCTGCCTCATGGCTGCCATCAAGGCGTATTCCCTCTACTTCAAGCCCCACATGCAGGCCAGCATGTCGTCGTGGATGTTGACTGCAGGCTCCTTGGGCGCCCTCACGGTGACCACGCCGGTTGAAGCGCTGTTGCCCCACTTGGGCTGGCGTGGTGTGTTTGTGGCCTCGGCCGTGTTGTGTGTGGCCAGTGCGGCGTCACTGTGGTTTGCCATGCCGGCCTTGTTCAAGCCGCAGAAGGCCGAGTCCCTTAGCGAAATGGCGGCGGGTTTTCGCACCATCTTCCGTCACCCCCATTTCTGGCGCGTGGCGCCCATGGCCACGGTGCTGCAAGGGGGCTTCATGGCCTATCAAGGCTTGTGGGTTGGCCCGTGGTTCACCGATGTGGTCGGTTTGAGCAACCACCAAGCCGCCATCAACATGTTCTGGATCTCGGCAGCGCTGATGTTGGGCTATCTGGTGGTGGGCACGGCAACCCGCCGCATGAGCAAAGCCGGCAAAGACGAAGACCTGATTCTGGTGGTGGGCATGGGCCTGGCCTTGGCCATTTTTGGGGTGCAACTGCTGCTGGGCAAACAATCATCCTTGTGGGTGTGGCTGGTGCACGGGTTGATGACCGCCACCTCGGTGATGACTTACACCACCTGCAACAAACCGTTTTCTCGTCACCTCACCGGCCGTTCAAGCACCGCCCTGAACCTGATGATTTTCGTGGGCGCCTTCAGCATTCAATGGGGCATCGGCTTGGGAATTGATGCGCTCATGGCCTTGGGGCTTGGCCGTGCCGATGCCATGCGGGGTTCCCTTGGCCTGTTGCTGGCCGGGCAGGTGGCCAGTTGGCTGTGGTTCATTCGCCCAGGCCGCGCATTAAGCCATTTGCAGATGCCTGTTCGCTAAGCAGCACCCATTTGCGCTTACGCCGCGCTGGCCACCGGCTTGCCCTGCACGGGGCCGGCGGGGTTCTGGTTCAGGCTGCGCCGGTACTGAATGGCGGTGGCCATGTGTTTGCGGTCGATGCGTTCGCTGTGGTCCAGGTCGGCAATCGTGCGTGCCACCCGCACAATGCGGTGTAGCCCCCGGGCCGACAGGTGCAGTTGCCGGGCCACGGCCAGCAACAGCTTTTCAGCCTCGGGTGTGGTTTTGCAATACAGGGCAATTTGGCCGGGGCCCAATTCGCCATTCAGGCAGTGTTGCCTCTCCAGCTGAACCGCTCTGCAGGCTTGCACTTCGGCCAGCAGGTCTGCCGTGCTGCGGGGCTCGCGCCCCTCGGTGGTGTTGCCTTCAGCGGCGAGTAATTCGGCGTGGTCCACGGGAAGCACTTCAATCGAAATGTCCAACCGGTCGGCCAGCGGGCCCGACAACCGCCCCTGATAGCGCCGCACCTGTTCAGGGCTGCATCGGCATTCCCGCACCGGGTGGCCCAGCCAGCCGCAGGGGCAGGGGTTGTGGGCGCACACCCACAGAAAACGTGCCGGAAAGCTGGCTTGGTGCCCCGCGCGGGAAATATTGACCCGCCCGGTTTCCAGAGGCTCACGCAGGGCCTCCAAGGCGCGCCGGTCATATTCCAGCACTTCGTCAGTGAACAGCAGGCCTTGATGCGCCAGCGTAATTTCCCCGGGCATGGGCGGGTTGCCACCACCAATCAAGGCCACCATGGATGTACTGGGGTGCGGGTTGCGGTAAGGGCGCTGAGCGTCCAGCCGGTCCCCTTCGCCCTTCAGGCTTCGAATGGCGGCCACATCCAGTGACTCTTCAAAGGGCAGCGCGGGCAGCAAACCCGACAAGCGTTGGGCCAACATCGATTTGCCCGAACCCGGCGGCCCCACCAGCCGAATGTGGTGCTGCCCGGCAGCGGCGGTCAGCAAGGCCCGTTTGGCCACATTGTGGCCAATCACCTCCCGCATGTCGGCACCTTCATGGGCAGCGCCACCCTCAGCAACGTTTGGGGCGGTGGGTTCCAGCGGGGTGCCATGGCCCACCAAGTGGGCCGCCACTTCAAACAGGGAATTGGCGCCGTACACCGCAAGGCCAGGCACCTGGGCTGCGGCTTGCGCCTGCGCTTTGGGCAGCATCAATTGGCGGGCGGGGTTGCGGCCTTGGTTGTCCCGGCGCACCGAAGCGGCCAGCGCCAAGGGGCTGCGCACCCCCACCAAGGCGCCTGACAGCGACAGTTCCCCCGCAAAAATCCAGCCGCTGGTGTCCGCTTTGGCCAATTGGCCCGAGGCTTGGGCAATGCCCAGGGCGATGGCCAAATCAAAGGCAGCGCTGCCTTTGGGCAGGTCGGCCGGCGCCAGGTTCACGGTGATGCGTTGGGCAGGAAACTCAAAACCGCTGTTGATGAGGGCCGATCGCACCCGTTCCCTGGACTCTCGAATTTCCGCGTCGGGCAGACCAACCAGCGCAAACGAAGGCAACCCCGACGACAAATGCACCTCAATGTGCACGGGTATGGCCTTCAGGCCGATGAAGGTAAGGCTGTTCAGCGTGGCAAGTGGCATGGTCTGGCCCAAAGGGTAAGCAGACCATTATGGGAAACACCGGCCCGCGCCCCTGAACTTGGGGTGCGGTGTGTCGCTAGGATGGGTGAAGCTTGGGTGGTGGGTTTCAGCCTTTGCCCTGTTCCAGTGCCTTCACCCGGTCTTCAAGGGCCAGCACCTTTTGGCGAAGGCGGTCGATCACCGCTTTCTGAATCTCAAACTCTTCCAGCGTCACAAATTCCATGTCCTGAAGGCTTTGGCGGATCAACTGGGTGACCGGGTTTTCAAGGTTTTGCAGGCCCCGCTGTCCCAGGAAATCGGACACGCGGCGGCTGACAGCATCAAAGGGGTTGGTACTCACGGCCAGACTCCAAAAGTAGGGGTTTTCTGCACCACGATGGTGCACTATAGTGGTGCACGGGGAGCGAATGCCAAATACTGATAAATCAAGGTGCCCGAAAACGGGGGATTTGTCATTATTTTACTGACCCATTTGGGGTGGCACGCTTCTCGCTAATCCCGTCTTGCCAAAAATTACACGGCATTCATCTTTTTTTAGGAGAGTGAGATGAAAAAACATTTGCTGGCCAACGCAGTACTCGCTGCAGTGTCAACTTTCGGGGCTTTCCAGGCTGCGTCCGCTGCTGACAATCCAATCACCGCCAACGTGACTGTTACATCAGACTATCGCTTCCGTGGTATTTCCCAAACCCTGACCAAGCCTGCCTTGCAAGGTGGTTTCGATTACGCCCATTCCAGCGGCTTCTACGTCGGTAACTGGAACTCCAACGTTGACTTCGGACCAGGCGTTGCCGGTGCAAACCTGGAAATGGACCTGTACGGTGGTTACAAAGGTGAATTCAAAGGTGTTGGCTACGACGTCGGCGCCATTCGCTACTACTACCCCAGCACAGTGGGCTTGGACACCACTGAAGTGTACGGTGGCCTGAGCTACGGCCCCCTGAGCGGCAAACTGTACTACACAGTGAGCGACGGCTACTTCGGTTTCCGCGGTGCTGCCCCCGCAACTGATGCCAAGGGCACCACTTACCTCGACCTGGGTTACACCGATGGCCTGCCCTTCTGGGACCTGACCCTGAACGCACGCGTCGGTATCGTTGACATCAAGAATGACAACGCTGGCGCCAATGCCATCAGCTACACCCACTACACACTGGGTGTGACCAAGCCTGTGGCTGGCCTGACACTGGGTCTGACTCTGCACAACGTGACCGACCTGGACAACAAAGGCTTCTACCAAGCCAATGATGGCCGCGGTGTAACGCGCAACCTGTACAAATCGGCTGCTGTGTTGTCCGTTTCCAAGTCCTTCTAATTGGGCTGAGACAGCGCTCTGAAGAGGGGCGCTGTTTTAACCCTCTTCAATTTCATTTTCAGGAGAGCGTAATGAAGCTAATCACAGCAATCATTAAGCCATTCAAGCTGGATGAGGTCCGCGAGGCGCTGTCTGCCATTGGCGTTCAAGGCATCACCGTGACCGAGGTCAAGGGTTTTGGCCGTCAAAAAGGCCACACTGAATTGTATCGGGGCGCCGAGTACGTGGTGGACTTCCTGCCCAAAGTGAAAATCGAAGTTGCAGTGGACGACAGCTTGGTTGACCAAGCCTGCGAGGCCATTGAAACCGCAGCCAAGACCGGCAAGATCGGCGACGGCAAGATTTTCGTATTCGACCTATTGAGTGTTACCCGTATTCGCACAGGCGAAACCGGTAAAGAGGCACTTTAATCGAGTGAGGAACCCCATGAAAAAATTTCTGACTGTCTGGCTGGCAGCGGCGGCACTGGGTTTCAGTGCAATGAGCCCAAGCTTTGCCCAGGAATCCACGGCAGCTCCAACTGCCGCACCCGCCGCCGCAGCGCCTGCTGCTGAAGCTGCGGCTCCTGCTGTTGCAGCGCCTGCTGCAGCCGCTCCCGCTGAAGCACCTGCCGAGGCTGCTCCTGCACCCGTGCCTGAAAAAGGCGACAACGCATTCATGATGCTGGCCACGCTGCTGGTGATCTTGATGACCGTGCCTGGCTTGGCCCTGTTCTACGGCGGCTTGGTCCGCAGCAAGAACATGCTGTCCGTGCTGATGCAAGTGATGGTGACCTTCTCCCTGATCGTTGTGTTGTGGTTCATCTACGGCTACAGCCTCGCGTTCACCGAAGGCAACGCATTCATCGGTGGTTTTGACCGTGTGATGTTGGCCGGTATTTGGGACAACGCCGCAGGTACATTCGCCAACGGCGCCACCTTCAGCAAAGGCGTGGTCATCCCCGAAATCATCTTCGCGGCTTTCCAGTCCACATTTGCTGGTATTACCTGTGCCCTGATCGTCGGTGCCTTCGCCGAACGTGTGAAGTTCAGCGCTGTGCTGGCCTTCATGGTGCTGTGGTTCACCTTCAGCTACATCCCAGTGGCCCACATGGTGTGGTTCTGGATGGGTCCTGATGCCTACACCGGCGCTGAAGTGGTTGACGCCATGAACGCCAAAGCCGGTTACATCTGGCAACTGGGCGCGCTGGACTTCGCTGGCGGTACCGTGGTTCACATCAACGCCGCTGTGGCTGGCTTGGTGGGTGCTTACATGGTTGGCAAGCGTGTGGGTTACGGCAAAGAAGCCATGACTCCTCACAGCCTGACCCTGACCATGGTTGGTGCCTCTCTGCTGTGGGTGGGCTGGTTCGGTTTCAATGCCGGTTCCGCTCTGGAAGCCAACGGTTTCGCTGCCCTGGCCTTCGCAAACACCCTGGTAGCCACCGCTGCTGCTGTGCTGGCCTGGTGTGCTGGTGAAGCACTGCTCAAAGGCAAAGCCTCCATGTTGGGCGCAGCCTCGGGTGCGGTAGCTGGTCTGGTTGCGATCACTCCTGCTGCAGGTAACGTCGGTATCGCCGGTGCCATCATCATCGGTCTGCTGGCTGGCTTCCTGTGTCTGTGGGGCGTGTCTGGCCTGAAGAAACTGCTGGGCGCTGACGACTCTCTGGACGTGTTCGGTGTTCACGGCGTAGGCGGTATCCTGGGTGCCCTGTTGACCGGTGTGTTCAACAGCCCCAACCTGGGCGGCCCATCCGCTGTGGCCGACTGGACCACTGTGACCATGATCGCTGCCGGTGATTACTCCATCGCCAGCCAGGTTCTGGTGCAAGCCAAGGCCGTGGTTATCACCATCGTCTGGTCTGCTGTAGTGTCTGTGATCGCTTACAAAGTGGTTGACCTGGTGATTGGTCTGCGCGTACCGGAAGAAGCCGAACGCGAAGGTCTGGACATCAGCTCACACGGCGAACAAGCCTACGTGAAGTAAAGTTCACTCTCCAACGAAAGTTGGAACTCCCCTCCGCCCTCGGGCGGGGGCTCCAAAGGCTCCTTCGGGAGCCTTTTTTGTTGCCTGTGCTCGCCAGCTATCAACCGACGCCAAGGTCTGCACAGTGAACAGCACCCCGAGTGCGAACGGCTCTCGCGGCCGATCTGCACGGCCTCCCCACCCTTGGCGACGGTCCATTGGTTAATCCCGCGCGTGACCTCTCGATCGCGGAGGTCGCCCCTCTAAAACACACGGTCGGGGCCGCCCTCTGATCGCGCCTGCTCGGTCCGCTTGGGCCAATGGCCCTGAATGTCGCTGCAGGGGAGGAGCACCGTGCGTCGCCCAGAATTCAAGCACTCCAGCGCCAATCGATGCCCGGGTCTGTACAGTGAACATTCAAGCGCCCCGGCTGGTTGGCCACGCAGGGCGGGCGAGCGAACGACCAGACTTGTCTGAGCCCTGCAAGGGCGAGTTGTCTGGGAGGCGAGTCCGCGCGTGGACACCTTGGCCTTCGGGGCGCTGTTTACAGTACAGGCCCGGGTATCGGTTGGGGTAAAGCTGAACGCTGGGCGTTTTCCCGCCCCCACGCCGGTTTGCACTGCACAACGCCCAAGCCCCGCAAAGCGCATTACACTGACAGCCTGTGCATAACCTGGAACTCACCACATGGTTCCCCATTTGGTCACCGCCTTGACAGGCCCCCTGCTGGACTTGGAAAAGCGATTCCTCGACAACACAACCGCCATCGAACGCTGGTTCCGCATGGCCTGGAACGACAACGTTCCCCCGTTCTACAGCTCGGTCGATGTGCGCAACGCCGGCTTCAAGCTGGCCCCGGTGGACACCAACCTCTTCCCCGGCGGCTTCAACAACCTGGCCCCCGAAATGTTGCCGCTGGCCATTCAGGCGGCCATGAGCGCCATTGAGCGCATCTGCCCCGAAGCCCGAAGCATGGTGCTGGTGCCCGAGCGCCACACCCGCAACACCTTTTACCTCAGCAACGTGGCCCGCTTGGTGGCCATTCTCAAGCAGACCGGGCTGGACATTCGCTTGGGCTCTGTGTCCGAGGAAATCACCGAACCCACCCGGTTCGAGCTGCCCGATGGTCAAAGCCTGTTGATCGAACCCCTGGTTCGCAAAGGCAACCGCGTGGGGGTGGCTGGCCTTGAGCCGTGCGCTGTGTTGTTGAACAACGACCTGTCTGCCGGTGTGCCCCCAGCGCTGCAAGGTTTGAACGGCCAAATCGTGGTGCCGCCGCTGCATGCAGGCTGGGCCACCCGCCGCAAAAGCACGCACTTCGCTGCCTACGACAGTGTTGTCGAGGCTTTTGCTGAAGAACTGGGCATCGACCCCTGGTTGATCAACCCCTATTTCGCGCAGCGCGGCCAATTGAACTTTCATGAGCGTGTGGGCGAGGAATCGCTGGCCGATGCCGTCAATGAAGTGCTGGCCAAAACACGGGTGAAGTACGCCGAATATGGCATCACCGAGCAGCCTTATGTGGTGGTCAAAGCCGATGCAGGCACCTACGGCATGGGCATCATGACCGTGAAGGACGCTGCCGAGGTGGTTGCCCTCAACCGCAAACAGCGCAACAAAATGTCGGTGGTTAAAGAAGGCCTTGAAGTGTCGGACGTGATTATCCAAGAGGGTGTTCACACCTTTGAAAGCATCGACGACGCCGTGGCCGAACCCGTGGTGTACATGATCGACAAGTACGTGGTCGGTGGCTTCTACCGTGTGCACACTGGCCGTGGCCGCGATGAAAACCTGAACGCGCCCGGCATGCACTTTGTGCCCCTGGCCTTCCAGTCGCCTTGCAACACGCCCGATTGCAGCGATCAACCCGACGCCGCAGTCAACCGCTTCTATGCTTATGGCGTCATTGGCCGCTTGGCTGCTTTGGCCGCCGCACAGGAAATTGAATCGACTGCTGGCGTGGGGCTCACATCATGAGCCTGTCCAGTTTTGTCTGTGTCATCGACCCCCTGCACAGCCTGAACCCGAAAAAGGACTCGTCCATCGCCATGCTGGAAGCCGCGCAGGCCAAGGGCATCCGCATCGGCGTGATTGAGGACGGCGGGCTGTGGTGGGCGCAAGGGCAACCGGTGTCCGCCAAAGTGGTGTGGATACAGATCGACCGCAGCCAAAAGCCTTGGTACACCGTGCTGTCCGAAGACACACAGGCCCTCAACAGCCTGGGCGCAGTCATCATGCGCAAAGACCCACCCTTCGATGCCGAATTCGTCACCTCAACCTGGCTGTTGGAGCAAGCCGAGCGCGAAGGCGCTCGCGTGTTCAACAAACCCTCGGCGATTCGTGACCACAACGAGAAATTCAGCATCGCCCAGTTTCCGCAGTTCGTGGTGCCCACGCTGGTGTCCCGCAACGCCGACCAACTGCGTGCGTTTTTGGACACTTGGCCTGACGCTATTGCCAAGCCCTTGGATGGTATGGGCGGCTCCTCAATTTTCCGGATGACCAAGGGTGACCCCAACACCGGCGTCATTCTTGAAACCTTGACGCAGCATGGTCAGAAAACCGCCATGATCCAGCGCTACATTCCCGAAATCGTCGATGGCGACAAACGGGTGCTGCTCATCAACGGCGAACCCGTGCCCTATTGCCTGGCCCGTTTGCCCAAGGCGGGCGAGCATCGGGGTAACCTGGCTGCCGGGGGCACAGGCCGTGCGCAACCCTTGTCTGAAACCGACCTGGCCATTGCCCGAACTCTAGGCCCAGTGCTGAAAGCGCGTGGGCTGATGCTGGTGGGGCTGGACGTGATCGGCAGCAATCTCACCGAAGTCAATGTCACCAGCCCGACGTGTTTCCGCGAAATCATGGACCAGACTGGCTATGATGTAGCAGGGCAGTTCGTGTCAGCCATTGAGGCTGCTGTGCTTGGAGAGTCCGCATGTTAGGCTTGGTGCTGGTAGGGCATGCCCCCTTGGGGCAGGCCACGCTGGAAGTCATTCGACACATTCTGGGTGAAGTGCCCGAGGGCGTGGTGGCCATTGATGTAGCGGCCGACGCTGTGGTCGAGCACACCGTGCTGCGCATTCAGGAAGCTGCCAAAGATGTGAACACCGGCGAAGGCGTGGTGTTTCTCACCGACCTGTTTGGGGCCACCCCGTCCAACGCAGCACAGCGCGCCGCGGCTGAGGGCCTGAACGTGCCCACCGTGCTGGTGGCTGGTTGCAGCGTGCCCATGCTGGTGCGCGCGCTCAGCTACCGCAATGTGCCCCTTTCAGAAGTGGGCGAAAAACTGGTCAGTGGCGGGCGCAATGGCATTGTCAGCACCGGCCCCACCACCCCACAACGACAAACCAACAACCCTGCACCGAATCATGATTCAGCAAGACATCACCATCAGCAATAAACTGGGTCTTCATGCGCGTGCCTCCGTCAAACTGACGCAGACAGCCAGCAAGTTCCAGAGCGAAGTGTGGATCTCCAAAGCCGGTCGGCGGGTCAACGCCAAAAGCATCATGGGTGTCATGATGCTGGCTGCCGGCAAAGGCCAGGACGTTCGCCTTGAAGCCGATGGACAAGACGAGCAACAGGCCATCGATGCTTTGGTGGACTTGATCAACGACAAATTCGGAGAAGGCGAGTAAGCCTTCGACCCAGTAACCCAGAACACACAGAGGCGCCCAAGCGCCCAGGAAACACTTCGGAGCAGACATGACCCTGGCCTTGCATGGCATTGCTGTGTCGCGCGGCATCGCGGTAAGCCGAGCCCTGGTATGGGACACGGCCATGCGCGACATTCCGCGCAACCGCATCGACAAAAAATCAGTCCGTTTTGAGAAAAAGCGGTTTGATCTGGCCGTCAAACGCGTCACCGAAGAACTCACCGACATTCGCGGCCAGTTGACGCAAGACTCCCCGGCCGAGTTCGACGCCTTGCTCAACCTGCACAGCCTGATTCTTCAGGACCCGATTCTGTGCGAAGCGCCCAAAGAGTTGATTGCCAGCAAGATGATCAACGCCGAATGGGCTTTGGTCGAGCAGATGGAAGTGCTGCTGGAACAGTTTGCCGCCATCGAAGACGATTACTTCCGCGAACGCAATGCCGACGTGCGCCAAGTGGTGGAGCGCGTGCTCAAAGCCCTGCGCGGCCACGCCACGGCTTTGCCGCTGCCGCCCGAAGACGACAATGAAGACCCTTGGTTGATCGTTGCCCACGACATTTCACCCGCCGACATGGTGCAGCTCAAGGGCCGCCGCGTGGGCGCGTTCGTCACTGAAATGGGCGGTGCCACCAGCCACACGGCCATCGTGGCCCGCAGCTTGGGCATTCCCGCCGTGGTGGGTGTGCCCCGCGCGCTGGAATTTGTGCACAACGGCGACTTGGTGGTGGTCGATGGCAAGGTTGGTGCGGTGTTTCTCGACCCAACCCCCTCCGTCATTGATGAATACCAGCGCAAACAGGCCATTTTGGCCTTGTCGCGCCAGCGGCTCAAACGCCTCATCAACACCGAAGCCAAAACCCAGTGTGGCCGCCGCATTCAGTTGATGGCCAACATTGAATTGCCGGACGACGTAGAGCGCGTGGTTGAATCCAACGCCGACGGTGTGGGCCTGTTCCGCTCGGAATTCCTGTTCATGAACCGGAAAGACTGGCCCTCCGAGGACGAGCAGTTCGAGGCCTACCGCAAGGTGATCAAGGCCATGAAGGGCAAACCTGTGGTGGTTCGCACGCTCGACTTGGGCGCCGACAAAACCCTGCAGGTGGACGGTGGCAGCGGCGGCCCGCCTGCCTCCAGCACTTCGGCGCTGGGTCTGCGGTCCATCCGGTTCAGTTTGGCCGAACCTGCAATCTTCCTGACTCAAATCCGCGCGGTGCTGCGTGCGGCCAAGTACGGGCCAGTGAAAATTCTGCTGCCCATGCTCACCAACCTGCGCGAAACCCGGCAGGCCATGGCCTACATCGACCTGGCCCGCGAGCAACTGCTGGAGCGGCGCATTCAGGCCACTCAGGAAGTGTCCATCGGCGGCATGATCGAGGTGCCCGCCGCAGCCCTCAGCCTGCCGCATTTCCTGAAGTATCTGGATTACGTTTCCATCGGCACCAACGACTTGATTCAATACACCCTGGCCGTTGACCGGGTGGACCACCAAGTCGCCCACCTCTACGACCCGCTGCACCCCGCCGTGCTTCGCTTGGTGCATGAAATCATCAGCAGCGCCCACAAGGGCGGGGTTGAAGTCAGCGTGTGCGGCGAAATGGCAGGCGACATCCGTTTGACGCGCCTGTTGCTGGGCATGGGCCTGACGCAATACTCCATGCACCCCTCCCAGTTGCTGGACGTGAAAGAACTGCTGATGAAAACCGACTTCGAAGTCACCCAAAAACTGGTCAAACGCATCACCCGGGGCTTTGAAGTCGACAAAATCCAGGCCCTCATGGATCAACTGAACGAGGACTGAGCACGCTTCACAGCCCGGTCTGGCCCTTTGCGATTTATACTCAGGGGCTTACAGGCAAGTTTTGCCCAAAACCAATACGCCGTGAACACCGTGTCCGATCCTCAGTCCGTGGGTTTTGTCGAACCCCAAGCCTTTGAATTCACCGAGCCCTTGGTGCTCGAGTGTGGCCGTTCGCTTGCGCCCTACACCCTGATGGTGGAAACCTACGGCACCTTGAACGCCGACCGCAGCAATGCGGTGCTCATCTGCCATGCCCTGAACGCCTCTCACCACGTGGCGGGCCTGTACGAGGGCGAAGACAAAAGCTCCGGCTGGTGGGACAACATGATCGGCCCCGGCAAACCGCTGGACACCAACCGCTTCTTTGTCATCGGCGTGAACAACCTCGGGTCCTGCTTTGGGTCCACCGGCCCCAGTTCCCCCAACCCGGCCACTGGGCAGCCTTACGGCGCCGACTTCCCTTTTGTGACGGTGCAGGACTGGGTCAATGCCCAAGCCCGGCTGGCCGACCGCTTGGGCATTCAGCAATTTGCCGCCGTCATGGGGGGCAGCTTGGGCGGCATGCAGGCCCTGCAATGGAGCCTGAGCTACCCTGACCGCCTGCGCCACTGCATGGTGATTGCGTCCACCCCCAAGCTCAGCGCCCAAAACATCGCGTTCAATGAAGTGGCCCGTCAGGCCATCGTGTCCGACCCTGATTTCCACGGCGGGCACTACTACGCCCACGGCGTGGTGCCCAAGCGTGGTTTGAGGCTGGCCCGCATGATCGGCCACATCACCTACCTCTCGGGCGACGACATGACCGAGAAGTTTGGCCGCAACCTGCGCAATGACGACTATAACTACGGGCTGGATGTGGATTTTCAGGTGGAGTCGTACCTGCGTTACCAGGGCGACAAGTTTGCCGATTACTTCGATGCCAACACCTACCTGCTGATCACCAAGGCGCTGGACTATTTCGACCCCGCCCGCCACACCGGCGGCGACTTGGCCCAAGCCCTGCAAGCGGCCAAGGCGCGCTTCCTGCTGGTCAGCTTCACCACCGATTGGCGGTTTGCACCCGACCGCACCCGCGAAATTGTGGAGGCGCTGCTGGCCAACCACCGCGACGTCACCTACGCCGAAATTGACGCGCCTCATGGGCACGACGCCTTCCTGCTGACAGACGAGCGTTACCACAACGTGGTGCGCCGCTACTTCGAACGCATCGCCAAGGAGGTGGCATGAGCTGGTCCATCACCCGTGGCTCGTCCCAAGCCCTGCCCATCACCGTGCCCCGTGTTGACCTTGACCTCATCGAGTCCTGGGTGCCCCAAGGCGCCCGTGTGCTGGACTTGGGCTGCGGCGACGGGGCCTTCCTGGCCCGCCTGATGCGCAACAAAGGCGTCACCGGCTATGGCGTGGAAATTGACGACAGCAAAATTCAGCAATGCGTGGCCAATGGCGTCAATGTCATTCAGCAAGACCTGGAAGCCGGGCTGGCCATGTTCAACGACGCCGCGTTTGATGTGGTCATCCTCTCGCAAACGCTGCAAGCCATGCACAACACCGAGCGTATTCTTCGGGAAATTGCCCGCGTGGGCCGCGAAGGCATCGTGTCTTTCCCCAACTTTGGCCACTGGTACCACATACTGGCCATCGCCTTGGGCCGCATGCCCGTGTCCAAACAAATGCCCTACCAGTGGTACAACACGCCCAACATCCACCTGTGCACGGTGCGCGACTTCGAAGAACTCGTCCTCAGCATCGGCCTGACCCTCACCGGCAAGCGCCTGTTTGTCGATGGTCATGCCGTGGACTTTCTGGGTGCCTTGCGCAGCACCCTGGCCGTGTACCGCTTCCAGCCCCAACGGGCCTAAGCCCCCGCGCCCATGACAAGCACCCCGGACAAGCTGCTCACCGCCCGCCAGTTCCGGTACTGGACCCGCGTCAAGCGCATCACACTGGGCATTCTGGGCGTGTGGATCACCCTCATCCTCGGCTCCGTCACCTTCGCTTTCGGGTCCACCCAACAGCTTTTCGGGATTCCTTTGTCCTATTGGATCATCTCGGGCGGGCTTTTGCTGAGTTTCCTGCTTCTGGTCATTTGTTATGCTGTTCTCATGGACAGGCTTGATGCCTCGATGAACATGAACGCGACGGTCAACAGTCGCGATGCCCAAGCAAATGCAGGAGACAAGGATGAAATACAGCCAGGGCGAGGTCGCGCAGACCGCCACTAGCACCACACCCCCATTGCGCTTTGTCACAGGCTCCAGCCTGTTCGACGGGCATGACGCCGCCATCAACATGATTCGCCGCCTGCTGCAAAGCCAGGGCGCTGAAGTGGTCCACCTGGGCCACAACCGGTCGGTGCAGGAATTGGTGGACGCGGCCATTGATGAAGACGCCGATGGCCTGGCCGTCAGCTCCTACCAGGGTGGCCACAACGAATTCTTCATGTACACCGTGGACGAACTGCGCCGCCGTGGCGCTGGGCACATCCAAGTGTTTGGCGGTGGTGGCGGGGTGATTCTGCCCTCAGAAATTCAGGCCCTGCAAGACTACGGCGTCAACCGCATTTACAGCCCGCAAGACGGGCAACGCATGGGCCTGGAAGGCATGATCGGCGACATGATTGCCCGTGCCGCCGAACACCGCGCCCGCCGCACCCCACTGGTGCCCAGCGTCAACCCGGCCGGGCTGGAACCCTTGCAAGCTGATTGGGCCAAGCTCACGCAAGCCATCACCGCGCTGGAACGCGGAGCCTGGGGTGGCGACAGCCTTCAAGCACTCCGCACTTTGGCACAAGCCTCAAAAACCCCTGTACTGGGCATCACCGGCACGGGCGGTGCGGGCAAGTCCAGCCTGACGGATGAACTCATTCGCCGCCTGCGCATGGACCATGGCGACCAACTGAACATTGCCGTGGTGTGTGTGGACCCTTCCCGCCGCAAAACCGGCGGTGCCTTGCTGGGCGACCGCATCCGCATGAATGCCATCGGCCCTTGGCAAACCCAGCCCGGTGTGCCTGCCCAAGCGCGTGTGTTCATGCGCTCACTGGCCACGCGCGATTCCGCACAGGAAGTGCCTGCCACCCTGCCCGACATCATTGCCCTGTGCAAAGTCACCGGCTTCGACCTGGTGATGGTGGAAACCCCCGGCATTGGCCAGGGCGATGCAGCCATCGTGCCGCATGTGGACTTCAGCCTGTACGTGATGACGCCCGAATACGGCGCAGCCAGCCAGCTTGAAAAAATCGACATGCTGGACTACGCCGACTTCGTGGCCGTCAACAAATTCGACCGCAAAGGCGCGCTGGACGCGCTTCGCGACGTGGCCAAACAAGTGCAGCGCAACCGCATGGCCTTCACCACCATGCCCGACGCCATGCCCGTTTACGGCACACTGGCCAGCCGGTTCAACGACGACGGTGTCAGCAGCCTGTACCGCGCCCTGCGCGAAGCCCTGCCACTGGCCAAACCCCAAGCGGGTTTGTTCGCCCAATTCACCACCCGCCATTCCACGCTGTTGAAGGCCGTGGTGCCAGCCGAGCGCACGCGCTACCTCGCTGAAATTGTGGACACCGTGCGTGGCTACAAAAAACAGGTGGCCCGCGACGTGCAGGCCATGTACCAACGGGAATGCCTGCAAGAAGCCCAGCGCCTGTTGATTCAGGCCAAACCTGAAAAAACCAAAGCGGCTGACGCCTTGGGCGACATTCTGGACGCACCCGGTGCGCAACTGAGTGCCGAGGCCCGCCAGTCCATGGCCGAGTACGAACGCATTGCGCGTGGCTACGAAGGCGATGTGCTCACCTACACCGTGCGCGACAAAACCCTCACCGCGCCACTGACCGTAACCACCCTGTGCGGCCTGAAAATCAACCGCGTGGCCCTGCCGCGCTTCACCAGCAAAGCCGACTTGCTGCGTTTTGTCATGCTGGAAAACCTGCCCGGCTACTTCCCGTACACCGCTGGCGTGTTTCCGGTGAAACGCGAAGGCGAAGACCCAACCCGCATGTTTGCCGGTGAAGGCGACCCCGCCCGCACCAACCGCCGGTTCAAATTGTTGTCGGCCAGCAGCGAGGCCAAACGCCTGTCCACCGCATTCGACTCCGTCACCCTGTACGGCTTCGACCCCGACCTGCGCCCCGACATTTACGGCAAAGTGGGCACCAGCGGCGTCAGCGTGGCCACGCTGGATGACATGAAAGTGCTGTACAGCGGCTTTGACCTGTGCGCCCCCAGCACCAGCGTGTCCATGACCATCAACGGCCCCGCGCCCAGCATTCTGGCCATGTTCCTGAACACCGCCATCGACCAGCAAGTGGACAAGTTCACGGCCGAACACCGCCGTGCGCCCACTGCTGAAGAACATGCGCAAATCAAGGCGGCCACTTTGAAAGCCGTGCGCGGCACCGTGCAGGCCGACATTCTGAAAGAAGACCAAGGCCAGAACACCTGCATTTTCAGCACCGAGTTCAGCCTGCGTGTCATGGGCGACATTCAGCAGTACTTCATCGACAAGCAGGTGCGCAATTTCTACAGCGTCTCCATCAGTGGCTACCACATTGCCGAAGCGGGGGCCAACCCAATTTCCCAATTGGCCTTCACCCTGTCCAATGGCTTCACCTTTGTGGAAGCCTATCTGGCGCGTGGCATGCACATTGATGACTTCGCACCTAACCTCAGCTTCTTCTTCTCCAACGGCATGGACACGGAATACACCGTGCTGGGCCGTGTGGCGCGCCGCATTTGGGCCGTGGCCATGCGCAACCGCTACAACGCCAGCGACCGCAGCCAGAAGCTGAAGTACCACATTCAAACCAGTGGCCGAAGCCTGCATGCGCAGGAAATTTCCTTCAACGACATTCGCACCACCCTGCAAGCGTTGATCGCGATTTACGACCATTGCAACAGCCTGCACACCAATGCGTACGACGAAGCCGTCACCACGCCCACCGAAGAAAGCGTGCGCCGCGCCATGGCCATTCAGCTCATCATCAACAAGGAATGGGGCCTGGCCAAAAACGAAAACCCCAATCAAGGCGCGTTCATCATTGATGAACTCACCGAACTGGTTGAGGAGGCTGTGCTCTCAGAACTGGAACGCATCAGCGAACGCGGCGGCGTGCTGGGTTCCATGGAAACCGGCTACCAGCGCAGCAAGATTCAAGAAGAATCCATGCACTATGAAATTCAGAAGCATGACGGCACCTTGCCCATCATCGGTGTCAACACCTTCCTGAACCCCGGCGCGGACGACGAAGCCCTCAACTCGCTTGAACTGGCCCGCGCCACCGAAGAAGAAAAGCAAAGCCAGTTGCAGCGGCTGGCCGACTTCCACACCCGCCACGCCAGCGAAAGCGGGGCCATGCTCAAGCGCCTGCAACAGGCCGCCATGGCTGGCGACAATGTGTTCGAGGTGTTGATGGACGCGGTGCGCGTGTGCTCGCTGGGGCAAATCACCCGCGCATTGTTCGAAGTGGGCGGGCAGTACCGCCGTTCCATGTAAGGCTTAGCCCAGGTGCCCGGTTTTCACAAAAATCAGGCAACCCTGGGTTGAGAATGGCGTGTGCAGGCTGCGGTGCGGGCTGCGCAGCCAGGTGCCTGCGGGGTAGGCCCCGTGCTCGTCTTCAAACACGCCTTCCAGCACAAAAATTTCTTCACCGCCCCAATGCTGGTGCGCGGTGAAGCGCGTGCCCGGTGCCCAGCGCACCAAGGCCGTGTGGCGTGTTTCAAAACTGTCCAGCGGCATCACACTCAGGCCTGGCACCAAGCCGGGCCGCCAAGTGTAGTCCTCGGGGCGTAGGGTTACTTGTTGCTGGTCGTGCGGGCTGAGGTGGCGCAGCTTCACGAAAATCACACAGCCGGGGGCCGACCCTGGCGCGTGCGCAGTGCCCACCGGGTTCTTCAAGTACGAGCCCGCCGGGTAACTGCCATGCTCATCTTCAAACACGCCTTCCAACACCAGAATTTCCTCACCGCCACCGTGTTCATGGCGGGGAAACTGGCTGTTGGGTGCATAGCGCACCACCGACGTGGCGCGGGCCACCTCGCCGCCGTCGCGTTCAATCATGCGGCGGTCAATGCCGGGTGTGGGCGAAGTCACCCATTCCAAAGCGGTGGTATCCACCACCGCGCGTTTGCTTAAATCAGCGTGCAACTGCATGGGTTTGGTTTGAATGGGTTTAACTGACAATGTCTTCAGCCCAGCGCTTGAACTGGTTCAAGCTGGCTTTAAACAGGTGGTCCACCTCGGCCAACTGCTCATCCACAAATTCGCGAATGGCCGTGCCGGTGTTGCCCGGGCGTATGTCCAAGTGCGCCTCGGTTTGCCCGTCGGCATTGTGCACCCGCATGTCCAGCTTGCGGGCAATTGCCAGCATGGCGTCGTTGTCCACCAGCGTGAAAATAAACAGGCGTTCCACCCCTTCATTGCGCACGCGCTGCAAAGCCCGCTTGAACAGCAGCGTGCCCAGGCCGTGGCCGCGCATGTCCGCATTCAGCGACAAACCCAACTCCGCCGCCTTGGGCGCGGTTGAGCCTTCCTTCCTGGGGAAAATGCTGATGTGCACCACACCCAGCAACACGTTGTCTTTTCCGAAAATGCCGAACAGCGAGTCCTGAGAAAAATCAATCTTCGTGACGTACTTCGCAATGGCCCCGTCGCCCAGCGCGTAGCTGAAGCGCAAACGGCGGTCTTCCTGACCCAGCGCCAGCAGATGTGCCAAAATCAAAGGGCGGTGGCTTTCATCCAGCTCCACAATGGGTACTCTGGACAAACCCAGCAAGGCGGCAGCCCGGCGGCCCAACACACTGGGCACATCGAACCATTCAATGGCTTCGGATGACATACACTACACCTGACCCCGTACAGGGCCTTGGAACACAATGCACCCATGATCCCCCAAGACTTTCCAGCTCCGCAAGCCGGGACACACCCCAGTGGAATGTTCCTTCAAGTCCGCCCACTGGGCTTGGTGGAGTACGAACCCACCTTCCGCGCCATGCAGGCCTTCACCGAAGCCCGCACCGACGCCACTGCCGACGAATTGTGGGTGTGCCAGCACTCGCCGGTGTTTACCCTTGGCTTGGCAGGTGACCCTGCCCATTTGTTGCAGCGCAGCAACATACCGCTGGTACAAGTGGACCGGGGTGGGCAAATCACCTACCACGGCCCCGGCCAAATTGTGATTTACCCCTTGGTCAACCTGCCCCGGCTGGGGCTGAAAGTGCGTGAATACGTGGCCTTGCTGGAAGACGCCATCATCCTCAGCCTGGCCCAGGCCGGTGTGCCCGGTGCGCAGCGCAAACCCAACGCCCCCGGCGTGTACCTGCCCAAAGGCGGAGCGCTGGCCAAAATAGCCGCGCTGGGCATCAAAGTGCGCAAAGGCTGCACCTACCATGGGCTTGCCCTGAATGTGGACATGGACATGGCCCCCTTCCTGCAAATCAACCCGTGCGGGTATGCAGGGCTGGAAACCATCGACTTGCGCTCAATCGGTGTTAAAATTTCGTTGGATGAAATGCAAATTCTTCTGGTGAAAAATTGTAGTGAGGCCTTGGCACGCCAGCAACAGGCGGTGATCATGGGTACTCCGGGCACAACGCCCACCACCAGCCCAGCCGGAGTGTGATGTGAGCAAGCCCGAAAATCCCGATGTAGTGCGGTCCGCCGACCAGGTCACCGACCCTTCTGTCAAACAGAAAGCCGCCGCCAAAACCGCGCGCATCCCCATCAAAATTGTGCCGGTTGAGCAACTGAAAAAGCCGGACTGGATCCGCGTCAAAGCAGGCTCGCCCAGCACCCGCTTCTACGAAATCAAACAGATTCTGCGCGAGCACAAGCTGCACACCGTGTGCGAAGAGGCCAGTTGCCCCAACATCGGTGAATGCTTTGGCAAAGGCACCGCCACCTTCATGATCATGGGTGACAAATGCACCCGCCGCTGCCCATTCTGCGACGTAGGCCATGGCCGGCCCGACCCGCTGGACGTGGACGAACCCGAAAACCTCGCCAAAACCATTGCCGCCCTGCGTTTGAACTACGTAGTGATTACCAGCGTGGACCGCGACGACCTGCGCGACGGTGGCGCAGCCCACTTTGTGGCCTGCATTGAAAAAACCCGCGCCCTGTCGCCCGACACGAAAATTGAAATCCTCGTGCCCGACTTCCGTGGCCGGCTGGACCGCGCCTTGGGCATCCTGAACGCCGCCCCGCCCGACGTGATGAACCACAACCTGGAAACCGTGCCCCGCCTGTACAAGGAAGCACGCCCAGGGTCGGACTACCACCACAGCCTGAAACTGCTGAAAGACTTCAAAGCCCTGCACCCCGAAACGCCGACCAAAAGCGGCCTGATGCTGGGCCTGGGCGAAACCGACGACGAAATTCTTCAGGTGATGCAAGACCTGCGGGACCACAACGTCGACATGCTCACCATCGGCCAATACCTGGCCCCTTCAGGCCACCACCTGCCGGTGCGCCGCTACGTGCACCCCGACCAATTCAAAGTGTTCGAACAAAAAGCCTATGAAATGGGCTTTGAACACGCTGCGGTGGGTGCCATGGTGCGGTCAAGCTACCACGCTGACCAACAGGCGCATGGGTTGGTGTGAGGCTGCAAAACACTTCAGCAGCTTCTTGATTCACTTCCAGCCCTGAATCCACTGCTCTTCGTTCAGCAGTTCACGCCAGTGGATGATCTGAGAGTTACCCGAGTGTACGGCTTCAAGCACGAACCGTTCTACGGGTAGCTTGTCATCGTCCGGCCGAACTGCGCTACTCACAATGAAATGCTTCTCCTTGCGCAAAGGGGTGACAGCTGTCCATTTACTCAACAGAAGTTTTTTGGGGTTCAAGCGGCGCATGTTTTAAGAGGCTCAGGCCTAAGCCTTAAGTTGCATTACGGGCGTTTTTGGTGGAGCTTAACATCGACCTTACTGCTCTGGTTTGGCTTGCTAATTTTTGGGCCGCCTGTCCAGAAATTCAGGTTGGGTGTTAAATGACGGTGTTTCGGCCAAAGTGGACGATGGCCCACTAAACGCAAATGACCGGTCTGTTACAAAAAGCAGACTCTTCCAGTATTGATACCCACTAGCCGCCAACGAGATCATCAGGCCCCAAATACACTATGTCTATCCGACCTACGTCTTGAGACACTTGGGCACGTAACAGACCGGCCCTCCCGGGCACAAGTACAGCTTGCATGGTCCCCAGCGGCGCACCGTCCGCAGCAAGCACGCGTGGCTGACCTGCCCAATAATGGAGTTGAACTGGGGTTCCTGGTGGTGGCGGTACTCCGAGCCACGTCACCCCGCCCAGTACCGGCGGTCTGCCCAGACGCGGTTCACGCGCGGTGTGAAGCTTTGCGCAAACTCGATCCACATCGCCCTGGTCTCTGGTGTCGGCCAATCAGGTTGTACGGTCCATGCCACAAGCTCACCCGAATCGAGCCAATGGCGAAGTGCTTGGGCTGTTTGAAAAGTCGCTCCACTGTCAGTGACAGCCTTTATAGCGCCAAGCCTAGAGTTGAACCCCGCCTGAATGAGGATCGCTGCAGACCTATTCAATGTTCCGGTCTCAACAGCAGCCACCGCAAGGCCAAGCTCATAGTCATCAAGAGTAAGGAGTCCGTCAATGGTGTCGCCATTGGCAACTCCGCGCACCCGGATTGCCTCCATCGCCCAAGGAAGGCGATAGACAAGCCCCCCCTCAATGAACTGCAGAGTCTCCGATTCCTGGCCGGCGGCGATGGAAAAAAGAGGCTCACCGAGAAGCCAAGCGCGGAGAATGTCGCGCCAATTTTCCGGCATAGGATCTGGTGTGAATGGATAGATGACGAAGACGCGTTCCGCAATCGCAGTAATTGCGGCTATCGCGGCCTCAGCATCGCCATTAAGAATGCTCCCGTTGGCCTGAATTAGTAGAGGGTTTGCTTCCTCTGCAATGGCATCTAGCGCCTGCCCGGTTCCCAACCCCACACCTGCCAAGAAGTATCCACGGCGGCGCGCAGCAGTCGATTGGCTCCAGATATATCGGCTGCGAGAAATCAAGCCGGCTTTTAGAACCTGTTGAACCTGCTCGTTCTGTCTCAGAAGACGTCGATGCCACAGGGAGGATTGGAGGATATCGTCCAGCGCCGTCGCAACCTCATCATCTGGAATCTCGTTTTCGCCAATGAGACTCAGGACGGCCGTGTCGAGCGTCGCAACATGCTGCTGCCAATCTGCAAGGGCACGTGCACGATCTTCGGTGCTCTCATTCGCGACTTCGGGGAAAGTCCACGCCGCTGCGTTGTTTGCGACATAGTCGATGAGCTGATCTAGGTCAGCGCCGACTTGGCCTCTCATACGGGACAGCAGTACCGCAACGAGTTGCACCAGCCCACTCTCCATATTACGAGCACCGAGATCATCAATGAGCGCCTCCCAGTTACTTCGTTTTCTCGGAATCTCGTCGAACATGGGGAAGAGCACGAGGCCTTCTACATCGACATAGGCCCGGCCGATCACGTTCTTGAACTCGGAGATGTCGATCCTAGTTCCAGCACGGTGGAGGGAGTGCATGACCACAGCGGTAGCGGATAAGTTCAAGCCTTGAGCCAAAGTTGGCGACGAAATAGTGACTTTGAGGATATTGCTACGCAACAGGCCTTCGATCTCCTTCCGGTAGGCCGTTGGCAAAGCCCCGTGATGGAGTGCCACCCCGAGACGCAGGCACTTGAGGATTGCACTGTCAGGGCCCAGCCACTCCTCACCAAGCGCTATTGCAGTAGCGAGAACAGCAGGGTCTGCTTCCAGTAACGACTGTAGTGCGCCGCGCTCATGCAGGTCGACAATCACGTCCGCAAACGGTTCAACGCTACGTCGTTCCGGGCAGAAGATGAGGACAGTCTGCCCGTCGTCTACCAGCCTCCATGCTGTTGCTAAGCAAAGTTCTCGTTGATCGTCTGGAAAGAGCCTTGTTCGGCGCCGCTTGGGCGCCACCCATGTTGGCGGCGCCACTCCAGTAAGAAAGCGCTCAACCCAAGGGCGCTCTTCGCCGACACGCAAATTCAGGCGTGCATTGGGGGATGCCCAAATTACCTCGCCAAACCGCAACCGTGTTGGACGCCAGTCATGTTTGATCAAGCCACCAGGATGATCTCGACGAAGCCATATAGCGAAGTCGTCTAGTTGATCGCCGTCGGGAAGAATCGCCGATAAGTTTGCGTATAGTTGAATGTAACAACACCCCCCACGCCTCTCAACGATGCGCACCAGGGGGGTTACTTTTTGTGCTGTTGTGGCTCATCACTGGGTTCGATGAGTGTGTCTCAGTTTTCTGCCCTTGTATGTTTGCTGGGGTTTGTCCGTCAGTGTTCAATTATTCTTGATCAACGTTTGACGATTCTGATAGTTGATACACCGATTGGACACATCTGACCCACATTGAACTGACTCATCATCTAAACCCCCAACAGGGCTCTACACACCATCCATGTTGAGGCCTGATCCTGCAGATTGCAAGTTAAGCTGATCACCCTGTACGAGGCCAACACCTGGTTGGTTTACCGTTAACCCACCTTCGCTTGTTCATGTCTTCCTTAGAGCAAGCCTTCACTGCGCAGCCACACACCGGTGCGGTGCATGCCCTGTTCCAGGCTCACCGATGGTCGATAATTAATCAGTTGTTCAGCTTTTTTTGATGAGTAGCCGCCGGTTCGCGCCAGGTAACGAATCGTGGTTGGATTGATTTCAGTGTCAACGCCACGCAGTCGAGCCACGAATGCAACAACAGCGGCAGCGCCCAGTGCAAGGCTTGTGGGTACGGTTTTGGGCGAGCCAGAGCGACCCAGCATTCGATGCAGGTAACCAAAGTATTCGCTGGTGGTGCAGGTTTCAGGCCCAGACAGGGTAAAAATTTGCCCAGCAGCCTTGGGGTGCCTTGCCGCCAGCAAGAGTCCGTCAATGAGGTCATCGACGTAAACGGGTGAAAATATGCCTTTACCGTCGGCGGGTAGGGCGAAGGAACCCGACTTCATGGCTTCTATGGGGAGCACGACCCATGGTCGTGACCCTGGGCCGTAAACATCGCCAGGGCGAATGATGGTGACGGCAAGTTCACCCGCAGCATGGGCTTGTAAGGCGACATGTTCACTGGCAATTTTTGTATCAACATAGGCGTTTCCATCGGTGCGAACAGGCCATTGTTCATCCACACCATCCGGGAAGTTCACATCAGAAAACGCCCTCACCGATGAAAGGTGAATCAGGCGTGTAACGCCAGCCTTGATTGCCGCGTCAACCACGTGTCGGGTACCTAAAACATTCACGCGCCACGTTGTCTCGGCATCTACCGCATTGGACACAACAGCGGCCGTGTGAATCACCAGATCACATCCTGAAAAGGCGTCCTGCCAGGTACCGGGCGTAGCAATATCGCCAGCAATCATTCCCGGTTGCCCACCAGTGTGGCTGTCGACACCAACCACCTCAATTCCTTCTGCCTGAAGTCGACGCGCGATCGTCCGTCCGATAAAGCCATTCGCACCGGTGATTAAGGCTTTTTTGTAGATCATGTTCGTATCCCTTGAACTGACTTGTGTTTTTAAATGACTGGGGGTTTTGCGGCTTTGGCAATGGCATCTGGAATGGTGTTGCCCACAAAACCAATACGCTCAACAATCGGCCTGAGCAGCCCCGGAACTCGCGCCACGAGGGAGTTCTGAACAGTGGGTACGATGATTTTTGCGCGACGCTCAATGCCAGAGACCACCGATTCCACAACGGTTTCCAATGGAATCATTTTCCACAGACCTTTCTTGTTTCCACCCCACAAGGTATGTCCTGCGGGGTCGGCATGCACTTCGTCCATCATCGGCGTTTTGAAAAACGTCGGGTGCAGGCTTCCAACCTCAACCCCGTAGTGGCGCACCTCAAGCCGGGTGGCGTCGCACAATGCCCACACACCGGCTTTGCTGGCCACGTACGGGCCTTGCAACGGCGAGTGAACAAACGCCCCCATGGATGAGACGCCCAGCAAATAGCCTTTTGATTGCTTGATGTAGGGCAACGCAGCCCGAAACGTACGCCAAACGCCGTTCAGGTTGATGTCGATGACCCGCTCAAACAGCGCGGGGTCGTGGCTTTCCAGTGGGGCCATGGAGGTGATGCCAGCGTTCGCAATCACCACATCAATGCCACCAAAATGCGATGCGGCTGCATCTACTGCGGCTTGAACACTTTCCAGTTTGCGAACGTCAACAGCCCACCCGTAGGCCACGGACTCCGATCCGAGTGTGGCTGCCTGGGCCATAACCTGTTCGCCATTGAGGTCGAGCAATGCGAGGTTTGCACCCCTGGCTCGAAGTTCTGTTGCTACAGCAGCGCCCAGGCCTCCCGTTGAACCGGTAATCAGAACGGTACGACCGTTTAGCGAATAGCGAGGCATGACGACTCCTGAATAATGGGTAGAAGGTGTGTTCGACGATCAACGGCGTGGCAAAGTGCGAGAGAGAAAGTCGAGTTGGTCGTTCACGACGCGCTCGAATGCGTCGCCGCGATAAATGTCAAAGTGCCCATCTGGGTAAAGTTTGATTTCTCCATGGGGCGCGCGGGCCGCGTGGCGCAGCGTCGCTTTGGCCGGCGCCACAGAATCGGTTTCGCAAACGCAGAACAGAATCGGGCATGTGATCTTGCTGGCCATTCGACCGGGGAAGTGCCGAATAATGTCCAGTCCAAACCGTGCGGCAACCTGGTTTTTGACAGGTTCACCGTCTGCGGCCAAGGCCAGGTAGCCGTCGAATGCGTCTGGGGCGTTCATCAGGGCAACTTCACCGGGGCGCCCGGCAGTAGAGACCAATTTGGGTGCTGCGCCAAACCAGCTGCCGATTCGATCCACCAAGGCAATCGCAGTTAACTTCAGCGAGGTGATGGGGTCGACGGTGAGTGCCGAAGCAAAACCGTCGGTGAAGGGGCACTGAGCGATGGCTGCAGCCAATCTTCCGTCTTTCGCCGCAGTCGCGATGACATGGCCGCCGCCAAACGATGTACCCCAAATCACAACCTGGTCTGGATTGATGTCTTCCAGGCCACGGGCATATTCAATGGCCGCTTGCCAATCAAGCAACTGTTTGCCGATGTCCAGCAGTTGACGGGGCTCGCCATCGCTTTCACCAAAATGGCGATAGTCAAAAATCAGGCAGGCGTACCCCGCGGTCACAAAACGTTCAGCGTAGGCAGGCAGTCGCATACGTCGGGTTCCGCCAAGCCCGTGGGCCATCACGATGACAGGAAATGGCCCTACACCCAAGGGACGATACAGGGAGGCTGCGCACATCTGCCCTTCGGAAGGAAAGCGAACTTCAATCGGCTCTAGGGGCGAGTTGGACCAAGTCGTCATGGGTTTCTCCGTTTTTGTAATTTCGGCATACTATGGCTTGTCGAATTGGCTGGCTTGACCATTTGTGCTGGGCCACTTGACATTTTCCGCCCGCCCGACGGGGAGCATAAAAACAATGACAATCCCACTGCACCGACGAGTCGTACCGGTAACCTACGCGCAATTGCTTCACGACTATGTGGAGTCAAAGGGCTTTGATCCCGAGAAATTGCTGGGCGAGCCGTGGCCTCAAGTTGCAGCAGACGGTTCTGGCGGCATCAGTATTGAACATTGGGCCAACATGCTGGCCCTTGCAGAAAAGCGGCTTGACGACCCCTTGATTGCTTTGCATTTGGGGGCCTCGATCACAGTGCGCCACTTGGGGATCTTGGGGGCCGTGCTGTTGGCCTGTGACAATTTTGCTGCGGCACTGCACAAATTTGATCGTTACCAACGCCTCATCTTCGATGTCATCCCGATGATCAAACACGTTCATGAAGAGGGTGTCGATCTGACTTGGGACAATCGCGGATTCCAGCCCGGCCGTTTGGTGGACGAAACAGGTTTTGCCGTGCTGATTCAGTTCTGTCGCAGCCTTGTGCGTGGAAGTTTTCGACCCCTTCAGGTGCAGTTTATGCATCCTGCACCGGCGGACATCACCCCCTATGAAACCTATTTTGGTTGCGAGGTTCGTTTCGGTCAACGCGAACCGATGATTCAGTTGTCTCATGAGGTTCTTGCTTTGCCCTTGAAAAGCCCGGACCCCATCTTGATTAAGGTTCTGGAACAACACGCTGACCGTTTGCTGTCTGACTTGCCTCAACAAGACGAAACCGTTGAGCAAGTGCGCAGAGCCATTGCAGATGTACTTCATCAAGGTGAGCCCGATATAGAGCGAGTCAGTGTTCAACTGGGGCTGTCATCGCGAACCCTGCAAAAGCGCTTGCAGCATGTTGGCACTTGTTTCAGAGACGAGTTGGGTGTGGTCAGGCACCAGTTGGCCACCTCGTATCTTCGGGACCCTCGCCTTCAGGTGGTTGAAATCGCGTTATTGCTTGGCTATTCAGAACACAGTGCCTTCACCCGTGCTTTTACAAAGTGGACCGGCAAAAGCCCCGTCCAGTGGAAGCAGCAGATTCAATCGCCTGCCGTCATCGGGGCCAAACCGGGTATCGGCGATTAAGGGGCACCTGTGAGAACGGTCGATTCTTCTTACGTAGAAATGTTGTACGAGCATCTGCAAGCCTGTGGATTTAATGCCGAACGCATTTTGGGCCGCCTCATCGATTACGGTGGGCGTGTTCCGGTTAGCGTTTGGAAGAAGATGCTGACGGACGCCCAACACATCACTAATCAGGATTTATTCGGTTTGCGTGTCGCCGAGCGCATGCGGTTCAGTCATTTCGGGTATCTGGGTTATCTATTGTTGAATGCAGACAGCCTCCTGGAGTGCTTGGCACTGAGTCAAGACAACACCCAGTTGGTTTCGGAGAACAATCCAACCCAGATCGCGTTCTCTGAAGGCGCCATTGATATTCACATTCCGCAAATTCATGGTTGGGTAAGTCAGGCGTCCGACGAAGTCGGTTTGGGCGCCATACTTCGCTTCCTGAAATTGGTGACCCATCAGGATATTCAGCCAGTCCGCGTCGAGTTCGTCGGTGCACAGCCGCTCAACGCAGCGGACTATGAAGCTTATTTCAAGGCTGAGGTGAGGTTTGGCGCAGAAATGCCGCGACTGCTTTTGCCCATGAACACCCTGCAGTTACCCAAAGCCAAGCCGGAGCCAATGCAATACAAGGATGTCGATGAATGGGTTGCTCGCCGGCTTCAGTATGTCCGAAAGTTGACCCCGGAATTGGAGGCCATTCGAATTCAACTCCTGCAACTGATTCGTCAGGGTAAAACCCAGCTCGGGGATTTGGCCGCTTTGCGGTGTTGTTCAATCCGAACCTTGCAGCGGGTATTGGAAGACCAAGGTGTTCGATTCCAGCAGCTTCTCAGCGATACCCGCCACGGCTTGGCGATTGAATATTTACGCGATCCCCGAATTGCGCTGTCAGACATCGCAGATTTGCTGGGTTATTCCAGTCAGGCCGCTTTTAATCGGGCATTTCACCAGTGGACTGGCCGTACGCCGCTGGCCGTGCGCGAATCGCAGCGCTGACCAAACTCAGGTGGCAATCCACGTGTGCCCAATCGGTAAATTGCCGACCCCCTTGAATAAAGACTTGTCGTGATTTGGTAATACTGAATCCCCGGCTTTGATTAGCATCAGCAAAATTTTATAAAGTAAACGGATGCTGATGATTGCCATGAAACCGACCTATATTCGCTGTGTCATTCCTTTCTTGATTGCCTCCAGCCTGGCAGCTTGCGGTGGCGATAACGTTGCTTCAGGCGAAGCCAGCTCCGGTAGCCCGGTTTCTCCTGCAGAAGAAAGTCGTGTTGTACTCACCTCCTCCAGCCCTCTGTCCGAAAAAGACGGTTGGTCAGACATTCTGATTGACCCAACGGGCGACTATGTCTACCCGGCAGACGTGATTGCAGAAGGGGATTCTGCACAGATCGAGAATCCGGATTTCCTGAAAACAGCCGACGGCAAATGCGCAACCATCAAATCAACCGCCCCATTGTTGGAGTTGAATCCGAACCGTGTGGTGATTGATCTGGGTATCAACACGGGTGGCATTGTGGAGGTCGGTTTCTGTGACGGATCAACAGCACGAACCCACCTGGCCTTTGCAGAGCGCAGAATTTGGCTCAACAACGACGGCGATTACACCGGCGACAATGCAGGTCAGGATGATGATCCAGAGGGCCGTTCCCATGACATCCCTGTGCGGACCAAAGGCAAATACGTTGTGTCGGGCATTCAAGGTGGCCAGCGCTGGATTTCAATTGCACTGGGCAATGCCGGTCTCTCCAAAATTGACTACATTCGCGTCAAACCGACGCACCTGCGGGTTTCCAATTCTACGCAGAAGGGGTTTGGGTATTCTGGTCGTTTCCTGTCCAGTGATTCGCTTTTGAACACCATCTGGTCGCACTCTGCTTACACCATGAGTATGACCGCACTCAAGGACCCTCAACGTGAACGGTTTGTGTACGTTGATGGGGCCAAACGCGATCGTATGGTGTGGCTGGGGGATGTGGGTAATCAAGGCCTGGCCGCGTATTACTCGCACAAGGACGGCAGGAAGATCATGAAGGACACGCTGGCCATGTTTGGTTGCCAGCAGTATCCCAGCGGTTATCTGCCCATGTTCAGTCAGATTTATGTCACCTGCAAGGAAGACTACTCGGACTTAACGCCCGACGGACCGGTGCCCCACGCTCTGGAAGCGCAGGAAGAGATTGGACGCCTTGGTGAGTACACTGCATGGTGGGTCATCGGACTGGCAGATTATTACCTGTACACCGGGGACAAGACTTTCGTGAAGGCCATGTTGCCGGTTGCACGGCGCACCATGAATTACTTTGAAAGTCGTTCAAACAAAGGTGTGTATTGCACCGGTCAAATTGGGTCGGATACACCTTCTCCTGCCTTAATCTCGGCTGCAGGCCCCTTGGGCCAGGTGCTCGCTCAATTGTTTGACACCTTCTCGCTGATCGGTAAATCAACAGGGGCTTGTATTCCTGCCTATGTCGGTGAAATCAGTTGGCAACCGTTCGACATCGCTTCTGGCGAGCAGATGCACACCAATGCCGTGATTTATCGTTCCTACAAGCGCCTGGCCGAGTTGGAGCGTGAGTTGGGGCAGGGTGACGAGGCAGCCAAAAAAATCGAAGCGCGTGCTGAAGAGCGCCGCCTTGCGATGATGAAAACTTTCTGGGATGAGTCGGCTGGCGCATTCATTGGCAACAGCTTTAATCCCCAAACCAACCACACCGTGGACGGTAATGTGGAAGCTGTTCTTGGTGGCATCGTGAATGAGGCGCAGGCCGCGCGTATTCTGAGTTTTATGGATACCAAGTTGCAAGGGCCCTACGGTACTTTCACCGGCGAGCTCAATAACGATCCATTCATGCAAAAACTGTATGCGCCATTCATCGCTTCCCGAGAATTGACGGCCCGCCTGAGTTTTCAGGACACCCCAGGGGCGTTGAATCTGATGCGCAAAATGTGGGGTCACATGACCAAGGCAGACCCCGCTTCCACCCTTTGGGAACGGGTTGGGATCAATGGCGAAATTCCGGCGTACAACCTGAAAATTGACCCCTTTGGAAAGCCTTCACTGCAGCGTCCCAATGAGGGATTCACCTCGGCGGCACATGGATGGGGTGCTGGGCCAATCAACGCACTGACCGGTTACATCACAGGCATTCGCCCAGTGAAGCCGGGCTTCTCAGAGTGGTTGGTCGAACCTCAACTTGGCGACTTGACCTGGGCGCAAGGACGGGCTGATACGCCGTTCGGCTTGATTGAATCGCGCTGGGAGCTTACTGACACCGGTTTCAAAATGACGGTGATTGCCCCCGAGGGTACCCAAGGAAAAATTGCCGTACCGCTGAAAGGCGCTGACAGAATGGTTGCGATGAATGGCAAGGTGATTTGGGCCAATGGCAAGGCAGCCCAGGGCATGGACTTGATCAAGCGGGGTGACTATTTGGTCATCTCCAACATCACTGGCACCACCACAATCGCCTGGTGATCAGCATGCGTACCCCTTTGGTGCTTGCCCGTGTTGCCTTGATCTCCATGGCGTTGTTTCTGTCTGCATGTGTGGGTTCAGACAACGCAACGCTGCTTGCAGGCTCAACGGTTGCACCGACTGAGTCGAGTAATTCTCCGTGGGTGACTGTGTGGTCGTGGGCCCCGATGGGGCTTGTTACAGCCAACTTTCTCAACACAGGTCGCATTCCCGGGCAACCATTGCCAGTCCCTGTTGTTTTGAATGACACCACGTTGCGGATGGTGATTAAACCAACAGCAGGTGGTGAGGTGTTTCGACTCAAGCTCAGCAATATATTTGGTGATTCTGCTCTGGTTGTGGAGCAGGTTCACGTGGGTATTCATGCGGGCAATGGAGAGGTTAAGGCTGGCACCAACCGTTTGGTCACTTTCAACCAAGGTCAGCAGGCCCTGTCCATGGCGCAAAATGACTACCTGAGTGATCCGTTCAATCTTCAGGTGAGTTTTGGTGAGGAATTGGCCGTAACCCTCTTTCTCAAGGGGCCACATCATGGCACTTTGACAGGCCACCTTGAGACCAATCAGGAGGCATACATTGCCCCTGGGTCAACTGCTGAACTGGCCTCGGCAGAGTCCAGTTCTCAGTTCCCGCTGCGCTGGGTGAGCAGTGCCTACCTGAGCGAACTTCAGGTGCAGAACAGCGACCAGAGGGGGGTCCTGGTCGTCGTTGGTGACTCCATCACCGATGGAACCGGGTCGGAGATCAACAGCAACTCACGCTGGAGTGATGTGCTGGCCAAGCGTTTGGCCACGGCTGAAGAGCCTGTTGCTGTCCAGTCCATTGCCAATATGGGCATTGGGGCAAATCGTTTACTGTCTGATCCCAATTTTCCGCTCACTGCCTTGTTCAACTCGGGCCCCGGGTTATTGAAGAGGATGGACCGAGACGTACTTGGGGTGAACCGGGTTTCACATGTGATTGTCCTGATTGGCACCAATGACATCGGTATTCCTCCGGGCACCACCGCGGCGGAATTGATTGCAGGGTACCGGCAGTTGTTGGGCCGCTTGAAGGCCCGGGGAATCAAGGCTTACATTGCAACATTGTTGCCTTCAGGTATTCGCCAGCTGCCTTTCCGTGCACCCCTCATTCACTTCTCGGCAGAAGCCAAGGCACTGAGAGACGAAGTGAATCAATGGATACGGACACAGAATGAGTTCGATGGTGTGATTGATTTTGCGAAGTGTGTAGAGGACCCTGACCGGCCAGGGTACATGCGAGCAGAATACGACAGCGGTGATGGGCTTCACCCCAACAGCAATGGCTACAAGGCCATGGGTGACTTCATTCCCTTGGAACTTCTACGCTAAGGGGAGGCAACATGTTGCGCCCACTTTTGTTGACACTGAGCCTATTGCTTTGCGCGTGTATGGAGGGGCAAAACCCCGATGGCGCCAGCAGCCCGGTGCGAACTGGCCCTGCACAAGCTGACCTCGCTTGGGTTCCTGTGTGGGGCACAGCGGTTCAGGCAGCCTATCCCATTGGTTTTCCGGTTGATCCAAAACAGCAGGACACCGGGGGAACCTTGAGCCCTTATTTCTTGCCGACTGTGGCCGGTGTGTCGCTGAGTTATCCGCTTTTGGCTGTGTTTCCGGGCAACCGGGCCACCAATCAAACCTTGCGTCAAATTGTTCGCCCCACCGTGGCTGCCAACACCATGCGCTTGGTGTTGTCCAACAAGTTTGGCGACAAGCCACTTCAGCTTCAGGATGTATTCGTTGGCCTAAAAGGAGAGGGGCCATCCGTCGTTGCAGGCAGCAACGTACGCATCACATTCAATGGCGCCACACAGTTTGTTATCCCGGCTGGGGAGACATTAACCAGCGACACCTTCATCCTGCCCGTACTGCCATCACAAGCGCTTGCAATCTCTCTGTTTATCCCGAAAACATCCGGGTTGTTGTCTTGGCACGCCTCATCACTGATGACGTCGTACGCAACTGACCCCAATCAGGGTAATCATGCGGAATCCACGGACGGTAAATTGTTCACCAATCCAATGGGTAGCTGGTTTCTGATTGACCGCCTTGAGGCCCAGGTGACTGATGGTGTGGAATCAACCGTCGCAGTGCTCGGTGATTCGATCACCGACGGTGTGTACGCCAGTTTTGATGCAAACAACCGCTGGACAGACGTGTTGTCCAACAGGCTTGTTCAGGCTTACGGCAACAGGATTTCCGTGACGAATGCCGGTATTGGCGGCAATATGCTGCTGCTCGATTCTCCACAATCCAAATCAGGGCGTACAAGGCTTCAAGAGGACTTGTTGACCATGCCCAATGTGAAGTGGGTCATTGTTTCATTGGGTATCAACGATGTGAATTTTGCGCGAACTGCCCCGGAAATTATCAAGGGGCTCGAAGACCTGGCCACCAAAATTCGCCAGGCTGGAAAGGTGCCGATTGCATCCACCCTGGGGCCTACCTATGTGCTGGTTGCCACCAACACCCGCCTGAAAGTAAATGAGTGGATCAGGACAAGCGGTGTGTACAGCCATGTTCTGGATTTTGATGCCGTGCTGCGGGATGATACAAACCCGCTGTTTTACAAACAAGCCTTTGCCAGTGGGGACAACCTGCACCCCAACAAAGATGGTTTCAAAGCCATGGGTGAGTCGATTGACTTGAGGGTTTTTGAGTAACCCCCCGATGTGGCCACCAACGATGCGGTGGGGCCAACACCTGGTAGGTTTACCGTTAACCCACCTTCGTCAAGCGAAGGTGTCGCCCATCAAGGTTGAGAACCACTTGTTCATGTCTTTGTAGTTCTCCGCGCTGGCTCCGCTGGATGCGCGGGGCTGCGTCACGCCGTTGTTGGTGGCCGGCACCATCACACCGTTGGAGTACTGGTACACCGCTGACAACCAAGAGGCTTTGGTGCTGGTCAAGGGTGTGAAGCAGGCTGAGTTCAGCACAGGGGATGCATCCGCCATCGCATAGGCGTTGCCCAGCAGGAGGTTGACCACGGCGTTGGCGCAGGTCTTCCCTTCCTGGTTGCCGATGTGGCCTGCCTTGGGCATGCCGCTGGCGCTGGCGTCGCCAATCACGTGGATCTTCGGTTTCAGTTTCGATTCATAACTCAACAAGTCCACCGGCGCGAAGTTGCCATTCAACAGGCCTGCGTTGCGCAGCAAGGCGGGGGCGCGTTGGGGGGCAATCGGGTTGAACACGTTGGCGGTGAGGGTGGTGCTTGCGCCGTCTTTCAGGTAGCGCACGCGGTGGGCACCCGGCACCACTTGAACCTGGTCGATCGTCACACCGGGCCTGTAGTCCACGGTGTAGCCGTAAGCGCCTGTGAACGCCGCCTGAAAGTTGGCCGCTTGCGCTTGAATGGTGGCATTGGCGTCCAGCAGGGTCAGGCGCGAGTTGGGTTTGTTCGTCTTCAACCAGTCGGCAATCACACAGGCCCGCTCATAAGGGCCGGGTGGGCAGCGGTAGGGGGCCAGAGGAATGGAAATCACCACCGATTGCCCGTCAGCCATGTTCATCAGTTGCTGGCGCAGCAGGGTGGTTTGTGGGCCTGCTTTCCACGCGTGGGGCACCACGGTGTCGTATTGGTCCAGGCTTTGCATGCCCGGCATCAGGTCAAATTCAACCCCAGGGGCCAGCACTAGCCGGTCATACCGCAGGCTTTGGGCACCTGCGCTGTTGAGCACGCGCACGGTTTGGTTCACCGAGTCAATCTCGGTGACGTTGCCTTGCACGCGGTTGATGCCGTACTTGCTCACCAAGGTGTTGTAAGAATAATTCAAGGTGCCCATATTGGCGCGTTTGCCGGTCAACACCTCGTTGCTCATGATGTTGGAGGTGTAGCTGGCGTCGCGTTCAACCAAGGTCACGTCAATCAAGCCTTTGCTCCACAGCCGAATGTATTTGGCGGCTGAGGCACCGGCCATGCCACCCCCAACCACAATCACTTGGGGGTTGGCGGTGCGGCCAATCAGTGGGTACAGCCCTGCGCTCAAAGCCAGGCCAGCGCCTGCGCCCAGTTGCAAAAATTCACGGCGTTTCATGGCGGGCTCCTTATTTCAAGCTGGCGAAGTATTTGGCGATCAGGCGCATTTGTGCGTCTGTGAACCCCGTGGCGTGGGCCGCCATGATGCTGTTGGGGTGCTCCTTGCCCGAGGCAAATTCTTTCAGCTCGGAGTAGATTTCCGCTTCGCTTTCGCCCCGCAGTTTTTCAAAGCCGCCACTGCCGTCGGTGCCGTGGCACTGAAAGCAGTTGCTGGCCAGCAAGCGGCCATTCACGCCCCCGGTGGCCGGCAAGGCAGGCGCAGTGTTGCTTGTGGGCGTGCTGCTCTTGGTGGTGCCGGGTTGGGTGGTTTGCTTTTTCTGGTCATCGGCCTGTGCAGGCCCTTGGGCCATCAGCAGGCCCAGCAGAGCGGCGGCCATGGCTTGGCGGCCACGGGTCAGCGGGGTGAGGAACATGGTGTTACTCCAAGAATTCATGTATGAGCAAACACCAATATTCCATTGAAATATTAAGGCATCCTTAGCAAATGCCTATGCCCCTATTCTTGGGGGCGCTTATTGGTACCGCGCCAGTTCCTCCGGGTCGTGCGCACAAAACAGCTCCACTTCTGCCCCGTGTTTTTCAGCCAGCGCCTTCAAACGGGCCTGGCTGTCTATCCGCGCTTGCGGCCAGGTTTGTACCAGTTTCTCGAAAATCCGCAAACCGGCGGGCATGGGGTCGGGGTGGCCCACTTCGGCCCGGTGGAAGTAGGCGTCGCCACAGTGCAGCAGCCACTTGCTGCCGTTGCGCACGGCCACACCGCAATGGCCTTTGGTGTGGCCCACCAGCGGCACCATCAGCAGGTCGTCGGCCAGTTCGGCAATGGGGGCAATGGCCTTGAACCCAAACCAGTCCACCGTGGGGTTGCGGTGTTCAGCCCAACGCGGGCCGTGGGCAAACTGCAGGGCCCGAAAACGCACTTTGTCCCGTGCGGTGGGGCGGGTAATTTGGGCCAGTTCAGCGTCCAGCACATGCACGGTGGCGTGGGGGTAGTCGCTCAGGCCGCCGGCGTGGTCCAGGTCCAGGTGGGTGGGTACTATGTGGGTCACGTCCTTGGCGCTAAAGCCCATGGCCTCAAGCTGGGCCAGTGCGGTTTCTTCGCGTTTCAGGGTGGGTTGGGTCAGCGCCAGAAACGCGCTGCCCAAGCGGGCTTTGGGTTTCTCCACGTCGGCCACGCCAAAGCCAGTGTCCACCAGCACCACGCCCACCTTGGTTTCCAGCGCCAGGCAGTGGCACACCAGCCGCCCTTTCTCGGTCCAGCCGCCTTTGCCGTTGATCAGCCGTGCGCAGTAGGGGCAAAGGGTGCCGCAGTTCAGGTGGTGAATTTTCATGGAGCGTCCGAAGGGTGTTGGGTAACCTTGATGATACTGCCGGGTAACCAAGACTGGATTGAACCGGGGCATTGTCCGATGCACAACCAGGCGCTGGGCTACAATCAATCCACAGGAGACACAGCCCGCCCACTGGCGCGCTGGTTCAGATTCACTTCAACAAGAACGACTACCATGACTTACCAATATTTGCTGCTGGACGTGGCCGACCGCGTGGCCACCGTCACCATCAACCGCCCCGACAAGGGCAATGCGCTGGCCCCCGACGTTTTGCTGGAAGTGGAGCGCATGTTCAACGAGCTGGGCGCGCGGCCCGATGTGAACGTGGTGGTGTTCACCGGCGGCGAGCGATACTTCTCCGCAGGCTTTGACCTGAACGAAATTCGCAAGCTGGAGAAAGTCAGCAACGAGGCCTACACCGCCTTGTTCCACCGCGCTTACCGCGCCATTCTGTTCTGCGAGCAGCCCGTGATTTGCGCGGTGGGTGGCGCCGCCATTGCCGGTGGTTTCGACCTGACCATGATGTGCGACATCCGCTACGCGTCCACCCGCGCCAAGTTCGGCCAGCGTGAAATTGTGTTGTCGTTGACGCCCATCATGGACCCGCTGTGGCGCATCATCGGCATGGGCCGCGCCAAGGAAGTGGCGCTGACCGGCCGCATTTACGACGCGCAGGAAGCCGAGCGCATGGGCTATGTCAGCAAGGTATTCCCCGAGGGCGAGTTGCTGAGTTCTGTGGCTCAGATTGCCAAGGACATGGCCCAGTTCGACCGCGCCTGTTTGGCTGAAACCAAGCGCCTGTCGAATGTGGTGTTGTCTCAGGACTTGGACATGTCCATGCGCACGCAGGAATGGCTGTTCCGCACCTACATTGGGTCGGAAGACAACCACAAGCGCATTGACGCGCTGCAGGCTCAACTGGCTGAAATGCGCAAGAACAAGGCCTGACCGGCGGGCTTAGGGCTGCTCGTTGATGTCCAGCGTAGCAGCCTGTGTGTCGGGGCTTGAGTCTGTTCAGTGTGTCCAATGAACCGGCTGTCGTGGTCAATGGCATGGGCGTGAATGCGGACATGGTCAATGTGCGGGCCGGTGGGTTGGCAACCCGTGACGGCGGTGTGATTCGTGCCCGCTTGCCCTACAACGATGCCTTGGTTGGGGCTGCTGCGTCCTATCCTGCATTCACTTTGGCCATACCGGTTTTGGCCTCAGGCAATGGGGTGTCTCCACGGCAGGTCAGCCCGTTCGGTGCTGGTGCCAGCAGCCAGTTTGACGGCAGCGGTGCGATTGCCGTGGAAATTGGCACTGTGGGCCAGCCTGGACTAGGCGGCTTTACCACGGTGTTGCCGTTTGAAGGCGCATCCTTGGTGCCCGGGCAGGTGGTCTTCCTCAGTGGCCCGGAAAACTCCGCATCGTATGCGTTTTACTACGATGGGGCCGGCAGCTTGACCCGTGTGCCTGTCAGTTACAACGGGTCGGTGGCCCTGTCACCTCAAGAAGCCTCCGCATTGAGCAATGCTCAAGGGTCAGCGGCTTTGGCCCGACAGGAGCAGACCCGTTCGGTGGTGCGCACCGAGAACGTGGAGAACAAGGTGATTCAGGGCGTTGTGGCTGAAGTAGGGCCGGGCCGCCCAGCCACGGAAGGCACCGGTGAACTTAGCCGCCCGCAATCCTGTGAGGGAGGCGAGCAAGGCCTGACGTGCAGCAACTGACATTGGTCGGCGCCCTGTGCGCAGCAAACCCGGAGGCTCAGCTGAAGAATTTTCGGAATTCTTTGCGGGCCTCTTCTTTTTTCTTCAGCGCTGCTTCGCGGATGGATTTGTCTTTGTCGGAGGCCCAGATGACTTCCGGAAATGCCAAGGTGCGCACCAAGCCAATCAGCATCCACAGGTAGCTCGCTGAAAACAGCATCGCGCACACCATCGACACCACCTCGAAACTGTGGTCGACGAATTTGATGCCCCACCAACTGACCACGTCGATCAACGCAGCCGTCAAGCCGATCGGAAAGATCCACTGGTAAAGCCGGATGTGGTTGAACTGCATGGAAAACGGGATGCCCACAATGAAGAAGGCGGTGGTGAAGCCGAACAGGTGGGCGTGGGTCATCACAATCAGCTTGCCCACCGACATGCTCGCGATGTAGTCGGCTGAGCTGTCGAAGAACTGCAACTGGTAGTAAATCTGACTGGCGCCAAACACAAATGCGAAGCCGAACAACACCACGGCGATGGCCATGCCGCGTTTTGCAGCGGGCGGGAAATTGCGCAGGTTGATGTCCACCGTGTGCCGCTCAAAGGGGATGAGCCATTTGGTCAGCAGCAGCAGCAAAACGCCCAGCGACACCAAGCCCGCAGGGCCACCGATCCGAATCCACGCAGGGTTGGGTTCAGGCACCTTGACCACTTCAGCGCTGTCCACCGGTTTGTCGCTGAAGAAATCGAATGGGTCTTGTGGGGCTGTGGGCTGTGTGGTGGCCGCTGTAGGCTCAGCTGGGGCGGTCACGCCCGGCGGGCTGTGCAAGGTCAGCACCAGCGTGGCCATCAAGGCGAAAAGGCAGCGCAACAGGGTATTCGTCAACATGGCTTAACTGGATTTGAGGCGGACATACACCAGTGTGCCAGCCTTCTTGACGGCTTGGGCCACTGCAGCCTTCAGGTCGTTGCCTTGGGCGGCGGGCAGTTTGTCCAGCGCCATGCCTTTGAAGGGGGTGTACAGCGCAGGGTTTGCCGCTTCTTTGACTTGGCGGGTGTTCAGGGGTTCGATGGCCGTGATGTTGAGCTGGCGGTCGGTGGTCATCAACAGGTAAAAGGCTTTGCCCTGGTATTCGCCCGGGAAGATCAGGCCCACGCCAGCGGGTTTGCGGTCCTGAAGGGCCACGTACAGGGTGTTGTCATCTTTGTTGCTCAATGTAGCCCCCAAGCCTTTCGCGCGCTCAAGGTCCTGCGGGGTCAGAAACGCATCGCGCGGCAGGTATTCCTTGATGCCGGGGAAGCGCTGTTGCACCTCTTTGGGAATCAGGCTGGACACATCCAGCCAGTCGCCCTTTTTGTCGGGTGTGGATTCTTTGCGGCCAGGGTTGGCTTTGGCCATGGCCTCCACCGCATTCTTGAACCCGTCACCGTCAGCGTCTTTCTCTGCAATTTTGGCAAATGCGGCGGCTGTCTCGCCCGCGTCTTTGAACTGTTCACCAAATGCGTTCAGGACCGAGCCCCCACCGTCCCGATGGCAGGCTGTGCAAGCGGGTGTGTAGCCATACTGTTGTTTGTACAGGTTGGCAAACAGGGGTTGGGCCATGCTGCTTTGGGCGAATGCCAAGCCAGTGGCCAACAGCAGGGGGCGAAGGGTGTGCGTCAGGCGCATGAATGCGGTTCTCCGAAGGTGGGGTCAGAAGCCAAACAGGCCGGGCACCACAGCGCGCATGGTGTCGCGCAGTTTGGGGTCTTTTTTCTCGGCGTCTTTCATCAGGGCATATTGCCGGGAATCCCGGGGGGGCATCAAGATCGAGGCTTTGTCGGTGCCGTCGTATCGTTCCCAATCCAGTGCGTCTCGTATCTCGACTTTGTCGCGCATTTGTGCCAACACGGCGTCCTCGGAATCGGCGCCCATGAAGTTCAGGCGCTTGGCTGGGTTGCCTCGGTGGCAGGAGAAGCAGTAATCTTCATAGGGTTTTAAGGCCGAGTTGGCCGACAGGGCCAAAGGTGGCACACCGCTGACAACAGGCGGCGACATGTCAGACACCTCGGTGTAGGCAAACGCCAGGGGCCGTGGACCTTGCCGCGCCACCAGGGGTAATTCGCGGCTGCTCAGCAGGGAACGCACCATGGTTGAACGCACGAAGGGCTTGGCACCGAACAATTCTGCGGGCAGCTTGTCCACGGCTTGGTCCAGCTTGGCGATTTGCCAGTCGGCGGCATGCATCAGGGTTTGTATGTCGCTCTCGGTCAGCAGGCTGGCCAAGCCATAGGCGGCGTCCACGTGTTGGGCATTCAGCACACGTTTGGGCGGCCTGCGGGTGAGGGGATCCAGTTCCAGAGGCAGCTTGGGCAGTTTGTCAAAGGCCTCCAGTTCTTCGTTGTTGCGTGCACCGTCACCCAACTTGATGCGCGCACCGGTGAACTGCTTGAACCACGCCTTGATCCCCTGTTGCTCCAGCACGGGGTTGCGGTTGCTCAGGTCGCTTTCGGCCACGGCAATGGTCCGTGTGCCCAGGCTCATGGTTTGAGCCTGTCGCAACCGCTCTACCAAAGGGCCTTCTTCACGGAACTCGCCCGGTTGCGCTTTGTAGCGCAGTGCCAGTTTCAGTTGGGTTTTTCGGCAGTCAACGGCAGTGGCGCCAAGTTGGGCAGGGTCACCACAGCCATCGATCCACAGTGTCTGAGTGGCGGCAAAGAAGTTGCCGATGTCGGTCAATTCGTCGAACCGTTCCGGTGCCGAGAGTGGGGCTGAGGTGGGGATGCCCAAGTAGCTGTGTGGGTCAACCCCGGCGGCTGTGCGTGCACGCAGAATGGCTTCGGTGGTGCCCGAGGCGCCGTTGGTCTCCTCCCAAGGGCGCTGGGAAAAAATAGGGGCTGCACCTTGATGGCAGGTGACGCAAATTTGCCGCCTTGCGTACACCAGTTTGCGTGCGCCCGTGGCTGAGTAGTCCTGCACCAGTTGAAATTCGAAGCGCCCGGCTGCTTCGTTGTAACTGAGCACTTCAATTTCATTGGCGTTTTCAACAAAGCCCAGAAAGAGCTGGCCCCGCATGTTCACACCCAGTGCGGCGGGAGTGTTGGGGGCTTGAAAGTCGGCGGCCAACAGCACACGGGGCCGGGTGTCGTCGCTTTGGCCTTTCAGCAGGGAACGCCCGTGCGGCAGCATGACCAGCACCGGGGCTTGGCCATCGGGGCTGAGCTTTTGAACCGTTTCAACCAGTTTTTCAAATGGATAAGGCACACCACCGGCCTGGGCGGCCAGGTGGTCAAACAGGGAGCGTGTGCCTTCGGGTGGCAGGTCGTCATCGCTGAGCACTTGCGTACTCAGCAACTTCTCGGCCCCACCTAGGGCTGTGTTCTTGGCCAGTGCCGCCACGCTGGCCTGGCTCAAGGGTTTGTCGTCGCGGCTCAGGTACATCGCCCCTCCTGCGGCCACGGCCAGCAGCAGCGCAGCAGCCAGGCCCCGTTTGGCCATCACACCCATCGTCACACCCTCAAGCCGCTTACATCAGTTTCAGGAATTCGCGCAGTGCATGCTTGTCTTCTTTGGACAGGCTGACACCGAACTGATGTCCCTTGTTTTCCACCAAGTCGTCGCATTTCTGCGTGACGGGGCGGTGGGGGTCGCTGCTGGTGAATTTGCCAATCTCGGTGCCCTTTTTAACGGGCAACTTGATCAGGCCACCTTGGTCTTCCTGCAGGGCCAGTTTGATGTCGGTGTCGGTTTTGGACACTTTCTGAGGGCGAGAGGGTTTGACCTTGGGGTCGTCGCTCATCATCAATTCCTCGTAGGCCATCTCGAAGGCCTTGATGCGGCCCGCCACGGTGGCGTCCGGTGTACCGTCTTTCAGCACAGGCATTTCACCAATCGCGTTGTTGTGCAGGAACGGGGCAGTGGCCCACACCGACAACAAGCTGATGTTGCGCAGGTAGCCTGGTCCGCCTTTGACTTCACGTTCGCCCACTTTGGTGCCGCCCAAGCCGGGCACCATCTGGTTCAGCGTCACAGCCACCTTGCCGGGGCTTTTGCGCTGCTTGTAGGTTTCTGACGAAAACTCTTCCCAGATGTGGCCTTCATTGTGGTTGTCGTGCAGGGCGCGGCACATGTTGGTGCCAATTTCGTGGAAGGGCGTGGGTTCGTCATTGCCCAGCCAGTCTTGGCCAAACACGCCGTCCTTGGCGAACTGTTTGGGGCGCAGGGTGCCTTTTGCATCCTTGGTCATGTACTGGGCCAGGAATTTGGCGGAGTTGCGCTCTTCGTCCGTGAACTCGTATTTCCAGAACTGCTCGGACCCAAACACATGGCCTTCGTAGAAGCGTTCCAGTGCAGCCTTGTCGCGGCGAATGTTTTCGGGGGCCACTTTGGACGAGTGGCAGCTTGCACATTCGCGGGCAAACACCTTGCGGCCTTGGGGCACTTTGCTGAAGTCCACAAACTTGGTGCCGGGGGTGCCATCGGTTTCCTTGGCATTGCCCAGGTAAGTGGGCCCGCCTGTAATGAGGAACGCGGCCAGGTCATGCATTTTGGCGTCGGCGTAGTTCCAGGGCTCGCACTCGGCCGCACACTGTTTGATGGAGAACGGGCTCTGTTTGGATTTCGCGCCCAGCAGCTTGCCCGGTGTCGGGAAGTTGGGTGTCCAGCATTCTTCCGTGCACATGCCGATGTTCACGTACACACGGATCAAGGCCAAACGGTCGCCAACGGAATCCTCGCCGCCTTTGAGCACGTTCTGGGTCAGGCCTTTTTTGATTTCACCCGTCACCGGATTCTTCATCACGTGTTCAAACACCCGGCGGTTTTGAAAGTCCATGATGTTGTTCTGGGTGCCGGGGTTGTTCTGGAAGTCGTTGGCCACCAATGAGGTGTCGATGGTGCCGGGGCGACCCGCTTTCAACACTTGGCGCACCACGGCGTCGTGGTCTGTGCCCTGGAAGAACATCAGAGGCTGAACGATGTGCTGATTGCCGATGGTGGCCGACAGGTTTTCCCAGCGCGGCTGGTTGGGGTCTTTGGGTGGGTTGGTGGGGTCAAAGCCCACGTGGCATTGCACGCAGGGGTGGCCCACCACGTAGCGCATGTTCTTTTCCAGTTCGCCCTTGGTGTAGGGGCTGGTTTTGGGGTCGAACACCACCTTGCCGGTTTTCTCGTCTTTGGTGGGGTCGGCGTAGTACTTGCGGTAACCAAGCACACCGCTGCTGTGTGGGTCGGGGCATTTGTCCCACCAGTTGGTGGAGGCATCGCCCTCGGTGCAGTCGGGGTCGTTGATCAGGCCGTACTTGGAGAAGCGGTTTTTACGTTCGCGGGTGTCCAGCCAGGGGTACCAGATTTTGTCCTGGCCACCGGCCGCGCGCGCAAAGTGCAGGTACGGCTCGTCCTGGTTGCCGAAGGTGCCTTTGAACCACACGTCGCGTCCGCGGCGCACCTGTTCTCGCAGTTGTTTGGCCTTGGCAGGGTCTTTGGCTTCCACATCCTTGAACAGGGTGTTGGCGTAACGGCAACCTTCAGCGTCGTAACCCGTGGGCTGGGGTTGGTCGCATGGGGGTGGGGGAAGCTGGGGAATGGGTTCGTACTTCCAGGTGATCGGGCCTTGGAACGGATGTGTTTTCGGGCTGGTGCCGGGGTTCCACACTTTCTTGGCGGCCAATGTGGCGTAGAAATTTTTCTCGTACCAGTCTTTGTTGGCATTCAACTGGGGTGTGCCGTCGTAAATCCCCAAGGGCAGGATGTTGCGCTTGGCCAAATCGTCCAGGGACACAGAACGCAAGGTGTGTTGGTAGGGCGTGTTGGGCACTGGATATTTGCCCGCTGCAGGCCAGTATTCCTGGCTGACATCCACTGTGCCGGTTTTCTTTTCGATTTTGGCTGGGTTGGCGGTAGTTTGGGCGTGGGCCAGGGCACTGCTCAGTGCCAAGGCGATGATCAAAGGTACTGCAGGCAGGACATGGCGCATGTCAACGCTCTCCCGAGGGGCTGTTATAGGTGTAGTGGTTACCCCGTTTGAGGGGTTCGGGCCAGTGTACGGGCTGCCCGGCACGCCTGCAAGCTCGTAAAAAGCGTACAACTCGCAGTATTCCGACGACATCTGTAGCCAAATTGATGGCTGGGCTGCGTTGCATCTGGCAAGCGCAAAAGTCACTTGGGCGTTTTGTTCAATGAAATCATTTCATTGAAGTTACTGAAAAGTAACGATCGCTAACCGTATCAGTCTGCAATGTAAGAAATATTGAGCGAAATCAGTGTGTTAACACTCGTTTAGATTAGATGGTTTACTCCATTGCGCTGTGGTCATTTTCCTTGGCCGCAGGCCGGAGGCGCGCCCTTGCGCAGGAGCAACTTCGGCGTGGATACTGCGTTGGGCTGGCGTCTGTACAATGGGAATCCCATCGGTACGGAGTTCAATATGTTTCAGGAAACGCACAATACACACGCGGAGGACAGCAACCGCTTGGTGGTGTTGGTGGCTTACGTGCTGGGGGCGATTGGCTTGTTCACCGCCTTTGTACCCATCCTGATTGCCCTCATTCTCTGCTATATCAAGCGGCCCGAGGCAGCCGGCACCATTTACGAAAGCCACTTCCAGTGGTTGATTCGTACCTTCTGGTTTGGGCTGCTGTGGTTTGTGGTGGCTTTGGTGTTGATGTTGATTGGTGTGGGTTTTCTGCTGTATTGGGTGCTGTGCGCCTGGCTGGTGTATCGGTTTGTCAAAGGGTTGTTGAGGTTCAGTGAGCGCAAGGCAGTGGTTTAAATGAGGTTGGGCCGCACATGTGCACAGGTTTGTGCGGTGGGCTTGCTGGTGGCTGTATCGGCGTGCAGCACGGTGCCTTCCAGCATCAGCCGCTTGCCCCCATCCGATTTGCCCAAAGGGGCCCGAATACAAACCCTTGAAGGCCCTTTGGCTGAAGTGCAGCAAAGCCTGCTGGCCCAACTTCGCGACTGGCAAGGCACGCCCTACCGCTTGGGTGGCACTTCCCGTCAAGGCATTGATTGTTCCGCGTTTGTTCAAACCACCTTGTCGGGCCTGTTCAAGGTGAGCCTGCCCCGGTCAACCGACCAGCAATCGCGTGTGGGGTTTGAGGTTGAGCCCCAGTACGTGCTGCCCGGCGACCTGGTGTTTTTCCGCACAGGGCGGCAAAGCAGCCATGTGGGCGTTTATGTGGGTTCCCGGTGGTTCTTGCACGCGTCCACCAGCGAAGGGGTGACGCTGAACAGCCTGGACGAACCGTATTGGCGACGAACCTTTACCTCGGTCCGCCGGGTGATGTTCTAGGCCAAGGGTCAAAAAAAGGCCCTGTCGGTCCGGCAAAACCAACAGGGCCAAGAGCAACAGACCCGGACTGAGCGGCCGGGTTTGCTGTACGGAGGGTCAGCGCGACAGCGCAGCGATACGGTCTTCCAAGGCGGGGTGGCTGGAGAACAGCGACATCACACCGCCTTTGCCTGCAATACCCGATGCGGCCACCTGTGAAGGCAATTCGCCGGATTGCAGGTTGCCCAAACGACGCAGGGCGTTGATCATGGGTTGACGGTTGCCCATCAGTTCGGCGGCACCCGCGTCAGCCCGGTATTCCCGTTGGCGCGAGAAGTACATCACGATGATGGACGCCAAAATGCCCAAGGTAATTTCCATCACCATCACGGTTACAAAGTAACCAATGCCTGTGCCGCTGGATTCCTCGTCGTTCTTGCGCAGGGCTTGGTCGACAAAGAAACCCACCACCCGGGCGATGAACACCACAAAGGTGTTCACTACACCCTGAATCAGCGTCAGCGTGACCATGTCGCCATTGGCGACGTGCGCCACTTCGTGGGCCATCACGGCTTCAGCCTCTTCCCGTGTCATGCTCTGCAACAGCCCTGTGCTGACCGCCACCAAGCTGTTGGATTTGCTGGGGCCGGTGGCAAAAGCGTTGGGGGCCCCTTCAAAAATGGCCACTTCGGGCATGGGAATGTTGGCGCGGTTGGCCAGGCGTTCCACGGTGCTCATCAACCAGCGCTCGGTCTCATTGCGGGGTTGGTCGATGACCTGTGCCCCAGTGCTCCATTTGGCAATGGTTTTGCTCATCAACAGGCTGATGAACGCACCACCGAAGCCCAGCACCAGCGAGAAGCCGAGCAGGGTGAGCAGGTTGAGTTGACCGCCAGCCATGAACTTGTTCAGGCCCAGCAGGTGAACGGTGATGCCCAGCACCACCATGATGGCCAGGTTGGTGGCCAGGAACAAAAATATGCGTTTCATGATGTGTCCTTTCACAAAGAAACCACGACGAGGTGCAGTCTACGGTCTTTTTTTCACAGAATAAATGGAATAAAAAATGAATTTATGTTCGAATAACTCGAAAGGTTGAGGGCTTGAAAAGCCGCGAAGGTTCACCATGAAGCTCAATGAACTGAATTATCACCACCTGCGCTATTTCTGGATGGTGGCCAAAACCGGCAGCTTGACTGCGGCGGCAGACCAACTGGGCTTGCGGGCGCAAACCTTGTCCAGCCAGATTTCGCAGTTGGAGCAAAGCTTGGGGCGCTCACTGTTTCAGCCTGTGGGCCGGGGCCTGGGGCTGACCGAAGCCGGGCGTGTGGCCTTGCGTTACGCCGACCAGATTTTTCAGTTGGGCGAGCAATTGGCCGAAACCATGGACGATGAGCAGCTCGACCTGACCTTGCGCCTGTCGGTGGGCATTGCCGATGCCTTGCCCAAAACCGTGTCGTTCCACATGATTGAGCCCGTGTTTCAACTGGAGCGCCCGGTGCGACTGGTGTGCACCGAGGGGCGGTTTGAGGCCTTGTGTGCCGAGCTGGTTCAGCACCAACTGGATTTGGTGTTGGCCGAGCGGCCCGGCGGGCAAGGCACGGCGCACCTGCGGGTGGCCCGGCTGCTGTCTTACCCGGTCCGCCTGTTTGGCAGCCCCGCCTTGCGCGACCAGTATCAAGCCGGCTTTCCTGCAAGCCTGCAGGGCGCGCCATTTTTGATGCCCTCGCGCAACAACGTGCTGCGCTTAAAGCTTGAGCAATGGCTGGAACAGGAAAGCCTGTCGGTTCGTGTGGTGGGCGAGTTTGATGACCTGGCCTTGCTGGACACCTTTGGCCGCGCAGGCTTGGGCTTGTTTGCGGTACCCGCCCTGTTGACTGCCGACGTGGTGCGCGACGGGGTGGTGGAACACGTGGGCGATGCCACGGGCGTGATGGAAGACTATTACGCCTTCACCCACCCCAGAAACCTTGAGCACCCGGCCATGAAGAAGTTGTTTGGCCCTCAGCCCTGATACCACGCGCTGCGCAACACGCTGAAAACCCGAATCGTGCGATGCAGGGCAGTGGCGTACACTGCGCCTCTCTGTTGACCATTCATGTTCAAGGCTGACGGCATGCTGTTGCGCATTGTCTCGATTGTTTTCCCAATTTTTGCGATTGTTCTGGCGGGCTATTGGTACGGCCGAGTCAAAAAGCCGGACATGCGATTTGCCAACCAGTTGAACATGGACATTTTTGTGCCGGCGCTGGTGTTTTCGGCGCTGGCCAGCAAAAGTTTCGACTGGGAGTCGTACAAAGTACTGGCTGCGGGTGCGGCCATCGTGGTGTTGGGGTCTGGTTTGCTGGCCTGGCCCGTGGGCCGTTTGCTGGGGGTGAACTGGAAAACCTTCGTACCCCCCATGATGTTCAACAACAGCGGCAACATGGGGCTGCCATTGGCCATTCTGGCCTTCGGTCAGGACGCACTGCCCGCCGCGGTCATGATGTTTTTGGTCAGCAACACCCTGCACTATTCCCTGGGCACCTGGATGCTCAGCCCCAACGCCCGGCTGTGGAACCTGTGGCGCGAGCCGGTGATGCTGGCGTCGATTGCGGGCCTGGCGGTGAGTGTGTCCGGCATTGCCGTGTGGGAACCCCTGTACTTCGCGGTGCGCATGACGGGTGACGTGTCCATTCCGCTGTTGCTGTTCTCGCTGGGGGTCAGGCTGACTCAGGCTGATTTTTCCGATGTGAAACTGGGTGTGGTGGCCGGGCTGGTGTGCCCAGCCACCGGGCTGGTGTTTGCTGCGCTGTGCGTGTGGTTGCTGCCGCTGACGGCCGGGCATGCCGCCATGTTGATTGTGTTTGGCGCCTTGCCCCCGGCCGTGTTGAATTTCGTGTTTTCAGAACAATATGGGCAGGAGCCCCAGCGGGTGGCGTCCATTGTGATGGTGGGCAACCTCATGAGCCTTGCCGTGGTGCCACTCGCGCTGTACTGGGTGCTGTAAGCCTTAAGGCCTGTTTTTGCCCCACACCTGCTCAAGGCGGGCTTCCCGGCCGCAGGTGGACTTGTAGTACCGGTAGCGGAACGGGTTCTTGCGGTAGTAGTCCTGGTGGTATTCCTCGGCCATGTAAAAGGGGCTGGCCATCAGAATTTCCGTGTACACCTTGGGAAAGCGTTTGCTCTGCTCCAGGGCTTGTTTGCTGGCCTGCGCGGCTTTCAGTTGTTCGTCGCTCATGGCAAAAATGGCGGATCGGTACTGGGGCCCTGTGTCGCAGAACTGACGGTTTTCGGCGGTGGGGTCGATGTTGGCCCAGTAGTGGCGAAGCAGCGTGTCGTAGCTGGTTTGTGTGGGGTCGAAGGTGACGCGAATGGCCTCGATGTGACCAGTGGTGCCTTTGCTGACCGACTTGTAATCGGGGTTGCTGACCTGCCCGCCGGTGTAGCCTGAGTCCACACTGACCACACCCGGAATTTTTTCAAAAGCCTCTTCCATGCACCAAAAGCAGCCGCCTGCAAAAATGGCCTCTCGCGTGGCGGCGGTCTGTGCGGCACTGCCCATGCGGGTGCCTGTGGACTGGGCCAGTGCCCAAGGGGCGCTGGTGCCCAACAAGCCGACCAGGGCCAGCAGCCCAAGCCAGTTGCGTCGTTGTGAGTGGGGTCGGGGTGGGCTCATGCGTGGCTTGCTCCTGTTGTTGTCCGGGTGGGCGTGGAATGACGCCCCCACAGGTTTTTCTTTCACTCTGACCGGACTTTTGAAATAATGTTCACCCTTTGCAGAAAATCCCGGTAAATCAATGAGTTTATTGCCCCACCAACTGGAGTTGCTCTCCCCCGCCCGCGACGTAGAAATCGGCCGCCAGGCCATCCTGCACGGCGCTGATGCGGTGTATTTGGGTGGGCCAACCTTTGGGGCGCGCCACAACGCCAGCAATTCGGTGCAGGACATTGCACGATTGGTCAGCTTTGCCCACGGGTACCATGCGCGGATTTTCGTGACCCTGAACACCATTCTTCACGATGCGGAACTGGACGAAGCCCGTACCTTGATCTGGCAACTCTATGACGCTGGGGTGGATGCGCTGATCATTCAGGACATGGGTTTGCTGCAGATGGACCTGCCGCCCATTCAGTTGCACGCCAGCACCCAATGTGACATCCGCACCGTGGACAAGGCGAAATTTCTGGCCGACAGCGGCTTTTCCCAGATTGTGCTGGCCCGTGAGATGACCGCGCGTGACATTGCTCAGGTGCATCAAGCCATTGGTGATTCCGCCACACTGGAATACTTCATTCATGGCGCTTTGTGCGTGGCGTTCTCCGGGCAGTGCTACATCAGTCACGCCGAGACGGGCCGCAGTGCCAACCGGGGCGATTGTTCACAGGCCTGCCGCCTGCCCTACACCCTGAAGGATTCAACCGGCGCTGTGGTGGCCTTCGACAAGCATTTGCTGTCGATGAAAGACAACAACCAGAGTGGCAACCTGGAACACCTGATCGACGCGGGTGTGCGCTCCTTCAAAATCGAGGGGCGCTACAAGGACATGGCGTACGTCAAGAACATCACCGCCCACTACCGCATTTTGTTGGATGAAATCATGGAAGAGCGCGGCGAGTTCACCCGTGCTTCCAGCGGACAGACTCGGCATTACTTCCGCCCCGACCCGGACCGCAACTTCCACCGGGGGGCCACCGACTACTTCGCCAATGGCCGCCAAATCGACATTGGTGCTTTCGACTCCCCGAAATTCATCGGTTTGCCCATAGGCCATGTGGTGGCGGTGGGCGAGCGGCATGTGGATATTGAGTCCACCGAGGTGCTGAACAACGGCGACGGCCTGAACTTCATGCGCAAACGCGAGGTGGTGGGCCTGCATGTGAACCGGGCAGACGCACTGCCCAACCCCAAGGGTGATCAAGGGGCAACGGTGTATCGCATCAGCCCCAAGGACCCGGTGGCCACCTACACGGGCCTGAAGCCCGGCCTGCCCGTGCACCGCAACCGCGACCACGCCTGGGACATGGCCTTGGCCAAAGACAGTGCTGAGCGCCGTATCGGCCTCTGGTTGACCTTGGAAGACCACAAGAACGAGCAGGGGCTGGTGGATGGGCTGACTCTGAACCTGATGGATGAAGACGGGGTGAGCGCCTGTGTAACCCACCTGCAGGCGCTGGAAGTGGCCAGCCAGCCCGAGCGGGCACTGGACACGCTGCGCGGGCAACTGGGCAAATTGGGCAACACCTGTTTTAGCGCCTTGGGCCTGAACATGAACCTGTCTGAGGCCTGGTTTGTGCCCACTTCGGTCATCAATGCCCTGCGCCGGGATGCGATTGCCCAACTGGAGGCCGCACGCTTGCAGGCTTGGGTGCGCCCCGCCCGCAAAGCACCGGTTCAACCTTTGGTGCAATACCCGGAAAAATCGCTGAGCTTTCTGGCCAATGTGTACAACGACAAGGCCCGTGAGTTTTACCGTGCCCATGGGGTGGAGATGATTGCTGCGGCTTACGAGGCCCACGAAGAAGCCGGCGAAGTGCCCGTGATGATCACCAAGCATTGCCTGCGTTTTTCCTTCAACCTGTGCCCCAAGCAGGCGAAGGGGGTGAAGGGTGTGCAGGGGCAGGTCAAGGCCGAGCCCATGACGCTGATCAACGGGGACCAAAAATACACCCTGCAATTTGACTGCAAACCCTGTGAAATGCACGTCATGGGCAAGATCCGCAAAGACATTTTCAATAGCCCGCCTCCGTCAGTGGTGCCCATCACGTTTTACAAGCAGGACCCGCGCTAAGCCCTTGGATTTGCAGGCTGTTTACATTTCCTTCTTTTTTGTGTCATGTTTCTGTCACAAATCCGGGGTATTCTTGGCAACCTGCGACAGAATTCACCTTCAGAAACGGCCAACACCATGTCCAACACCACGTCAACCTTTCGACCGCCGAGCAAGCGTGGGGACACCATTTTTGGTGTTCTGACCACCGGTTCTGCCGCACTGACGCTGTTTTTGCTTGGCGGCATCATCGTGTCGCTGTTCATCGCGTCCTGGCCGACCATCCAGACGTTTGGCCTGAGCTTTTTGACCACTGCGGACTGGGACCCTCCCAACGACCGTTACGGCGCACTGGTACCCATTTACGGCACTTTGGTCACGTCCCTGATCGCCTTGATCATTGCAGTGCCCGTCAGTTTCGGTATTGCCTTGTTTCTGACCGAGCTGGCACCGCCCTGGTTGCGTCGCCCTTTGGGCACCGCCATTGAGTTGTTGGCGGCCGTGCCCTCCATTGTGTACGGCATGTGGGGCTTGCTGGTTTTCGCTCCCATTTTTGCCAAGTACATTCAGGCGCCCTTGGGGGCCACCTTGGGCAAGGTGCCCGTGATTGGCGCGCTGTTTGCCGGCCCGCCCATTGGCATCGGCTTGCTGTGTGCGGGTGTGATCCTCGCCATCATGATCATTCCCTACATTTCGGCGGTGATGCGCGATGTGTTTGAAGTGACCCCGGTGATGCTCAAGGAAGCCGGCTACGGCATGGGCTGCACCACTTGGGAAGTGATCTGGAAAATCATTCTGCCCCACACCAAGGTGGGCGTGATCGGCGGCATCATGCTGGGCTTGGGCCGTGCGCTGGGGGAGACCATGGCGGTCACCTTTGTGATTGGCAACACCAACTTCCTGAACGATGTGTCCCTGTTCTCGCCAGGCAACAGCATTACCTCGGCACTGGCCAATGAATTTGCGGAGGCCGCGCCTGGCCTGCACACGTCAGCACTGATGGAGCTGGGCTTGATACTGTTCCTGATCACCTTCCTGGTGTTGGTGGCGTCGAAAGTTCTGCTGGCCCGCCTGTCGGGTAACGGGCGGTGATGCTCATGTCTTCCACTGCGGATCAACTCATGAAAAAAACAGACCTGCAATCCTCGGCCCAAGTGAAGATGAGCAAGCGCGAGGCCGACAAGGCCCGCATGCAAAACAAACGCCGCTTGGTCAACCTGTTTGCCCTTGGGCTGTCCATGGTGGCGATGGCGTTTGGCCTGTTCTGGCTGATCTGGATTTTGTACACCACCGTCACCTTGGGTGTGGGTGGTTTGTCCCTGCAACTGTTCACGGCAATGACGCCGCCCCCTGGCGCCGCCGACGGCGGTTTGGCCAACGCCATTGTGGGCACTTTGCTGATGGTGGGTTTTGCCACGGTGATTGGTACGCCGCTGGGCATTTTGGCCGGTATTCACTTGGCTGAAAGCCGCAAGGACGACCCTTTGTCGTCTGTGGTGCGTTTCATCAACGACATTCTGTTGTCGGCCCCATCCATTGTGATTGGTTTGTTTGTGTACGCGATTTTGGTGTCCCGCATGGGGCATTTCTCCGCGTGGGCGGGTGTGGTGGCCTTGGCCCTGCTGCAGATTCCTATCGTGATCCGAACCACAGAAAACATGCTTAAGCTGGTGCCCGCTGCCTTGCGTGAAGCCGCGTATGCCTTGGGTACACCGAAGTGGAAAATGGTGTTGTCCATCACTGTGCGTTCGTCCTACGCCGGCATTTTGACGGGTGTGCTGCTGTCAGTGGCCCGCATTGCCGGTGAAACCGCGCCGTTGCTGTTCACGTCGTTGTCCAACCAGTTCTGGAGCACCGACATGAGCAAGCCCATGGCCAGCTTGCCGGTGACCATTTTCAACTTCGCCCTCAGCCCATTCGTGGAATGGCAGCAATTGGCCTGGGCCGGGGTGTTCCTGATTACGCTGGGTGTGTTGGGCCTGAATGTGATTGCCCGTTCCATCCTGAAGAACTCGAAATAATTTTCTAGGTTGACCCTCATGATCACCGACACGACCCTTGAGCGCATCAAGCTCGAAGTGAACAACCTGAACTTCTACTACGGCAATTTTCATGCGTTGAAAAACGTGAACATGAAGATTCCCGAAAAGAAGGTGACTGCATTCATCGGCCCATCGGGCTGTGGCAAGTCCACCCTGCTGCGCATCTTCAACAAGATGTACGCCCTGTACCCCGAGCAGCGTGCCGAAGGCGAAATTCTGCTGGATGGTGAGAACCTTTTGACCACCAAGAAAGACATCGCGCTGATTCGCTCCAAGATCGGCATGGTGTTTCAAAAGCCCACGCCCTTCCCCATGAGCATTTACGAGAACATTGCTTTTGGTGTGCGCCTGTTCGAGAAGCTCTCCAAAGGGGAAATGGACGAACGCGTGGAGTGGGCTTTGACCAAGGCTGCGTTGTGGAAAGAAGTGAAAGACAAACTGCACCAGAGCGGCAACGGCCTGTCGGGCGGGCAGCAACAGCGCTTGTGCATTGCGCGGGGTATTGCCATCAAGCCGGAAGTGCTGCTGTTGGACGAGCCTTGTTCTGCGCTGGACCCGATTTCCACGGCCAGCATTGAAGAGCTGATCACCGAGTTGAAAGAGGACTACACCGTGGTCATCGTGACTCACAACATGCAGCAGGCAGCCCGTGTGTCGGACTACACCGCCTACATGTACCTGGGTGAGCTGGTGGAGTTTGGCGTGACCGACCAGATTTTCCTGAAGCCCAAGAAGCAGGAAACGGAAAACTACATCACCGGCCGTTTTGGTTAAGCCCAAGGCGTTGTGATGTGTTCAGAAAGCCACGGGAATGCCGTGGCTTTTTTGTTTTGTACAGGTTATGTTTTTGTCACAAACCTGCAATATTCATCCTGCATCATCAAGCCATCTTCTAAAGAGAGGTAACTATGTTGAATGTAAAAACTCTGGCCGCCATGCTGGCCACCACCGCCCTGAGCCTGGGCGTGAGCGTTGCAAACGCCGCTGAAATCACCGGTGCAGGTGCGTCTTTCCCCGCACCCATCTATTCGAAATGGGCCGACCAATACAACAAAGAAACCGGTAACAAGGTGAACTACCAGTCCATCGGTTCTTCCGGTGGTATCAAGCAGATCGAAGCCAAAACCGTGGACTTCGGCGCTTCTGATGCCCCCTTGAAGCCTGAAGACCTGGCCGCCAAGGGCCTGGTTCAGTTCCCCACCGTGATTGGCGGTGTGGTGCCTGTGGTGAACCTGCCCGGCATCAACCCCGGTCAGATGAAGCTGACAGGTGAACTGATCGCCAACATCTACCTGGGCAAGATCACCAAGTGGAACGATGCCGCCATCGTGGCACTGAACCCCGGCTTGACACTGCCTAACCAGGACATCGGTGTGATCCGCCGTGCTGACGGTTCCGGCACCACCTTCATTTTCACCAACTACCTGAGCAAAGTCAGCGCCGACTGGAAGAGCACAGTGGGTGAAGGCACCGCAGTGAAGTGGCCTGTGGGCTTGGGTGGCAAGGGCAACGAAGGCGTGTCCGCCTTTGTACAGCGCCTGCCCGGTTCGATTGGTTACGTGGAATACGCCTACGCCAAGCAGAACAAACTGACTTTTGCACAAGTGCAAAATAAAGACGGCGTGTTTGTCAGCCCCGACGATGAAACCTTCAAGGCCGCTGCTGCTGGCGCCGACTGGAAAAACGAATTCTACGAAATTCTGACCAACCAGCCTGGCAAAAACGCATGGCCCATCACCGGTGCCACCTTCATCCTGGTGCACAAGCAACAGGCTGACGCAGTGAAAGCCGCTGATGTACTGAGCTTCTTCAACTGGGCCTACGCCAAAGGCGACAAGCTGGCTGTGGAACTGGACTACGTGCCCCTGCCAGACGCCACTGTGAAGATGATCCTGTCTTCCTGGAAGAACGTAAAAACTGCCGACGGCAAAGCCATCGCAGTGAAGTAAGACTCGACTCTCCAGCGGTGCGAGCCGCAGGCGAAATGAAAAAACCCCGACCGAGTGTCGGGGTTTTTGTTTGGGTGACTAGGCTAGGCTGGCCAATTCATCAACAACCTTGCTTCAAACCCCATACCGGCTGCGGTACTCTTTCACCTTCTCATGCCACCCCGCCAGCCGCACATTGGCCGATTGGGTCAGCAGGTAACGCAAGAGGTCCTGCAGGTTGGCAATCGCAATGACAGGAATGCCGTAATGCTGCTCAACTTCCTGCACGGCGGAGTGTTCGGTGTCTTGCCCGTCACGAACGCCTTTTTCCATACGGTCCAGCGCAATCAGCACGGCAGCAGGTTCAGCGCCGCTGCGGCGAATGATGTCGACTGATTCCCGCACCGATGTGCCTGCGGAGATCACGTCATCAATGATGACCACTTTGCCTTCCAGTGGGGCGCCCACCAGCACGCCCCCTTCACCGTGGTCTTTGGCTTCTTTCCTGTTGTAGGCAAAAGGCACTTCGCGCCCCAGGCGGGACAGTTCCATGCTGGTGCCGGCCACCAAGGGGATGCCTTTGTAGGCAGGGCCGAAAATCATGTCAAACTGCACGCCTCGGGCAGCGGTCTGTTCCAGCAATGTTTTTGCGTAGAATTCACTGAGGCGCTGCAATGACGCGCCGGTGTTGAACAGCCCCGCATTGAAAAAGTACGGCGACATGCGACCGGCTTTGGTTTTGAATTCGCCAAAGCGAAGTACCTGTTTTTCAACGGCAAATTGAAGAAACTGGTCCGAAAGCGTGTGGGCGGAATCGGTCACGACTAACCTCTTAATTTTTTAGAAGCACTGCACAATGACCCGCATTATCTCAGCAAATCTGAATGGAATCCGATCAGCGCACACAAAAGGATTTTTCAACTGGATGGTCCAGTCTGGCGCGGATGTGGTGTGTGTTCAGGAGATCAAAGCCCAGCACGCAGACCTGTCGGACGAGCACAAAACACCTGGCGCCTACACCGGCTTTTTCATGCCAGCCGAGAAGAAGGGGTACAGCGGTGTGGGTATCTACAGCCGCGTGGCCCCGTTGCGAGTGGATTACGGGCTGGACAATGCCGAGTTCGATGCCGAAGGCCGCATGGTGACCGCAGAATTCGAGCACATGATTGTGGCCTCCATCTACTTCCCCTCGGGCAGCAGTGGCGATGAGCGCCAGCAGGCCAAGTTTCGTTTTTTGGACCATTTCAATGGGGTGCTTGACCGTTTCGAAGCGGCCAAAAAGCCCGTGGTGCTGTGTGGGGATTGGAACATCGCCCACCGGGAAATTGACCTGAAGAACTGGAAAGGCAACCTGAAAAACTCAGGCTTTCTGCCCGAGGAGCGGGCGTGGATTGATGCCGTGATTGAACAGCGTGGCTGGGTGGACACCTACCGCGCCCTGTACCCCGCGGAAACCGAGGGTTGTTACACCTGGTGGAGTAACCGGGGCCAAGCCTATGCCAAAAACGTGGGGTGGCGTATTGATTACCAGATGGCCAGTGCAGCCCTGCACCCCACGGTGCAGGCCGCATCGGTGTACAAGGGCGAAAAGTTTTCTGACCACGCGCCCTTGATTGTGGATTACGCCCACGATTTGTAACTGATGTCCAGCCCGGCTGTTCGCGGGGCTGGGCCGCAGACCTCTGTCACGTGGTCAGTTTGCGTTTCAGCAACTCATTCACTTGGGCTGGGTTGGCTTTGCCCTTGGCGGCGCGCATCACCTGCCCCACCAAGAAGTTGAAGCTGGCTTCCTTGCCTGCTTTGTACTCGGCCACTGGGCCGGGGTGGGCGGCCAGCACGTCATCGACAATTTTTTCAACCGCGCCGGTGTCGGAAATCTGCTCCAGGCCTTTGCCTTTGATGCAGGAGTCCACGTCGCTGAACTCACCTTCCCACAGGGCTGAAAACACCACCTTGGCGGTTTTGTTGTTCAGGGTGCCGTCGGCGATGCGCGCCACCAGCCTGGCCAGCAGTGCAGGGGCGATGGGGGCTTGTTCGGGGGTGAGGTCGGCCCTGTTCAAGCTGGCCGAAAACTCGCCCAGCAGCCAGTTGGCGACTGTTTTGGCGCTGTCTTTGCTGCTGCTGGCCAGCACCGCTTCGAAGTAGTCCGTCATCGCGCGGGTGGCGGTGATGGTGGCTGCATCGTAGGCGGACAGGCCCAGTTCGTCTTGATACCGTTGCTGTTTTTGACCCGGCAACTCAGGCATGTCGGCTTTGACTTGCTCAATCCATTGCGTGCTGATGGTCAGCGGTGGCAGGTCGGGGTCAGGGAAATAGCGGTAGTCCTGCGAGTCTTCCTTGCTGCGCATGGAACGGGTTTCGTTTTTGTCCGGGTCATACAGGCGGGTTTCCTGCACCACGGTGCCCCCGTCTTCGATGAGTTCGATCTGGCGCTGCGCCTCATAAAGAATGGCTGCATGCAGGAACTTGAAGCTGTTCAGGTTCTTGATTTCGCAGCGGGTACCGAATTCTTTCTGGCCTTTGGGGCGAACGGACACGTTGGCGTCGCAGCGGAAGCTGCCTTCTTGCATGTTGCCGTCGCAGATGCCCAGCCAGGTCACCAGCGAGTGCAGGGTTTTGGCGTAGGCCACGGCCTCGTCGGCGCTGCGGATGTCGGGCTCGGTCACGATTTCCAGCAGCGGTGTGCCCGCCCTGTTCAGGTCGATGCCCGACTGGCCTGCGAAGTCCTCGTGCAGGCTTTTGCCCGCGTCTTCTTCAAGGTGGGCGCGGGTCAAGCGCACGGTTTTGGTTTGGTCGCCGACCACAAAGCTCAGCGAACCGCCTTGAACCACCGGAATTTCAAACTGGCTGATCTGGTAGCCCTTGGGCAGGTCGGGGTAAAAATAGTTTTTCCGGGCAAATACCGAGTGTTCCGCCACCTTGGCACCGACGGCCAAGCCAAAGCGAATGGCCAAGGCCACGGCCTGCCGGTTCATCACGGGCAGCACGCCGGGCAACGCCAGGTCCACAGGGCAGGCCTGTATGTTGGGTTCCGCCCCGAAGGCCGTGCTGGCACCGGAGAAGATCTTCGATTTGGTCATCAATTGGGCGTGGGTTTCAATGCCCACCACGAGTTCCCATTGCATGTCAGGACTCCTTCAAGCCGGGGTGCGAAGGTGCCAGTCACTGTGGCGCTGATAGTGGTCAGCCACGGCGAGCAATTCACCTTCCTGGAAATAGTTGCCGATCAGTTGCATGCCCACTGGGCGGTTGCCCTGGCCAAAGCCCACGGGCACGCTCATGCCGGGCAGGCCCGCCAGGCTGGCGCCCAGCGTGTAGATGTCGGCCAGGTACATTTGTATTGGATCGGCATTCAAAGCGCCAATGTTCCAGGCCACGGTGGGGCTGACAGGCCCGGCAATCACGTCGCACTGGGTAAAGGCTGACTGGAAGTCCTGCGCAATCAGGCGGCGCACCTTCTGGGCCTGAAGGTAATAGGCGTCGTAATAGCCGTGTGACAGCACGTAGGCACCGATCATGATTCGACGCTGAACTTCAAGGCCGAACCCTTCGCTGCGCGAGTTTTCGTACATGGATTTCAGGTCGGTGTAATCGCTGGCCCGGTGGCCGTAACGCACGCCGTCGAAGCGGGACAGGTTGGAGCTGGCCTCGGCCGGGGCGATCACGTAGTACGCGGGAATGGACAGTTCAGTGCGGGGCAGGCTGATGTTCACCAGCGTGGCGCCGAGTTGTTCCAGTTGGCGAAGGGCTGCGTCAATCGGGGCGCGCACATCGGCTGACAGGCCATCGCAGAAGAACTCGGCAGGCAGGCCCACACGCAGGCCTTTCAGTGGCTGTGTGGCATCGCCGTTTTTCAGAGGCTGGCCCAGCAGGCCGGTGAAATCTTCCTGACCGGCGCGGGGGCGTTCCACGCTGGTGCTGTCCTTGGTGTCAAAGCCTACCATGGCGTTGAGCACCAAGGCGCAATCCTCGGCGGTGCGGGCCATGGGGCCGGCTTGATCCAGGCTGGAGGCGTAGGCAATCATGCCGTAGCGGCTGCAAGACCCATAAGTGGGCTTGATGCCGGTGATGCCGCACAGGGACGCGGGTTGGCGAATCGACCCGCCCGTGTCGGTGCCTGTGGCCATGGGAACCACGCCGCTGGCAACGGCCACCGCTGAGCCTCCGGAGGAGCCGCCGGGCACGGCCTGGGTGTCCCAAGGGTTGTGGCAGGGCCCAAATGCACTTTTTTCGTTGGAGGACCCCATGGCAAACTCATCGCAGTTGACCTTGCCCACATTGACCATGCCGGCTTTGTTCAGGCGGTCGACCACTTCGGCGTCAAAGGGGCTGAGGTAGCCTTTGAGCATGTTGGAGCCTGCGGTGCTGGCCCAGCCTTGGGTGACGAAAATGTCTTTGTGGGCCATGGGAATGCCCAACAAAGCCGACTGTTCGCCACTGGCAAGTCGGGCGTCTGCGGCCTTGGCCTGGGCCAGCGTGAGTTCGTCCCGAATGTCGGTGAAGGCATTCAGTGAGGCGCTGGCGCGGGCCAGTTGGAGGGACTCTTGCGCCAGTTCAGTGGCGCTGGCCTTGCGGCTGTCCAGCAATGTGCGCAGTGCGCGGATTCCTTGGTATTGGACTGACATGGGGTTCACCAGTTCGGTGTTGGTGGGTCTGCCCGGAGGCTGTGTGTCAACACAGCGCCCATGACACGCGTTCGTTAAGTCGCCCTTGAGGCCGCTTTTGAGGCTGGCCTGAAGGGCCAGTGATTTACTCAATCACCCGTGGCACCAGAAACAAGCCATCTTGAGCGGCTGGCGCATTGGCCATATTGGCCTGGCGACGGTCGGTTTCTGTCACAGCATCTTCTCGAAGGCGCAGTGCCACCGGTGCAATGATGGCCAGCGGGTGTGACAGGGGTTCAACACCGGTGGTGTCCTCGGCGGCCAAACGGTCGGCCAGGGCCATGATGTTGTTCAGTTGTTGCTCCAGCGCCGGGGCTTGATCGGCGGCCAGTTTGAGCCGTGAAAGCGCCGCAATTTTGTTGATTTGGCCGGATTGGAGGGACATGCAAAATCTCCGTGTGGGCTCAGGCCTGAGCATCCTCTCTAAAGGGTGCTAAACCCGCCCGGTGAAACCAGAAAATCGGTCATAAAACCATATTTTATAGAGTATCATCATGGATTACGCCAGTGATGAAGTGAAGCACTGATAATAAACGGCGTCTCGGGACATCTTTGGGTTTGCACAGGCTTGGCAGGCCCATCAATCACACAGTACAGGTTATTCGCATCATGTTTGGCTTTCTGCGCAGCTATTTTTCTAATGACTTGGCCATCGACTTGGGCACGGCCAACACCCTGATCTACGCACGCACCAAGGGCATCGTTCTGGACGAACCCTCCGTGGTGGCGATTCGCCAGGAAGGTGGCCCCAACGGCAAGAAGACCATCACTGCGGTCGGTCTTGAAGCCAAGCAAATGCTGGGCAAGGTGCCAGGCAACATTGAGGCCATTCGCCCCATGAAGGACGGCGTGATTGCCGACTTCACCGTGACTGAGCAAATGCTCAAGCAGTTCATCAAGATGGTTCATGAAAGCCGTCTGTTTTCCCCCAGCCCCCGCATCATCATTTGTGTGCCTTGTGGGTCTACCCAGGTGGAGCGCCGCGCCATCCGCGAAAGCGCGCTGGGTGCTGGTGCCTCTCAGGTCTACCTGATTGAAGAACCCATGGCGGCTGCCATTGGCGCAGGTCTGCCCGTGTCCGAAGCGTCTGGCTCGATGGTGGTGGACATTGGCGGTGGCACCACCGAGGTGGGCATCATTTCCCTGGGCGGCATGGTGTATGCCGGCAGTGTGCGTGTGGGCGGCGACAAGTTTGATGAAGCCATCATCAGCTACATCCGCCGCAATTACGGCATGATGATTGGTGAACCCACTGCAGAAGCCATCAAGAAGCAGATTGGTTCCGCATTCCCCGGTTCAGAAGTCAAGGACATGGAAGTGACTGGTCGCAACCTGTCCGAGGGCATTCCCCGCCGCTTCACCATTTCGTCCAATGAAATTCTGGAAGCCCTGACCGAGCCGCTGAATGCGATTGTGTCGGCCGTGAAATCCGCTTTGGAACAAACCCCGCCCGAACTGGGTGCCGACATTGCCGAGCGCGGCATGATGTTGACTGGTGGTGGCGCCCTGCTGCGTGACTTGGACCGCCTGTTGATGGAAGAAACCGGCCTGCCCGTGCATGTGGCCGAGGACCCCTTGACCTGTGTGGTGCGTGGCTGTGGCCTGGCGCTTGAGCGCATGGACAAGCTGGGCACCATTTTCACCAGCGAGTAAGCAACACCCGCCGGGTCATCTGCTGTTTGGCCTGGGCCTGAAGGGGTCGTATGGAGTATTCGCCGCCGCCACTGTTCAAGCAAGGCCCGTCCGCACGGGCCAGGCTGCTTGCGTTCGTCTTTCTCTCCGTGGTGTTGCTGTTTGTGGATGTGCGCTACAGTGGCATGGAGGTGGTGCGCAAAGCCATTGGCACGGCACTCTACCCCCTGCAGCGGCTGGCCGCGGTGCCTCGCGATTTGCTGGTCGGCGCATCCGATTACATCACCACCCTGGCCTCTGTGCAGGCTGAAAACGAGGCCTTGCGCAAAGACCGCCTGCTCAGCCGTCAAAAACTCCATGAACTGGAAACCCTGCGCGCTGAAAACGAGAAGCTGCGCAAGCTGATGACCGTGACGCAGGTGGTGCAGGTGCAGGCCTCGGTGCTGGTTGAAGTCATCAGCGACACCCGCGACCCGTTCACCAAGAAAGTGGTGTTGAACAAGGGCTTGATTCAGGGCGTCAAGGAAGGCATGCCTGTGATCGATGAGTTGGGGCTTGTGGGCCAGGTAACCCGTGTGTTCCCAAGCCGGTCTGAAGTGTCGCTCATCACCGACAAAGACCAGATCGTTCCCGTCGAGAACCTGCGCAACGGCTTGCGCAGCGTGGCCTTTGGTGGCAATGAAAGCGGGGCCCTTGAGCTGCGGTTTGTGGCGCCCAATTCCGATGTAGAGCCCAACGATGTGTTGGTGACCTCGGGCCTGGATGGGGTGTACCCCAGAGGCATTCCGGTGGCCCGTGTGCAGACTGTCGACCGCAACGGGGCATTTGCCTCCATTCAATGCCAGCCGCTGGCCGGTGTGGACCGAAACCGCTTCATGCTGGTGCTGGACACGGAGGTGAAAGATGGCCCTTAACTCAGTGGGCACACCCGCTATTTTGCGCCCGGTCAACCCGTGGTTCATCGCCCTTTCCCTGGCGGTGGCCATGATGCTGAAATTCCTGCCCGTGGACCGGGATGTGGTGCTGCCCGACTTCATGGCCTTGGTGCTGGTGTATTGGAACATTCACCAGCCCCGGCGCATTGGCATCGGCACCGCGTGGGTGTTTGGTGCCATTGTGGACGTGCATGCCTCCAGCGTGTTTGGTGAGCATGCCTTGGCCTACACCCTGCTGTCTTATTTCGCGATCACCATTCACCGGCGGGTGATGTGGTTCACGCCGGTGATGCAGGCTGCGCATATTTTCCCGCTGTTTCTGGCGGCCCAGGCGGTCACTGTGTTGATCAGGGTGGCCTTTGGTGATCCATTCCCCGGGTTCTGGATTTTTCTGGAAAGCCTGTTCACTGCAGCGCTGTGGCCCGTGGCGCAGTTCCTGTTGTTGGCCCCTCAAAAGATTCCCATGAATCGGGATGAAGACCGTCCGATATGACCGAGTTCACCCATCCCGAACAAGCCCTGCGCCAGTTCAGGTTCCGCCTGCTGTTTGCGGGCGTGTTCGTGGTGGTGCTGTTTGCGGTGCTGCTGGCCCGGTTGCTGTGGCTGCAAATCATCAGTTACGAGAAGTACCGCAGCATTGCTGAGGAAAACCGCATCAGCATTGTGCCCGTGGTGCCCAACCGGGGGCTTATTCTTGACCGCAATGGCGTGGTGATGGCCAACAATTATTCGGCCTACACGCTGGAAATTACCCCGTCCAAAACCACTGACTTGAACAAGCTGCTCGACGACTTGTCGCAGGTGGTGGACATTTCGGCACTGGACAAAAAGCGATTCAAAAAACTCAAGGCTGAAACCAAGCGGTTCGAGTCCATTCCCATCCGCACCCGGTTGACTGACGAAGAAGTGGCCCGCTTTGCGGTGCAAAGCTATCGCTTCCCAGGGGTGGAAATACGGGCGCGCCTGTTCCGCCAATACCCGCATGGTTCGCAGGCTGCCCACCTGCTGGGCTACATTGGCCGCATTTCGCAGAAAGACCAGGAACGCATTGAGAACCTGGGCATGGAAGACAATTACCGAGGCACGGTGTACATCGGCAAGGATGGCCTTGAGAAGCGCTATGAGGCTGATTTGCACGGCATCACCGGTTTTGAGGAGGTGGAAACCTCGGCTGGTGGGCGGGCTGTTCGGGTGTTGTCACGCTCGCCAGCCAAGCCGGGCAAAAACCTGATGCTGTCGATTGACATTCGCTTGCAGGAAGCCGCAGAAAAAGCGCTGGCAGGCCGCCGGGGGGCTTTGGTGGCCATAGACCCCAGCACCGGGGATGTGTTGGCCTTTGTCAGTGCCCCCAGTTTCGACCCCAACCTGTTTGTTGAAGGCATTGACCCTGAGAACTGGAAGGCCCTGAACGAAAGCCAGGACCGCCCATTGCTGAACCGCCCCTTGGCCGGAACCTACCCCCCGGGGTCCACTTTCAAGCCCTTCATGTCCATGGCGGCGTTGACCAAGGGGTTCAGAACCCCGGGTTGGGTGCTGCGCGACCCGGGCTTCTTCGATTACGGTGGCCGCCGGTTCATGGACGACAAGGTGGGTGGCCACGGGGGGGTGGACATGTACCGCTCCATCGCTGAATCCTGCAACACGTACTACTACGTGTTGGGGAGCGAGATGGGCATTGACGTGATTTCGGAGTTCATGGCCCTGTTTGGTTTTGGCCAGCCCAGTGGCATTGACCTGGATGGTGAGCGCATTGGTGTGCTGCCGTCCCGCGAGTGGAAGAACAAAACCTTCAAGCGTCCCGAGATGCGCCGCTGGTACAACGGCGAAACCATTTCCGTGGCGATTGGCCAGGGTTACAACGCGTACACGCCCTTGCAGTTGGCGCATGCCACGGCGGTGTTGTCCAGCGGCGGAATTGACGCCAAGCCCCGTTTGGTGAGGGCCTTTCAAGACCCGGCCACTGGGCAGGTGCAAGAACGCCCTTCCGAGATTGCCCGTGACCTTCAGTTGAACCCCGACCATTTGGCTGCCGTCAAAAACGGCATGCGCGGTGCGGTGTTGGCCGGTACGGCACAGGCGGTCTTCAGAAACACGGCCTATGAGGTGGCGGGTAAAACCGGAACAGCGCAAACCTTTGGTTTGAAAAAAGGCGAGTCCTACAAAGACCGGGCGCACGATGAGCGCTTCCGCGACCATGGCTGGTTCATCGCCTTTTCGCCGATGGACAAACCCCGCATAGCGCTTGCGGCAATTGTTGAGAACGCGGGTTTCGGCAGCCAGTCCGCAGCCCCGGTCGTCAAACAGGTGCTGGACCAGTTCTGGACTATTGAGGGTGTGCCGATCACCAAGGCGGGTGCGACCCAGGCCAACAAAGCGGCGGACGCCCAGAATGCGGCCAAGGAGGAGTTGTATGAGTAGGTCGATCAACCGTCAACCCCTGTGGCCCAAAATCAGACCTTATGTGGCCGTGTTTGACCCGGCGCTGGGCTTCACCCTGCTGTGCATCATGTTGTTTGCACTGGTGGTGCAGTTCAGTGCCGCATACGACTTCGAAGGCCGTATGGCCGACCATTTGCGCAATTTTTTCATTGCTTTCATGGTGATGTGGCTGATTGCCAACCTCAAGCCCCAGTTCATGATGCGCATAGCCCCGCCGCTTTACCTGGTCGGGGTGTTGTTGTTGGTGGCTGTTGAGCTGTTTGGTGACATTTCCAAAGGGGCCCAACGTTGGTTGAATTTGGGCTTTATCCGGATTCAGCCTTCAGAAATCATGAAGATCGCCATGCCGCTGTTGCTGGCCTGGTTTTTTCAGCAACGTGAAAATGCGCTGGGTTGGAAAGAGTTTATGGTGGCCGCAATTTTGCTGGCCATTCCCGGCATTCTGATTCTTCATCAGCCTGATTTGGGCACCGCGTTGTTGGTGTTCGGTTCCGGGTTTTTTGTGATTTTTTTCGCGGGCCTTTCGTGGAAAGTGCTGGCGGGCTTGTTTGCCTCATTCCTGGCAGCCTTGCCGGTGTTCTGGACCCTGATGCATGAATACCAGCGCCAGCGGGTGATGACGCTGATTGACCCCACCCAAGACCCCTTGGGCAAGGGCTTTCACATCATTCAGTCCACCGTGGCCATCGGGTCTGGAGGCTTCACCGGCAAAGGCTTTTTGCAGGGCACACAAACCCATTTGCAGTTCATTCCCGAGCGCACCACCGACTTCATTTTCGCCGTGCTGGCCGAAGAATTTGGTTTGCTGGGTGCCATGGTGCTGTTGCTGCTGTACATCTGCCTGATTGTGCGCGGCCTGGTGATTGCGGCCAATGCGCCAACAGTCTTTACCCGGTTGCTGGCCGGGGCCATTGCCATGATTTTCTTTGTTTACGCCTTTGTCAACGTGGGCATGGTGAGCGGCATTTTGCCGGTGGTGGGCGTACCCTTGCCACTCATGAGTTATGGCGGCACTGCCATGGTGACGCTGGGCATGGGGGTTGGGATACTGATGAGCATCCAGAACAACAAAAAGCTGGTGCAAACCTGATGCCTCAAGGAGTGGCCAGCCGGGCCTGGGTGTCTGCCTCGGTGTTGCCCGCCCTTGCGCCTTGGGCTGCGCGTTGGCGTGATGAGCACAGCAACCCCGCGCCGGAATTTGAGGCCTGGTTTGCCCACGGGCGAACCGCTGGGTACTGCAGGCGGGCCCAACTGCCAATGTTGATGGGGGCCGCCACCCGGGCTGGCTTGCACTTTACTCAGGAGCAAGGCCTGTGGCATTGGCACCCCAACGCAATCGACGAGGACACCGCAGCGTGGGCCCGTTTGGGCCAGCTTCTGAAGGAGGAAGGCTTGGTCCCCGGCTGGCGCAATGAAACCTTGCCGGTGATTAACCATGACGGACAAGTGCTGGCCCATGCCGAGCGGGGCTTGTTCAAACCGTTTGGCCTGTGCAGCCGTGCGGTGCACATTCATGTAGAAGATGCCGCTGGCTTGGTGTGGGTGGGGGTGCGCGCATGGACCAAATCGGAAAACCCCGGCATGCTGGACAACCTGACGGCTGGCGCAGTGGCCAGTGGTGAAACCCCGGAATCGGCCGTGTGGCGTGAACTGTCGGAAGAGGCTGGTCTTGCCCCGGAGCAGTTGCAAGCCCTGGCCCCTTTGCGCACCGGGCAGGGCTGCCTCTTGATGAACCGACCCATGTTGCGGGGGGGCTGGCACCGTGAGTGGGTGCACCTTTACCGCGCGGTGTTGCGTGACGGGTGCCTGCCAGCCAACCGGGATGGCGAAGTTCGTGGTTTTCATTGCATGACACGCCAAGCCTGTATTCAGGCCTTGAATGCGGGTCAGTTCACACCAGACGCGGCCCTGTGTACGGCGCTGGCTTTGTCGGAGTTCTAAAACATGTTGTTGGGTTTGAAAGGGGTGCGTTACCGCATTGGTGCCACCGTGTTGCTGGACGGGGTGGAGTTTTCGCTGGAAGAGCGGGAACGCGTGGCCCTGGTTGGGCGAAATGGTGCAGGCAAAAGTACCCTGTTCCGCATTCTGAGTGGCGAGTGGCAGGCCGAGGAAGGCCAGGTGATTCGCCGTGATGGCCTGACCGTCAGTTGTCTGGAACAGGCGGTGCCCCACGCACAGGACGCCTTGGTGTACGACATTGTGGCCTTGGGCCTGGGTGAGCTGGGCGAGGCGGTGTGCACAGTCCAACGGCTGAGCGCCGAAGGGCAGTTGTCTGCACAGGACCAGCAAAGCCTGGACCGCGCGCACCATGCGCTGGAGGCTGCCCATGGCTGGCATTTGTCCAGCGAAGTGGACCAGGCGCTGTCGCGCATGAAGCTGGATGGCCGGGTGTCTTTTGGCAGCCTGTCCGGCGGGATGAAGCGCAAGGTGATGCTGGCCCGCGCCTTGGTCAGCAACCCGGATGTGTTGATGCTGGATGAGCCCACCAACCACTTGGACATTCCCAGCATTGAATTGCTGGAAGAGCAGATTCGCCAGTTTCGGGGTGCCGTTATTTTTGTCAGCCACGACCGGGCCTTCATGCGTAAATTGGCCACCCGGGTGTGCGACCTGGACCGCGGTCAATTGAAAAGCTGGTCGGGTGGTTACGAGGGCTTTCTCAAAGGCAAAGCGGAGTTTTTGGCGGCCGAGGAAAAGAACAATGCCCTGTTCGACAAGAAGCTGGCCGAGGAAGAAGTGTGGATACGCCGTGGCATTGAAGCCCGCCGTACCCGCAATGAAGGCCGGGTGCGTGCCCTGATCGACATGCGCCGCCAGTTTGCCGAACGCAGGCAGGTGGTGGGCACGGCCAAGGTGCAAGTACAGGAGGCTGAACGCAGCGGCAAAGTGGTGGCTGAAATCACCGACTTGACGGTGCAACTGGGCGGCCTCACCTTGCTGCGCCAGTTCAGCAACGTGATTCTCCGTGGTGAAAAAATTGCGGTGCTGGGCCCCAATGGCGTGGGCAAAACCACGGCCCTGCGCGCCATTCTGGGCGATTTGAAGGCCGACCAAGGCTTGGTGAAATTGGGCACCAAACTGGAAGTGGCCTATTTTGACCAGTTGCGCAACCAGTTCAACGAGCAGGACACGGCAGTGGACATCATCGGTGCCGGGAAGGAGTTCATTACCCTGAACGGTCAGCCCCGCCATGTGATGGGCTATTTGCAGGATTTCCTCTTCACCCCTGACCGTGCGCGTCAGCCAGTGCGAAGTCTGTCTGGCGGCGAGCGGGCCCGTTTGCTCTTGGCCCAACTGTTCGCCACGCCGTCGAACCTGATGGTGCTGGACGAACCCACCAACGACCTGGACATTGAAACCCTTGAGCTGCTTGAAGAGCGTTTGGTGGCTTATGAAGGCACGTTGGTTGTGGTGAGCCACGACCGTGAGTTTGTAGACCGCATCGCCACGCGCTGTTGGGTGTTTGAGGGGCAGGGCCAAGTGGGCGATTATGTCGGCGGCTATGAGGATTGGTTGCGCACCCGCACTGTTGACCCATGGCTTGCTGTCGGCCAGGCTGCCCAAGCCAGCGCAGCGCCAACGCCCAGTGCGGCCCAGGCCCAATCCGTGAGCCCAGCCAAACCGAAAAAGCTGGGCTACAAAGAACAGCGTGAACTGGAGGCCTTGCCCGCCCGCATTGAACAGTTGGAAACCGAGCAGGCTGCCTTGGTGGCTGCCATCAGCGACCCCGGGTTTTACCAACAACCCGCAGCCCAAATGAACGCCACTCAACAGAAGCTGGCTGCTCTTGAGGCTGAACTTGAACAGGCCTATGCGCGCTGGACTGAGTTGGAAGAAAAGGCTCAGCCCTGAGCCTTGGACAGGCGGCTGAGTTGTTCGGGCGGAATGCGGGCTGGGCGCCCGTTTCGGTCCACGGCAATGCCCAGGTAAGTCCATATGCTGTCTGCTTCATCATAGGCCCTGGCCAGTTGAAGGCGCATGGCGTAGAACGCCAGGTCTTCCAAGGGGCTGTCCTCGTTTTGGGGTACGCGGGCGGCCAACAAGGTGCGGGCCGTGTGCTCGCTGGCGATTCGGAAGCTGCCCGACAACACCCTTCCCCCCGTGGCTTTGCGCACTTCCCAGGTGAAGTTTTGGCCCCAGTCGAAACCGACGCTGCTGGGGAAGTGAATCCAGTCCTTGTCCAGTTGCTGCACCCAGAACCGTTTGCCTTGCCCGTCAAACAACAGCAATGAACCCTCGCGGGGCAATTCGCCCCTGAACTGAAATTCCGGAGAGCGACTGAGCAGCAAGGCCTCTTGCCGGGGTTCAAGCACTTCCAGATTGCCCGTGGGTTTCAGGTCGGCTTTGTTCCCGCGCCGTGGGTACTCGGTCAACCATTGTTGCAGCAGGTCAAGCTGATCATCGCTCAGGGCTTTCACTTTAGGCGCTGGCCCCGGGCGAACAGAGATGGCACCTGCGCCAACCCACAAACGGGCTGGGCCCGTGTAGACCCGTTGCTGACCTGCCCCGGGCAGGGCAATGGCCACGCGGGCACCGGCGTTCAGGTCGATTTGGTGGCCTTTGAACAGGCGCTGCAAGGGCAAAGCCGGGTAACGCTCCCGTTTCAGGTTGGTCACCATGGCGGGGCCTTTGCTGGCCATGATCAAGGCCAGGGGCTGCTCATCGGCCTTGGCAGGGGCGGTGGGCGTTGGGGCTGTGGCTTGTTGGGCCTGCAGCCCGCCTGACAACGCACACACTGCGCTCAGGATAAGCAGCCTGCCCAGCCAAGGTTGAATCCGCATCCGTTTCAATACCATCCCACCAGTGAGAAACCCACACCCAAGTAATCCGACCTGTGATTGTAGTCAATCAGGCTTTCGCCATAGCCGGAGAAGTACTGGATGTGCCCACGAAGATTGTTCCGCAGGGGGATGCCCCAGTCCAGTTGGACCCCACCGCGCGATTGATCGCCCCCGCGGAAGTTGTGCCGCACCAGTGCCGACAATTCATGCCCGCGAACCTTGTGGACCACCAGCAAGTCCCCACGCCCCAAGTAATCGGAGATGTCAGGGTTGTCGTCAGTGGCTGAAGGCTCGGAGATGCGCATCCACGGCCGGAACTGCACCAAGGTGTTTTCCCGCTCAAGCCCAACAATACCCATGACACGGTTCCACGACCTCGACAGCGGCAGTGCCCGGCCATTGGACTGGTGGTTCAGCGAGATGCCAAGAAGCTTGGGGTCCCAACCCGTGGCGTCCTTGAAGGCCTGCCAACTGTTGCGCCAAGTGAACATCACCTCGGGTTCGTAATTCGTTTCCCGGAATGGCCGTGACAAGCCGGTGTTGTAGGTTTGCCAGCGGCTGCTTTGGGTGTAGCCAAACCACACATCCCCATTGTCACCGAACAGGTTTTCAACCACCTTGGTTTTCAGGCTGAGCTGAAATTTCATCTCGTTGCTGTCCAGGTTCTCCGGGCCAGCAGTAACGCGGTTGGCGGGGTTGGGGCTGTCTGGGCGGGTGTTGGGGTTGGAGTTCAAGAAAACCGGCAACAGGTAAACCGGCTGATAGGGGCGAACCTGAAAGGTGCCCCGCTTGGCTTGTGGCGACAGTTCCCAACGCTGGTCAAGCCACGACAGTGTTTGGTCGGGGTGCCCCCTGAACAATTGAAGCCCTTGGCCGGACTCCCTGCGGTCCTCGTCCAGGGTCATCTGGACCGGTTCGGCGTCTGCGGGCGTTTGCCCCGGCAGCAGCGGGCCACCGGTGGCTTGGTCAAAGCACCGCAGGCGCAGTTGGGGGTCTTCAATGTACCGGCATTGTTGCAGCGCCAGTTCGCCTGCGTCAGGTGTGGCGTGTGCACAGGGCAGGCCAAGCAGCCATGCAAAAGCCAGCAGACTGCGCCAGCGAAGGGCCGTATTGGGTGTGAAATGCGTCATCATGGTCGTAGTGAGCCCAAACTGGCTCAATCCTCTCACATTTGGTTACAATTCCGGTATGGTCTCATTCCGCTTCAAGAAAACCCCTCACAAAGATGCCGGTGGTGTGGCCGCCGGGCGCGAGTTCACCATCGACGATTTGGCCCGTGCCGCCAACACGACGGTTCGGAACGTGCGTGCCTACCAGGACCGTGGTTTGCTGGCGCCGCCCGAAAAGCGGGGGCGTGTGGGTTTTTACAATGAAGACCACCTGACCCGATTGCGCCTGATTGGCCAAATGTTGGGCCGTGGGTACACACTGGGCAACATTCAGGAGATGCTGGATGCGATTGACAAGGGCTATGACCTGCGGCAATTGCTGGGCCTGACCCACGCCATCACCAGCCCCTGGACCGACGAAACCCCCAAGAATTTCAACCCCATTCATTTGGCCACTCTGTTTGGCACCAACATGAGCCGGGGTGCATTGGCACGAACCATTGAGTTGGGCCTGCTTGAACCCGATGGGTTGCGCTACCGGGCACCCAGCCCCAAAATTCTGATGGCCGGTGCTGAAATGGCCCGCGCGGGCATCCCCCTGCCCGACCTGCTGAATCTGATTTCTTCTTTGCGCACGCAACTGGAAAGTTTCTGCGACCAAGCGGTGTCTCTGTTTGTTCAGGAACTGGACAAGTATGGCGACAACCTGCCGCCCAAGGAAGATTTGCCCCGGTTGGTGGAGTTGATCTGGAAAATTCGCCCCTTGGCGATGATGGCCATTGAGTCCGAAGTGTCCCGCGCCTTGCAAAAAAGTGCCAGCAAGTTTGTGGACGAACGCATCATGGGTTTGCTCGACAAGTTTGCCGAGGAAAACATCGAGGGCTTGAATTTTCTGAAGTCGGGTTGGGTTGAGCCCACTCCGGGCAGTGCTGACGCCGACGATGCCGCGTTTGTTGAGCCCGAGCAAAACAAGCCTGATCCGGCTGGGCCTCAGCCCGTTTGACTCTCGCTGCCCAGCAGCAGGGTCAGGGTGTTGCCCTCGCCCTCGCTGCGGTACTCAAACCGGCTGCTCACCAGGTGCATGAATTTCAGCCCCATGCCGCCTTCGGGCATGTCTTCCAGCGCTTCAATCTCATCAAAGTCGCCGTGGGTGCGTGTCTGTTCCAGCGCACTCTCCGGAATGGCGGTTCCCCAGTCATTCACCACGATGGCCAGCCCGAACTCAAAGCCGATTAAGACGACCGTGACGGGGAGGGGTGTGCGCCCTGCGTAACCGTGAATCATGATGTTGGTCAGCGCTTCAGACAGGGCCAGGTGGGCGTTGTACACCATGGCTTCGGGCAGCCCCATGTTCTGTGCAAACTCCCGCAGGGCTTCGCCGATGGCCGGGATGTTGTTGGTGTCACTGAGGCCCTGCAGGGCCAGGTGCCGGCGGGCTGCCCCCAGCTTTAGGGGGTCTGGCCATTGGGTCAGGGAGTCGTCAAGGCGACTGGCCAGGGCCAGGCACCGGTTGATGTGCTGGGTGAGTTCAGCCTGCCCCAGTTCGAGGGTATGGAGTGGGTCGTGGTTGCGCCATTGCAAGGCGCTGAGCATCAGGTGTTCCGGGGACTCTGCACCATTGCCCTGAAGGGCCTGAATCAGGCTGTGTAAGGGATCACTGTCCAGGTGGTTCGACCCGTTGATGTGTCTGGACCAATCCGCCGAGGTATTCAGCGAGAGTGCCCGCGCCGTGTGCAGGGGGGCCAGCAGGATTTTGCTGCCCGGCGTGATCACGTTTTCAAACAATGTGGCCAGGTCGCCCGGGTGGCTCTCATGCAGTTCCACACGCCCTTCATGATCGGCCACACACAACACCCATCCACCCAGACCGGCCACCAGCAAGGTGCCTTGTCGGGTGTCCAGCAAACCATACAGCAGGTCAAAGTCGCAGGCGCCTGCACCCAGTGTGGGCGTGATGGCATCGAGCTCACGGCGAACCAAGTCGGGTTGGCTAAGGTTGCGACAGGCTTTGTGCGTGACCGGGTTCAGCGGGAACAACAGGTCGGTGGCCCGGTTCATCGAAAACCAGCGGGCCAGGGCGATTGCACGCAGGGCCGTGGAAGTGTCGTCACCGGGCAGGTTGAGCATGAAAAAGCCGAGTTCATTGGGCAGGGTGGTCAACAAGCCGACCTGTTGCCCACACACGAATTCTCGGGGTTGGTAGAGGGTTTGAATGGCGCAGGGCCACGGGCTGCTTTCTGCTTTGGGCAGCAGGGCGCGCTGCATGCGCGACACTTCCCGCATGTCCCGCTGCAGGCTTTCGTACAGCCCCGCCAGTTCCTTGTGCCGTGAAGCCAGCTTGCGATGCAGGTTGATCATGCGCTCGGCGGTTTTCAGACGCACTTTCAATTCACCCGGGTTCACCGGCTTGGTCATGAAGTCGTCTGCGCCGACCCGCAGGCTTTGCAGCAGGTCATCGCGCCCGGCAAACCCGGTGATCATGATCACGTACACATGAGACTGCTGGCGCTCACGGATTCGACTGCACAATTCAATCCCGGACATGCCCGGCATGTCCCAGTCGGTGAGCACCATGTCGGGGTTGTGCAGGTCGATCAAATCCAGCGCTTCATCGCCATCCCTGGCTGTGAATACTGTGTAGCCCCAGCTTTGAAGCATGGCTTCGAAAATGCGCAGAAAGGTTTTCGAGTCATCGACAATCACAATGGAATAGCCGGATGACTCGGTTTCAGTCACGGGTGGCGCGTGGACAGGCTGGGGCAGCCGGTATGTGGGGGCCAAAGGCTCCGGGCCGCCTGAAGCCGGGATGTTGTCCGCGTGGTGAAGGTCGTCGAGGGAGAGCAACAACAAAGACACGTCGTCGGTGAACCCTTGGGCCACGCTGTCGCCACCCCAGCGCTGAATCGTCTCCACCACCACCTCCGGCAGTTGGGACAGTCGCCCTGCACCAGCCAGTTCGCCAGCCACCCGCATCAGGCGTTCCGGCCCAAAGCCATCCAGCTCGTCGTTGGAGACTTCAGTGACTCCGTCGGAGTACAGCAGCAGGGCTTGCCCGGGCTCCAATTGGATTTCGATGTCGTCAAACTCAACGCCATCAAACAGCCCCACTGGAAATCCGCCATCCCCGATGGCGCTGACCGAGCCGTCGGCCGACAGCAACAGTGGCGCTGGGTGACCAGCCTGACACAGGGTAATCAGCCGTTTGGAAGGGTTGATGGTGCCGTAGATCAAGGTGAAGTACGACAGGTCCACTTCCGTCTGCTGAAACAGGGTATTTAGCCGCCCCACCACTTGCGAGGGCCTTGCGATGGGGCGGCACGCGGTGAAGGGGTTGCTGGGTTCGTACAGAACGCTGGCGCTGGACTGGTCGGCCAGCATTTGCATCAACTGCATGGATTTGACGGCAGCCGGGACGCCATGGCCGGAGACGTCCAGCAGGTAAAAGCCGATGTAGCCATGTTCCAGCTCAAAGACATGCAAGTGGTCGCCCGACACGTACAACGAAGGCACTGACAGCCAGCGGTATCCGAGTTTTTCAAATGGGCTTTGCGCAGGTGGCAGGTAACTGCGTTGCAGGCTTGAGACGGCCCGCAAGTCTTGATCAATTTTCAGATGGGCTTTCGACAGAGCCTCGGTTTGCTGGCGAAGCTCGGTATGCAAACCAATGCGGCGTTGAGCCGATTGAAGCCGTGCCTCCAGTTCGTTGCCGTCTACCGGCTTGCCCAGCACGTCATCTGCACCGGCCTGAAGGGCTTCAATCAGAAACTCTTCGTCAGGCCGGGCTGACATCAGAATGACGTACACCGCGTGGTCCAGCGCCAAGTGCCGAATGCGGGCACACAACTCGGTGCCGGGCATACCCGGCATTTGCCAGTCCACCAACACCAATTGGAAGTGTTCGTTGATGATGCGTTCAAGGGCCGCTTCGGCGTTGCCCGCCACTTCCACCGAATAACCCCATTTGGACACCATGCCGACAAACAGGCTACGCTCGACCAGCGAGTCGTCAACAACCAGAATGCGCGGCAGAGTGGTTTGGGTCACGGGGTGCGGGTTGCTCAGGCGTTGTTGAGGGTGCTTAATGCGGCGTCGAGTTGGTCAACCAACAGGAATTGGCGGTCCATGCGTGAGAGCTCGAACATCATCCGCACTGATTTGTGCATGCCGACCAACGCCAGCTTGCCTTGTTTGCTGACCACGTTTTTCAGCAAGGCCACCAAGGAACCAAGGCCACCCGAGTCCACGAGCTTGACTTGGGAAATGTCCAGAGCCACACGGCTCACCGAGTCCAGTTGGGCGATCACGGTGTTGCGTATCAGGGTGCCCACCGCACTGTCCAGCCGCACGGTGTTGACGCGGACCACCAATACTTGCCCTTGGTTCTCTGTGGAAATCATGGGGTTATCCTATTGTTCGTACCATTGTGTCACAGCCGTTACATGCCCATGCACAACGAAGGATGGGGAAAACGCGTGACTGTTGTTCTGTCTTCTGGGCAATAATACGATATTGTCTGGCGCCCGTGCCCACTCTGTCGAAGGATGTCGCCCACACTTGGGGGACCTTTTTGACCGAAGGTTTTGGGCCTGCCTCTGGCCTGAACTCAACCGATGTACCGATGCCTATGCGAATTTTGAATCTGTCCGCGCTGTGTGCCTTGATGTTGCTGACTGCGCCCGGTGCTGTGTATGCAGCGCCAAGCGCCAAGACCGAACCCACAGCGCCCGCAGCCTCGGCATCGCTGGGCCAGACCCGCGTGCTGACTCTGGCCCAGATGGGGCAGCCTTCGGGTTTGAAACTGAACGGGGTCAACCGATCGGTGGAGTTGAATGCCGGCGTGAGGCTGGATGAAGCGGTGAGGGCCGCGCACCTGGAACTGAAGGTGATGTACCCGCAGGGCATGCGGCATGACCAGTCGTTCATCCGGGTGTATGTGAACAATCAGTTGTCGGCCATGGCCCAACTGAGCGCCGCCAAAGCCGGGGTGTTGAACTCGGTCCGTTTGGTGATGGACCCTACCCTGTTCACGGATTTCTCGGTCATTCGTATTGAGTACGACGGCACTTACGACACCGAATGTCGTGACCCCCAAAACCCAACCCTGCGCCTTGATGTGCGGCCCGATTCAACCCTGACCCTGCAGGTGGACCCACAGCCCCTGGTCAACGACCTTGCCTTGTTGCCTGCACCGTTTTTCGACCGCCGCGACAACCGCAAGCTTCAATTGCCCGTGGTGCTGCCCAAGCAGCTTTCGCCCAATACGCTGAAAGCCGCAGGGGTGTTGGCCTCGTGGATGGGGGCCCAGGCTTTTTATCGGCAGGCTGAGTTTCAGCCGGTGGCTAACCCGTCGGATGACCAGCACACGGTGATTCTGGCCTTGGCAGACCAGTTGCCTGCGGGTACCAAAACACCGAACATCACCGGCCCCATGCTGTGGATGGATTCCAGCCCCACCAAACCCTGGGTGAAGCGGCTTTACATTGTGGGCCGCACGGAAGAGGAGCTGTTGACCGCCGTCAACGGGTTGGTGATTGAAGGCCAGGTGCTCAGCGGGCAGCAGGCGAGCATCAAAGAGGTGAACCTGGGCGCACCCCGCAAACCCTACGACGCGCCGCGTTATGTGCCCACCCATCGGCCCGTGCGTTTTGCGGAGTTGATGGACTACAGCACCCAATTGGAAGCCACTGCAGACCGGCCCCGCGTGCGGCTTAACCTGCGCCTGCCGCCCGATTTATTCAGTTGGGCCGGCAAGAACATTCCCATGGCGCTGAAATACCGGTACACCGCCCCATCGCGGTGGAATGATTCCCTGCTCAACGTGGAAATCAACAACGCGTTGATTCAGTCTTTCCGGTTGTCGCCCCGTCAGGATGAAGCACAAAGCCGCTTGAACATCGACTTGCTGGGTGCCGCAGAGTTGAGCAGCGAGTCCGCATTCCAGGTGCCGGCTTTCCGTGTGGGTGGCAGTAACGAACTGACTTTCGGCTTTGGTTTCCAGCCTGAAGGGCACACAGCCTGCACCCAGACCAATGAAGTGGCGCGGGGCAGTGTGGACCCGGAATCGACTCTGGATTTTTCAACCCTGCCGCATTACACCCGGATGCCCAACCTGACCGCGTTCGCCAACGGCGGCTACCCGTACAGCATTTTCGCGGACTTGTCGGACACGGCGATGATCCTGCCCAAGGACCCTTCCGGCGCCGAAGTGCAGGCGTATTTGAACATGATGGGCCTGTTCGGCCAGTGGACAGGCCTGCCCGCGTCGCGAGTGACTGTGGCCTTGGGGCCCGAGGATGCGCAAGGCGCAGGCAAGCATTGGGTGGCACTGGGGGCCACAGACCGCCTGCCTTGGCTGGACAGCGCAAAAATGAGCCTGCCCATGGTGTTGGACCAAGCCCAGCGCAGCCTGGGGCTTGGGCGCGCGGTGAGCTGGTTTCAGGCCCTGTGGAGCGGAGCGGACGAAGCCCCGCCCGCGACTCAGGCCCGCGCCTTGATTCAGGGCACTGGGCCACTGGGCGCCATTCTGGGTTTTGAGTCACCCTGGACCCGTGAGAAGTCTGCACTGGTGGTGACTGGCACGGATGAAGCGTCGTTTGCGCGGGCCATGGCGGCCCTGTCCAGTTATGACGACATTCCCCAGATTCGCGGCAGTGTGACTTTGCTGCGTGGTGAAGAGGTTCAGAGTTTTCAGACCGGGTCTACCTGGGTTAGCGGGTATTTGCCCTGGAGGTTGCGCATTCGCATTGCCTTCTCCGAACACCCCATTCTGATTGCACTGGGTGGCGCTTTGGGCGGTGTACTGCTGGCCTTGTTGGCCTACGGTTGGCTGGCCCGCCGCGCTGGCCGTCGGGGGCGTGCCCACTGATGGCGGGCAGGCTGAAACGGGGCCCTTGGGCCCAAGCCTTGATTGTGTTGGCGTTTGCCGGGCTGTTGGCTTCATGCATGCGGGCATCGGCCGCCACCTGGCCCGGCTGGGAGGGCTTTCGTTCGGCGTTTGTGAGTGACGATGGCCGCGTGGTGGACCACAGTCAGGACGACTTGCGCACCGTGTCTGAGGGGCAGGCCTATGCCCTCTTCTTTGCCTTGGTGGCCAACGATCGGCCCACCTTTGATCGCCTGTTGACCTGGACTGAAAACAACCTGTCAGACGGCAGCCTGGATCGACATTTGCCCGCCTGGCATTGGGGCCGCAAGGCCGATGGGCAATGGGGGGTGATTGACCCCAACAGCGCTTCAGATGCGGACCTCTGGATGGCTTACACCTTGCTGGAAGCCAGCCGGCTTTGGTGCCATGCGCCCTATGCCCAAAAGGCGCAGGCCTTGGGCCGTTTGATTCTGGACCAAGAAACCCTGGAGGTGGATGGCCTCGGATTAAGCCTGTTGCCGGGGCGTGTCGGTTTCGTGCAGGCCAGTGGACAGGTGAAACTCAACCCCAGTTATGTGCCCGGTTTTCAGATGGCCCGCTTGGCCCAGGCCTGGGCTGATGAGCCCCGATGGGCAAGGCTTTACCTGGGCAGCCAGCGCCTTGTGCTGGACACTGTTTTTCCCAATGGTGTGCCGGATTGGGTGGTTGTGGACAAGGGTGTGCTGGGCTTGCCACCGGACGAGGCACGGGGGGATTACGACGCCATTCGAGCCTACCTGTGGATTGGCATGACTGCACCGCAAGACCCGGTTCAAGCTGCGTTGTTGGCCCGCCTGAAACCTTGGGCAGCCTTGGTTCGTCAACGTGGGCACATGCCGGAATGGTTTGAGCCCAACGGCACAGGTGTTGCGCCCAACGCCGGTCCTGCGGGTTTTCAAGTGGCGGTGGCCCCGGTGCTTCGCCAGCTCGGGCTGGTGGACTTGGCGAAATTGCTCGAAAGGCAGGGTCTACGCCGGGGCGACCAAGCCACTTGGCGCAACTATGGCTACTACAACTCCGCGCTCACCTTGTTTGCCCAGTCTCATCTGGAAGGGCTGGCCAGCTTTGGGCCCACTGGGGAATTGAAGGTGAAAGCCTTGGAGGGCCGTCGGTGTGAGTAAGTACTCGGCCCCGAGGGTTGTGGCTTGGCCCAGTGCTTTTGTGCTGGCCGTGGCCGCTGCTGTGTGGCCAACTGGGGTTGCTGCAACTGTGGCTTCGTCGGCCAGTTACACCAATTGGCTGGCCTTGCACAGCCAGGGCCAGTATTGGCTGGAACGGCAGCGCCTTGACCTGGCTGCGCAGTCGTACAACCGCATACTGTTGATGGACCCTGAAAACGCGTCTGCTTTGCGCTGGCAGGGTTTGATTGAGCTTAGGCGCGGTGAGGTGCAGGCTGCGCAGTTGTGGTACAAGCGCCTGCTGGCAGTGCACGGCGCCACCCATCCTGCGGTGCGTGAGCTGGCCCAATGTATCGAGTTGGCCACCACTCAACGCCAACGCTTGGCTGAATTGAAGTTTCAATGGAATTCCCCCAAAGCCGACCGCAGCAAACTGCTTGCAAAACTCACAGGCATTCTTGGCGAGCCCTTGATGGGTGATGCAGCCTTGCAGGTGTATCGCATCATGGGGGACACGCCTGAAGGGCGGTCCGCAGCCCGCGTGGGTTTGCAGCAGTTGCAGAACCAGTACCCGCAAGACACCCGTTATGCCTCCGCTTTGGCTGCCTTGGCCCCAGCCCCGGCCGTGCTGGCTGCGCGGGGGAACGCTGTGGGCAGGGCATCACCTTCAGGCTCACGCAATGAGCCTGAACAACAAACTCAGGCGCAGGAAGCCAGTACCCCACAGGCCGATCCGCAGCCTTCGGCATTTGAACAAGGGGATTCTCTGGCCAACCAAGCCGATGCCTTGGCCAAGGCCGGGCAGTTGCGCGAAGCCGTCGGTCTGCTTGACAAGGCGGTGGTGCTAAACCCGGATTATCCGTGGTTCCGTTTCAACCTGGCTGGTGTGTTGATTGATGCGGGCGAGCCTGCTGACTTAAGCCGTGCCCGAACCGTGATGGATCAGGGTTTGGCGCTGAATGAGGGGCGCGAGATGCGGTTTGCATCTGCCTTGATTGCAACCCGCCTTGGCCGAACCGACCAAGCCCTGGCGTTGATGGAAGCAGTGCCCCGCACAGACTGGACCGATGGCATGTCTGCGTTGGACAAGCGAATCCGCTACGGTGAATACCGGGCCCAACTGGCACGCATGCAGGATGAGGGACAGTACAACGCCATGGGCCGACTGTTGTCCCAACCCACCCCATGGCGTGCAGAGCCTGAGGTGGTTCAAGCACGCGAGGAGTTGACCCGGCGTGTTGTGCCCCGAGTGCGCATGGCCTACGACGAAGCGACGATTGCCGGTAGCCCCGGGGTGTCGGGCATTCGCAGCCGTGAGATTCCCGTTCAGATTGAATGGGGTTTGGATTTCGAGAAAACAGCCTTTGTCCGCCTCGATCAGTTGGAGGCCCGTGCTGGCACCGTGGACGTGCCGCAGTCGGCCAACTTCGCGCAATTGGGCACCACCACAGCCAACGACCCGGCCATACGCCAGAACCTGCTGAGCCAGAACTTCAAGGGGCAGGTGCTGGGCGTCGGGGTTCAAACCGGGGCTCTGCGGTTGGACGTGGGCAGCACGGTAGGCGATTTGCCGGTCAACAGTTGGGTGGGTGGCGTTCAATGGCGGCAGTCGATTGGCGACGGCTCCCTGCGCCTTGAATTGGCCCGCCGCATGGTGTCCGGCAGTGTGTTGTCGTCCACCGGGGCCATCGACCCATTGACAGGGCAAGCCTGGGGCGGTGCCCGGCGCAATGGCGTTTCGGCGGTGTACTACACACCGGTAACCCCGACGCTGGATTTTGTAGGCATTGCACGGGCCAATGTCATCACTGGGCGACACATTCCAGACAACCGTGAATTGAACCTGCAAGGCATTCTCAGCAAAACCGTGTTCCAAAGGCCGGGCCACAAGGTGGAACTGGGCGCGTCCCTGTTTTTGTGGTCGTTCCAGCGCAACCTGCGCTTCTACACCTATGGGCAAGGTGGCTACTACAGCCCCCAAGCCTTTGCCTCGCTGACCTTCCCCGTGACTTGGACCGGCCGGACGCAGGCGTGGTCCTGGCGCGTTCAGGCGGGGGTGGGGGCCAGCGAATCCCGTGAAGACGCCACCGACCTTTACCCCTTGGACCCGCAACTCGCGCTGGCTGCGGCGGCGCAGGGCAATGCGGTGCGCAATGCCGGTGGGCCCGGTGGGGGCATTAGCACCAGCCTGCGCGCCAGCATCGAGCACCAGTTAACGCCCGCGTGGGCGGTTGGGGCCAGTGGCGAGATTGACCGTTCCGAGGGCTACAACCCTGATCGTCTGTCCGTTTACATGAAATTCAGTCTCGGAGACCGCTTTGAATTCAGCGCTCCGCCCGAAAGCGTCACGCCCTATTCGAGGTTCTGATGTTCAAGACCCCCAAAGACGGCGTGTATGTGGTGCGCAATGCACAAGCCCAAAAGGTGGCTGTTGACTGGGTACGCCATTGGTTGAAGGCCACACCCGGCACTGTGCCGCCGGCTTGCTTGTGGCTTACGGCCTTGCCTGCTGCGGATGTGCGGCAAGTGTTGGCGCCTGCACTGGCCACCCAGTCGCCAGCCCTGCGTGGTTTGGATGTGGTGTCCACCCGTGCCCTGCAGGCGCTGCCCGAAGGTGTTGAACGCGACGGTGTCCGGCAGTTCTGCCGCGCGCTGGACTCGATGATCGTCCTCAAACCGGGCTGGGTCATACTTGAGCAAGCTGAGTTGTGGTTTGACCAGGGTGACGAGCCCATCGACAAGGCCACTTCATTGGCCCAAATGCAGTTGTTGCAGCGCTGGGCGCGCCATGCCGGGGTGAGTGTGATTCTGCCCGTACAGGGCGAGTTCGCACCTTGGTGCCTGTTTGCTGATGGTTTGGTTGAAACCACGCCCGAGGGCGTGGTGGATTTCAAACCATGGTGGACCACGTCATGGGGTTACCGCTCGGAATTGTGGAGCATGGCCACCGCAGACACTGTTGAACACAAATTGCTGACGCTGAGTTCATTCACCAGTTTGGGCCAGGCCGCGCGTACGCTGTATGAGTGGCGTTACCACTCGCCGGTGGACCACCCTGTGGCCATCCACGTTCAGGCCGACTCGTCGCTGGAACCCACTGACGCCTCTGTGTTGTTGCGGTTGGGCGCTGATTCGGTGGTGACTGGGGCTTGGCCGGATTGTTTGGCTGAGTTGGGGCTTCAGGCTCAGGCCATGAGCCCGGCGACACCCGCCGGACAGCCCTTGGCGTATTACGCCAGAGATGTGCATGAGGTGTTCATGCCGGGGCGGTTAACTTTGTTGGGCAACCGCGAGTTTGCAACCCAATGCACCATGATGACCAGCGTGGCCCGCCGCTGGGGTTTGCATGGGGTGTTGACCCGCTTGTCGCTGATCAACCACGTTAACGCACGAACTGCTTTGCGCTTGGTCGATTTTGGTCCGGCGGGTGCGGTGTTTACAGCCACGCGGGAAGCCTTGTATGTGTTGAAGCTGTGGGACGCCGAGCCCACCGATGAGCAACTGGACACGGCCTTGCGCCAGTGTTTCAGGGAGCCGCTGGAAACGCTGTTCAGCGGGCATATTCACCTGACCGAGGCCTCCACCCAGCTGGGTTTGCTGATGGATGTGCGGGATGAGCTTGAACCCGTTGCAGTGGACGCTTTGCTTAATGACGATGAACCCGCCAAACCTTTGGCGGAGTTGTGGGCTGATCAAACCCAAGGCCAAGGTGAGCGACCTTGGTTGAGCCGACTGGGGGCCTGGATCGGGCGGGAGAAAATGTCATGAATTGGATTTCTGGCGCGGGGCTGTTGTTGGCCGTTGTCGGTTTGTTGATCGGTGTGGTTGCCGGGGTGTGGCTGTTGGATTACCTCATGCGCAAGCCTGCCAGCCGAATTTGGCTGAGCGATTGGGTGAACTGGAGCCGCAATGCTTTGCCCCGCCACACTGAACAATGGGTACGCCATGGCCGCTGGGTGGCTGTAGAGCCCGAGGGGAAAGACGAATGATCACCATCGCCATTTTGTCCACCGAAGGCGGAGTCGGACGTACTTCACTGGCCGTTTCGTTGGCCTCGAATTTGGCCGCAGTGGGCCGTCAGGTTCGTCTGCTGCAGTTGGACCCCGCAAACACGCTGCCGGTTCATCTGGGGCTGGGTACGCCCGGCGATGAACCGGGTGTGCTGGCCTGTGTGACCGGGCAGTGTTTGCCTGATGAAGGCATGCTCGGTCACGACGGTGGATTCAAGGCCATGTCGTTTGGGCAGGCTGATTTAAATGCGTTGATCAAATTCGACCAATTGATGGCGGAACAACCCGAGTTATTGCCCGGCCGCTTGCTCAATGATGTGGAGCCTCAGGAATTGGTGATCATCGATTTGCCGCGCTGGCCGTCTGCCGCGTGTCAGGCTGTGCTGCGCCTGACTGACCTGAACCTGGTGCTGATGGCCCCAGACACCAACAGCGCCTTGGGCATAGACCGGGTGCTGCCCGGCTTGCTGGCCAGCCGAGGGGCCTCTTACTTCGTGATGAACCGGTTTGATTCGTCCAAGGTGTTGCACCTGGATTTGTGGACCCTGTGCAAAAGCAAATTGGGCCATCGTTTGCTGCCCTTTTATTTGCACGAGGACCAAGCCCTGCCCGAGAGTGTGGCCGCCGGCGTGCCTTTGATGAGCTATGCACCGCGTTCGCAGTTGGTGGAGGACCATCAAAAGCTGTGCAACTGGATTGATTCGGAGTTGTCATGACACCGCGTGGCCCTTTGCTTAGCCGCATAGAGAGGTGGCTTGACCTGCAACCCTGGCCCGGCATGAGCCCGGCTGGGCGAGTTCGCCGCCTGTTGCTGGCCCTCTGGTTGCGCCCCGGCAGCCTTGCAATGCCTGTGCAGCCGGGCAGTGCGCGAACCAAGGTGCGTTGGCCCGGGCTGTTGTTCACCATGGTGATGCATGCGGTGGCTGATGTTGCCCGGCCGCTGACCTGGCTGTGGAACTGGGGCCTGAAGCAGCCGGTCCGAGGCTTGCGCGCTGGGCTGGACGAGGCCACTGCCCGAATTGCAGCACGTTTGGGCCGGGGCCGCAGGCTTGAGGGCGCCCTTAACCTGATGGACCGTACGCCCTGGCTGGGGTTTGCCGTGGGCCTGGTGGCGGTGGTCACTTTGGCCTTCACCGCGCAGGCCTCACTGAGCCTTGTGGGCCAATGGGTATTCATCGCCGTGGTGTATGTGCTGGCCATGTTGTTCAAGCGTTTCCCCCAGCGGTTTGCCCACCTGTGTTTGATGGCGTTGACGTTGCTGGTGTTGGGGCGCTATGTGTTCTGGCGGTTTACCAGTTCCATGGATTTGAACAGCGGCGTGGAAATGTTTCTGGGCTCGGTGTTGTTGGCTTCTGAAGCGTACACCTGGCTTATTCTGATTCTGGGGTTTATTCAGACCGCGTGGCCCATGCGCCGGAAGCCTGTGCCCATGGACGTGGACTTTGCCAACTGGCCCACAGTCGATGTGTTCATTCCCACCTACAACGAACCCTTGTCAGTGGTGCGCCCAACGGTGTATGCCGCGCAAGGCCTTGATTGGCCTCGCCACAAAATCAATGTCTACATTCTGGACGATGGCCATCGCCCTGCCTTTGAAGAGTTCGCCAGGCAAGCTGGGGTTGAATACATTTCACGCCCCGACAACAGCCACGCCAAGGCAGGCAACATCAACTACGCCTTGCAACACACCGATGGCCAGTACATCGCCATTTTTGACTGCGACCACATTCCCACGCGCTCTTTTTTACAAACCAGCATGGGGTGGTTCCGCAAAGACCCACAGTTGGCACTGATTCAGACGCCCCACCATTTTTTCTCTGCCGACCCGTTTGAACGCAACTTCAATTTTTTCCGGCAGATGCCCAATGAGGGCTCCCTGTTTTACGGGCTGATTCAGGACGGCAACGACTTCTGGAACGCCTCGTTTTTCTGCGGCAGTTGCGCCATCATTGAACGTCAGGCCCTGCTGCGCGTGGGTGGCATTGCGGTTGAAACCGTGACGGAAGACGCCCACACAGCCTTGAAGCTGCACGCTTTGGGCTACCGCAGCGCGTACCTGAACAACATTCAGGCCGCGGGCTTGGCCACAGAAACCCTGGCTGGCCACATTGGCCAGCGCATACGCTGGGCGCGGGGCATGGCGCAGATTTTCCGGCTCGACAACCCCTTGCTGAAAAAGGGCCTGAGTGTTTTTCAGCGCATCTGCTATTCCAACGCCATGCTGCATTTTTTCTACGGCATTCCACGGCTGGTGTTTTTGCTGATGCCCATGGCCTATCTGTTTTTTGAGTATCACCTCATCAATGCAGCGGCCTTGACCATCCTCAGTTACGCCCTGCCGCAGCTCATCATGGCCAGCTACACCAACTCGGTCATGCAGGGCAAATACCGGCGCAGTTTCTGGTCAGAAGTGTATGAAACCGTGCTGTCCTATTACATCGTATTGCCCACCACGCTGGCCTTCATTAACCCGCGTTTAGGCAAGTTCAACGTCACCGCCAAGGGTGGGCTGATTGACGAAAGTTATTTCGACGCCAACATCGCCAGGCCTTATCTTGTTCTTCTGTTGTTGAACCTGCTCGGTTTTGTCACAGGCCTTGGGCGGCTGTTCTGGTTCAATACCCATGAAACCGGCACTGTGCTGATGAACCTGCTGTGGTGTACGTTCAACCTGGCCATCTTGGGGGCTGCAGTGGGTGTGGCCACCGAGTCTGTTCAGAAACACGTCCACCACCGGGTGCGCATGTTGATGCCCGCCTTTCTGCGTTTGCCCGGCGGTTACACAATCAGTTGTCACACCGAGGAATACTCCGCCGCTGGGCTCACTTTGGCTGTCAATGACACCCAGCGGCTTGGCCTGCACAGCGACGTGCAGGTGGGCCTGCACCGTGGTGACCGGGAGTTTCTGTTTCCCGCCAAGCTTAGCCTGTGTGAAACCGACCGCGTGGAGGTGCAGTTCACCAACCTCTCGCCCCAGCAGGAAGCGCAGTTGATTCAGTGCACCTTTGGCCGCGCCGACGCCTGGCTGAACTGGCAGGAAGATGAACGCCGTGACCGGGCGCTAGGCGGCCTGAAAGATGTGCTCAGCAAAGGCTGGATTGGGTATGAGCGGCTGTTTGTGTGGTTGCGTGACATTGGCCGAAGCGTGGCACGCCGCGCCTTGGGGCACAGTGACACGGCTGCCCGTTGGGAGCAGTAAGCACCATGCTGGTCTGGAACCTCTATTTCCTCATCAAATTGGGTTTGCACGCCGGCGGCGTGCTGGTGCTTCACCCGTGGCTCAACCTCGTGCTGTTTGGCCTGTTGGTGCTGAGCAGCCCTTTGCGCCGCAAATTGGGATGGTGGTTTGGGGCTTTGCGTGATTTGGCCTTGGTGGCCCCTGCAACAGCCTTGATGCTTCATGAATTGGGGCTTGTGGTGTCGTGGGCCCTGATTGACCAGATTCGCCAATTGTTTGGCTTTTCACCCCAGTATTTGTGGGAGTTGGCCCAGCGTTCGGTGGCACCCTGGCAGTTGTGGGTGATTACGGCCGCCTACCTGCTGGTGCGCGTGCTGAACCGTTATCTGCGCATCAGTACTTGGGTGTTCTTTGGTGTGTTGGGGGTTTCGCTGGTACAAGGCGTCAATGCACAACGCGAGCAGGTGCAGGCATTTTTGGCCAAGGGTCGGCAGGAGCAGCCCCTGGCCACTGGCCGGGAGAATGACTCACCCGCCGAGCTGCTGGCCTTGGGGCGTCGTGATTATGAAGCCTTGAATGCCCTTCGGGAGCGTAACCTTGGCGCCACGGCAGATGCCCAGGGCAATACACCCGACGGGGTGTTGAAGTCGTTTTTTGAGGCACAGCAACACCTGGCCGCGCAGGCTTTGCACAGCTTGCCCAGCACCCCCGGTTTTGATGTGCTGATTCTGCAGGTTTGCTCCATGTCGTGGGCTGATTTGCAGGTTGCCCGCCAAACCCAGCACCCGTTGTTGAGGGGGGCTGACTTTGTGTTTGACCATTTCAATTCAGCCACCAGTTATTCCGGCCCAGCGGCCATACGCCTGTTGCGCGGGCGTTGCGGGCAGGGCAATCACAAATCGCTGTACAGCCCCGCGCATGAGGGTTGCCAACTGTTCGGCCAGTTGCAGCAAGCAGGCTATGCCGTTGAAATGGGCATGAACCACAACGGCACTTTTGACAACTTCCGACAGTTGGTCAAAGGCAACCTTGGGGCCACAGTGCCAGACCCTCTAAGCCACACGGCCGTGCCTGCCGGCGTGCAGGCTTTTGATGGCAGCGCCGTGGGGCGCGACGGTGACTACCTGCGCACCTGGTGGAGCCGCAGACTCAGCAGCAACAAACCTGCCGTGGCTTTGTACTACAACACCATCACCCTGCACGACGGCAATGTGCTGCCCGGTAGCCGGCAGGACAGCCTGAGCACCTACCCCCTGCGTGTAGAACGCCTGTTGACCGACATTCAAAGCCTGATTGCCGACATCCGCAAAAGTGGACGGCGCGCCCTGGTGTTGGTGGTGCCTGAGCATGGGGCGGGTTTGTCGGGCGAGTTTGGTCAACTGGTGGGCCTGCGGGAGCTGCCCACACCGGGCATTACCCGAGTGCCGGTGATTGGCTACTGGGTTTCGCCCACCGCGCGTGCAGCGGGCGAGCCACGGTCACCAGTGAACATCAAACAGCCCAGCAGTTACCTCGCCTTGTCGGAATTGCTGGGGCGCGTGCTTCAAGCCGATGCCCAAAAGCAGGCGGACCCGGCCTGGCCAGTGTTGCTCAACGATTTGCCGGCGACCCGTCATGTGGCGCAGCAGGGCAATATCACAGTGATGGAATACAGGGATTCGTTTTGGCTGAAAGCGCCGGGCACCGACTGGCGGGTATTGGGGCCTGCCGAACGTGCCGCATTGCCTGACAAACCTGTGGCGGAGGCCCCATGAGTACAGACCGCCCCAACACCCAAGGGCCAGTGGACTGGTCGATTGAGGACCCGCCTCAGTTGTTCATGCCGCCGGTGGATTTGGCGCATGACATTTACGCCCTTTCGTCCCAGTTTGAAGGGTTTGATCACGCTGTGTATCAGGACATTCAGCAGGACCAGGCTGTATACGACTCGTTTCAGCGCTGGCCCTACCTGTTCAGCCATGCTTTGGCTGGTGGCGAGTAAGGTGTTACCGCCGTAGCCTCCTCTGGCCCACTTAAGCCGCCTTTTTGCGACTGGGTTTTTTGGGGGTGGCGTTGGCGGGCACTGCGATGCCCGCTGCGCGTTCCAGCTCGGTCAGCCCATCTTCCAGGTACTGCAACAGGCGTTGCATGGAGGGCATGGTGCGCCTGCAGGCAATCAGGCCGAATTCCAGTTTGCCGTCGTAGCTGTTCAGCGTGATGTTCAGGGCGTGGCCATCCAATACGATGGACACCGGGTACACCCCGTCCACCTTCGCGCCGTTGAAATAGAGCGTGTGCTTGGGCCCCGGTACATTGGAAATCACAATGTTGAAGGCCTGCAGCCTGGGGGCCAGACCCGTCAACAGGTTCAAGCCGCTGATGCCCATCATGGTGGCCACATAATTCATGATTTCTGTCTGGCTCATGTTGGCGAACCGTTCCTTGGAGTGGTTCACCGAGCGGGCAATCTTTTCGACACGCTCAACCGGGTCTTCCGTGTCGGTGCCCAGGTTGGCCAACAGCAGGGCAACATGGTTGCCTGTGGCGGAGTCGTCTTTGCGCAGCGACACCGGCACCATCGCCACCAGCGGGCGTGCAGGCAGGGCCTTCAAGTCCAGCAGGTAGGCCCGCAGGGCTGAACCGCACATGGCCAGCACCACGTCGTTCAGGGTCACACTCAGGCCTTCGGCACAAGCCTTGATGCGGTCCATCGACCAGCTTTGTGCCGCAAAACGCCGCGAGGCTGTGATTCGCCGGTTCAACACACTGCGAGGCGCCTGAATCACTGACACAAAATCAGGGTCAGCTACGCTGGTTTGCCACAAGGAGCGGCCCACTTCCCTGAGCACTTTGGGCAGGCTCGTCAATTGGGATTTGGCCCCTTCCAGCACGTTACGCACAGTGGTCAGCAACTGGTCAGAGGATTCTGATCGGCGCTGTGGTCGCAGCGTGGGGTTCGCCCAGAATGGCGGCAGGTCAGTGACATCGGGGCTGGTGGCCATGGACCGCTGCAACAGCTTCATGCTGGCCACACCGTCCACCAGTGCGTGGTGCACCTTCATGTAGATGGCCACGCGGCCATCTTCCAGCCCGTCAATCACATAGCATTCCCACAAGGGTTTGGCCCGGTCCATCAAATTGGCGTGCAGTTTCGACACCAACTCCAGCAACTCGCGGATACGCCCCGGTTTGGGCAGCGACAGGTGCACGAAATGCGCTTCCAGATCGAATTCCTCATCAGGCACCCAGAACCACATGCCCAGCTTGCCAGTCAGCCTCTGATTGAATGGCGCAACAGGGCGGTCGAATTGCCGCATGTGCTGAACCACCTGACTCACAAAGGTGGCACTGGCTTGCCCTCCGGGCGGTTGCAGCAGAATCATTCCACCCACATGCATGGGTTGGTTGCGACGCTCCAGCCACAGAAACAGCTGGTCATTGGGTGTGAGTGCTTTCATCGTGTTGTCTCCGTTCTTCTCGTTGTGGTTTTAACGGGTTTAACCGCGAATCTGTCGGGGGGCGTATGGCATGTTGGCCTGCTCCGCTTTGCTGTTGCGGGCCACTGAAATACGCTGGTTTTTGAAACCCATCAACCGGCGCTGCCAGCGGCGTTCCTGCGTCAGGTGCGCGCCTTGGTCGATGCCCCAGATGTGTTGCAACATGAACTTGCTGGCCGCCACCGAGTCGGGCGAGCGGGTGAGGATTTCCCGCAGCAATTCATCGGCGTGGGCTTGTGGGTTCTCGGACACATGCGTGACCAAGCCCAAAGCCAAGGCATCGGTGCCTTTGAGCATGCGGCCCGTCATGGTCAGTTCTTTGGCTTTGTCCAGCGGCAGCAATTCACGCAACAAGGCGCCACCACCCATGTCGGGCACCAGCCCCCATTTGGCTTCCAGAATGGACAGTGTTGAGTCAGGGGTACAAATACGAATGTCTGCGCCCAACGCCAATTGCAGACCTGCACCAAAACAATTGCCATGCACCACCGCAATCACCGGCACACCCAAGTCGCGCCAGCCGGTGCTCCAGCTTTGGAAGATGTTGCGCATGGGCAACCACAGGTTGGCGTACATCACCGCCGCTGTTTTTGGGCTGGACAGCACAGACTTGAAGTCGAGCCCCGCGCAAAAAGAAGGGCCTTCCCCTTTAATCAGAACGGCACGCAGCCCCTTTTCCCGCGCCAGCTTTTTCTGCACCTCGCGCATCTCTTTCAGCATCTGCCAGTCCACACCATTGTGTTGTTTGGGCCGGTTCAAGGCCACAGTCGCCACGGTGTGGTCTGCGTTAAAATTCAGGGTGATTCTGTCCATGTTGCCCTCGTGTTTTCTTGTTTGCTGTAGGCTTGCAGCCGTGGCTGGCATGCCGCCCTGTTTTTTACACATCTTAACCGAAGCCTTCCCTGTGCAGCGTGCAGCGCAAGGTCATCGGCCACCCAGTTGTCAATCATGAAACGAAGATCCCGTCGCACGTTCATCAGCCCCGCCAACCTGGGCAAACTGGCTGCGTTGCTGCTGGCTTTGGCTGGGGTGTACCTCAGCCCTTACGGCCCCAACAGTGGCGCCAATGACAACAACCCGGACACCCCCAAGGGCCGTGTGTACTCCGCCACCGTGGTTCGGGTGGCTGATGGTGACACCATCACCGTGCTTGCCGATGGCGCCCAGCACAAGGTACGCCTGTTTGCCGTGGATGCCCCTGAACTCAAGCAGGCCCACGGCCTGGCTGCGCAAGGGTGGTTGCAAGACCAACTGCTCAACGACACCGTGAAAATTGCCGTGGTGGACCGCGACCGATATGGCCGCGAGGTGGCCAAGGTTCTGCGCCCCGGGCAACCCTGCGAACAAGCGGTGTGTGCAGACGATGTGGACATTAACCTGAGCTTGGTTCAAGCGGGCCATGCGTGGTGGTATCGAGAATTCGCCAAGAAGCAAAGTGCGCAGGACAAAGCCTTGTACCGGCAGGCCGAAGAACACGCACAGACCGCGCGCTCTGGCTTGTGGGCACGCCCCGACCCCCAAGCGCCTTGGGCGTGGCGTGCTGAGCGCCGCAAAGAACAGAACAACCCAGACACCCCATGAGTGAGCACACCATGACTGAAGCAAGTCCTCGCCCCGTGTTGTACACCACTGAAGTGCCTTTGCGCTGGGGGGACATGGACCAACTGGGCCATGTCAACAACACCGTCTACTTTCGCCTGTTTGAGCAGGCCCGCACCGAGTGGCTGGGCAGTTACCCTCAAACCCCCGAGGACAACAACCCGGCGTATGTGGTCATCATTCACACCGAGTGCAGTTTCCTGAAAGAACTCAAGGCCCCGGGCACGGTGGAGGTTCGCATTCTGGCGGGGGATCGGGGCCGCAGCAGCCTCGTGCAGCATTATGAATTGCGCCGCACCGATGACCCCCAAACCCTGGTGTCCACGGGCAGTGCCAAGTTGGTCTGGGTCAGCCCGGACACTGGCCGCTCAACCCCGATTCCCGCACGTTTTCTGGAAAACCTGCCTGGCAACTGAACAATTGTTTGAGGGTAAACCCATTAATTACAAGGGTTTACCCTAGTCATTCAATATTACAAACTAGAGTGGCTTTTCAAATTTGTGTATTGTCACCTGACTTCTTTATTGTTACATTGAGTACTGTCACTGTTGTATGTGACACCAATAACAACAGAAGTGTAGGAGTCAATCATGAAGAACATTGTTCCTGTCCGCCGTGACGTCAAGATCAATCTGCCCGAAGAGCATGTCAGCAACTGGCATGAGCGCGGTGCACACGTCACCCACTTTCTGAACGCCCTGTCCTTGCTGTTCCCTGCGGGTGAGCGCATGTTCATGGACGCTGTTCGTGCCTACCGCGATGACATCACCGACCCTGAGCTGAAAAAAGCCGTGGTGGCGTTCATTGGCCAAGAAGCCATGCACAGCCGCGAGCATGTTGAGTACAACGAAATGCTGGACCGTGCTGGTTTGCCCGCCTCCCAACTGGACAAGTTCCTGTGGCGCATGCTGGCGGGTGTGAAAAAGCGCCTTGGCCGCAAAATGACCCTGTGCGTCACCATTGCGCTGGAACACTACACCGCGCTGATGGGCGACCAGTTGCTGCGCAACCCCAAGGTGCTGGGCGAAAAGTCCGTACAAGCCTACAAAGACATGTGGACTTGGCACGCTTATGAAGAAACCGAGCACAAAGCTGTGGCTTACGATGTGTGGAACCACGTCATGCCCGACACAGCCACCAACCGCTTCCTGCGCCGCGCTGCCATGGTGTTGACCACCGTCGTCTTCTGGCCTGTGGTGGCGTACTTCCACGCACGCTTGGTGTTTGCAGACAAAACCATCAAAGGCGGCCACCTCAAAGGCTTTGCCACCTGCGCATGGATGCTGTGGGGCAAGGAAGTCGGCGTGTTGCGCAAGCCCCTGCTCAGCGGCGAGTTCACCGATTATTTCCGCAAGGACTTCCACCCCTGGATGCACGACAACAGCGAATACCTGAACCACATTGATGCGTTTGTGCAGAAAATTGAAGGCGCTGGCCGCCAGCCCAACACCGAGCTGCAGAGCGCCATCCGCGCCCGCATGAATGGTCAGTTGAAAGCCTCCGCTGCATAAGCCGGTTTCAACAACCCCGGCTTTCCACTTCTGTCGAGGTTGCCCATGCTGGTTTGGGCACCTTCCCTACGGCCTGTTTGCCTCAGCATTCAGGCCGTTTTTTCATCCGGCCTTTTGCGTGTAGTAGCGGGTCTGGGTGTACCATTTCATGCCGTGGCTGAACCCCACCTTGGCAATGGCCGCCAGGGGCAGGGCCAGAAACACGCCCACCAGCCCAAACAGGGCGCCAAAGAAGGCCAGTGCGAAAATCACCGAGAAGGCCGACAGGCCGATTTTGTCGCCCACCACCATGGGTGTGAGTACAAAACCTTCCAGCAACTGCCCGCTGACAAACACCACAAGCACCCAGAAAATCGGCCACAGGCCTTGAAGCTCCAGCGCGGAAGTGAGCACGGCCACAATCATGGCCAAGGTCAGCCCAAGGTAGGGCACCACACTGAGCAGACCCGCCAGAATGCCGATGGCCCAACCGCTTTGCAGCCCTGCGATAGACAGTCCAATGGAGTAGTAGGTGCTCAGGAAGGCGATCACAATCACCATGCCCTTGATGTACTCCATCAGCACACTGTCAATCTCCAGGGCGATGGGTTGCATGCGTTTTAACAGGTGGGGCGGCACAATGTCCTTGGCCGAGGTGGACAGGCTCAACCAGCCGGGCAGGATGAACAGCGTGGCCATCACCATCAGGGATACAAAACCAGTTAGGTCCAACACCGAGGCCGAGCCCAGCCGAAGAATGGACGTGCCCAGGTCGGCCAGCCAGGCCCGGTTGTCCTTCAGCAGCAGCGCCACGCGGTTTTTGAACTCCAAGCTGTCCACTGCGACAGTCACGCCAAACGTGTCCTTCAGCCACGGCAACACGGTGGTTTTGATGTTGGTCAGCAATTGGGGCAGGTTGTTTTCAATCAGCTCAAGCTGGGTGTTCACCACCGGGATGAACAACAGCCCAAAACTGCCCAGTACAGTCAACAACAGCAGGAAGGTCAGTACCGCACACAGCCCCAAAGGCACTTTGCCCCGCAGCAGCTTGTACACCCATCGGCTCGGGCCGGCCATGAGGTAAGCCAGCACAAAAGCCGCCACAAAAGGCGCCAGCACACTCCACAGGCTCATCACCAGCGCCAGCGCCAGTGCAACGGTCAACAACAAGGCCCAGTTCTCCAGGTAGAACTGTTTCATCACAGCGGACAATCGGATGCGTGACATTTTTTTAGGCAACTTCTCTAAAACAAGTCGGTTCGGCCACGTTACCATCCTTTTCATTCCAAAAAATCACAACACGCCGAGGACGACAAGCATGACCATCGAACTGCGAGACACACTGCGCCTGCCTTGCGGGGCCACCCTACCCAACCGCCTGGCCAAAGCCGCCATGAGCGAAGCCCTGGGGACGATGGACGCCCGAGTCACCCCCAAGCTGGTCAAGGTCTATGAACGCTGGGCACAAGGTGGCATTGGCCTGTCCATCACCGGGAACGTGATGATCGACCGCCGCGCCCTTGCTGAGCCGGGCAATGTGGTGATTGAAGACGAACGCGACCATGAGTTGCTCACCGCTTGGGCCCGTGCGGGCCAGTCGGGGGGCGGGCAGGTCTGGGTGCAGATCAACCACCCTGGCAAGCAAACCCCCAAGGGCTTGAACAAAGAAACCGTGTCACCCTCGGCCGTGCCGTTCCGCAAAGACTTGCAAATGATGTTTGGTACCCCGCGCGAACTGCGTGAGGACGAAATTCTCGACATCATCCGCCGCTGGGGCGAAGCCGCCCGCATCTGCAAAAAGGCCGGGTTCAATGGCGTGCAGATCCACGGTGCCCATGGCTACTTGGTGGGCCAGTTCCTAAGCCCTCACACCAACCAGCGCACCGACGCGTGGGGTGGCTCTCCTGAGAACCGTCGCCGCTTTGTGCTGGCCGTGTACGATGAAGTGCGCCGCCAGGTGGGCCCCGACTTCCCGGTCGGCATCAAGCTGAACTCGGCTGATTTCCAGCGCGGCGGCTTCACTGAAGAAGAATCACTGGCGGTGATTGCTGAGTTGTCGGCCCGCGGTGTGGACCTGATTGAAGTGTCGGGCGGCACCTATGAAGCCCCCGCGATGACTGGGGCCACAGGCCCGAAAAAGGACAGCACCGTGGCCCGTGAAGCCTACTTCATCGACTTCACCGAGAAGGTTCGTCAAGTGTGCTCAACGCCACTGATGTTGACGGGTGGTTTCCGCACCCCCTCCGGTATGAAAGCCGCCCTGAACAGCGGTGCGGTGGATGTGGTGGGCCTGGCCCGTTCCATCGCTGTTGAACCCGAGTTGCCCAAACGCCTCATTGATGGCAAGGCCCCGCTGTTTCCCATCAAACCCCTGATCACCGGCATCCAGCGCATCGACTCCTCCGGCTTGCTGGAAGTGCAGTGGTACACCCGTCAAATTCAACGCATGGGCAAAGGCAAAGCGCCAGTGCCCAACGAGCATCCGCTCAAGGCTTTGCTGGTTTACTTGTTGGCCAGCCCAATCCAGTTGTTCAGGGCCCGTCGCGTTCGCGCGTCCTGAGGGACAAAGCCCAGCCAAGTGCCTTCTGCGCGTGAGACAATCCAACGGAGACTTTCACTCGCAGGAAGGTGGCCCTTTGCAGGCGGCTGACACCGACAACATCACCTTGACGCTGGAACATTGGGCGCGTCACTGCCCGCAGGGCACCGCGCTGGTCAGTCGTGGCCAGTCCATCAGCTATGCCGTACTGGATGCGTGGGTGTGGCGCGTGTGCGCGCGGTTTCAGCAATGCGGGGTCAAGCCGGGCCAACTTGTGGCCTACACCTTCACCAGTGAATTGCTGCTGTTGTTGGCCATGTTGGCCACGGCCCGCATTGGGGCCACTGCGTTTTGTATTCCCAAGTCCCGCACGGCCCACCAAAAACAGGCGTGGTTGAACCAACTTCAAGCCAGGCACTTTTTGTCGGATCGGGCAGAAGACTCTTCAGTGCCCCCCGGTGTTGCTTTTTCAACCCTCAGTTTCACTGACCTTCAACACAAACCGCAAAGCCATCAGGGCTTGCTCGACCCTCAGCCCACAGCGCCGATGCTGATTGCATTGTCCTCTGGGTCCACAGGTCAGCCCAAGCGCATCCCGGTACACCACGCGGTGATGAAAGGGCGGGCCCAAGTATTTGCCCAGCACCCCAGCTATGGGCGTGAGCAAACCCTGTGCTGTGTCACCAGTCTTGAATTCTCCAGCATTCAAACCTATGCGCTGTGTACGCTTTTGAACCAGGGCCGCTATGTGTTGGACGGCGCGGAGTTGCCGTTCGCCCACTATGGCCGCTGGGGCCCCATGCACCTGCGCATGTCGGTCCTGCATTTGCATCAATTGTTGGACATCGCGGATACCGAGGTGGTCAATGGCGTGAAACATCTGGCCCACTTGTCCACCGGCAGTGCGCCCGTGTCGATGGCGCTTCGACACCAAGTGCGCGACCGCTTGGGCGTGAACCTGCATGTCACCTATGGCACCAATGAATGCCTGTTGATTTCAGCCGCTTTGCCGCCTCACGTTCACACCACGGCGGGAACGGTGGGCCTGCCTGCCCATGGCGTGCAGCTTGAAGTGGTGGACGACGCCTTGAACCCGCTGCCTGCCGGTCAAAAGGGGCAGGTGCGTGTCAAAAGCCCGGCCTTGGTGCGGGGCATCGTGCAGCCCACTGAACCCGGTGCACCGCATGCTTCAGTGTACCGCCATGGCCTGCATGACGGTTGGTTTTACCCCGGCGATTTCGCCCAACTCAACCCGGATGGCCAACTCATACACCTGGGACGAACAGACCACCTCATGATTCGCAACGGCATCAACATCGAGCCCGCCGAGATTGAACTGGCCATGCTCGACTGTCCCGGTGTGGCGGCCGTGCAGGCCTTGCCCCTGCCCCATGAGCGCTTTGGCGATCAACCCGTCTGTGTGGTCGAGCCACAGTATGGGAAACTGGTTGATTTGCCCAAACTTGAGGCGTTTGCCCAAGAACGCCTCGGGTACAAAGCCCCTGTGCAATTTCGTATTCATCCCATTGTTCGAACTGCGCAGGGCAAAGTCGATTTCAAAGCCTTGAGGGCTTTGTTTGCCAACCCGGATGGGCCCAATTCATGAGTGTGTTCAATCTGCTGTCCATTCAGGTCAACTTCAAATTCACCGCTCCACAAACCGTTCAGCTCAATCAGCTGGATGAGTGGCTCAATGGGGTGCTGCAAACCCCGCCTGTATCGGCCAATACCCCCGCAACCCGCCCCCAGAAGGAGCCCTCCGACACGCAGGTTGGCCTGATGGAGGCCATTCAGCGCCTGACCACGGGCGTGCTGCAGTGGGCGTACTTTCCGGTGTTTGACTTGCCCGCTTTGGCCACGGTGCAGGCGGGCGAGTCTGGTGTGGTCACCGCATCGCTTCAGTTTCCGTACAGGGGTGCTTGGCCGTCCGCCGTGTATGAGCAGGCCACCAGCCTTGCGGTGAAATATCTGTTGTGGATGAACCAAAACCCGGTGAACGACGCCAACAAAGCGGCCTTGTTTGCAGACATCGAGCGGTCGGTGTTGAATGCGTTTCGGGCCCAGTCGGGGTCTGGAAAATCCACCCTGCCAGTGCTTCGCGCGGCCCATGCCATGGGCATCCCCTACCGGTGCTTGGGGGCTGGGGTGTACCAGCTCGGTTTGGGCAGCCAGGCCCGTCGCTTGGACCGCAGCGTGTGTGACGGCGATTCAGCCATCGGTGCCAAGCTCAGCCAAAACAAGGCGGTTACCGCCAACTTGCTGCGCATGGCGGGCTTGCCTGCGCCCAATCACCGCGTGGTGGGCAAGGCTCAGGACTTGCCGGCGGTGGCTCAACAACTGGGCTTTCCCTTGGTCGTCAAACCGTCCGACTTGGACCGGGGCGAGGGTGTGGTGGTTGATATTGTCGATGAGGCAGCATTGGCTGCAGCCTTTGAACAGGCCGTGAAACTGTCGCCATCCAAACAGGCCATCGTAGAACAACAGGTGCAGGGCACCTGTCACCGCCTGTTCATGTTCAACGGGGCCTTGTTGTATGCGGTGAAACGCAGGCCCATGGGCGTGTTCGGTGATGGTGTCAACACTGTGGCCCAATTGGTCGGCCTTGCACTGGCTGAACAAGCGCAACTTCCACCGTGGGCGCGCAGTGAACTGAAGCCCTTGGATGAAGCGGCCCATGCGGAGCTGGTGCGGCAGAATCTGACTGCTGAAAGCATTCCAGTTCAGGCTCAGTTCGTGAGCCTAAGGCGAATTGAATCCACCCGCGATGGCGGTGTGGATGAAGACGTGTCTGCGCAAATACACCCGGACAATCTCGACATTGCCTGCCGTGCAGCCCGGTTGTTTGGCTTGGTTGTGGCAGGTATTGACATCATCACCGAGGACATCAGCAAACCCTGGCACCACACCGGCGCCATCATCAACGAAGTGAATTTCGCGCCGCTGCTGGGCGGTGGCGACATTTCCCGCGCCAACCTGTCCCGTTTTTTGACTGCCTTGCTGCCCAACAAGGGGCTAATTCCCATCGAACGTTTTGCGCAGGACAACTTCGCAGGGGCCCAGGCCCGGCACCTTGAATTGTTGGGCACCGGAGCGCGCAGTGTGCTGCTCAGTAGCGACTGCTGTACCGCCGCTGATGGTGTCAACCGCGTTCTCACGCAGCGCGACCTGGCCTCGCGTTTGTGGGCAGTGACGATGGATGCAACAGTGGATGCGGTGGTGGTTGTGGGGTGAGGCAACAGGCCGGACCCACACTAAACTCACCCTGAAAGGCTGGCGCTATGCTTCTGGCAGTCAGATCAAGCTACAGAGGCTAAATTGTCCAAAGTTCACTGCGAGTTTAAGCTGAATGGTCAAAGGCTTAGTACCCTGATCGTTCGTTGGGGTGAGCAGGTGCTCAGCGTGCCCGCATTTTCTGGCACAGGCGGGCATTTGAACAAACGCGAATCAATGTGTTCTACAGGCGCTGGACCGATTCCTATCGGACGTTACTTGATTGTTGATCGACAAGCAGGCGGGAAATTGGGGTGGTTATACGATTATCTTGGGGACAAATCAGATTGGTTTTCTTTGTTTGCTCTGGATGATCAGATTGACGATTCCATGATTTGCGCAGGCCTTCAACGTGGACAGTTCAGGCTGCATCCTGCAATTGGGCAGGGTATCAGCCGGGGCTGTGTAACGCTACCCAATATTGCTGATTTCAGAACGGTGCGAAGACTTTTGCAAAGCGCCGGAACTTCTGAGTTCCCGGGCACTGCCCTGAAAGCCTATGGTGTTTTGGTGGTGTCATGAAACCAGCTATCGGAAACTACGCCGCCAAAGTTTTAAAGCTGGGTTTGTTTCTGCTCCTGTGGATTTGCTTATGCAAGTACTGGTTCCTGCTATCTCCAAACAGCCCGTTGCGGTGGATCCCCGAGTCATGGACTTTGTGGTTTTATGATCTGCTGGGCGTGAGTTGTTGTGAGGAGGCTGCGGACGCTGACATCATTATGGCCCTGCTACTCAGCGCCCCACTGGCGTGGGTCAGTGTATGGTTTTTCTGGCGTTTGGTTTCTTGGCTACGCAAACCAGCGTAACCGCTGAACTGCCTTGAATGTCACTGTCAACAGTACGGCGGATAGCCCCCAAGCCGCAATAAACGTAAGTATCAGCTCAATGTCCGAGGCGGCTCCGGGGTTCTGGCCGCCTAAAGCGTTGTTGAGCCAGGCCCATACTCGTTCGGAATGAATGCAGCCCAGCCACCAATGGCACACCAATGCAGCTAGAGGCAGGCTCATCAACGTAGCCAGCAATTCCCGTGTGTTTATCATCGACAAATTCTGGCGGCTTTCCAATGATTACCGCACGCGCTTGCGCCGCAGTGAGTGGTTTTGGCAATTATCAAGTTTTATCCGTAGAAAGATAAATTATCCAAAACCAGATAATTCAAGATAATTGGTGTTGTAGCCTCTGATCACAGCCGATCATTCCACCGTCACACTCTTGGCCAAATTTCTTGGCTTGTCCACATCCGTACCCTTCACCAAAGCCACGTGGTAGCTCAACAGTTGCAAGGGCAGCACATGCAGAATGGGCGACAGGTGCCCGGCGTGGTCGATCAGTTTGATCACATGCACGCCGTCGCTGGCCTCAATGGCGGTGTCGCGGTCCGCAAAAATATACAACTCGCCGCCGCGCGCCCGCACTTCCTGCAGGTTCGATTTCAGCTTTTCAATCAGCGTGTCCTTGGGCGCTACAGCCACCACGGGCATGTCGGCATCCACCAGCGCCAGCGGGCCGTGTTTCAGCTCGCCAGCAGCGTAGGCCTCGGCGTGAATGTAGCTGATCTCCTTCAGCTTCAGTGCACCTTCAAGCGCGATGGGGTAATGCACGCCGCGCCCCAAAAACAGCGCATGCCGCTTGTCTGCAAAGTGGCTGGCCCAGGCTTGAATGGCGGGCTCCAGCGCAAGAATATTCTGCATGGCCGAGGGCAGGTGCCGCAGTTGCGCCAGCAGGGCTTTTTCCTGCACTTCGTCCAGTTGCCCGCGCAGCTTGGCCATCACCAGGGTGAAGGTGAACAGTGCGGCCAACTGAGTGGTGAAGGCTTTGGTGGAGGCCACGCCAATTTCAGGGCCCGCACGCGTGAGAAATTTCAGGTTGCTCGCGCGAATCAGGGCTGATTCAGGCACGTTGCAGATGGACAGGGCATGTTCAATACCCATGCTCTTTGCATGCTCCAGCGCGGCCAGTGTGTCCGCAGTTTCGCCGGATTGGGAAATCGTAATCACCAGGGTGTTGGGCAGCACCACGCTTTTGCGGTAACGGAACTCGCTGGCAATTTCCACGTTGGTGGGTACACCGGCAATCGATTCCAGCCAGTAACGGGCCACTGCGCCAGCGTGGTAGCTGGTGCCGCAGGCAATGATCAACACCTGAGCAATGCCGGGCAGCACGGCTGGGGCCTGCGCACCAAACAGCTCGGGCTTCACTGCCTGTGCGTTGCTGACCATTTCCAGCGTGGCGGCAATGGCGCCGGGCTGCTCGTAAATCTCTTTCTGCATGTAGTGGGCGTAGGGGCCAAGCTCCACCGCGTCGGCCGACAACTGGCTTTCAATCACTGCGCGTTCTGTGGCTTGCCCTTGCGCGTTGAACACCTGCACTTGATCGTGCGTGAGCAACACCACATCGCCTTCATCCAGATAGCTGATCATCTTGGTGTAAGCCACCAAGGCTGACGCGTCCGAGGCCAGAAAGTTTTCGCCCTGGCCATGCCCTACCAGTAGCGGCGCGCCTTTTTTGGACGCCACAATTTGCCCCGGGGCTTGATTGCACACCACGCCAATGGCAAATGCACCATGCAGGGCTTGCACCGTGGCTTGAACCGCTTGCAACAGGCTGCCGCCCTTGCGCAGGTTTTTGTGGGTGAGGTGGGCAATCACTTCCGTGTCGGTGTCGGAGTGAAACACATAGCCTTCGGCGGTCAGTACTGCACGAATTTCTTCATGGTTTTCAATGATGCCGTTGTGCACCACACTCACTGTGATGCCCTGCCCATCGCTGACATGTGGGTGTGCATTGCGTTCACTGGGCACACCGTGCGTGGCCCAGCGGGTGTGTGCGATGCCGACGCGGGCTTGCAGGGTTTGTGTGGTGGCTTCCAGTTCTGCCACGCGGCCCACGCTGCGGGCCCGTTCAATGCGGGCATCGTGGTCGGCTTGAATGGCCAGCCCTGCGGAATCGTAGCCGCGGTATTCCAGCTTTTTCAGGCCATCAATGAGGACTGGCACACAATTGGTTTTGGACAATGCACCGACGATGCCGCACATGGCTTATTCCTTGTTCTTGGGGGTTTTGACGGGGCGTTTCCAGCCCTCGATGGTCAATTGTTTGGCGCGCGACACAGTCAGCGCACCTTCGGGTGCGTCCTTGGTCAGTGTGGTGCCCGCGCCCAGAGTGGCGCCACGTTTCACGGTGACTGGGGCCACCAGTTGGGTGTCCGAGCCGATGAACACATCGTCTTCAATCACGGTCAGGTGTTTGTTGGCGCCATCGTAGTTACAAGTGATGGTGCCCGCGCCCACGTTCACACGCTCGCCAATGCGGGCATCGCCGATGTAGGCCAAGTGGTTGGCCTTGGAGGCTTTGGCAATGCTGGCATTTTTGACTTCCACAAAGTTGCCGATGTGCACTTCATCGGCCAGCTTTGCGCCAGGCCGCAGGCGTGCATACGGTCCAATGATGGCCTGTGCGCCCACCTCGGCTTGCACCAAATGGGAATAGGCGTCCACGCGGGTGCCTGCGCCAACCGTGCATTGGTTGATGACGCAGTAAGGGCCAATCTGCACGCCATCGCCCAAGGTGACTTCGCCTTCAAACACGCAGCCTACGTCGATGGACACATCCTGCCCGCAGCGCAGGTTCCCGCGAATGTCAATGCGTGCCGGGTCGGCCAGTTGCACACCGTTGCTCATTAGTTGCATGGCCAAATGCTGTTGCCACACCCGTTCCAGTTCTGCCTGTTGTTGTCGTGAATTCACACCGGTGACTTCCCAATCGTACCCAGGCTGGCAGGTGGCAATGGCTACGCCCTCGCCGTGGGCCATGCTGATGATGTCGGTCAGGTAGTACTCGCCCTGTGCGTTGTTGTTGCGCAGGGCGTTCACCCAGCGGGTCAGGCTGGCTGTGGGGCAGGCCAGAATGCCCGTGTTCACTTCACGAATACCCAGTTGGTCGGCTGTGGCGTCCTTCTGTTCCACAATGCCGGTCACCTGGCCTTGCGCATCACGCACAATGCGGCCATAGCCGTGGGGGTTGTCCATGCTCAGGGTCATCAAGCCCACTTGGCCTGAACGCGCCGCCTCGATCATCGGGCTCAGCGAGTGAGCCTGAATCAGCGGCACATCGCCATACAGAATCAGCGTGATGTCACCTGCCTCAAGCTGAGGTGCTGCACATTGAACGGCATGGCCTGTACCCAGTTGTTCGGCCTGAAGCGCGAACACAACGCCTGGGCCCTGCAGGTGAGTCTTCACCGCTTCAGCCCCGTGGCCGACCACCACCACCACTTGCCCGGCACCCAGAGTTTGGGCGGTGTTGACCACCCGCCCCACCATGGACTGTCCGCCCACCGGGTGCAGCACCTTGGGCAGTGCCGATTTCATGCGGGTGCCCTTGCCTGCGGCCAGGATCAGTACATTCATCATTCTTTATTCAGCTCGACAGGTTGGGCCGCACAGGCAGGCCATTAAAAGAACAGGGCCAGCACGCCGGTGTACCCGTACAGCGCGCCCTTGAAAATTTCCCCGTTGGCCGAGAAGCCCACCAGCGGGATGTCACCCAACTGCTCACGCACAATCTGCTGCTCCACACCCTGAAGGCCAAACAGGGCTGAACCCCGGCCATTGCAGGCAATGTAGACCGCACCCCGTGGCCTGCGTTGGGCCAGAATGCCGGAAAACCCGGCTGCCTGAAGTTCGTTGATGCGGGGCGCAGGCGCGTCCAGTTCATCACGCAGTTCTGCGCACATGCGGGTCAGGTCCACACGGGCGGAGTTCTCATCGCGCGTGCAGAAGGACAAGCGGTCGCCCAGCGCAAATTCATCGCCAATGGCCAGGCTTTTGCGTTGAGGGTCCATGCCCACCACCGGGCGAACCCGCAACTGGTGGTTGTCCAGTTTGCCGCCCGCAAACCCTTTGCGCACGATGGATTCGGCCTGCGCCTTGTCGGTCAAGCCGACAAATAAACCGTGTGAAAAACGCCGCGCCAACAGCTCGGTGGCCTGCGTGGCCAGTTCGTCCTCGGACTGGTCAGCGTCCACGCCCAGGTCGGCCATCAGCACGTTCAGCGCCGGCTGCCCATCCAGTTCTTCCACAAAGTTGCCGCGCAAGCCGGTAATTTCATGCTCACTGCCCACGGTTTGTACGCCTTGAGTCATGCGCACTTCAATGGGCACGTGTTCTGCAAACATCAGGCCGGAAACACCCCCTGCCAAGGGTTCCAGGGCCAGGTGGCTTTGGGGGTTGGCAGCACCCACCAGTCCACCAAAAATCTGACCCGAACTCATTTTCAGGCCAAGGTCTTCGAGCAGGTCGTCGATGTCTTCAGACAGCGGGTCCACATGCACCAGCGCTGAATGCATGACTGAACGCCCGCCACCATTGACGGTGCCCGGTTTGGGCAAGGGCAGCTTGCCGGAGAACACACGCACTGAATCAGCGGGAAACTCCATCAGCATCACCGCCACGGCGGGTTCCTGGTAATACTCCACCCCGCTGCTGCACACGCCAACTGCCACGCCGCCCACCCATTGAGTGACACCCGTGCGTTGGCGCAGGGTGGCCAGCAGCGCAGGCAAATCGTTGGCGAAGGGGTCGGTGGCGTACACCAGCCCAATGCGTTGCGGGCGCGAAGGGTCGGATGCAAACTGCTCCAGTTGCAACTGCCCTTCCAACTGGGCCAACACCAGTTCCAGCGCCTCGCGCCAGTTGGGGTGTGTGGCATGACCAAAACGGAACATCATGTGCGGCTACGGGTCCTGCTGGTCGTCGGTTTTTTGGGGGTGCTGCGCTTGCTGTCTGCACCGGCTTTGGTCGATGTTTTTCGCGCGCTGCTTTTCGCTGGGGCGGACTTGCCCGTCGGGGCGCTGTCACCCGCCTCGCCGGGCAGGCCTGAGCCTGACAAGGCTGCATGGGCCACTTTGTTGAATTGGTCCTGCAACAGCCCCCACCATGCGGTTGCATTGGAGAGTAATTGGCTGGATTCAGCAGAGTCTTTGGCTGATGGTTTTTCCGGGGCCGGTTCTGGCTCTGGTTCAGGCGCCTTGACCTCCACCGGCTTCACCCGCGGGATGGGCGGCACCATGCTCGCAGCGCTTGTGGCCGCACTGGTCGCCGCTTGCATGGCGTTGCGAATGATTTCTTCATTCACCGCCATGTTCACATCGCTTTGGCGGTCGCCCAGGCCCAGGTTGGACCCGAATGATTTAATGGTGGCAATGGTGCCTCGTTGTACTTCCAGGCCCTGAATAGTGGCGCGCAGCATGCTGAGGTTCACGTTCAGCCACTGCTCGACCGCTTTCAGGTCGGAGATGCGTTTGTCCAGCTCGTCCAGGTCTGTGGTGGGGCTCATCACACTGGGGATGGGGAGGCTTCCCCAGATTTTTTTCACAAAATCAAACCCGTCGGTGACCGACAGGTTGGGAATGCGTTTGCTGGACATGTCTCCCCCTTGTGGTGGTGTGTTCAGTGGCTCTTGATCATGGTGCCCACACCCTGCTCGGTCAGCAGTTCAAGCAACAGGCAGTGGGGTACTCGTCCGTCCACAATGTGAACTGAGTTTACGCCACTTTTTGCAGCTTCCAGTGCCCCGGCAATTTTTGGCAGCATGCCGCCGGAAATGGTCCCGTCAGCAAACAGCTCGTCGATGCGTTTGGCCGTCAGCCCGGTCAGCAACTTGCCTGCCTTGTCCAGCACGCCGGGGGTGTTGGTCATCATCACCAGCTTTTCTGCTTTCAGCACTTCGGCAATTTTGCCCGCCACCAAGTCGGCGTTGATGTTGTAGGCCATGCCGTCTTCGCCAAATCCGATCGGGGAAATCACGGGAATGAACGCGTCGTCTTGCAGGGCTTTGACAATTGCAGGGTCGATCGAGGCGATTTCACCCACGTAACCAATGTCATGGAATTTGCTGGGGTCGTCGCGGTCGGCCAGCTTCATCTGGCGGGCGCGAATCAAGCCGCCATCCTTGCCCGTCAGGCCCACGGCCTTGCCGCCACACTGGTTGATCATCATGACGATGTCTTGCTGCACCTGGCCACCAAGCACCCATTCCACCACTTCCATGGTTTCAGCGTCCGTGATGCGCATGCCTTGAACAAATGAGCCCTGTTTGCCAACCCGCTTGAGGGCTTCGTCGATTTGCGGGCCACCACCGTGAACCACCACGGGGTTAATCCCCACCAGTTTGAGCAAGGCCACATCACGCGCAAAGGATTTTTGCAGGGACTCATCCGTCATGGCATTGCCACCGTATTTCACCACCACGGTCTTGCCGTGGAAGCGACGAATGTAGGGCAAAGCCTCAGACAGAACCTGGGCAGTGATGTCGGGGGTAATCGGTTGAGTGCTCATGGGGCGATCGGCAGGCTGAGGGTGAACAACAAGGCCCGTGAGTGGTCACACAAGGGCCTTGAACCTGCTGACATTTTAGCGAATTGGGCCGGGTGTTTTGCCCTGCCCAATCCAGAGCCCGCATTAAAGAATGAATTGGGCCAGATCTTCCGACTTGGCCGCTTCACCAAGGCGGCTGTCCACAAAGGCGGCGTCAATCACCACCGTGGTGCCCTGGCCTTCGGCTTCAAAAGCCACTTCCTCCAACAGGCGTTCCATCACGGTGTACAGGCGGCGCGCGCCGATGTTCTCGGTTTTCTCATTCACGCTGAAGGCGATTTCGGCCATGCGGTGCACGCCATCCTCTCGAAACTCCAGCGTGATGCCGTCGGTGGCCAACAGGGCTTTGTATTGCTCGGTCAGGCATGCGTCTGTGCTGGTGAGAATCCGCTTGAAATCCTCCACCGTCAGTGATTCCAGTTCTACGCGGATCGGGAATCGGCCCTGAAGCTCAGGAATCAGGTCAGAGGGGCGGGACAGGTGAAACGCACCGCTGGCGACAAACAGCACATGGTCGGTTTTCACCATGCCGTACTTGGTGTTCACGGTGGTGCCCTCCACCAGGGGCAGCAGGTCGCGTTGAACCCCCTGGCGGGACACATCGGCGCTGCGCCCGTCGGACTTGGCCGCAATTTTGTCGATCTCGTCCAGGAAAACGATGCCGTCCTGCTCCACCCGGGCGATGGCACGCGCACGCACGTCTTCTTCATTCACGCGTTTGGCAGCCTCTTCTTCTTCAATCACTCGAAGGGCTTCAGCCACTTTCATTTTGCGGGCTTTTTTTCGCCCACCCATCACGCCGGAAAACATCGACTGCAATTGGCCGGTGAGCTCTTCCATACCCGGTGGCCCCACCACATCGAGATTCGGCGCGGCTTGGGCCACTTCAATCTCGATTTCCTTGTCGTCCAGTTCCCCGTTGAACAGCTTTTCACGGAAGCGAATACGGGTGCGGTTGTTGTCATCGCTGTTGGCGCTGGACTCAGTGAAGCCGAAATCCCGTGCCGGGGGAAGCAGGGCATCAAGCACTCGGTCAAACGCGGCATCCTTGGCCTGCACACCCACGCTTTTTTGGGCTTCTTCGCGGGTTTGTTTCAGGGCGATTTCCACCAGGTCACGAATGATGGTGTCTACATCGCGGCCCACATAACCAACCTCGGTGAATTTCGTCGCCTCAATCTTGATGAAGGGCGCGTTGGCCAGGCGTGCCAAGCGGCGTGCAATTTCAGTTTTGCCCACGCCTGTAGGGCCAATCATCAGAATGTTCTTGGGGGTGATTTCCTGCCGCAGGGGGGCTGCCACCTGCATGCGGCGCCAGCGGTTGCGCAGGGCCACAGCCACGGCACGTTTGGCTGCTTGCTGCCCCACGATGTGTTTGTCGAGTTCTTCGACAATGTGTTTGGGGGTCAGGGTGCTCATGGTGTACTTCCTTGTGGCGCGCCCAGCACTTCAATGGTGTGGCTTTGATTGGTGTAAATGCACAGGTCGCCTGCAATGGTCAGCGCTTTTTTCACGATGACATCGGGCGGCAAGTCGGTGTTCTCAAGCAGGGCTTTGGCGGCGGAATGCGCATACGAGCCGCCGCTGCCAATGGCCACCAAGCCTTGTTCAGGCTCCAGCACATCGCCATTGCCCGTGATGATCAGTGAGTGCTCTTCATCGGCCACAGCCAGCATGGCTTCAAGCCTGCGCAGCATGCGGTCGGTGCGCCACTCCTTGGCCAGTTCCACGGCGGCGCGCAGCAGGTGGCCGGAGTGTTTTTCAAGCTGGGCTTCGAAGTGTTCGAAGAGGGTGAACGCATCGGCTGTGCCGCCTGCAAACCCGGCCAGAATTTTGTTGTGGTGCAAGCGGCGCACCTTTCGGGCCGAGCCCTTGACCACGATGTGGCCCAGGGTCACCTGACCGTCGCCGCCCAAGGCGACATGGCGCCCCCGGCGAACGGACAGGATGGTTGTTCCGTGATATTGCTCCATGCCTTTCCTTGTCGTGTGGTGGCGTTGCGGTCTTGGGCACTCTGCGGTGCCCGTTCTGACCGACATGGGGGCGGTCAAGGCAAAATCAAGTCTTGCTTGACCAGCGGTTTGATCTGCGTGGTGACCGCCAGTTGCGTTGCGGCCGACTGGGCTTGTTCCAGCGACGTAAATGGGCCCACCAACACGCGGTGCAGGCCCGATTCAGACAGAATCTGCCCGCGCTGGCCGTAGGCCCCAATCTGCGGGTTGATTTGGTTCAGCAGGTTGTCCGCCGAGCTTTTGCTGCCGAATGCACCCATTTGCAAGTACACCGACCCACTTGGGGCTGCGGTGGTGGCGGGGGCTGCGGGGTAAGCAATGGAGGGCAACGCCACTGTCTGCACCGGGGCCGTGTTGATGGCGGGCTGTGCTTGCGCTGACGTGGCTCGGTCCTTTCGATTCAAGGCTGCGACCGGGTCTTGCCCAGCCTGTTTGGCGGCTTGGTAGGCAGCAATCATGTCCGGGGTGAGCTTTTCCACAATCACATCAGCGCTGCCGTGGTTGATGTAGTCCAGCTTGTAGGCGGCCGCATAGCTCAGGTCGATGACCCGGTTACGCATGAATGGGCCCCGGTCATTGACCCGGACGATCACCGATTTGCCGTTGTACAGATTGGTGACCTTGGCGTAGCTGGGCAGCGGCAGCGTGGGGTGGGCCGCTGTCATCTGGTGCATGTCGTAAATCTCGCCAGTGGCTGTTTTGGCTCCATGGAATTTGCGCCCGTACCAACTGGCCCGGCCTTGCTGTTTGTAGGGCTCTTCCAGGGTTTTCTGGGGGTAGAAAGTTTGGCCCAAGGCCTGGTAGGGGCGGGTTTTATTGGCTTGGATGGGCTCAAGCTGGGGTTCAGCCGATTGCATCTCATCCAAATTGGCGGGCCGGATGTCGCCGGGCCCATCATCCATGTAATAGCCGCCACCTTGGGGCGCAGCCTCCCAGCCGGGCGGCGGGGGTGTACCCACCACAGGCGGTGGCGCAGGCCTGGCCGCAGCGGTGGAGGCTGGTTTGTTCACCTTGGGGGCTTCGGCTTTTCGCACCGGCGCGCTAGAACAGGCCGCCAAGGCCAGGCAGGCCAAGCCAATCGCCCAGTGGCGAAGCGCGCTGTTGCTCACGTTCAGCCCTGGCGTGCCCGCTTGATCAGCAGGTCGGCGGTTCGCAAAGCATTTTCTTCGGACCCTGCAATAGACGCCGAGGTCATGAACTTGCCGTCAATGCCCAGCGTGGGCACGCCTTCTGGCCCATAGGCCTCCAGCAACGCCACTGCTTTGGCACATTTGGTGTTCACGGCAAACGACTTGTAGGCGTTCGCGAATTCTTCCCGATTAATACCAATGGATTCCGCAAAATCGAAGATTTGCGCATCGTTGGCCAGCACCTTTTTGTCCTTGTGCATGGCCTCGAATACCTTGGTGTGGGCTGCGGGCATTTTTCCGAGGGCTTCCAGGGTGTAGTACAGCTTCTGGTGGCCCTCGAAGTTGACCCGGTTGCTGGGCCATTTCACGGGCACTTTCACAAAATTCACGTCGGAAGGCAGTGCTTTGACCCAGGCGTTCAACGCCGGCTCAAAGTGGTAGCAATGCGGGCAGCCGTACCAGAAGAATTCAACCACATCAATTTTGCCGGGGGCACTGCGGGGCGTGTCTTTCTTGGCTTTGCGAAATGCAGCGGCGTCTTGTGCCTGCGCCAGTGGAAGGCCTGTCAATGCCAGGGTGCCGATTGCGGCTGCGCCTTGCAGAATGTCACGACGCTTCATGTGTTTACTCCTTCACGACGGTGGCGTCAAAGCCACCCTTGGTCAACGGCACGCGGGCCTGATAAGCCTGGTTTGCTGAAGTAAACGGGCCAACCCTCACTCGGTTGACGACATTGCCGTTCACTTCACCCACGAAAATCTCGGATTCGGTGCCTACAAAAGCCAGTTTCGCCCGGAGTTGCTCGGCATCTTCCCGGTTCCGAAAACTGCCCATCTGCAGAAAATACTGGGTTTGAGGGATGGGTTGTGTATTTGGTTCCGCAGCGCCGGGGCGGCCAGCCACAGCCGCTTTATCGGGGTCAGTGGTGACCACGGAGTCTGAATTCGCACCCGCCTTGTTGTAGATCGGGCTGTTGGGGTCGGGCACACCTTTGCCGGGGCCCGGCGACACCTTGGCTTCGTCGGCCTGTGTTTTTGCGCCTGAAAACGGCAGTTCGGTTTTGGTCACAAACAGTGCCACGCCCAGAGCGATCAGCAAACCGAAGACCATGCCAAAGACAAATGCAGGCAAGGTCGAGCCCCGGCTGGAGCGTGCCGACTGCTTCGGTGCGGCTTTGGGGGCGGGTTTGCGGGGTTTGCTGGTGGCCATGAAATTGAGGGCGAGTCCGGATGAATAGGCACCAATTATGCCGCAAGCCCCTTGGCTGTGGCGGGCATGGATTAAACTTCGAGGCTGTTCCCCCAATCAAACTACCGTGCAGGTGCCCTGTGGGTCTGGATTATCTCAAACGCATACTCACCGCGAAGGTCTACGACGTGGCCATTGAAACCCCGTTGGACCATGCGCATGCCCTGTCCTTGCGAACAGGCAACCGGGTCTTGCTCAAGCGGGAAGACATGCAGTCCGTGTTCAGCTTCAAGCTGCGTGGCGCTTACAACAAAATGGCGCACCTCACGCCCTTGCAGTTGGAAAAGGGCGTGATCGCCGCATCGGCGGGCAACCACGCGCAAGGGGTGGCGGTGTCTGCGGCCCGCATGAAATGCACGGCCACCATTGTGATGCCCGTCACCACCCCGGCCTTGAAGATTGATGCGGTGAAGCGTTTCGGGGGGGATTGGGTAAAAGTGGTGTTGCATGGCGACAGCTACAGCGATGCCGCTGCCCACGCGTTTGAGCTGGCCAAACACCATGGCCTGACATTCGTTCACCCTTTCGACGACCCAGATGTAATTGCCGGCCAAGGCACGGTGGGCATGGAAATTCTGCGGCAGCACCAAGCCCCCATCCACGCCATTTTCATCGCGATTGGCGGTGGCGGCCTGGCCGCAGGGGTGGCCACCTATGTGAAGCAACTTCGGCCTGACATCAAAATCATTGGCGTGCAAACCGTGGATTCTGACGCCATGGCCCAAAGCCTTGAGCAGCAGCAGCGGGTGACCCTGCCAGAAGTGGGCCTGTTTTCAGACGGCACCGCGGTCAAACTGGTGGGTGAAGAAACCTACCGCCTTTGTGCCCAGTACCTTGATGGCGTGGTTCGTGTGACCACCGACGAAGCCTGTGCGGCCATCAAAGACGTGTTTCAGGACACCCGCAGCATTCTTGAACCCGCAGGTGCGCTGGCCGTGGCTGGGTTGAAACAGTACGCCGCGCAGCATGGGCTGGAAAACCAGACCTTGGTCGCCATTTCCTGTGGTGCCAACATGAACTTTGACCGCTTGCGTTTTGTAGCCGAGCGGGCCGAGGTGGGCGAACAGCGCGAGGCGGTGTTCGCAGTGACCTTGCCCGAAGAGCGCGGCAGTTTCCGTCGCTTCTGCGCCCTGTTGGGGCCCCACAATGTCACCGAGTTCAATTACCGCATGGCCGACTCTAGCGTGGCCAACATCTTCGTGGGTGTGCAGGTCTCCAGCCGTGGGCAAGCCGACGAGTTGGCCAGCCGTTTTGGCGAAAGCGGCTTTGAATCCCTGAACCTGACTGACGACGAGTTGGCCAAACTGCATTTGCGCCACATGGTGGGCGGCCGCTCTCAGGTGGCCGAGCATGAGCTGCTCTACCGCTTTGAATTTCCGGAGCGGCCTGGTGCGCTGACCAAATTCCTCAATTCCCTGAACCCGGGCTGGAACATCAGCCTGTTCCATTACCGCAACCATGGGGCGGATTACGGCCGCATTCTGGTGGGCATTCAGGTGCCACCCGAGGACCGTGCAGAGTTCGACGATTTCTTGACCTCACTCGGCTACCCCGTGGTGAATGAAACCGACAACCCGGCGTATCGCTTGTTTCTTCGGTAGTCGGAGGTGGTGCTATGCAGGCAATCTGCAAGGGCTTCCTAAAACTCCCAACCGATACGCGGGCCTGTACAGTGAACAGCGCCCCGAAGGCAAAGGTGTCCACGCGCGGACTCGCCTCCCAGACAACTCGCCCTTGCAGGGCTCAGACAAGTCTGGTCGCTCGCTCGTCCGCCTAGCGTGGCCAACCTGCCGGGGCGCTTGAATGTTCACTGTACAGACCCGGGCATCGATTGGTGGTGGAATGCCGGGCGACGCACGGTGCTCCTCCCCTGCAGCGACATTCAGGGACATTGGCCCAAGCGGACCGAGCAGGCGCGATCAGAGGGCGGCCCCGACCGTGTGTTTTGGAGGGGCGACCTCCGCGATCGAGAGGTCACGCGAGGGATCAACCAATGGACCGTCGCCAAGGGCGGGGAGGACCGTGCAGGTCGCCCGCAGAAAACGAAGAGAAGTATCGTTTTGGCTCAACAGGCGTCGTCAGAATCAAACGCAATGTCCCCCTCAGCCCCAAACTGAGGCTTGGGGTCACCGGGCTTGATGGTTTGAAACGGAAAGAGTTTTCGGTCCATCAGGTGGGAAGGTACCACCGTCGACAGCGACGTGAACAGGTTCGCAATCCACCGTGGGTTCTGCTTTTCCCACTGGTTCAGCAATTGCGCCATTTCCTTGCGCTTGAGGTTTTCCTGGCTGCCGCACAGGTTGCACGGGATGATCGGAAATTCCCGGGCTTGGGCATAACGGGCCAAATCCTTTTCCCGGCAATAGGCCAAGGGGCGAATCACGGTGTGCTCGCCGTTGTCGCTGACCAGTTTTGGGGGCATGCCCTTGATGCGGCCTCCGTAGAACAGGTTCAGCAGCAAGGTTTGAAGAATGTCGTCTTTGTGGTGGCCCAAGGCAATCTTGTTGCAACCCAGTTCCTTGGCCACGCGGTACAAAATGCCCCGGCGAAGGCGTGAGCACAAGGAGCAGGTGGTTTTGCCTTCAGGAATCACCCGTTTCACGATGGAATAAGTGTCCTGTTCTTCAATGTGAAAAGGCACATTGATGCTGCGCAGGTACGTGGGCAGAACCTCCTCCGGGAAACCTGGCTGCTTCTGGTCCAGGTTCACAGCGATGATGTCGAAATCGATCGGGGCGCGCTCACGCAGCAGCATCAGCACGTCCAGCAGGCCGTAGCTGTCTTTGCCGCCCGACAGGCACACCATCACCTTGTCGCCAGCTTCAATCATGTTGAAGTCGCCGATGGCCTCACCGACATTCTTCACCAAACGCTTTTGCAGTTTGTTGAACTCGAAGGCTTCCTTTTGCTCGTCCCGTGTGGGGAATGAGTCTGTCCCTTCATCCTGCGTCGCCACCTTGGGCGGGAAGAACTGCAGGGCCTGTTCGGAAAACTGGGTCATGGCAATCAACTCAAAAAATCAAATGGGGTTCAGCGGGCCTGCTTGAAGCGGAACACTTCAACACCTGCGGATTCGCAGTCGGGGTACACCTCAGACTTTTCAGCGCGAACGCGGGCCGCCACCACCTTGGGGTGTTCAAGCACCAAGTCCAGGGTTTGGTCCACCAGCCTTTCCAGCAGGCCAATGTGGCCGGATTGGATCAGCCCGTGAATGCCGGGGCGGACAAAGTCATAGTCCACCACGTCGGCCAGCAGGTCGCGCTCTGAGGGCGTGGAGGCGCATTTCACCCAGAAGTCGATGTTGATGCGCACCGCCTGTGTGCGGCCCAGCTCTTGAGGAAACACGCCAATGGCGGCGGACACGTCGAAATCGCGTATGAACACGCGCCGACAATCCGCCAGTCTTGAATCAAAAAACCAGTCTGTCATGGGTTCATCATGCTGAAGTCGCGGGCCATCGGCACCAAATGTTGACCACCATCGACCACCAAGGCGGTGCCGGTGATGGCAGGGCTGTTCACCAGAAACACCACGGCACGTGCGATGTCCTGCGGGTCACTGGACTTGCCCAGCGGTGAAATCTGGTGGGTTTGTTCAAATTGGTTTTCGGTCTGCAAATGCGAAATCAAGGTCAAGCCCGGGGCCACGCCGGTCACCCGCACTTTGGGGGCCAGTTCCATGGCCAGCAGGGTGGTTGCCGTCTGCAGGCCTGCTTTGCTCAGGGTGTAGCTTAGAAAGTCCGGGTTCAGGTTGTGCAGCTTTTGGTCCAGCAGGTTCACCACCACACCCTGTTCGCCCTCGGGTACTTGAGCGTGCAGCAGTTGGGCCAAGCGCACAGGGGCGGCCAGGTTGCTGGCCATGTGCCGCTGAAACAGGGCGATGTTGAACCCCTGGGCGGAATCGAATTCGAACAGCGAGGCGTTGTTGACCACGCAGCGCACAGGCCCGGCTTCGCAGGCCTGGGCAAACGCAGCTTGCACCTGCTTGTCGTCCTCAAGGTCGCCATGCACCAGCACGCAGCGCACCCCTTCAGCTTCTATGGCCTGAGCGGTGGCTTGGGCATCCTCGCGGGAATGGCGGTAGTGCAAGGCAATGTTCCAGCCGTCACGCGCCAGTTCCAGCGCAATGGCGCGCCCCAGCCTTTTGGCGCCGCCGGTGACCAGCGCAAATTCGGTACGGTGTTCAGGCATCGGGTACAATCCGGGGAAAAATGCGGTGTCTGTGGCATGGGAAAGGGCACCACCATGCAGGGGCGCTCGGTTGGCCATGCCAAGACTTTGTTTTCAAAGAATAACCCGTGATTGTAAACCAAGCGCTCCCTTTGCTGGGGAATTTCGATCAAGCCGTCCGGTTTGACACCTTCATGGCCCAAGCCCTGTATCACCCGCAGCATGGGTATTACAGCCGCGGGGAGGCTGTGTTCGGCGCACGCGGGGACTTCATCACCGCCCCCGAGCTAACCCCCCTGTTTGGCCATGCCTTGGCGCGCGGACTGGCCTCCGTGCTGGCGGCTTTGCCCGCCCGCCACATCTATGAGTTTGGAGCAGGCACCGGTGCCTTGGCCCACGCAGTGCTCAGCCAGTTGGGCGAAGACATCGAGGCGTATTTCATTGTGGACCTGTCGGCTGGTCTGAAAGCGCAGCAGTCGCAAACCCTGTCCACCCTGCCAGCCCACGTGCGTGCCAAGGTGCAATGGTTGAGTGCCCTGCCCGATGTGTTGGACGGTGTGGTGATAGGCAACGAGGTGCTGGATGCCATGCCCGTGCGCCGTTTCCGCTGGCATGAGCAAGCGATTCAAGAGGCCTGGGTAGTGCGCCAAGGTGAGGCGCTGACTTGGCAATGGGAAGCTGCCCCCAAAGACCTGTGCGACCGGGTGATGCCCTTGGTGCAGGCGCACGGCCCCTGGCCGGAAGGCTACCAGTCTGAAGTGTGTGAGCAGGCACAGGCCTGGGTGCGCACCCTGACGGCACGGCTCAATGGGGTGGCCTTGATGGTGGATTATGGCTACCACGCCGGTTTGTATTACCACCCGTCACGAACCCAAGGCACCCTTCGAGCCACGGCCCGCCATGTGGCGCATGACGATTTTCTGCTCAACCCGGGTCAACAAGATTTGACTGCCCACGTGGACTTCAGCGCCATGTATGCGGCGCTGTCGGCGGCTGGCGGGCAGTTGGAGGGGTATTGCACGCAGTCAGGCTTGTTGCGTGGGCTGGGTATTCTGGACATGGCCAGCCAATGGCCCGACTGGAGCGACCCTGTGCGGGGTGGGCCCGCCCGTCAAGCCGTTCACATGTTGCTGGCTGACCATGAAATGGGCAGCCAGTTCAAGGCGCTGGTGTGGTCCCGGGGTGTGGAACTGCCGGAGGATGCCTTGTTGCTGCAGGCCGCTTGGGCGGATGATCACAGCGGCGACCTGTAACCCCGCTCAACTGGCCGCCGCAGGGCAATCCAGCAGTTCACCTTTGGGCACCAAGGCGTAAATGGCTTGTAGTTTGTCCATTTGGGCGGGGGTGCCCCGCAGTTCAAAGTAACCACGTTTGGGGCCCAGCCGTTCTCGAATCTCTACATGGTCCAGTCCTTTGGACTGCATGTCTTTTCGGTGTTGCTCAGCCCTGTCCCTGTCCCTGAAAAGGCCCAGTGAAATCGTGCCTTGCAATGGCCCCGGTGTGTTGATGGCAAACCAGTCCCGTATGCCCTTGGATTGCAGCAGGGCAATGTCCCCGGCGGGGCCAGTCCGGGTTTTGTCCAGATACACGATGTAGCCCACCGGCACTTCCCGTTCCACCCGTTGCGACTGTCCTGTCCATTCACTCAAGGCGCTGGCGATTCGGTCGGCATCACCGGCCACAAACGGACCCCACAGGCGGCACCCGCGCACGGACGGATCGGCCTGTGCGCTCGCCTCCTCAATGGCTTGGTTCAGGCTGCTGGCCCCCTGTTGAAGGTCGATCTTGACGGCGGGTGCTTTGGGCGCGTCGGTGCTTGGGGCTGCTACAGCCCAAGGCCGCTCGATGGCCACCAGTTCCGCACGTTTCCCGGGGTCGCCCGCTGAACGTTGTGGCATGAATGGCCACAGCCAAAACACAGCGGCCAGCACCCCGTTGAATGCCACACCCAGCAGCAACACCGTGTATGTTTGACGGGCCCGGCTCATGGTGCGGCCCCCAAAGCCTGACAGGCCGCGTCCACCCACAGGCCTTCCATCACACCGCGTTCCAGCAGGCGGGCAGAGGGCCAATGGGGCAACATGGCCTGTGCATGGCCGCCACTGAGCCACACCTGCGGCGTTTGCCCAGTGTGCTGTTCGGCCACACGGCAGGCTTGGGCAATCAGGCCGACTTGGCTGTGCAGCACCCCCGCGCCAATGGCGTCGTGCGTGCGGGTGGGCCAATCCACATCGGTAAGGCGGGCCATGGGAAGCTGGGCTGTTTGTTGGGCCAGGCTGCTCAGCATGGTGTGCACCCCGGGCGCAATCCAGCCGCCGGCGTGTTCGCCAGGGGTGCCTGGCAACACCAGGTCCACCGTGGTGGCCGTGCCCAGGCTGACTGCCAGTTGTGGTGCCACGCTGCCTTCAAGCTGTGCGCGGTGGGCCACAGCCAGTGACAGTGCCCATCGGTCTTGCCCCAAAATGAAGGGGTCCGCATAGCGGGTTCGCATCAGTGGGTTGTTGGTGGGCGAAATTCGCCGTTGGCTGACTTTCAGGGCTTCGCAGGCGGCTTGCATCAATGGCTCAAAACGCGTGCCGAGCACGCTGCACCACAGCACTTCATGAATGCCATCGTATAAGCGCAGTTGGTCCGCCAGCGCGGCTTGCAAAGCGCCAATAGGCCACACTTCATCGCTGGGCATGGCGCTACCGGGCAAGTCAGCGTCCAGTGTGGGCAATTGGCCCAGGCCGGTGGGCGCGGATGCGGCGGCAAATTTGATCCGGGTGTTACCCGCATCCATCAACAGCAGGCGCTTCATGGTCGGCTCCGCAGGGACAGGTCCCCCACCAGCACGGTTTCAAGGCCATGCGCAGTCTCAATCAAGTAGGTGCCCTCGGTGCCCACGCCCCAAGCCTTGCCTTCCAGGTGCAAATCAGGTCCGTCCCACACTTGAACCACCTGCCCCCGAAACACATCGCGCGAATTGAACTGCGCCATGAGGCTGGCCTGTTGCCCATTCAAGGCTGCTTCAATGGCCGACACCACGCAGGGCAGCAGTCGCTCGGCCAAGGTTTGGGCTTCAGGCATGGGTTTGTTCAAAGGCCAGTGTGCTTGAAGGCTGGTGCGGGGCAGCGGTGCAGTGGGTGAGCTTGGGGCTGCGGTGGGTTGTTCCGGCACCGCGCCAATGTTGATGCCGATGCCCACCACAACAGCAGGGCCGCAAGCCGTGTCTGTCGCTTCACACAAAATGCCGCCAACTTTGGCGCCATCAATCAGAATGTCGTTGGGCCACTTCAACTGGGACTGCACCCCGAGGCTGGTCAGCCCCTGAGCCACGCCGATTCCAGCGCACAGGGGCAGACAGGGCAAGGCACTGCCTGCCATCGGCAGTGCGATCGACAGGCACAGGCTTTGGCCCGCTGCGCTGTGCCAAACCCGCCCGGCACGGCCCCGCCCACCCGTCTGGCGGTGGGCCAGCATGGCCACAATACCGGTCCAGGGGGTGTGCCGGCAGTGCTCAAGCAGCGCGGAGTTGCTTGAGTCCACTTGATCCACAACGATCCAGTGAACCTCAGCTTGGGTTAACATCATCACAGTCTTTCAATCGCATGCGGGAATCCGCACAGTGGGGCCATCATACCCCACTCCTGTTCTGTTCCGAGCCACTTTTGCCGACACCAGACCGACGCCAGCCCTTGATTCAGGACGCCTTGCGGACCACGAACCCGCATCGCGGGCTGCTGATTTTCGCCTGCGTGTACGCCTGTCTGGTGGTTCACCTCAGCCTGTTTCCTTATGTGAATTGGCGCTCAATCGGCATAGGCCCGTTTGAATTTGTTCTGGGCCCGTGGGTGCCCATTCATCAAACCTTGCTGTGGGCCGACATCATCGTGAACGTGGCTGGCTATTTGCCGCTGGGGTTTTGTTTGGCCTTGGGCACCAGCCGGTCGGTGCGCAGCCGCGATGTTCTGCTGGTCGGTGTGGTGTGCCTTGGCTTGTCGTTTTCGGTGGAAGCCCTTCAAACCTATCTGCCCACCCGTGTGCCCTCAAAAATGGATGTGCTCACCAATGTGATGGGCGGGGTGTTGGGGGCTTTGCTGGCGGTTGCGCTGACGGCCCGTAACCCATGGGTTGCTGGGCTGAACCGTCGGCTGGAATCGTGGTTGATTGACCGTGCCTGGCTGGGGGCGCTGCTCTTGGTGTTGTGGTTTCTGGCCATATTGCCACCCCAAAACCCGCCGTTCAGCATGGGGTTTTGGTTGGGCAATTTGTTCGACATTCCCGGCCCCCAAATTCAAAGTACGCCATTTGGCCTGCCAGCCTCATTCATTTTGCAGGTGGAGCAATGGGCACCCAATGTGCTGAATTACTGTTGGTTGATGTGTGCTTGGCTGATTGGTTTGGCACAAACCCAGTCCGGTTCACCACGGCTGCGGATGGTGCTGGTGCTGATCGCAATCACCGTGTTGCTGCGCAGCCTTGAGGGCTTGATTCTCTTTCCTGTGGATGCGTGGGTTTACCAATCGGGCCTTTGGCTGGGGGCGCACGGTGCTGGGTTGTTTTTGGCCGTGTTGGCGGCGGTGGCCGTGTCGTTTGAACGGCTTGCACCTCATCACCTGGCCCGCTTGAGTCTGCTTCACTTGGTGGTTGGGTGGTCGCTCACTTTGCTATTGCCTGGGGTTTATGACCCCGATTTGACAGTGCGTGGCCCCGGCTGGATTGGCTTGTTCCGCTCACTTCAGGAGGCAGGGCGCTGGATCAGTGAGCTCTGGCCCATTCTTGCACTCACCATTTTGATTTTCCTGAGCCGGCCTGAGGCCCGTTTTCGGCGATAATTAATGCTCCTTCTTGGCGTTTGTCCAAGCGGCCCTCTGTTCGCCTCTCCCCTTCAGGTCTCTGCGCATGAGCTACTTCGACAAGCATGTGTTTTTCTGTACGAACCAGCGTGACAACGGCGAGCGCAGTTGTGGCGATTGTGCCGCCTCCGAGGTGCACGCCTACGCCAAAGCCCGCATCAAGGAACTGGGCCTGAATGGCCAAGGCAAAGTTCGGATGAACAAAGCGGGTTGCCTGGATCGCTGCGATGAGGGGCCAGTTTTGGTGGTCTATCCAGAGGGGGTTTGGTACACCTTCGTGGACAAAGAGGATGTGGATGAAATCATCGACAGTCACTTGGTCCGTGGTGAGGTGGTTGAGCGCCTGCGACTGCCATGAACCCCAGAACCCGTCATGCAGTGTGGCCAGGTTTGGCCGGCGACATCGAGGTGTCCATTGACGAGCCCACAGAGGCTTTGCGCGGCTTGGCCGTGGTGGCGCATCCGCATCCGCTGTTTGGTGGCACCAAAGACAACAAAGTGGTGCAAACCATTGCCCGGGCCTTCCTGCAATTGGGTTTGGTGACGGTGCGGTTCAATTTCAGGGGTGTGGGCCAGAGTGCGGGTGTCCACGACCATGGGCAGGGCGAGCGTGATGATTTGGTGAACCTTGTCCAGCGGGCCCGGTCTGAACTGTTGCCTGCTGAACTGCTCGAGCAACCGGTGGCGCTGGCCGGTTTTTCGTTTGGTGCTTTTGTGGCCAGCCATGCGGCCCAGGTATTGCGCTCCCAAGGCGTGCCCGTGGGTAAGTTGGCCTTGGTCGGCACGGCCACCAGCCGCTTCAATGTGGCGGATGTGCCTGCGGACACGCTGGTCATCCACGGCGAAGTGGATGACACCGTGCCGCTGGACACGGTGATGCAATGGGCCAATCGCCAGCAGATACCCGTCATGGTGATGCCCGGCGTGGAGCATTTTTTTCATGGCAAGTTGCCTCAACTCAAAGACATGCTGGTGCGTTATTACCCAGCCTGAGCCTGAAGGCCTGTCGAATTCACAACAATCAAGGAGCGTGTTTTGTTCAAGTCCGGTTTCACTCTGTTTCGGCAGACCTTGCGCACTGTAGCGCTGGCCTGCACCCTGGCGGCCACAGCCGTGCATGCCCAAAATTCAGCCATGCCCCCTGTGCCCGACATCGGCGCCAAGGGTTACATGTTGTTGGACCTGACCACTGGCCAAACCTTGGCCGAACTGAACAGCCACCAGCGGCTTGAGCCCGCCTCACTCACCAAGCTGATGACTGCGTACCTCGTGTTCTCGGCCTTGCAGAACAAGCAGATCAAACTGGACCAGCAGGTGCCCGTGTCGCCCACCGCGTGGAAGGCAGAGGGCTCCCGCATGTTTATCGAGCCCAACAAACCCGTGAACGTGGAAGAACTGCTCTACGGCATGATCGTTCAGTCCGGCAATGACGCCACGCGTGCGCTGGCCGAACTGCTGGGCGGCGACGAAAGCAATTTCGCCAACCTGATGAACCAGCAGGCCAAACGCCTGGGCATGAACGAGTCCAACTTCCGCAACGCCAGTGGCCTGCCCGACCCGCAGCACTACACCACGGCCAACGACCTGGCCATTCTGGCCCGCCGCATCATTCAAGACTTTCCAAGCTACTACAAAATGTATTCCACCAAGGAGTACACCTACAACGGCATTCGCCAGCCCAACCGCAACCGACTGTTGTGGATCGATTCCTCCGTTGATGGCATGAAAACCGGCCACACTGACGCCGCCGGTTATTGCTTGGTCAGCTCGGCCGTTCGCAAGTTGCCCAATGGCGTTGACCGTCGTTTGCTGTCGATTGTGTTGGGCACCGCATCGGACCAAGCCCGCACTCAGGAAAGCCTGAAGCTGTTCAACTATGGGTTCCAGATGTTTGACACCGTCAAGTTGTATGGCGCCCGTCAGCCCATCAGCACGAGCGTCGTGTACAAAGGCCAGGCCCGCGAGGTTCAACTCGGCGTGATACGCGACCTGATGTACAACGTGCCCCGAGGCAGCGCGGCCAACCTGAAAGCCAGTGTGGAAAAGAAGGAAACCCTGATCGCCCCCATCAAGGCGGGCACTGAGCTGGGTACCTTGAAGCTGACCCTGGATGGCCAACTCGTGGGCACTGTGCCGCTGGTGGCACTGAGCAATGTGGACGAGGCTGGTATTTTCGGCCGCTTGGTGGATTCAGCCAAGCTCTGGATCGACAAATAAGAGGCCTGTGATGGATGTGATTGGTTCCGGCCCGCGCAAGGACAGCCTGATCGAGTTCCCATGCCACTTTCCCATCAAGGTGATGGGAAAGAGCGTGCCCGAGTTTGCGCAGGTCATCGCCGACCTGCTCGGCGCCATGAACCCCGGCTTTGACCCCGGCAGTATCGAGATGCGTCCCAGCAGCAAGGGCACCTACATCAGCCTGACTTGCACCGTCAGGGTCTCCAGTCAAGATGAGCTCGATGCCATCTACCGTGCCCTCACCGGGCACGAGCTGGTGTCTATCGTTCTTTGATCAAGCGGCTGCTTTGGCAGCCTTCTTGCGGCGGGCGGGTGTTTTGGTAACCTGAGACCTGGGCCGCAACCAGTCCGCGCTGGTTTGCCACACATTGCTCACCGCCTTGCTGCCCAGAATCACGCCCATGTGGCCGCCGGGCGCCAGCATGAACGTCTTGTCATCAGAACTCACCAGCTTCAAGCTCTGTTTGGCCATGCTGGCGGGCACCAAGTGGTCGGTGTCGCCCGCAAACACCAACAGATTGCTGCGGATGTTTTGCAGTTCGGTGAATTTATCCCCAACCTTCATGCGGCCTTTGGCCAATTTGTTGTCCACCGCGAACCGAACCATGAAGTCACGCACCACACCGCCCGGGTACAGCATCATGTTGTTCAGGTAATCCGAGGTGGTGGTGTGCTGCACGACAAAGTCCCTGTCAGACAGGCGGGTCAACAAGTCCCAATAGGTGGTGATGCTGGCCACAGGCGCGGTCAATTTAAAGCCCAGGCTGACCACCCAGCCCGGTGGGCTGAACAGGGCAGGGTTGATCCGGTCCAGCCGGAATTCGCTGTATTTGCGAATAAACCGTGCGGTCACATTCAACGTGTTTGAGGCCACACTCATGATGTTCCTGCCGTTGCGCAGGTCGACCGGGCTGGCAATGGTCACCAGGTTCTGAATCCGTCGGTCTTCCCCGTACCCGGCGTACAGCAGGCACAGCAGCCCACCCATGCACCAGCCCATGAGGGAAATGTCCTCCGACCGGCTGTGCGCGCGGATGGCCTTCAGCGCCTCGCCCATCATGTCGTGGCTGTAGTCGTACAGCCCAAGGTGGGCGTGTTTGCGCTCAGGCTTGCCCCAGTCAATCAGGTACACACGAAAGCCCGCTTGCACCATGAATTTGACCAGGCTGCGGTCTGGCATCAAATCGAAGGTTTCAGTGGTCACACCCAGTGGGGGCACCAGCACCAAGGGAATGCCGTGTTGGCGCTGGGGTGGGGTTTCTTCTTCGCCGTCCACCAAGCTAGCCCGTGGGGCTTGCAACTCCGGTTCGTAATACCGAACCCGCATCGGGTCCAGTTCAGCAATCACGTCATAGCCGGTCTTTCCGGACTGAACCAGAATGTCCTTGCGAAACAGCCAGTCCGCAGCATTCGTTGCAGTCTGTGCAGCCACTTCATTGAGCTTTAGCGCTGTTTTGAATAATGTTTTCACGTCAAGCCGGCCTGTGTTGCGTTGCGAAAAATCACGAAGTCGAAGTGTATACGGGCTGTTGGTCGTTTCGGATGAATGTTTACTCTAGAAGTGAAGGAATTGGCCTAAGTGTCCAGTTCGCTCCACAGTTTCATCCAGATGGTTTTTCCCACGCCATCGAGTTCATGCACGATTCGAATGAACCGTTCCCGTGCGTCGATGTTCACCCACTGCTCAGGCAGAAATGGGTCATACACCACATGTTTGATGGCTTGGCTGCCCAGCAGGAAACTCTCCCGCGCAGCCACCTCCACCTCCAGCAAATCATGGCGCTCCAACCACGTCCTGATTTTCAGCTCATGCTGGGTGTACAAAGTCTCCAATTGGCCCGGGTTCCACAAAGCGTGAATGCGTTTTTCCGTGTCTTTATCAAAATCTCTGGCGCGGAACACGGGTGCGTCTTCTTCCAGCCCCAGCCGATACAGGCGTGCCCGCACCGCGTCAGGGCTGTCCTCAATGTTGTCGGCACGAATGAACAGGTGAGGGTTCAAGGCCTGAAAGCCCAACATGTGCAGGGAACGGTTGCGCGCACGTTGTTGCTTGGCTTCAGCCCGGGTCAGTTTGTCGGCTTGAACCACGAGGTAATCGCCAGCCCAAGGGCGAACCCGCTGGGCCTTTGTGCGCCAAGTGGCCACGTCGTCGGCCAGCAGGTGGGCATCGTCAGTTAACTGGTACAAGGCCCGTCCAGCCGATTCAATCAGCCCTTCAGCCGACAGCCGAACCAGCGCCACACGGGTGTTGTTCACACTGATGTCGAAAATCGCGCAGGCCGCAATGGCTTGCCGTGCCGACAAGGGGCGGCCATCGTTGGCCAGCAGCAGGTCGAGAATCAGGCTTTTTGCGGTGGGTTTGCGCACAGTTCGTTCATCAATTGAAGGACAAGCCCAGAGTGTATTGAAGCTGACCCTGCGGCGCAAACCTGTGCCCTCGTTTGTGCGATGATTGCCGGGCGAAAAACAGGAGACAGCATGATCAACGCGTGGATATCGGACACGGCGCAAGCCGAAGAAGCCCAATTCAGGAGCCTGGATGAGGCATCCCTGCCGCCGGGTGAGGTCCGCATCAAAGTCCTGTACTCCTGCCTCAACTACAAGGACGCGCTGGCGCTGACCCACACTGCACCCATTGCCCGCACCTACCCCATGGTGCATGGCATTGATGCGGTGGGGCAGGTGATTGAGTCCCAGTCCGACCTGTGGCCTGTGGGCACGCTTTGCCAAGTCAATGACTGGGGCTTGGGCGAGACCCACTGGGGTGGGCTGTCCGAGCAAGTGCGTGTGCCAGCCAACTGGGTGTCGCCCCTGCCTGAAGGCCGCAGTGCCCGTTGGGCCGCCGCCTTGGGCACCGCTGGCTACACGGCCGCGTTGTGCGTCATGGCGCTGCTCGATCACCCCGTTCGCCCCGGCGATGGCCCAGTGTTGGTCACTGGCGTCAGCGGTGGTGTAGGGTCGGTCAGTTGCCTGTTACTCAAACACCTCGGCTACGAGGTGGTTGGTTTGACCGGCTCCATCGATGCCACGGGCGCACCTGTGTCCGAATCGGCGGCTGCGCATTTTGCAAGGTTGGGCTTGGCCTCTACGCACCTCATTCACCGCGATTCACTGTCTCGCCCCGGCAAGCCCTTGCAAAAAGAGCAGTTCGCCGCCGTGGTGGACAGCGTGGGCAGTCACACTTTGGCCAATGCCTGCGCACAAACTCAATATGGGGGCGTAGTTGCAGCCTGTGGCTTGGCGCAGGGCATGGATTTTTCCGCGTCAGTGGCCCCCTTCATTCTCCGCGGCATTACCTTGCGGGGCATCAACTGTGTGTATCGCAGCCACGAAGAAAGGGCGCGTGCTTGGGGCATGTTGGCCGAGGCCTTGGGCGAATACGACCTCGATTTCATGATCAAAGAAGTGCGTCTGCCCCAGGCTCTCGACAGCGCGCGTCTGGTTCTGTCCAATCAGTTGCAAGGCCGGGTGGTGGTGAACTGTGCCTAAGCAGCCTCTGTCCCTTTGGCCTTATCTGGCCTTGGTGCTTAACGCCCTGGTGTGGGGAACGTCCTGGTGGCCCTTGCGCACGCTCAACGAGTTGGGCTTGCACGCCCTGTGGGCGTCCTCGGCCACCTATCTGCTGGGCTCGGCCGCGTTGGTGCTGTTTCGTCCTTCCACCCTCAGGGAAGTCTTGGCCACCCCAGCCCTGTGGTTGCTGGCCCTGGCTGCAGGCACAACCATGGTGGGTTTTAACTGGGGCATCACCATCGCGGATGTCATCCGGGTGGTCCTGCTGTTTTATCTCATGCCTGTTTGGGCGGTACTTTTGGCCCGGTGGGTGCTCAACGAAGCCATCACAGTCAAATCGATCATTCGAATCGCACTGGCCCTGTTGGGCGCCACCCTGGTGCTAAGCCCTGAGGGGCAAGTGGCTTTCCCGGTGCCCTCGGCACTCGGCGAGTGGTTGGGCCTCATGGGCGGTGCCGCTTTTGCCTTGAACAATGTCCTCTTGCGCCATCAGCAATCCAGCTCGGCGCAGGCCCGCCTGCTTGGCATGTTCCTCGGCGGGGCGGTGGTGCCTGCGGTGGTTGCGCTGGCCTTGGGTGTATTGGCCTTCACCGGTTCTGGCATTCCAGTTCCAGCCTTCCCGGGGTGGTTGGGTGTTGCTGTGCTGGCTGGGTTTGCCGTGGCTTTGTTGGTGGCCAATTATGGTTTGCAGTTTGGCGCGTCTCGCCTGCCGGCCAATGTCACCTCGGTGGTGATGCTTTCCGAAGTGGTGTTCGCCACGGCAAGTGCGGTGCTTTTTGCGAACGAAGTACTCACCGGGCAAGTGGCTATCGGTGGGATGCTGATCATGGGGGCCGCTATTTTGGCGGCATGGGATGACCAGTCCGGCGCCCACTGACCCATTACCCGTCATTGCTCAGCGGCGCTTCCAAGTTCGCATCACGTAGTCCATCAGTGGGTAGGTTATGTTGAAGTTGTGATGCGCCATCTCCCGAGGGTCGTGGTGAGTGGTGTGCAGCCGGGCCAATGCTGAAAACCCGGGAATGCGATGCACCCAATGGTTGGCCCTCAGGTGGTAAGACAGGTGCAGCAGCTCGTAATTCAGAAAGTATCCCAAGCCTGACGCGGTGAACAACAGCGCCACATTGCGCCCCACAGCCCAATCCAGCATCAGGGCGATCGGCAGAAAAAACGCCACCAAAAAGAAGCTCACCAGCACCGGCGGAAACAGCACCGCCTTGAAGTCACGGGTCGATCCAATTTCCATGTGGTTTTGGCTGAAGAAGCGGTGGTGTTGCAAGGCATGCCGCCTGTACACCAAGTTCAATCCCCGAACCGGTCTGTGCATCACAAACTTGTGCCCGGCCCATTCGGCAAAGTTGGCGTACACCAAGGTCAGTGGCACTGTGCCCCATTCCCATCCATGCATGGGGGCAAGGTGGTGGATGCACAGCCCGATGATCAGCAGCGACAGGCTGGTGGTGAAAGCCAAATGCAGCAGACCGCGATAACCGGGGCCAATGTGGGCCTGCCGGTATTCCTCACGCCATTGTTCCAGTTCTATCGTTTGGGTTTCGTGCGTGTCAGTCATGGGCTTTTCGCCTCTGGAGTGTTGGTGAGCGGTCAATGGCCCGTTGTCTCTGCCAGCATCATGCCCCCGAATGTCATGCACTTCAATCCGAAATATTCGCACGCGCACCCCAGCGCCGCTGGTACACTGAAAAACAGGCGGGCGAACCTACAGCCATCAATGCACAACAGCCCCCAGCAAGGAGACAGCCATGAATGCACCCCACACGCCATCCAGTGTCAAGCCGCTCGTGTCCGACGCCGAATGGCAAATGCGAGTCGACCTCGCCGCTTGCTATCGCCTGGTGGCCCTGTATGGCTGGGATGACTTGGTGTTCACCCACATCTCCGCGCGGGTGCCCGGCCCCGACCATCACTTCCTGATCAACCCCTACGGCATGTTGTTTGAAGAAATCACGGCCAGCAGCTTGGTGAAAGTTGACTTGCAGGGCAACAAGGTCATGGAGTCCAGCTACGACATCAACCCCGCTGGTTTCACCATTCACAGCGCCATTCACGAGGCCCGCGAAGACGCCAACTGCGTCATTCACCTGCACACAGTGGAAGGTGTTGCCGTGTCCACGCAGCGCGAAGGCTTGCGGCCCCTGTCACAGCATTCGCTGTTCCCCTTGTCGGGCCTGAGTTACCACGATTACGAAGGCGTGGCCCTGAATCCGGACGAAAAGGTTCGGCTGGTGGCCGACTTGGGCGCCACACGCAGCATGATTCTGCGCAATCACGGTTTGTTGACTTGCGACACCACCGTCGCCGAGGCCTTCCTTCGCATGTTCTTTTTGCAGCGGGCATGCCAAATTCAGGTGCATGCCCTGGCGCAGGGTGCCGATGTCATCGAAGTGCCCGGTGCCATCGTAGCCGGCATCCAGCAGGCCGCCCGAAAGGTCACCCTGAATGCCGGTGGCAACATCGCCTGGCCTGCCTTGCTGCGCAAACTGAACCGCATCAGCCCCGATTACGCCGATTAAGCCCAGCGCCCGGCCTTTAGGCGGGCTGTTTGGTTTTGCGGCTGGTTTTCCGCTCTTCCCGCTGAAAGGCCTTGAATGCGGCGTCCGAGCCATGAAGGCGGCTGATCTGTTCGGCCGCCCAATGGAACAAGCCCGGCGCCAGAATCAACGGCGCGATCTGCTTGGGCGCGATGATCTTGCGTTGCCGTTTGCGGATGCCCTTGAACATCGCATCAATCACCTGCTCCGGTTCAACAGCGGCAAACGCACCCTTGTGCCCGCCCCACAAAACCCCGGCATCCACTTCCTTGATCATCGCCGTGTTGGTGAAGGTGGGGTGCACGCAGCCCACTGCGATGCCGTCGACCGCCAGCTCCTGTCGGGCCACGTCCGCCAGCGCCTCCACAGCGGCTTTCGAGGCTGCGTAATGCGCCATCAGGGGTGTGTGAATGGCCGCCGCCAGTGACGACACCACCTGAAGATAACCTTGCGTGTCCCGAAGGTAAGGAATCGCCGCGCGAATGGTGTTGAACACCCCATTCACATTCACATCCAGCACTGCTTTGAAATCTGCAGGGTTCATCGACTCAATCGAGCCCATGCGCAAAATGCCTGCATTGGCCACCACCACATCAATGCGACCAAAACGTGCAGCGCAGGCCTCCATCGCCAACTCAATGTCCCCAAGCGAGCACACATTGGCCACACAGCCCGCCGCATTGGCCCCCAGCGCCTCTGTTTGCGTGAATACATCCCGCTCGTTGAGGTCAACCACAAACACCTGGCCGCCAGCCGACACCACCCGTTGTGCCAAGCCAGCACCCAAACCTCGTGCACCGCCAGTGATGAACACCACTTTGTTCTTCATGGCTCAAGCCCCCGGCAAGGTCGAAATGAATTCCATGCAATCACAGGCAAATTGTTCCGGTGTCTCCTCCATCGGAATATGCCCTACCCCCGGGTATCTGATCAGCCGTGAACCCGGGATGTCCTTGTGCATGCGCTCACCCATCTCCGGTTTCACCCAGCGGTCCGCATCGCCCCAAACAATCAGGCAGGGCACTTTGATGTCGGGCAGACGGTGGGCACCCAACTCGCCATCCGTGAACACGCCGACCATTCCGGGCACTGCGCTGCGGTTGGGCTTGTGCATGAACAACTCAAGGTATCGTTTCAACACAAAAGGCTTGATCTTGCTGGCATCGCCATACACATCCCGAATTGCCATGCGCAGCAAAAATGCGGGCACCGAGTGTTTCACCAGCCCCGCAATCGGCGCAATCGTGAACAGCTTGATGTAAATCGGCAACGGCTGCTGATAGGCCACCGAGTCGCTCAGCACCGCACCCCGAACCCGCTCCGGGTGTCGTTGCGCTTGGTCCCAGCTCAGGAAGCCACCAAACGAATTGCCAATCATCACGCAGCGCTTAACGTCCAGCGTGTCCAGCAGCGCATCCACAAACGTTTGATAAAACGCCACATCCAGCTTTCGTGGCTTGCCGCTTTCATCCAACACGGGCCCTGTTAGCCCGAAGGGGGGCAAATCAAAGCGAATCACCCGGTGCTGTTTCACCAGTTCGCGGGCCACATCGTCCCAAGTGTGCAGGCTGGCAGCAAAGCCATGAACCATCACCACATCGGGGCCTTGGCCTTCGATGCTGACATGGACATCCAGCCCCATGCACTTCACAAAGCGAGAATGGGGTGTACTGTGTTTGCGTTTCAGGGCCTCAAAATCGGGGCCGTTTAAACCAAATTCCTGAAGCAGGGCGTTCAAAAGTGGTGTCTCCTGTTGGCAAGCAAGCCCGCTGGTTGCGGCTCAGCTCAAGCTGTAATGTCGGGTGTCCGGCTTTTTGGTTTTCCACCGGTATTCGAAGGTGAAGCCGGGCCAATTGTTGATGTTTTTCCCGGATTCGTTTTTATACCAGCTTGTGCAGCCGCTATCCCAAACCGATTTCGAAATTCGTTGCTGCAAACGGTCATTGAATCCGAATTGCGTGTCTGCGTTCACCTCAATCAAGGAGGCGCCCTTGCGTTGCTTCAAGCGCAAGGCGCCCATGACATGCGCAATCTGCGATTCCAGCATGTACACGATCGAACTGTGGGCCAAATTCGTGTTTGGGCCGTACAGCATGAAAAAATTCGGGAATCCGTGCACCGTCATGCCCAGGTAGGCTTCCGCCCCCTTGGCCCACACCTCATTGAGCACCATGCCCCGCCGTCCAGTGATCTTCATCGGCGACAGAAACTCTGTGGCAGCAAACCCGGTGCCATAAATCACCACATCGGCCTCCTGCAACACCCCGCTGGCGTCGCGGACCCCGTGTTCCTCGAAGTGGGCCACTCCCTCGGTGACCACATCCACATTGGCGCGCGCCAAGGCCGGGTACCAGTCATTGGAGATCAAGACCCGCTTGCATCCCAACGCGTAGTCGGGCTCAATCTTCTGCAGCAACAGCGGGTCCTTGATGTGCTTGCGCATCTGCGCTCGTGCCCGGCTTTCAAAGAGCTTCAAAATCCACGGCTGCTGCGTAAATGCAATGGCCCGGCTTTCATGTTCCACGTAAGTCCAGGCGCGGCTTATGGCCTGTGCCAAAGGCGCGGCGGAAAACACCAGGTTGTCCACCACCCCATACGCCCTGTCAGGTTTGGGAATCACCCAAGCCCCCGAGCGCTGGAACACCGTCACCGACTTTGCCCGCTTGGCCAGCTCCGGCACAAACTGGATCGCGCTGGCCCCCGTGCCAATCACAACCACCCTGCGGCCATCAATCACCGTGTCATGGTCCCATTGTGCGGAATGAAACACCGCCCCCTTGAATGAAGATCGGCCTTCAATGGCGGGAATCAACGGGCGGCTCAATTGCCCCACGGCGCTGACCACGTGTCGCGCCCGCCACACGCCGCCTTTGGCGTCTTTCACCACCCAAAACTGATTGGTTTCATCGAACCAGGCCTCCTTGGCCTCCGCATTGAAATTCAGATGGTCATGCAGGCCATATTTCAGGGCGCAGCTTTTCAGGTAGCCCAGAATTTCAGCCTGATGGGCAAACCGACGGCTCCAGTCGGCCTTGGGTTCAAACGAAAATGAATACAAGTGCGAAGGCACATCGCAGGCTGCGCCCGGGTAAGTGTTCTCCCGCCAGCATCCGCCCACCTCGGCGGCTTTTTCCAAAATGGCAAAACGCCGCTCGCCCGCCTTTTTCAACGCGATGCCCATGCCCAGGCCGCCAAAGCCAGCACCCAGAATCAACACCTCAAGGGGTTCTACCGAAGACATCGCCTTTCTCCATTCGTCATCATCATCTCAGTGTAGAAGCAGACATCCATCGGCCAACTGGTCTACAATCAATAAAAATTGATAATTCCGGACATGCAAATCACGGAAGGAGACACGCACCATGAACAAGGCGGCCGCCCCTCGGCGATCGGTAACCAGTGTTGGAATTCTCTGCAAACTCGGACAGCGGCTGGGCTCACCGCTCAGTGGCTTGTTGTCGGGCTCATCGATTGCGCCTGCCCACCTGCAGGACCCTCATCTTGAAATCCGGCCCGAGCAAGAGCTTCAAGTCATACTCAATCTCGTTCGCCTTCAGGGGCAAACACCCGGTTTGGGCTTGATGGCTGGGGCGGAATATCACCTGGCCACCTATGGCCTTTGGGGGTATGCCTTGCTTACCTGTCCAAACTTTGGAGAGGCGGTCCACATGGGCTTGCGCTATCTGGATTTGTCCTTTGCTTTTTCCCGGATCGACCTGGACGAGCGCAGTGATTCCGTGGCCATCGTGCTGAATGTCGATCACCTGCCACCCGCAGCCCGAGCCTTTGTGCTTGAGCGCGATTCCTCAGCCATTCAGGTCATTCAACGGGAATTGTTTGGCGCAGCAATGCCCTTGATGGACCTTGAATTTTCCATGCGTCCCACTGCGCCATTGGCCCAATACGAGGCCGTGTATGGTCGAGTGCCCCGGTTTGAGTCGTCCAGAAACGCGGTCGTGTTCTCACGCGACTTGCTGAGCACGCCCCTGCCCAAAGGCAACCCGGCGTCCGTCGAGTATTTCGATCGCCAACTGCAGCAGTTGCTGCAACTGCGCACGGAGCGTGGAGGAACGTCGGCCTGGATCCGCAACAAACTGCTGGCCAACATTTCCAACACCCCCAGCCTGGCCCAAATCGCGAGCGACCACTTCATGACCGAGCGTACCCTGCGCCGCCGCCTGGCCGATGAAGGCACCAGTTTTCGTGACCTGCTCACCGAGGTGCGTCAAACCATGGCCGAAGAACTGCTGTGTTCCACTGGTTTGAGTGTGTCCGAAGTGTCGTCCCGCTTGGGGTACGCCTCCACCTCGGCATTCATCCATGCCTTTCAAAAATGGCGCAGCTGTTCACCCCGCCAGTTTCTTGAGGCTCGAACGCAAGAGAAACAGAGCAACCAGGCCGGGTAAAGCCACCGCAGTCGACGCCAAAAAGAAGCCGTCCCAACCCCAAGCCGCCACCGCATAACCTGCGGGGGCGCTCAGGTACACCCGGCCGACCGCCGCCAAAGACGACAGCAACGCGTACTGCGTGGCCGAAAACTCCCTGCTGCACAGGCTGGTCAGCAGGGCGACAAAAGCCGCAGTGCCCATGCCGCCACACAGGTTCTCCACAAACACCGCGGCACCCATCGCCACCACATTGGGCGCGCTCACTGCCAGCCCCCAAAACGTCAGGTTCGACACCGCTTGCAAACCACCAAACACCAACAGCGCATTGAACAGCCCCCAACGCTTGACACCATAGCCACCGGCGAATGCGCCAATCAAGGTGGCAATCAGGCTGACCGTCTTGTTGATCGCCCCCACCTCGGTCAGCGTAAAGCCCAGCCCTTTGAGCAGAAAGGCTGTTGTCAGCGACCCTGCAAAGGCATCGCCCATCTTGTAAAGCACAATCAGCAGCAGAATCCAGACCGCCGCAGGCTTACCGAAAAAGTCCCGGGCCGACTCCCGAACCAAGCCCAGCACATTTTTTCGGGCCGACTGAGCATCCGGGTTTTCTGCTGTTGGACTAAAGCCGGTCACCACTGCGCTCAAAGCCAGCAGGCCAGCCATCAACAAATAGGTGCCCTTCCAGCCCAGGTATTCACCGGCCAGAATCAAGGCCAGCCCGCCTGACACCAGCATGGCCGTGCGGTAGCCCGCCACGTAATAAGCAGCCCCCAGTCCACGTTCCTGGGCCGGAAGCAGGTCGGTTCGGTAGGCATCAATCGCCATGTCTTGCGTGGCAGAGCAAAACGCAATCGCCACCGCCACCGCAGCCACGTTCCAGGCCGAATGGGCATCCACAAAAGCCATGGCGGCCACCAGCCCGGCACAGGCCAGTTGCATCAACACAATCCACCCCCGTCGCTGGTCAAACAACCGTGGATTGATGGCGTCCAGCAAAGGCGACCACAAAAACTTGTAGGTATAAGGAAACCCCACCACTGCATAAAGGCCGATGGTTTTGATGTCCACGCCTTCCACGGTCAGCCAGGCTTGAAGGGTGCTGCCAGTCAGCGCAAGGGGAAGGCCGCTGGAAAAGCCGAGAATGAGAATACAAAACAAACGGAATGCAGGCATGGGGTTGACGAATACAAAAATAAGGGACATAATCCGGGGTTCTCTTTCGGAGAGATGCCCGAGTGGCTAAAGGGGGCAGACTGTAAATCTGTTGGCTTACGCCTACGCTGGTTCGAATCCAGCTCTCTCCACCAGAATTCAAGCAGTTTAACCGAGTGCGTGCTGTAAGGCGCACAAGGTGTGCGGGTGTAGCTCAATGGTAGAGCTGAAGCCTTCCAAGCTTAAGACGAGGGTTCGATTCCCTTCACCCGCTCCAGGCTTTGTAAGACATGCTCATGTGGCTCAGTGGTAGAGCACTCCCTTGGTAAGGGAGAGGTCGGCAGTTCGATCCTGCCCATGAGCACCAAAATTTTGTGTTTAAACCGCACCCAATCGCGCCGGGTGCTCGCATCGAGGTCGTCATGGCAAAAGAAAAGTTTGAGCGTAAGAAGCCGCACGTCAACGTAGGAACGATTGGTCACGTGGACCACGGAAAGACGACTTTGACAGCGGCGATCACAACGGTTCTGGCCCGCCTGATTGGTGGTGAAGCCAAAGGCTACGACCAGATTGATGCGGCCCCTGAAGAAAAGGCCCGTGGTATTACCATCAACACAGCGCACGTTGAGTACGAAACCGAGACTCGCCACTACGCGCACGTTGACTGCCCCGGCCACGCCGACTACGTCAAGAACATGATTACCGGTGCGGCCCAGATGGACGGCGCCATTCTGGTGTGTTCCGCCGCTGACGGCCCCATGCCCCAGACTCGCGAGCACATCCTGCTGGCCCGTCAGGTTGGCGTGCCTTACATCATCGTGTTCCTGAACAAGTGCGACATGGTTGATGATGCCGAACTGCTGGAACTGGTTGAAATGGAAGTGCGCGAACTGCTGTCTTCCTATGACTTCCCAGGCGACGACGTGCCCATCATCAAAGGTTCAGCCAAGCTGGCCCTGGAAGGTGACGCAGGCGAACTGGGCGAAGGTGCCATCAAGGCCCTGGCCGCAGCCCTGGACAGCTACATCCCCACGCCTGAGCGTGCAGTGGACGGCGCATTCCTGATGCCTATCGAAGATGTGTTCTCCATCTCCGGTCGCGGTACCGTAGTGACAGGCCGTATCGAGCGCGGTATCGTCAAAGTCGGCGAAGAAATTGAAATCGTGGGTATCAAAGACACCGCCAAGACCACCTGTACAGGCGTGGAAATGTTCCGCAAGCTGCTGGACCAAGGCCAAGCCGGTGACAACGTGGGCGTACTGCTGCGCGGCACCAAGCGTGAAGACGTAGAGCGCGGCCAAGTGCTGTGCAAACCCGGTTCGATCAAGCCACACACAGGCTTTACCGCCGAAGTGTACGTGCTGTCCAAAGAAGAAGGTGGTCGTCACACCCCCTTCTTCAACAACTACCGTCCCCAGTTCTACTTCCGTACAACGGACGTGACCGGCTCCATCAGCTTGCCTGCTGACAAGGAAATGGTACTGCCCGGCGACAACGTGTCGATCAATGTTGAATTGATCGCCCCGATCGCGATGGAAGAAGGTCTGCGCTTTGCGATCCGCGAAGGCGGTCGTACGGTGGGCGCCGGTGTGGTTGCCAAGATCACTAAGTGATTCTGAAGGGCAATAGCTCAACTGGCAGAGCGTCGGTCTCCAAAACCGAAGGTTGGGGGTTCGATTCCCTCTTGCCCTGCCAATTTTGGTAGGACCGTCGCCGCTGACATGGCTCAGCGGCGGCTTACATTTTAAGAACATGGCACAGAGCGACATTCAAACCGTATCGTCGGGCAAGGACAAAGCCCTCTTGGCATTGTCCGTGGTATTTGCCATCGGTGGCGCGGTCGCCTATCAGGTGCTTTCTTCGCAAGACTTCTTCATTCGCTTGGCGGTGGTTGTCTTGGGTGTGGCGCTGGCTCTGGGTGCATTTCTTGTGTCGGCTGCCGGCAAGCGTTTTGTGGCCTTCGCCAAAGATTCGGTGAATGAGTCCAAGCGTGTTGTGTGGCCCACTCGCAAAGAAGGCACCCAAATGACTGCGGTCGTGTTCGGTTTTGTGGTGGTCATGGCCATTTACCTCTTGATCGTCGACAAGACCATTGAATGGGTGTTCTACGATCTGCTTCTGGGGTGGACCCGATAATGTCTAAACGTTGGTACGTCGTTCACGCCTACTCGGGCCTCGAGAAGAGCGTTCAGCGCGCCCTGCAGGAGCGCATTGATCGTTCCGAGATTTCCGACCTGTTTGGCCGCATCTTGGTCCCCTCTGAAGAAGTGGTGGAAATCAAGGGTGGTCAAAAGTCCATCACCGAGCGTCGTTTCTTCCCCGGCTATGTGCTGGTCGAGATGGAAATGACCGACGATTCCTGGCACTTGGTTAAAAACACCTCCAAAGTGACTGGTTTTGTGGGTGGTGTGGGCAACCGCCCCACGCCGATTTCCCAGAAAGAAGTCGACAAGATCATGCAGCAAATGCAGGAAGGCGCTGAGAAGCCCCGTCCGAAAGTGCTGTTCGAAGTGGGCGAAATGGTGCGTGTCAAGGAAGGTCCGTTTGCGGACTTCAACGGCAACGTCGAAGAAGTGAACTACGAAAAAAGCAAGCTGCGTGTTTCAGTCACTATTTTCGGTCGGGCCACGCCTGTTGAACTCGATTTCCATCAAGTCGAAAAAGTTTAAGCGTCAGTTTTCAGCCGCCTGTTTTATTTGCTGGCAGGGTTCACGGTACGACAAGCAAAACGAGGAGCAACTTCGGTTGCGTTAGAACTCACGGAGAGCATTCATGGCCAAGAAGATTATTGGCTTTATCAAGCTGCAAGTGCCAGCCGGTAAAGCAAACCCCTCGCCCCCCATCGGTCCAGCCCTGGGTCAACGCGGTTTGAACATCATGGAATTCTGTAAGGCGTTCAACGCCCAGACTCAAGGCGTTGAGCCTGGTCTGCCAATTCCTGTGGTGATCACTGCATACGCGGACAAGTCTTTCACGTTCATCATGAAGACGCCCCCCGCGACCATCCTGATCAAGAAAGCGGCGAAAATCACCAAGGGTTCACCTCGTCCTCACATGGACAAAGTGGGCTCGATCACCCGCGCTCAGGCTGAAGAAATCGCCAAAACAAAAATGCCTGACCTGACTGCCGCCGATCTGGAAGCTGCTGTTCGCACAGTGGCCGGTTCCGCACGCAGCATGGGCATCACGGTAGAGGGTCTGTAACATGGCAAAACTGTCCAAGCGCCAACAAGCGATCCGCGCAAAAATCGATCGCAACTCCACCTACCCCGTTGAGCAGGCTCTGAACCTGATCAAGGAAACAGCAACTGCCAAGTTCGACGAGTCCGTCGACGCGGCAATCGCCCTGGGTATCGATGCACGTAAATCCGACCAGCTGGTTCGTGGTTCCGTGGTTCTGCCCGCAGGCACTGGCAAGTCCGTTCGTGTGGCTGTGTTTGCCCAAGGTGCCAAGGCTGACGAAGCCAAAGCCGCTGGTGCTGACATCGTCGGCATGGAAGACCTGGCTGCTGAAGTCAAGGCTGGCAACATCAACTTTGACGTGGTTATCGCTTCCCCCGACACCATGCGCGTTGTGGGTACCCTGGGTCAAATTCTCGGCCCTCGCGGCCTGATGCCTAACCCCAAGGTTGGTACAGTGACGCCCGACGTGGCCACTGCAGTGAAAAACGCCAAAGCTGGTCAGGTGCAGTTCCGTACCGACAAGGCCGGTATTATCCACTGCACCATCGGACGCGCCTCGTTCAACGTGGATCAGCTCAAGACCAACCTGGCTGCCCTGGTTGATGCCTTGAACAAATCCAAGCCAGCCTCGTCCAAAGGCGTATACCTCAAGAAAATTGCGGTCTCCAGCACCATGGGTGGTGGGGTTCGCGTCGATTCAGCCACCGTGCTGGGTCAATAAGAACTTTGGGCTGTCACCCGCGGTGTGGTTCGCCGCACAGCAGGTGGCAGGTTATCAAAGACCGTTGGAAGCGGCGCTGGTAGTTCAGGCAACGCTTTAAAACATGTGATCCAACGTAGATGGCGGTCCCGAGGAAAGTAATGAATGAATGTTCAAAGCTTGATTTCGGTCGCCTGTTTTTAACAGTGCAATAGCGCTTCTTTTTGGAGAAAGACCGTGGCTCTTAACCGCCAAGAAAAAGCAGCTGTGATTGAAGAAGTGTCCGCCCAAGTGGCTGGCGCCCAATCGATCATCGTTGCTGAATATCGTGGTCTGTCTGTGGAAAGTGTGACTCAACTGCGCCGGGAAGCCCGTGCTGCAGGTGTGTATCTGCGCGTTCTGAAAAACACCCTGGCCCGTCGCGCCGTCTCCGGCACGCCTTTCGAGGCGCTGTCCGACAAGATGGCCGGCCCGCTCATCTATGGCATCAGCAATGATCCCGTAGCAGCAGCCAAGGTGTTGGTCAATTTTGCCAAAACCAACGACAAATTGGTGCTCACCGCCGGTGCTATGCCCGGACAGGTGATGGATGTCAACGGCGTCAAAGCCCTGGCAACCCTGCCAAGCCGTGAAGAGTTGTTGGCGAAATTGCTGGGCACCATGCAAGCCCCCATCGCACAGTTCGTTCGTACCCTCAACGAAGTACCAACGAAATTTGTACGTGGATTGGCTGCAGTGCGTGACCAGAAAGAATCGCAGTCTGCATAACTTTGTTCAGATTCACCGAATCAAACTTTTAACTGGAGAAATACCATGGCAACTAAAGCCGAAATCATCGACGCCATCGCTGGCCTGTCCGTACTCGAACTGTCTGAACTGATCAAGGATCTGGAAGAAAAGTTCGGCGTATCCGCCGCTGCTGCTGCTGTTGCAGTTGCTGCTCCTGCTGCTGGCGCTGCGCCTGCTGCTGCTGAAGAAAAAACCGAGTTCGACGTTGTGCTGACCGCCTCTGGCGAAAGCAAAGTGAACGTGATCAAGGTTGTTCGTGCATTGACCGGTCTGGGCCTGAAAGAAGCCAAGGATCTGGTTGACGGCGCACCCAAGACAGTGAAGGAAGGCGTTTCCAAAGCTGAAGCCGCTGACATCAAGAAGCAACTTGAAGAAGCTGGTGCCAAGGTCGACGTTAAGTAATGTCGCTGTGCAAAACGCCCGGAGGTATTTTTGCCTCCGGGCTTTTTGCGCTTCAGTTCCGGAAAACACTCTGTAGTTGATTAAGCCATGCGCGTCTGCATGCCCATCGCTTAATCCGCTCGACCATCAGGACAGAAAATATGTCTTACTCTGCCACCGAGAAAAAACGCATACGCAAAAGCTTTGCGAAACGGCCTCCAGTTTTGGATGTTCCGTACCTTCTCACCACCCAGTTGGACTCCTACACGGAATTCTTGCAACTGGGCGCACCCGTTGAACAACGTAAGGAACAGGGTTTGCAGGCAGCGTTTCAGTCTGTCTTCCCGATCGTGTCCCACAACGGCTACGCCCGTCTGGAATTCGTCCAGTACGCTTTGGGTGAGCCCGCCTTCGACGTGAAGGAATGTCAGCAGCGTGGCCTCACCTTCTGCTCGCCCCTGCGCGCACGCGTGCGCCTGGTGTTGCTGGACCGCGAGGCCAGCAAGCCCACGGTCAAGGAGGTCAAGGAGCAAGAGGTGTACATGGGCGAACTGCCCCTGATGACCCGTAATGGTTCTTTCGTGATCAACGGCACCGAGCGTGTCATCGTGTCCCAGTTGCACCGTTCACCCGGTGTGTTCTTCGAGCACGACCGTGGCAAAACCCACAGCTCCGGCAAACTGCTGTTCTCCGCGCGGATCATTCCTTACCGCGGCTCTTGGCTCGACTTCGAATTCGACCCCAAAGACGTGTTGTACTTCCGTGTTGACCGTCGCCGCAAAATGCCGGTCACCATCCTGCTCAAAGCCATTGGCATGAACAACGAGCAGATCCTGTCCACCTTCTTTGACTTTGATCAATTCGAGATCAAATCCGAAGGCGCGCAAATGGACGTGGTCACCAGCCGTCTCAAGGGCGAAGTGGCCAAGTTCGACATCGTGGACAAATCCGGCAAGGTGCTGGTCCAGAAAGACAAGCGCATCAACGCCAAGAACATCCGTGACATCGAAGCCGCCGGCCTGACCAAGATCACCGTGCCCGAGGACTTCCTCGTGGGCCGTACCTTGGCCAAAAACATCATCGACCCCAGCACCGGGGAAGTGGTGGCCAACGCCAACGATGAAATCACTGAAGAAACCATGGGCAAGATCCGCGATGCCGGCGTCAAGTCCATCGAGACCATCTTCACCAACGAACTGGACCAAGGGCCTTACATTTCCCAGACCCTGAGAACCGATGAAACGGTTGACCAGACTGCTGCGCGCGTGGCCATCTACCGCATGATGCGTCCTGGCGAGCCGCCCACGGAAGAAGCCGTGGAAATGCTGTTCAATCGCCTCTTCTACAGCGAAGAAGCCTACGACCTGTCCCGCGTTGGTCGCATGAAGTTCAACCGCCGCGTGGGTCGCCCTGAAGTGGAAGGCCCCATGGTGTTGACCGATGACGACATTCTGGCCGTCATCAAAATTCTGGTCGACCTGCGCAATGGCCGCGGCGAGATCGACGACATCGACCACCTCGGTAACCGCCGCGTGCGTTGCGTTGGTGAATTGGCTGAAAACCAGTTCCGTGCTGGCCTCGTGCGGGTTGAGCGTGCAGTGAAAGAGCGTCTGGGTCAGGCTGAAGCCGAAAACCTGATGCCCCACGACTTGATCAACTCCAAGCCCATCTCTGCGGCCATCAAGGAGTTTTTCGGTTCGTCCCAGCTGTCGCAGTTCATGGACCAGACCAACCCACTGTCCGAGATCACCCACAAGCGTCGTGTGTCCGCACTCGGCCCGGGCGGTTTGACTCGTGAGCGTGCCGGCTTTGAGGTTCGTGACGTACACACCACCCACTACGGCCGTGTGTGCCCGATCGAAACTCCTGAAGGTCCAAACATTGGTCTGATCAACTCCATGGCGATGTTCGCCCGCCTGAACGAGTACGGTTTCCTCGAAACCCCGTACCGCAAGGTTGAGAACAGCGTGGTCACCGATGAAATCGTGTACCTGTCCGCCATCGAAGAAGGCCGTTACGTGATCGCTCAGGCGAACGCGGAAGTGAACGAGAAGAAGCGCCTTGTTGGCGACCTCGTGTCCTGCCGGGTGGCCGGTGAATTCGAGTTGGTTGATCCCTCTGGCGTTCAACTGATGGACGTGGCCCCTGGTCAGATCGTGTCCGTTGCGGCGTCACTGATTCCGTTCCTTGAGCACGACGATGCGAACCGGGCCTTGATGGGCGCCAACATGCAGCGCCAGGCCGTGCCCTGTCTGCGCCCCGAGAAGCCATTCGCCGGTACCGGCATTGAGCGGACTGTGGCTGTCGACTCGGGCACCGTGATCACGGCTGACCACGGTGGTGTGGTTGACTACGTCGACGCCAACCGTATCGTGGTTCGCGTGAACGACGATGAAGTTGAAACCGGTTCTGTCGGTGTCGACATCTACAACCTGATCAAGTACACCCGTTCCAACCAGAACACCAACATCAACCAGCGCCCCATCGTGAACCGGGGTGACATCATCGCCCGTGGCGATGTGATTGCTGATGGCGCGTCCACCGACCTCGGCGAATTGGCCTTGGGTCAAAACATGCTGGTCGCGTTCATGCCCTGGAACGGCTACAACTTCGAAGACTCCATCCTCATTTCCGAGCGTGTGGTGGCCGAAGACCGCTACACCTCGATCCACATCGAGGAGCTGTCTGTGGTTGCCCGCGACACCAAGCTGGGCTCCGAAGAAATCACACGCGACATTTCCAACCTGTCCGAGGCCCAACTGTCACGTCTGGATGAGTCCGGTATCGTGTACATCGGTGCCGAGGTTCAGGCCGGCGATGTGCTGGTTGGTAAAGTAACCCCCAAAGGCGAAACCCAGCTGACTCCTGAAGAAAAACTGCTGCGCGCAATCTTCGGTGAAAAAGCCTCTGACGTGAAAGACACCTCACTGCGCGTGCCTTCCGGCATGACAGGGACTGTGATTGACGTTCAGGTTTTCACCCGTGAAGGTATTGTCCGCGACAAGCGCGCCCAGTCCATCATTGACGATGAACTCAAGCGCTATCGCCTGGACCTGAACGACCAGATGCGTATCGTAGAAGCTGACACATTCAGCCGTATCGAGCGTTTCCTGGTGGGCAAGGTGGCCAATGGTGGTCCATCCAAGTTGGCCAAGGGCAGCAAAATCACCGCCGATTACCTCGGTGAAGTCGATCGTCACCACTGGTTCGACATTCGTCTGGCCGACGAAGAGGCCGCTACCCAGTTGGAAACGCTGAAGAAGTCCATCGAAGACAAGCGTCACCAGTTTGACCTTGCTTTCGAAGAGAAGCGCAAGAAGTTGACTCAGGGCGACGAGTTGCCCCCAGGCGTGCTCAAAATGGTCAAGGTTTACCTGGCTGTGAAGCGCCGTCTGCAGCCCGGCGACAAAATGGCCGGCCGTCACGGTAACAAGGGTGTGGTCTCCAAGATCGTTCCCGTCGAAGATCTGCCGCACATGGCCGATGGCCGTCCTGTGGACATCGTACTGAACCCGCTGGGCGTACCTTCCCGTATGAACGTGGGTCAGATTCTCGAAACCCACTTGGGCTGGGCTGGCAAGGGCATTGGCGATCGCATCAGCGAAATGCTGCAACAGCAAAACGCTGTGGCCCGTCTGCGTGAATACCTGAACAAGGTGTACAACAGCACTGGCACACCGGTTGATCTGGACTCCATGACTGATGAAGAAATCATCAAAATGGGCAAGAACCTGTCCAAAGGTATGCCGTTCGCTACACCCGTGTTCGACGGTGCGAATGAAAAAGACATTCTTGACATGCTCGAGCTGGCTTACCCCAGCGATGACCCACGCATGCAAGCCTTGGGCTTTAACGACCACAAAACGCAGATCACCCTGATCGATGGCCGCACTGGCGAAGCCTTCGACCGGAAGGTGACTGTGGGCTACATGCACGTGCTGAAGCTGCACCACTTGGTCGATGACAAGATGCACGCCCGTTCAACCGGTCCATACTCGCTGGTGACGCAACAGCCGCTGGGTGGTAAAGCCCAGTTCGGTGGCCAGCGCTTCGGTGAGATGGAAGTCTGGGCGCTTGAAGCTTACGGTGCCTCGTATGTGCTGCAGGAAATGTTGACCGTCAAGTCTGACGACGTGAACGGTCGAACCAAGGTGTACGAGAATTTGGTCAAGGGTGATCACACCATCGATGCCGGCATGCCGGAGTCTTTCAACGTGTTGGTGAAAGAAATCCGCTCACTGGGCATTGACATTGATCTGGACCGTTTCTGATCGGTCGCGACGGAGGTTATTCGATGAAAGCATTACTTGATCTGTTTAAACAGGTCCAACAGGACGAGCAATTCGACGCAATCAAGATCGCGATTGCTTCTCCTGACAAAATCCGTTCGTGGTCTTTCGGTGAGGTCAAGAAGCCTGAGACCATCAACTACCGCACCTTCAAACCCGAGCGGGATGGTTTGTTCTGCGCCAAAATTTTCGGTCCCATCAAGGATTACGAATGTTTGTGCGGCAAGTACAAGCGCTTAAAGCACCGTGGTGTGATTTGTGAAAAGTGTGGCGTTGAAGTCACGCTGGCCAAGGTCCGCCGTGAGCGCATGGGTCACATCGACCTGGCCTCCCCTGTTGCGCACATTTGGTTCCTGAAGTCCCTGCCGTCCCGTTTGGGCATGGTGTTGGACATGACCCTGCGCGACATCGAGCGTGTTCTGTACTTTGAAGGCTTTGTGGTGGTTGAGCCCGGCATGACCCCGCTCAAACGCGCCCAACTGCTGACCGAAGAAGACTACTTGGCCAAGCAGGAAGAGTACGGCGATGACTTCATTGCCCACATGGGTGCTGAAGGCATTCGTGAGTTGCTCAAGTCCATCGACATCGATCGCGAAGTGACCACACTGCGCGACGAGTTGGCTGCCACCAGCTCCGAAGCCAAAATCAAGAAAATTGCCAAGCGCTTGAAAGTGCTGGAAGGTTTCCAGAAGTCGGGCATCAAGCCCGAGTGGATGATTTTGGAAGTGCTGCCTGTGCTGCCTCCCGAACTGCGCCCACTGGTGCCGTTGGACGGTGGTCGCTTCGCGACTTCCGACCTGAACGACCTGTACCGTCGCGTCATCAACCGGAACAACCGTCTGAAGCGTCTGCTCGAGCTGAACGCTCCTGACATCATTGTGCGCAACGAAAAGCGCATGCTGCAGGAAGCGGTGGATTCCCTGCTGGACAACGGCCGTCGCGGCAAAGCCATGACCGGTGCCAACAAGCGCCCATTGAAGTCGCTGGCCGACATGATCAAAGGCAAGGGCGGTCGTTTCCGTCAAAACTTGTTGGGCAAACGCGTGGACTACTCCGGTCGTTCGGTGATCGTGGTGGGCCCACAGCTCAAACTGCACCAGTGCGGCTTGCCCAAACTGATGGCTTTGGAACTGTTCAAGCCCTTCATTTTCAACCGCTTGGAAGTGATGGGCATTGCCACCACCATCAAGCAGGCCAAGAAGTTTGTCGAAAACCAGGAACCCATTGTGTGGGACATTCTGGAAGAGGTCATCCGCGAACATCCTGTGATGCTGAACCGTGCGCCAACGCTGCACCGTTTGGGTATTCAGGCGTTTGAGCCGGTCCTGATCGAAGGCAAGGCCATCCAGTTGCACCCCCTCGTTTGTGCGGCATTCAACGCCGACTTCGACGGTGACCAAATGGCTGTTCACGTCCCCTTGTCCCTGGAAGCACAGATTGAAGCCCGCACCTTGATGCTGGCCTCCAACAACGTGCTGTTCCCGGCCAACGGTGACCCTTCCATCGTACCCTCACAAGACATCGTGTTGGGCCTGTACTACACCACCCGCGACAAGGTCAACGGCAAAAACGAAGGTCTGGTGTTTGCAGACGTGGGCGAAGTCAATCGCGCTTACGACAACAAAGAAGTCGAGCTGGCCACCCGCATCACCGTGCGTATCAACGAATTCGTGGTGAACAAGGAAACCGGCGAAAAAACCGCCAAGCGCACCCGCTATGAAACAACGGTTGGTCGTGCCTTGCTGTCTGAAATCCTGCCACCCGGGCTGCCATTCTCCTTCATCGATCGTCCGCTGAAGAAGAAAGAAATCTCCCGCCTGATCAACGCCTCTTTCCGTCGCTGTGGCCTGCGTGAAACCGTGATTTTCGCGGACAAACTGATGCAGTTCGGCTTCCGCATGGCGACTCGCGGTGGTATCTCCATCGCCATGGGCGACATGGTCGTACCCGCACAGAAACAAACCATCATTGCCGCTGCTGAAGCGGAAGTGAAGGAAATTCAGGCGCAGTACACCTCTGGTCTGGTAACCCAAGGCGAACGTTACAACAAAGTGGTTGACATCTGGGGCCGCGCTGGCGACCAGGTGGGCAAGGCCATGATGGAGCAACTGGCGACCGAGCCAGTGATCGATCGCAACGGTCAGGAAGTGCGCCAGGAATCGTTCAACGCCATTTACATGATGGCCGACTCCGGTGCGCGGGGTTCTGCCGCCCAGATTCGCCAGTTGGCGGGTATGCGTGGCCTGATGGCCAAGCCTGACGGCTCCATCATTGAAACACCGATCATCGCGAACTTCCGCGAAGGTCTGAACGTGTTGCAGTACTTCATTTCCACCCACGGTGCGCGTAAAGGTCTGGCCGACACGGCCTTGAAGACTGCGAACTCCGGCTATCTGACTCGCCGTCTGGTTGACGTGACTCAGGACTTGGTGGTGGTTGAAGACGATTGCGGCACATCCAATGGTGTGGCCATGAAAGCCCTGGTTGAAGGTGGTGAAGTCATCGAAGCACTGCGAGACCGTATTCTGGGTCGTGTCACCGTGGCTGACGTGGTCAACCCTGAAACTCAGGAAACCGTGTTCGAAACCGGCAAGCTGCTGGATGAAGACGCTGTTGAACTCATCGACCAATTGGGCATTGACGAAGTGCGCGTACGCACCCCGCTGTCATGCGACACCCGCTATGGCCTGTGTGCCAAGTGCTACGGCCGTGACCTCGGCCGCGGTACGCTGGTGAACAACGGTGAAGCGGTGGGTGTGATCGCCGCGCAGTCCATCGGTGAACCCGGTACACAGCTGACCATGCGGACCTTCCACATTGGTGGTGCGGCGTCCCGCGCTGCCGTGGTGTCCAGCATTGAAGCCAAGTCCAACGGCATCATCCGCTTTACGTCGACCATGCGTTACGTGACCAACGGCAAGGGCGAGCAGATCGTCATTTCCCGTTCGGGCGAAGTGCTGATCACCGACGACTTTGGCCGTGAGCGTGAGCGTCACAAAGTACCTTACGGTGCTACCCTGTCCGCTCTTGACGGCAATCAGGTCAAGGCTGGTACCGTGTTGGCCACCTGGGATCCGTTGACTCGCCCAATCGTGACCGAATACGCCGGTAAGATCAAATTCGAGAACATCGAAGAAGGCGCAACCGTTGCCAAGCAGATCGACGAAGTCACAGGTCTGTCCACACTGGTGGTGATTGACGCCAAGCGTCGTACCGCCGGTGGCAAAGGTGAGCGTCCTCAGGTGAAACTGCTGGATGCGGCAGGCAATGAAGTCAAAATTGCCAACACTGACCATTCCGTGAACATCAGCTTCCCCGTGGGTGCGCTGATCACCGTCCGTGACGGTATGGACGTCTCAGTGGGTGAAGTTCTGGCCCGTATTCCTCAGGAAAGCCAGAAAACCCGTGACATTACCGGTGGTCTGCCCCGTGTGGCCGAGCTGTTCGAAGCCCGTTCACCCAAAGACGCCGGTATGCTGGCTGAAGTGACCGGTACCGTGTCCTTCGGTAAAGACACCAAAGGCAAACAGCGTCTGGTCATCACCGACCTTGAAGGCGTGTCTCATGAGTTCTTGATCCCCAAAGACAAGCACGTCATGGTTCACGATGGTCAAGTGGTCAACAAGGGCGAGTCCATTGTTGACGGCCCAGCCGATCCGCACGACATTCTGCGTCTTCTCGGTATCGAGTCGCTGGCCCGCTACATCGTGGACGAGGTTCAAGACGTTTACCGTCTCCAGGGTGTAAAGATCAACGACAAGCACATTGAAGTGATTGTTCGTCAGATGCTGCGCCGTGTGGTGGTGGATGACGCTGGCGAAACCGGGTTTATTCCTGGCGAACAGGTCGAACGCTCCGAATTGTTGGATGCAAACGACAAAATGCGCGCCGAGAACAAGCGTGAAGCCACCTATCAAAATATCTTGCTGGGTATCACCAAGGCGTCTTTGTCCACCGACTCGTTCATTTCCGCGGCTTCCTTCCAGGAAACCACCCGCGTATTGACCGAAGCGGCCATCATGGGCAAGCGCGACGATCTGCGTGGTCTGAAGGAAAACGTCATTGTGGGTCGTTTGATCCCAGCCGGTACCGGCTTGGCGTACCACAAGGCCCGCAAAGACAAAGAGGCCCGCGAGGCCGAGGAACTCCGCATGCTGGAAGCGGAGCAGGACCCACGTGCGCAAGCCGAAGCCCTGTTCAATATGCCAGCGGCGGACACCTCCGAGGACGCCTAAGTCCTTGTTGGTGCATCGATTTGGGGCGACGAAAGTCGCCCCGAGTCATTGACCTGCGATTCGGTTACGTACTACAATCGCGGGCTAAATTGGCTGCGAGCAATCGTAGCCCTTTTGTTTTTTTCTAAACCGGAACTTAGAGACTATGCCAACCATCAATCAGCTAGTGCGGAAACCCCGCACCAGTGTGACTGCGAAAAGCAAAAGCCCCGCTCTGGAGAACTGTCCCCAGAAGCGTGGTGTATGCACTCGCGTGTACACAACTACTCCTAAAAAGCCAAACTCTGCGCTGCGTAAAGTGGCCAAAGTTCGCCTGACCAACGGCTTCGAAGTGATTTCCTACATCGGTGGTGAAGGCCACAACCTGCAGGAACACTCCGTGGTATTGATCCGCGGCGGTCGTGTAAAGGACTTGCCAGGTGTGCGTTACCACATCGTGCGCGGTTCTCTGGATCTCCAAGGCGTTAAAGACCGTAAACAGGCTCGTTCCAAATACGGTTCCAAGCGTCCAAAAGCAGGTGGCGGTTCCAAGTAATCCGCATTCATTTGCGGGTCACGTACCCCGGCTACATTGCCAAATTGCAGTGCCAAAAAAGTGCCGAAACTACGGTTTTGGTGTGTTGAGAAAGCATTCCGTGCGGCCCGGTTGGGTCGAGTAAGCAGATGCAATAGTGGGCAGGTCCCACGCTGAAGATAAGGAATTTAAAATGCCACGTCGTCGCGAAGTGCAGCGCAGAGAAGTGCTGCCAGATCCCAAGTTCCAGAGCACCGATGTTGCCAAGTTCATGAACGTCATCATGCTGTCCGGCAAAAAAGCCGTCGCTGAGCGTATCGTGTATGGCGCCTTCGACAACATTGCCACCAAAGCTGGCAAAGACCCTCTGGAAGTGTTCAGCACCGCAATCAGCAACGTTAAGCCTGTTGTTGAAGTGAAGTCACGCCGTGTCGGTGGCGCGAACTACCAAGTTCCGGTGGAAGTTCGCCCCTCCCGTCGTCTGGCGTTGGCCATGCGTTGGTTGCGTGAAGCTGCGAAAAAGCGCAGCGAAAAGTCCATGGATCTGCGTTTGGCAGGCGAACTGATGGAAGCGGCCGAGGGTCGTGGTGGTGCCATGAAAAAGCGTGACGAAGTTCACCGCATGGCCGAAGCCAACAAGGCTTTCTCGCATTTCCGTTTCTAATATTCACTGGAGCAGCACATGGCTCGCAAGACGCCCATTGAGCGATATCGCAACATTGGTATTTCCGCGCACATCGATGCCGGTAAGACCACAACCACCGAACGTATTCTGTACTACACCGGTGTAAACCACAAAATCGGTGAAGTGCACGACGGTGCGGCCACCATGGACTGGATGGAACAGGAGCAGGAACGTGGTATTACCATCACGTCCGCTGCGACAACCTGTTTCTGGAAAGGCATGGACCTGAACTTCCCAGAACACCGCTTCAACATCATTGACACCCCAGGGCACGTTGACTTCACCATTGAAGTTGAGCGTTCCATGCGTGTTCTGGATGGCGCTTGCATGGTTTACTGTGCGGTGGGTGGCGTTCAGCCTCAGTCTGAAACTGTGTGGCGTCAGGCCAACAAATATCGCGTGCCTCGTCTGGCATTCGTGAACAAGATGGACCGCACCGGTGCCAACTTCTTCAAGGTCTATGACCAGATGAAGTTGCGTCTGCGCGCCAACCCCGTTCCCGTCGTAATCCCCATCGGCGCTGAAGAAAACTTCGAAGGCGTGGTTGACCTCATCAAGATGAAGGCCATCATTTGGGACGACGCTTCACAAGGCATGAAGTTCGAGTACCGCGACATTCCCGCCAACTTGCAGGCTGATGCCGAAAAGTGGCGCAGCGAGATGGTTGAGGCCGCTGCTGAGGCGTCTGAAGACCTGATGAACAAGTACCTCGAAGAGGGCGATCTGACCGAAGAAGAAATCAAGCTGGGCCTGCGTACCCGCACGATTTCCACTGAAATTCAGCCCATGCTGTGCGGCACCGCGTTCAAAAACAAAGGTGTTCAGCGCATGTTGGACGCTGTGATCGAATTTCTGCCTTCACCCGTGGATATTCCACCCGTGTCCGGTACCGATGAAGACGAGCAGCCCTCCAGCCGCAATGCCAGCGACGACGAAAAACTGTCTGCCTTGGCATTCAAGCTGATGACCGACCCATTCGTTGGTCAGCTGACCTTCGTGCGTGTGTACTCCGGTGTGTTGAACAAAGGCGACACCGTGTACAACCCGGTCAAAGGCAAGAAAGAGCGTATCGGCCGTATCGTTCAGATGCACGCCAACAACCGTCAGGAAGTTGAAGAAATTCGCGCTGGCGACATCGCCGCTTGCGTGGGCTTGAAAGAAGTGACCACCGGTGAAACCCTGTGTGATCCATCCGCTGTGATCACCCTGGAGCGCATGGTGTTCCCTGAGCCTGTGATTGCGCAGGCCGTTGAGCCAAAAACCAAGGCTGACCAGGAAAAGATGGGTATCGCTCTGGGCCGTCTGGCTGCAGAAGATCCTTCCTTCCGTGTTCGCACCGACGAAGAATCCGGTCAAACCATCATCGCCGGTATGGGCGAGCTGCACCTGGAGATCATCATCGACCGCATGAAGCGGGAATTCGGTGTTGAAGCCAACGTGGGCAAACCTCAAGTGGCTTACCGCGAAACCATCCGCTCAACCGTCAAGGAAGTGGAAGGCAAGTTTGTTCGCCAGTCCGGCGGCCGCGGTCAATACGGTCACGTTGTGCTGCGTGTTGAGCCCAACGAAGCTGGAAAAGGCTTCGAGTTCCTGGACGAAATCAAGGGCGGTGTGGTTCCTCGCGAATACATTCCTGCGGTTCAAAAGGGTATCGAAGAGTCTCTGCACAGTGGTGTGTTGGCTGGCTACCCCGTTGTTGACGTGAAGGTCGCCCTGCACTTCGGTTCTTACCACGACGTGGACTCCAACGAATCTGCGTTCAAGATCGCCGCCTCCATGGGTTTCAAGGAAGGTATGCGTCGCGCCAGCCCGGTTCTGCTTGAGCCGATGATGGCGGTTGAAGTGGAAACACCGGAAGACTACGCCGGTACCGTGATGGGCGACTTGTCCTCACGCCGTGGTGTGGTTCAGGGTATGGATGACATGGTTGGTGGTGGCAAAGCCATCAAGGCCGAGGTTCCTCTGGCTGAAATGTTCGGTTACGCAACTACATTGCGTTCTCTGACTCAAGGTCGCGCAACCTACACCATGGAATTCAAGCACTATTCCGAAGCGCCCAAGAACGTTGCGGATGCTGTGATCAGCGCCCGTGCCAAGTAATTGAAATTTAAAGAATCGAGAGGTATTTGCAATGGCAAAAGAAAAGTTTGAGCGTAAGAAGCCGCACGTCAACGTAGGAACGATTGGTCACGTGGACCACGGAAAGACGACTTTGACAGCGGCGATCACAACGGTTCTGGCCCGCCTGATTGGTGGTGAAGCCAAAGGCTACGACCAGATTGATGCGGCCCCTGAAGAAAAGGCCCGTGGTATTACCATCAACACAGCGCACGTTGAGTACGAAACCGAGACTCGCCACTACGCGCACGTTGACTGCCCCGGCCACGCCGACTACGTCAAGAACATGATTACCGGTGCGGCCCAGATGGACGGCGCCATTCTGGTGTGTTCCGCCGCTGACGGCCCCATGCCCCAGACTCGCGAGCACATCCTGCTGGCCCGTCAGGTTGGCGTGCCTTACATCATCGTGTTCCTGAACAAGTGCGACATGGTTGATGATGCCGAACTGCTGGAACTGGTTGAAATGGAAGTGCGCGAACTGCTGTCTTCCTATGACTTCCCAGGCGACGACGTGCCCATCATCAAAGGTTCAGCCAAGCTGGCCCTGGAAGGTGACGCAGGCGAACTGGGCGAAGGTGCCATCAAGGCCCTGGCCGCAGCCCTGGACAGCTACATCCCCACGCCTGAGCGTGCAGTGGACGGCGCATTCCTGATGCCTATCGAAGATGTGTTCTCCATCTCCGGTCGCGGTACCGTAGTGACAGGCCGTATCGAGCGCGGTATCGTCAAAGTCGGCGAAGAAATTGAAATCGTGGGTATCAAAGACACCGCCAAGACCACCTGTACAGGCGTGGAAATGTTCCGCAAGCTGCTGGACCAAGGCCAAGCCGGTGACAACGTGGGCGTACTGCTGCGCGGCACCAAGCGTGAAGACGTAGAGCGCGGCCAAGTGCTGTGCAAACCCGGTTCGATCAAGCCACACACAGGCTTTACCGCCGAAGTGTACGTGCTGTCCAAAGAAGAAGGTGGTCGTCACACCCCCTTCTTCAACAACTACCGTCCCCAGTTCTACTTCCGTACAACGGACGTGACCGGCTCCATCAGCTTGCCTGCTGACAAGGAAATGGTACTGCCCGGCGACAACGTGTCGATCAATGTTGAATTGATCGCCCCGATCGCGATGGAAGAAGGTCTGCGCTTTGCGATCCGCGAAGGCGGTCGTACGGTGGGCGCCGGTGTGGTTGCCAAGATCACCAAGTAATTCAATTGCTTGGGACCAAAGGGTTGCGGGTGCAGCCCTTTGGTTGAATGAATGAGGTGAGCCGTAATGGTACGGTCACACTCCACAGCTCTTTAGGAATTGTTATGAACAACCAGAAAATCCGTATCCGCCTCAAGGCCTTCGACTACAAACTGATCGACCAGTCAGCCTTGGAAATCGTTGATACCGCCAAGCGCACCGGCGCTGTGGTCAAAGGCCCCGTGCCTCTGCCCACTCGCATGAAGCGTTTCGACATTCTGCGTTCACCCCACGTGAACAAGACATCTCGTGATCAATTCGAAATCCGCACTCACCAGCGTTTGATGGACATCGTGGACCCCACCGACAAGACAGTGGATGCATTGATGAAACTCGACCTGCCTGCTGGCGTGGATGTTGAGATCAAGTTGCAGTAAATCAAAATAGCGTTTATACTCGAGGGCTTACCCCAAAAAGGGTGTAAGTCCGAGAGAATTTATCATTCGGCCAATCGTAGCCGAAATTGGAGAAATCATGAGTCTAGGCCTTATTGGTCGCAAGATCGGCATGATGCGCGTCTTTACAGAAGCGGGTGTTTCTATTCCCGTGACTGTGGTGGATGTGTCGTCTAACCGTGTTGCGCAGCTCAAAACGCAAGAGTCAGACGGCTACACCGCTGTTCAGCTCGCGTATGGTTCTCGCCGTGCGTCTCGCGTTTCCAAAGCTCAGGCGGGTCATTACGCCAAAGCTTCTATCGAAGCCCCTTCATCCCTGGTTGAATTCCGCGTCGAGGCGGCCAAGCTTGCAGAGCTGCAGGTTGGCGCGGCTGTGTCCGTGGACATCTTCTCTGTTGGCCAAAAGGTTGACGTGAGTGGTGTTACTCAGGGTAAGGGCTTCTCCGGTGCCATCAAGCGTCACCACTTCAGCTCCCAGCGGGCTTCCCACGGTAACTCGATTTCCCACAATGCGCCTGGTTCCATTGGTATGGCCCAGGATCCGGGTCGTGTTTTCCCCGGTAAGCGCATGGCGGGTCAGTTGGGTAACGTAAATCGTACAACCCAGAACCTGGAAGTGGTTCGTGTTGACGCAGAGCGCGGCCTGTTGCTGATCAAGGGTGCCGTTCCCGGTTCCAAAGGTGGTCAGCTGCTGGTTCAGCCGGCTGTCAAGGCGAAGGCATAAGGAGAACCTGATGGAATTGAAAGTAATTGGCGATTCTGGGCAGGCCTCTCAAACTGTTCAGGTGTCTGATGTGGTGTTCGGTCGTGAGTACAACGAGCCGCTGATTCATCAGCTGGTGGTTGCGTACCAGGCGAATGCGCGTCAAGGCACACGTGCTCAAAAAGACCGTGCGGAAGTCAAGGCCTCCACACGTAAGCCTTGGAAGCAAAAAGGCACCGGTCGTGCTCGTGTTGGCGCGGTGTCCAGCCCGTTGTGGCGCGGAGGCGGCCAGATTTTCCCGAACCGCCCCGACGAAAACTTCACCCAGAAAGTGAACAAGAAAATGTTCCGCGCTGGTGTGTGTTCGATTTTGTCCCAATTGGGTCGTGAAGAGCGTCTGGTTGTTCTGGAGTCTCTCCAGCTCGACTCTCCCAAAACCAAGCTGCTGGATCAGAAGATCAAAGGCCTGGGTTTGGAGTCCGCTCTGATCATCGTGGATAGCGTTGACGAGAACCTGTATCTCGCCTCTCGCAATCTGCCCAATATTGCTGTAGTTGAGCCCCGTTACGCAGACCCCCTCTCCTTGATTCACTTCAAGAAAGTGGTGGTTACCCGCGCTGCGCTCGACAAGCTGCAGGAGATGTACGCATGAATACCCAGCGTTTGATGAAAATCCTGTTGGCCCCCATCGTGTCCGAAAAGAGCACCATGCTGGCTGACAAATACGAGCAAGTGGCGTTCAAAGTGTGCGCCGATGCGACTAAGGACGAGATCAAGGCCGCCGTTGAGCTGATGTTCAGGGTGGAGGTTGAGGCCGTTCGTGTGATCAATCGGGCAGGCAAGCAAAAGCGTTTCGGACGGACCATGGGTCGTCGCTCCGACGTGCGCAAAGCGTACGTGTCGCTGAAAGCCGGTCAGGAAATCAATTTCTCGGAGGCTGCGTAACATGCCATTGGTCAAACTTAAACCCACTTCGCCAGGTCGTCGTGGCGTTGTCAAGGTTGTGCATCCACACCTGCACAAAGGTGAGGCTTACGCGCCTTTGCTCGAGTCACAGTCCAAGACATCCGGCCGCAACAACAATGGTCACATCACGACCCGTCACAAAGGTGGTGGTCACAAGCAGCACTACCGTTTGGTGGATTTCAAGCGCAACAAGGATGGCATTCCCGCCAAAGTTGAGCGCATTGAATACGACCCAAACCGTACTGCGCACATTGCCCTGATCTGTTACGCCGATGGTGAGCGTGCATACATCATTGCACCTCGTGGTCTGCAAGTCGGACAAACGCTCCTGAACGGTTCTGAAGCGCCGATCAAGATTGGTAACACCCTGCCCATCCGCAACATCCCCGTGGGTACGACGGTGCATTGCATCGAGTTGCTGCCTGGTAAGGGTGCGCAGCTGGCTCGCTCCGCAGGTGGTTCCGCAATGTTGATGGCCCGTGAAGGCACTTACGCTCAGATGCGTCTGCGCTCCGGTGAAATCCGCCGCATTCACATCGAATGCCGCGCCACCATCGGTGAAGTCAGTAACGAAGAAAACAGCCTTCGCAAAATCGGTAAGGCCGGTGCAGTGCGCTGGAAGGGCATTCGCCCAACCGTGCGTGGTACTGCAATGAACCCGATCGATCACCCACACGGTGGTGGTGAAGGTAAGACCGGTGAAGGTCGTGTGCCAGTCAGCCCATGGGGTCAACCAACCAAGGGTTACCGCACACGTTCCAACAAGCGCACGGACACGATGATTGTCCAGCGCCGTCACAAGCGATAAGTGGGGTAAGTCAATATGTCTCGTTCACTGAAAAAAGGTCCGTTCTGCGACGCCCACTTGATCAAAAAAGTCGAGGCCGCTGTAGCGTCCAAGGACAAGCGTCCTATCAAAACCTGGTCGCGTCGTTCCACTGTACTCCCAGAGTTCATTGGTCTGACGATTGCTGTTCACAATGGCCGTCAACACGTGCCTGTGTACATCAACGAAAACATGGTTGGTCACAAACTCGGCGAATTCGCGCTGACCCGTACGTTCAAGGGTCACGCCGCCGACAAAAAGGCCAAGCGCTAAGGGGTAGAACATGGAAACTCGTGCAATTTTGAAAGGTGTACGCCTGTCTCCCCAGCGTGGGCGCCAGGTGGCTGACCTGATCCGCGGTAAAAAGGTGGATCAGGCTCTGAACATCCTGACCTTTTCACCCCAGAAGGCCGCCTTCATCGTGAAGAAGGTGCTGGAAAGCGCAATCGCCAATGCTGAGCACAACGACGGTGCTGACGTTGATGAATTGAAGGTCAAAACCATTCATGTGGAAGAAGGTCCTGTGCTCAAGCGGTTCACCGCTCGTGCAAAAGGTCGCGGCAACCGCATTACCAAGCGAACCAGTCACATTTATGTGACGGTTGGAAATTAAGGGGGTTACATGGGTCAGAAGATTAACCCAACCGGCTTTCGCCTGGCTGTATCTCGCAACTGGGCATCTCGCTGGTATGCGTCCAACCGCGATTTTTCCAAGATGTTGATCGAGGACATTCAAGTCCGCGATTATCTGAAGAAAAAGCTGAAGAACGCCTCCGTGGCTCGCGTACTCATCGAGCGTCCTGCCAAGAACGCCCGTGTGACGATCTATTCAGCGCGCCCAGGTGTGGTCATCGGCAAGAAAGGTGAAGACATTGAAGTGTTGAAGGCCAGCCTGCAAAAGCTGGTTGGTGTGCCCGTGCACGTCAACATTGAAGAGGTCCGTAAGCCAGAACTGGACGCCCAGTTGATCGCCGACGGCATCGCCCAGCAGCTCGAGCGCCGGATTATGTTCCGTCGCGCCATGAAGCGTGCGATGCAAAATGCGATGCGCATGGGTGCCCAGGGCATCAAGATCATGTCTTCCGGTCGTCTGAACGGCATTGAAATTGCGCGTACCGAGTGGTACCGCGAAGGCCGAGTGCCTTTGCATACCCTGCGTGCAGACATCGATTACGCCACGAGCGAAGCGGCGACAACCTACGGCATTATCGGTATCAAGGTTTGGGTCTACAAAGGCGACAACCTTGGTCGTGGTGATGTGGCTGCAGCGCCTGCTGAAGTCGAGAAGGAAGAGCGTCGCCCACGTCGTCCGGCCGGTCGTCCTGCTGGTGCCCGCAAGCCCCGCAAAGATGGTCCTGGGTCTAACAAAGAGGAAGCATCCGCTGGATCTTCCGCTGAACAGTGATTAGGAGCGCATGATGTTACAGCCATCACGTCGCAAATACAGGAAAGAGCACAAGGGTCGCAACACTGGCCTGGCCACACGTGGCGCCAGTGTGTCGTTTGGTGAATTTGGTTTGAAGTCGACTGCCCGTGGCCGTCTGACTGCACGCCAGATTGAATCTGCACGTCGTGCAATGGTTCGCCACATCAAACGGGGCGGCAAGATTTGGATTCGCGTATTCCCCGACAAGCCGATCACCAACAAGCCTGCAGAGGTTCGTATGGGTAACGGTAAGGGTAACGTGGAATACTACGTCGCCGAGATTCAGCCCGGTAAGGTGCTGTATGAAATGGACGGAGTGAGTGAAGAGCTGGCGCGTGAGGCGTTCCGTTTGGCTGCGGCCAAGCTGCCCCTCTCGACAGTGTTTGTCACCCGTCAGATTGGAGGTTAATCATGAAAGCGTCTGAATTGCGTGGCAAGACCGTCGCCGAATTGGTCACACTGTTGGAAGAGCTGCTGCGCGCACAGTTTTCCCTGCGCATGCAAGCTGCTACCCAGCAGCTGGCCAACTCGTCCCAGTTGTCCAAAGTCCGTAAAGACATCGCGCGCGTCAAAACCGTGATGACTCAACTGAAGAGGTCCGCATGAACGCCGAAGTCAAGACCAGTTTGAAGCGCAGCCTGGTAGGCCGCGTCATCAGCGACAAAATGACCAAATCGGTTGTGGTGGCTGTTGAAAATCGTATCAAGCACCCCGTGTACGGCAAGTTTGTGGTTCAAACCCGCAAGTTCACCGCCCACGATGAAACCAACGAAGTGGCCGAAGGCGACTTGGTTGAGATCAGTGAGGGTCGTCCCATTTCCAAGACAAAATCCTGGAGTGTGACAAAAGTGTTGGAAAAAGCGAAAGTTATCTAAACTTTTGCTTGATTGTGTAGTACTAGCCTGCTAGACTAGCAGGCTATTCTTTTCAACCCATGCGGGACCAAAACTGGTCACTTCAGTGACTAAGTTGGTTAGAGACAATCCATGATACAAATGCAATCACGGCTCGAAGTGGCCGATAACACTGGTGCACGCTCTGTCATGTGCATTAAGGTTCTTGGTGGTTCCAAGCGCCGCTATGCCGGCATTGGCGACGTCATCAAGGTTTCCATCAAGGATGCGGCGCCTCGTGGTCGTGTCAAAAAAGGCGAGATCTACAACGCTGTTGTGGTTCGCACCGCCAAAGGTGTACGTCGTCCTGACGGCGCGCTCATCAAGTTTGACGGCAATGCGGCTGTGCTGCTGAACGCCAAGCTCGAGCCCATCGGCACGCGTATTTTTGGACCAGTGACCCGTGAACTCCGTAATGAGAAGTTCATGAAGATTGTGTCTCTGGCCCCTGAAGTCCTGTGAGGTCGAAATGAACAAGATTCGCAAAGGCGACGAAGTGCTGGTGTTGACCGGCAAATTCAAGGGCAAAAAAGGTGTGGTTCTCGAGCGTGTTGATGCTGAGTACCTGCTGGTTGAGGGCGTGAATGTGGTGAAGAAGCACCAGAAGCCCAACCCAATGCGTGGCGTAACTGGTGGTGTTGTTGACAAAACTTTGCCTATCCACCAGTCGAACGTCAGTTTGTTTGACAAAGAAACCGGAAAGCCAAGCCGCGTAGCGGTCAAGGAAGTTGATGGCAAGTCCGTGCGAGTGCTGGTAAAGACCGGCGCGCAACTGGCCAACTGAGAGGTTCATCGTGTCCCGTTTCCAAGAGTTTTATAAAACTGAAGTGGTTGGTCAGTTGACCAAGCAGTTTGGTTACAAGTCGGTCATGCAGGTGCCCCGTATCACCAAAATCACCCTGAACATGGGTGTGGGTGAGGCCGTGAATGACAAGAAAGTGATTGAGCACGCCGTTGGTGATCTGACAAAAATTGCAGGTCAAAAGCCCGTGGTCACTCGTGCCAAGAAGGCGATCGCCGGTTTCAAGATTCGTGAAGGTTACCCAGTTGGTTGTATGGTGACTTTGCGCGGTCCCCGCATGTACGAATTCCTGGATCGACTCATCACTGTGTCTTTCCCCCGCGTTCGTGACTTCCGTGGTGTGTCTGGCAAGTCTTTTGATGGCCGTGGTAACTACAACATCGGCATCAAAGAACAGATCATCTTCCCGGAAATCGAGTACGACAAGATTGATGCGCTGCGTGGTTTGAACATCAGCGTGACAACGACTGCGAAAACCAACGAAGAGGCGAAAGCCCTGTTGGCCGCATTCAAGTTCCCCTTCCGCAACTGAGGTGCATCGTGGCAAAACTTGCTTTGATTAATCGTGAAAAGAAGCGTGCGGATCTGGCGAAGAAGTATTCCGCCAAACGCGATGCACTGAAGAAAACTATTGCAGATCAATCTGTGAGCGAAGCCGAGCGTTATGAAGCTCGTTTGAAGCTCCAGGCGCTGCCCCGCAATGCCAATCCCACGCGTCAGCGCAATCGTTGCGAATTGACAGGTCGTCCTCGTGGCACCTTCCGCGTGTTTGGTTTGGCCCGTAACAAGATCCGTGAAATTGCCATGCGTGGCGAGATTCCCGGCATCACCAAGGCTAGCTGGTAAGGGGTTCTGAATTATGAGTATGAGTGATCCAATCGCCGATATGCTGACACGCATCCGCAATGCGCAGGGTGTGGACAAGGCGACGGTTGAAATGCCTTCTTCCAAGCTGAAGGTTTCTATTGCGAAAGTGCTGAAAGACGAAGGTTACATCGAGAGCTACGCTGTTGTTGGCGAGGCTGCCAAGCCTGTTCTCAGCATCGAGCTGAAGTACTACGCTGGCCGCCCTGTGATCGAAAAGATCGAGCGTGTTTCACGTCCCGGCTTGCGTATCTACAAAGGCAAGGGCGATATTCCCGAGGTGATGAATGGCCTGGGCGTAGCAATTGTTTCAACATCCAAGGGTGTGATGACTGACCGCAAGGCCCGTGCAAACGGCATCGGCGGCGAAGTTATCTGCCTGGTTGCCTAAGGGGAATAGAACATGTCTCGTGTAGCGAAGGCTCCTATTCAAGTGCCCAGCGGCGTGACCGTGGCGATCTCTGGTCAGACAGTGTCCGTGAAGGGCGCCAAAGACGAGTTGAAGCTGGTGGTCAATGACCTGGTTGTTCCCAGTTTTGCTGATGGTGTGTTGACTGTTAAGCCCCTCAATGAGGCAGGTACAGAAGACAACGCCCAAGCGGGTACAGCCCGTGCCCTGCTGGCCAATATGGTGGTCGGTGTCACCAAAGGCTTTGAGCGCAAGCTCCAGCTGGTTGGCGTGGGTTACAAAGCCGCTGTTCAAGGTGATTCTCTGAATCTGGCCCTTGGTTTTTCTCACCCTGTGGTGCACAAGCTGCCAGCAGGTGTGAAAGCCGCGACCCCGACACCCACAGAGATCATCCTGACAGGTGCCGACAAACAAGTCGTTGGTCAGACTGCCGCGGAAATTCGTGCGTACCGTCCACCAGAGCCTTACAAAGGCAAAGGTGTTCGTTACTCGGACGAGCACGTGGTGATCAAAGAGACCAAGAAGAAATAAGGCGTGTAGAGGACCATTATGGAAACGAAAAAAGAAGCACGTCTACGTCGTGCAAAACAGACCCGCAAGCGCATCGCTTTGGCCCGCGCTACGCGTCTGTGCGTTTACCGCACCAACTCTCACATCTACGCAGCCATCCACTCCGCTGACGGCGGTTCAGTGTTGGCCTCCGCGTCGACAGTGGACAAGGAAGTTCGTGCATCACTGGGCGGCAAGTCCGGTGGCAACAAGGACGCAGCCGCTTTGGTGGGTGCCGAGATTGCCAAGCGTGCGATTGCCGCAGGTATTTCGGAAGTTGCGTTCGACCGCTCCGGTTTGGCTTATCACGGCCGCGTCAAGGTGCTGGCCGATGCAGCCCGTGAAGCTGGCTTGAAATTCTAAGGTGTGATCATGGCAAGAATGCAAGGTAAAAATGCGGCACCCGAGGCCCGTGATGACGGTCTGAAGGAAAAAATGATTGCCGTGAACCGCGTGACCAAAGTGGTCAAGGGCGGCCGGATTCTGGGTTTCGCAGCACTGACTGTGGTTGGTGATGGCGATGGTCGTGTCGGCATGGGCAAGGGCAAGTCCCGTGAAGTGCCTGTGTCAGTTCAGAAGGCCATGGAGCAGGCTCGTCGCCAAATGGCTCAGGTTTCTCTGCGCGATGGCACTATCCATCACACGGTTGAAGGTCGCCATGGCGCCTCCAAGGTGTTTCTGGCGCCCGCCCAGGAAGGTACTGGCTTGATCGCTGGTGGCCCTATGCGCGCTGTGCTGGAAGTTGTAGGTGTACGTAATATCGTGGCCAAGAGCCACGGTTCTTCCAACCCCTACAACCTGGTTCGTGCAACTTTGGACGCTTTGTCCAAACTGCAAACTCCTGCCGAGATTGCTGCCAAGCGTGGCCTGTCGGTAGATCAACTGTTCGGGGCCTGATCATGAGCGCTCAAGTCAAAGTAACCCTGGTCAAGAGCATTATTGGCACCAAGGAAGACCATCGCGCCACGGTTCGTGGGTTGGGTCTGCGTCGTCTGAACCACAGCAAGGTGTTGATTGATACGCCGGCCGTGCGTGGGATGATTAACAAGGTGTCCTACCTGTTGAAAGTAGAGGCTGCATAATGGAACTGAATACACTCGCTCCCGCTCCTGGCAGCAAGTTCCCCAAGCGTCGCGTTGGTCGTGGTATCGGCTCGGGCCTGGGTAAAACTGCAGGCCGTGGACACAAGGGTCAAAAATCCCGTGCTGGTGGTTTCCACAAAGTAGGTTTTGAAGGTGGTCAGATGCCTATGCATCGTCGCCTGCCCAAGCGTGGCTTCACCTCGCTGACTGGTGCCTTCAACGCTCAGGTTCGCCTGTCCGATCTGGAAGCATTGGGTGTTGACCAGATTGACCCCGTTGTACTGAAGCAAGCAGGCGTGATTGCTGCCAATGCACAGACCGTCAAGGTGATTCTGGCCGGTGAAATCAAACGCGCTGTTACCCTGAACGGGATCAAGGCCACCAAAGGTGCCTTGGCCGCCATTCAGGCAGCGGGTGGTTCCGTCAACGCTTGATGTGAGTGACGCGTGGCTCTGAATCCAACCTCATTGGCCTCATCGGGCAAGTTCTCCGACCTGCGCAGCAGGTTGGTGTTCTTGTTGTTGGCTTTGGTGGTTTACCGCATCGGTGCGCATGTGCCTGTGCCTGGTATCGACCCCGCAGCGTTGAAGCAACTGTTTGATTCCCAGCAGGGCGGCATCTTGGGCATGTTCAACATGTTCTCTGGTGGTGCCTTGTCGCGATTCACCGTGTTTGCACTTGGAATCATGCCGTACATCTCTGCGTCGATTGTGATGCAGCTGGCAGCGGTGGTTGTGCCTTCGTTGGAAGCCTTGAAAAAGGAAGGCGAAGCTGGGCGTCGCAAGATTACCCAGTACACCCGGTACGGGACGTTCTTCCTCGCGACTTTTCAGGCCATCGGTATCTCGATAGCGCTGGAATCGCAGCAAGGCTTGGTGATCGATCCTGGTCTGGGTTTTCGGTTTACCACAGCGGTTTCCTTGGTCACAGGCACGATGTTCCTGATGTGGCTGGGTGAACAGATCACCGAGCGCGGATTGGGTAACGGTATTTCGATTCTGATTTTTGCAGGCATTGCAGCCGGAATGCCCGGTGCCATCGGCGGTTTGTTTGAATTGGTTCGGACTGGTGCGATGAGTGCGCTGGTTGCTCTGTTGATCTGCGTCTTGGCGGTTGCTGTGACTTATTTGGTCGTGTTTGTTGAGCGCGGCCAGCGCAAGATCACGGTGAACTACGCCAAACGACAGGTCGGCAACAAGGTGTACGGTGGGCAAACGTCCCACCTGCCATTGAAGTTGAACATGGCTGGTGTGATTCCTCCCATCTTTGCCTCGAGTATTATCCTGTTGCCTGCAACGTTGAGTAGCTGGTTTGGGTCTGGCGAAGGGGCTGTGGTTGGGTTCTTGAAGGAAGTGTCTCAGACGCTGTCCCCGGGGCACCCCCTGTACATGTTGTTGTATGCGGCAGCCATTGTGTTCTTCTGTTTTTTCTACACAGCGCTGGTGTTCAACAGCCGTGAGACAGCAGACAACTTGAAGCGCAGTGGTGCATTTTTGCCCGGTATTCGTCCAGGCGAACAAACATCCCGCTACATCGACCGGGTTCTGATGCGGTTGACGCTAGTGGGTGCGGCTTACATCACCTTGGTGTGTTTGCTGCCTGAGTTTTTGGTGCTGGGTTTCAACGTGCCGTTTTACTTCGGTGGCACTTCGCTGCTGATTATCGTGGTGGTTGCGATGGATTTCATGGCGCAGGTTCAGGCCTACGTGATGTCCCATCAGTACGAAAGTCTCTTGAAGAAGTCCAGTTTCAAGGGCTCCGGTTCGACGAGGTAAGGATTGTCTAAAGACGACGTTATCCAGATGCAGGGTGAGGTTGTTGAGAACCTCCCCAACGCCACTTTCCGGGTGAAGTTGGAAAATGGTCACGTTGTGCTCGGTCATATTTCTGGAAAGATGCGAATGAACTACATCCGCATTCTTCCAGGTGACAAGGTGACGGTGGAATTGACACCGTACGACCTGTCCAGGGCACGTATTGTTTTTCGAGCCAAGTAAGTTGGTTCTTTTTGGAGTTCGCCATGAAAGTTCAGGCTTCGGTAAAGAAGATTTGTAGAAAGTGCAAAGTGATCAAGCGCAAAGGCGTGGTCCGTGTGATTTGTTCTGATGCGCGCCACAAGCAGCGTCAAGGTTAATAGAAGGGGATTTCAATGGCTCGTATCGCCGGTATCAACATTCCAAGCCATCAGCACATCGTCATTGGTTTGACTGCGATTTTTGGCATTGGTCGTTCCACTGCCAAGAAAATTTGTGCGGTGACTTCCATTCCGGAAAACAAGAAGGTCAAAGACCTGAACGACGCGGATCTGGAAGGCCTGCGTGACGAAGTGGGCAAATACCTGACCGAAGGTGACCTGCGTCGTGAAGTGACCATGAACATCAAGCGTTTGATGGACTTGGGTTGCTACCGTGGTTTCCGCCATCGCAAGGGCTTGCCCGTGCGTGGTCAGCGTACCCGCACCAACGCCCGTACTCGCAAGGGTCCGAAGCGTGCCGGTATTGCATTGAAGAAATAATCGGATTTAAGGGAAGAGTCGCCAAATGGCCAAAGGAACTACAAATACCCGTGCCCGCAAGAAGGTCAAGAAGAACATCTCTGACGGCATTGCGCACGTACACGCATCGTTCAACAACACCATCATCACCATCACTGACCGTCAGGGCAATGCACTGGCTTGGTCTACCTCTGGTGCTCAAGGTTTCAAGGGCTCACGCAAGTCGACCCCCTTCGCTGCCCAGGTGGCTGCTGAAGTGGCCGGCAAGGCCGCCCAGGAATGTGGCATCAAGACTGTTGAGGTGTTGATCAAGGGTCCTGGGCCTGGCCGTGAGTCCAGTGTTCGTGCCCTGAATGCATTGGGTATCAAGGTGACCAGCATTTCCGACATCACCCCGATCCCACACAACGGATGCCGTCCTCCCAAGCGTCGTCGCATCTGATTTTCGTAAGTCCATTGTCAAATCTTCCGGGTTTGACTGAAGCGGGTTCGCCCGTCTAATGAAAGAGGTTTCAAGTGGCTCGTTATACTGGTCCAAAATGTAAATTGTCCCGCCGTGAAGGCACCGATCTCGGTCTGAAGAGCACCCGCCGCAGCCTGGATTCCAAGTGCAAAGCGGATTCCAAACCTGGTCAACATGGCCGCACTTCCGGTGCGCGCACGTCCGACTATGGCCTGCAACTGCGTGAGAAGCAAAAAGTCAAACGCATGTATGGCATTCTCGAGCGTCAGTTCCGTCGTTACTTCGCCGAAGCTTCCCGCCGCAAGGGCAACACTGGCGAAACGCTGCTTCAGTTGCTGGAAAGCCGCCTGGACAACGTGGTCTATCGCATGGGTTTCGGTTCGACACGTTCCGAAGCACGTCAGCTGGTTAGCCACAAGGCCATTCTGGTGAATGGTCAGCCCGTCAACGTTCCTTCCTACGTGGTCAAGGTCAATGACGTGGTGTCTGTCCGCGAAAAGTCCAAAACACAGGCCCGTATTCTGGAATCTGTTGGCTTGGCTGAGCAGACCGGTTTCCCGATCTGGATTTCCGTGGATGCCAAGAAGTTGGAAGGTTCCATGAAGGCTTTGCCAGATCGCGCTGACCTGTCCCAGGAAATCAATGAAAGCTTGATCGTTGAATTGTATTCACGCTGATAGCCCATTGCTGGACTGAATCTCTGAATCGATTAATCCCCAGCCTTATCGGTGTAACGAGCCGAGGGTATTGACAAGGATTGTGAATGTTTAATGCAAGTTTGCTGAAGCCTCGGATTGTTGAGGTTGAGTCAGTTGGCCCAAGCGCCGCGAAAATCGTGATGGAACCCTTTGAGCGTGGTTACGGCCACACTTTGGGTAACGCTCTGCGCCGTGTGTTGTTGTCGTCCATGATTGGCTATGCCCCGACCGAAGTGTCGATTGCGGGTGTTGTTCATGAATACTCCACACTGGACGGTGTTCAGGAAGACGTTGTTGACCTCTTGCTGAACCTGAAGGGCATCGTGTTCAAGCTGGAATCACGTGATGTGGTGACAGTAACCCTGAAGCGCGACACCGCTGGTGTAGTGACTGCGGGTGACATCGAGCTGCCTCACGATGTTCAGGTGCTGAACCCTGAGCATGTGATTGCCAACCTGTCGCAAGGCGGCAAGCTGGACATGCAGATCAAGGTTGAGAAGGGCCGTGGTTATGTGCCCGGTACCGTGCGCCGTTTCCCTGACGAGCCCAGCAAGGCCATTGGTCGTATCGTGTTGGACGCATCGTTCAGCCCGGTCAAGCGTGTGTCCTACGCGGTGGAAAGTGCCCGTGTGGAACAGCGTACCGATCTGGACCGTTTGGTGATGTTCATCGACACCAACGGTGTGTTGTCCCCTGAAGAAGCGATCCGTTTGGCGGCTCGTATCTTGGTGGAGCAACTGTCTGTGTTTGCCGCGCTTGAAAACACGGCTGAGCCCGAGGCTGTCTCTCGTGCACCGCAGGTCGATCCGATTCTGCTGCGCCCTGTCGACGACCTGGAGCTGACTGTTCGTTCCGCGAACTGCTTGAAGGCTGAAAACATTTACTACATCGGTGACTTGATTCAGCGCACTGAAAACGAATTGCTCAAGACCCCTAACCTGGGTCGCAAATCGTTGAACGAGATCAAGGAGGTGTTGGCCGCACGTGGTCTGACACTGGGTATGAAATTGGAAAATTGGCCTCCCGCTGGCCTCGATAAGCCCTGAGCTTAGCGTTTGATTGATTGAAGGATACAAAAAATGCGTCACCGTCACGGATTGCGTAAGCTGAATCGCACCAGCAGCCACCGTCTGGCCATGTTCAGGAACCTGACCAATGCCTTGTTGAAGCACGAAGTGATCAAAACCACTCTGCCGAAAGCCAAGGAACTGCGTAAGGTTGCTGAGCCCATCATCACTCTGGGCAAGACACCGACCCTGGCCAACAAGCGCCTGGCCTTCTCCCGCCTGCGTGACCGTGAAATGGTCATCAAGCTGTTTGACGAAATCGGACCCCGCTACGCCACCCGTCCTGGCGGCTACATGCGTGTTCTGAAGTTCGGCTTCCGCAAGGGTGACAATGCGCCAATGGCTCTGGTTGAGCTGGTGGACCGTCCTGAAACCGCTGAAGTGGTTGAAGTGGCTGAAGAGCAGGCGTAATTGCCAAGAGGCGACGGCGTGTTCGTTGCCTCACCGGATCAGGGTGCAGCTTTCGCTTTGGTGAAACAGGCCCCTAACCCAAGACAATGCCGTGTTAGCGTTATGCTGACACGGCATTTTTTGTTTCGGGATGATGATGAGCGGTTTTAATGGATTGCCGGCTTTGAGCATGCGCGGTGTGCTCAAGCGATTTGGCGAGCGTGAAGTGCTGAAAGGGCTTGATTTGACGATTGAGCAGGGTGAGTGTGTTGCCTTGCTGGGGCCCAATGGTGCGGGCAAGTCAACCACTGTGGGCATTGCCTTGGGGCTGACTGCGCCTTCCGCTGGCGATGTTCAGTTGATGGGGGTGACTGTGCTTGATAGCCCGGAATCTGCCCGACGACGTGTGGGTGTGGTGCCGCAATACGATGCCTTGGACCCGGACTTCACGGTGCAGGAGAATCTGCAGGTGTTTGGCCGGTATTTTGGACTGAAGGCGGACGAATTGAGCGGGCGAGTGGATGCCTTGCTGGATTTTGCGCGCTTGAAAGACCGACGCCATGACCATGTGAATACCCTGTCAGGTGGAATGAGGCGACGCTTGCAACTGGCGCGCGCCCTGATCAATGCGCCCGGCATGCTGTTTCTTGATGAGCCCTGCACGGGGCTGGACCCTGCCGCACGCCATGCGATCTGGGAAGGGCTTCAAGCGTTGAAGCTGGAGGGTATGGCGATTTTGTTGACGACCCATGACATGGACGAGGCCAAGCGTTTGGCTGACCGGGTGGCTGTGCTGGATGGAGGCAGGATTGCAGCACTGGATACCCCGGAGCAGTTGATCAATACCCATGCTGGGCACACCGTGCTGGAGGTGTGGGGGGCGGGCGCCCAAACCTACCTAAAGGGCCGATTGCACATCGATGATGCGGACCTTGAATGGCGCGGACAAACTGCCTTTGTGAGGAATGACATGGCCAACCGCTGCCTGGAGCGCATCAGGCTTGATCGCCCCGAGCAGGTGGATTGTTTGTATCGCCCGGGCAATCTGGAAGATGTGTTTTTCCGGCTGACGGGCCGCACCCTTGAAGGCAGCGGTGTTCAGGAGGTGTCGGCATGAAGGCTTGGACTGTGAGCCCGTATGCGGTGGTACAGGTGTGGCGCAGAAATGCCCTGGTGTGGCGGAAGTTGGCCGTGCCTTCGTTGTTGGCCAATGTGATCGACCCAGTGTTTGCGCTGATGGCGTTCGGTTTGGGCATTGGATCGTTGGTTGATACGGTGGGAGGTCAACCGTACCTGACGTACATCGCGGTGGGTGCGGTGTGTATCAGCGCGATGAATGCGCCCACGTTTGAATCGCTGTATTCGGCCTTTTCACGCATGCAGGTGCAGCGCACCTGGCAATCCATCATGTACACCCCGGTGCGGCTGAGTGAAATTGTGTTGGGGGAATGGCTGTGGGCGGCCACCAAAGGCGGCATCAGCACTTTGGCGATGATGGTGGTACTGGCTTTGCTGGGCGTGGGGGACTGGGCTTTCTGGCTGTTCGGCTGGCTATTGCTGTGCCTGGCCTGTTTGATGTTTGCGGCGATGGGTTTGTGTGTGAATGCACGGGCCCCATCGTATGACTTTTTTATGTTTTATTTCACCTTGGTGATTACGCCCCAGACGTTTTTGTCTGGCGCGTTCTTTCCAAGAGAGCAATTGCCGGGCTGGTTGGCGGCCATTGCCGGGCATTTGCCCCTTTCGCTGGTGGTGGACTTGATGCGGGGTGTGCACCAAGGGGTGTGGACCGATGCCCCCGCACTTTTGCTGCAGATTGTGGTCTACACCGTGTTGGCCAGTTATTGGGCCGTGGCCTTGAGCAAACAGCGCTTTGCTCGGCAGAATGGGTGATGGGCATTGCCCTTGAGTAAGCACGATGGCACCGACTGGGGCGGGCCGCAAGAAGGATTGGGACTGCGATGTTGAACAAGATGGGGTTGTTGGTGAAAGCGTGGTGCTGGATGGTTGTGTTGTCGGCCATGCCCATTGCCCATGCGCAGGAGTTCTTGCCGCCGGAGCAGGCCTTTAAGGTTCATGTACAAGCGGTTGACCCCACGTGCCATGCGGATTGCCTGATGAATGTGCGCATTGAGGTGGCCCAAGGGTACTACCTGTATCGCGAGCGGTTCAAGCTGGAGCCCGTTGCCGGGGTGAAGTACCTGGACTTTGTCCAATTGCCCAAGGGTGACCGCAAGTTCGATGAGTTTTTGAATCAGGAGATTGAGGCGCTTCGGGGTGAACTTTCTTTTCAAGTGAGGTATGAGCTGGCCGATGGGGCTTCACCACAGGCCTTGGGCAACCTGGTGTCACAAGGGTGTGCGGATGCGGGGCTGTGTTACCCACCCATGTTGACAGCGCTGGGCCTGATGCCCACATCAGCCTTGGGTGATGCGTTGGACCGGGGCAAAGGCGCTTTGTCGAATTGGCTGGGCGGCGCGCAGGCTGAGAACGCCCCGATGGATGCGGCGCAGGCCTCGGCCACTGTCAAAGACGAGTCCAGTGAGTTGATGATGCGCTTGAGCCAACAGCCCGCCTGGTTGGTGCTGCCGGCCTTCTTTGGCTTGGGGCTTTTGCTGGCCTTCACCCCGTGCACGTTGCCGATGTTGCCGATTTTGAGCAGTTTGATTGTGGGCCAACAAGGAGCCCCGCAGGGCGCCCGCGGTGCCCGGCCCGTGGGCTTGGCGCTGGTGTATGTGTTGGGCATGTCGCTGACCTATGCGGTGTTGGGGGTGTTGGCGGGGTTGAGTGGACAAAGCCTGGTGGTTGCCCTGCAGCAGCCCCCGGTGTTGTGGGCGTTTGGTGGCTTGTTGGGTGCTCTCGGTTTGGTGATGTTGCTGGGTTATTCCTTGCAGATGCCGTCGTCAGTGCAAGGGTGGATTCAGGCGCGGACGGGCCAATTGGCCGGGGGGCAGTACGCACCGGTGCTGGTGATGGGGGTGTTGTCGGCATTGTTGTTGGGGCCGTGTGTTGCACCGCCCTTGGCGGGCGCGCTGTTGTACATCGGCCAGACTGGCAATGTCTGGATGGGTGGGGCTGCGCTGTTTTTGTTGGCCTTGGGCATGGGCTTGCCTTTGGTGGTGTTTGCTGCGGGTGCAGGCACCTATTTGCCCAAGGCTGGGGCCTGGATGGAGTCGGTGACGGTGCTGTTCGGCTTTGTGCTGTTGGCCGTGGCCCTGTGGACTGTGGCACCGGTGACCCCTGCGCCAGTGTTGCTGGCCCTGTGGGCGATGTGGGCAGCGGTGTTGGCCAGCGCGTTGTGGCGTGCGGGCACGGCCCTCTCCATGCGAGGCAGGGTGCTGATGTCGGCGCTGGCCTTGTTGTCAGCGGTGTCTGCCGCGGTGTTCACTGTGGGTTGGTGGGCAGGTTCGGACAGTGTGCTGCAACCCTTGAAACCGCTGACTGCAGGTGGTTCGCCGTTGGCGCGTGCTGACATTGCCCATGCGGATTTTGAGCGTGTGCCCGCCGGGCAGGTGGAGCAGTTGCTTCGGACCAGTGAGCAACCGGTGATGCTGGACTTCTATGCGGACTGGTGTGTGGCCTGCAAGGAGTTTGAGGCGTTTACGTTGCCAAACCCTGAGGTGCGCAAGTTGCTCACGGGGGTGCGGATGGTGCAGGTGGATGTGACCGCCAACACGCCGGACGATGCAGCCCTGATGAAACGGTATGCCCTGTTTGGCCCGCCTGCGATGCTGTTTTTCCCGGCCTCGCAGGTGAGTGAGGTGCACAGGGTGATCGGTTTTGAAAATGCGGGCAAGTTTTCCGCCACCTTGCGTGGCACCCGCCCTTTGTTGGGGTTGAACTGAGGGGGGCGCTCCTTAGCGCTTGACGTGTCGCCGCCCGCGGATAAGTAGCATCAGTGCGACCGAGCTGAGCAATGAAGCGCCCATCAGGCCCATGCAGGCCCAAAACCCCCAGCCTGATTCGATCCAGGGCATGCTCTGAAAATTCATGCCGAACACCCCAGTGATCAAGGTCAGTGGCATGAACACGGCGGTGAGCATGGTCAGCACCGTGACGATTTCATTGGTTTTGTGGGCGGTGGCCGAGAAGTGCAGTTGTACGGCGGCTTCGGTGTTGGCCCCCAGACGGTCGGCCAGTTTGACCACACGCCGGATGTGGTCCAAGGTGTCGCGTAGGTTGACTTGAACAGCCTGGCTTGGCCGGTGGTGCTTTCGCAGGTCTTCTTCCCAATCCCGAACAGCGTCGTAATGGTCTTCGGCCAGTGATTCCAGTTTGTTCAGTTCAGCGCGAACGGCCAGTAGGGTGGTCCAATCTTCAAACTTTTTTCTGGGGCTGAGCAGGTCGCGCTGCCAGCGCTCGAGGCGGTCACTGAGTTCAACGCGGATGGCCAGAAAACGGTCGATCAGGTTGCTCAGCAATTGGGACATCAGTTCGTCAGGCGATTCCGGAAACTTCCTGAAGGTGAGGAACTGCTCCACTTGGTCAGGATGGGTGCAATTGGGCTGATTCAGGTGGTCGATGGCTGAACAGAAGGTTCGGCTGTCTTTGGCGCGTTGGGTGACCAACAGCCGATCGAACAGCAGAAAATAAGCTGGCCTTGTTTTGATGGTGAGGCGGTGTTCGTCGTCGAAGATTGGCCGATTGGTCAAGGTTCGTACAATCGTTCTGCTGTAATGGTCGGCCCGGTCGTGGTGACTGGGATGCAGGGGGTTGTTCAGGTCCTCAAGGTGCATTTCATCCAGCGTTTGGCCGGTGAGGCGTGTCACCTCGGCAAGCCAATCCAGCGGTTCATCCAGGTCGGTGTCGAGCCAGAGAAATGCCTTTGTTTGGCCTGACTCGGCGTGCCTGGGCGGCAGCGCATCGGGGGCAGCATGTAGGCGCTGGGGCCCTTGGTCGGTGAACAGGGTCCAGCGGGTCATGCGTGGTCAGCCTTGTTTGAGCAGCGTAGCTGCTTCAAGCGCGAAATAAGTCAGCACCCCGTCTGCCCCCGCGCGTTTGAAGGCGAGCAGGCTTTCCATCATCACGGCGTCATGGTCCAACCAGCCGTTTTGGGCGGCGGCCTTGATCATGGCGTATTCGCCGCTGACTTGGTAGGCAAAGGTTGGGCGGGCAAAGTGTTCTTTCACACGCCACAGAATATCGAGGTAGGGCATGCCGGGTTTGACCATCACCATGTCGGCGCCTTCGTCGATGTCCAAGCCCACTTCAATCAGCGCTTCATCGCTGTTGGCCGGGTTCATCTGGTACGCCTTCTTGTTGCTTTTGCCGAGGTTGGCTTGTGAGCCCACGGCATCGCGGAATGGGCCATAAAACGCGGAAGCATACTTGGCGCTGTAGGCCATGATGTTGGTGTGTATGCAGCGGTTCGCTTCGAGGGTTTCGCGGATGGCACCAATGCGGCCGTCCATCATGTCGCTGGGAGCGACGATGTCCACGCCAGCCTGAGCCTGCACCAAGGCTTGTTGCCGCAGTACTTCGACCGTTTCGTCGTTGAGCACATAGCCGTTTTTGTCGATGAGTCCATCCTGGCCATGGGTGGTGAACGGGTCCAGCGCCACGTCGGTCAGCAACATCAATTCGGGGAAGCGGGCCTTGAGCGCGGCCACGGCAGTGGGCACCAAACCATCCGGGTTGGTGGCTTCTCGCCCGTCTTCGGTTTTGCGTTCGGCTTCGATGACCGGGAACAGCGCCAGCACGGGTACGCCCAACTCGAGGCAGCGCTCGGCTTGGTGAAAGAGGAGGTCCAGTGACAGACGCTCTACGCCGGGCATGGACGCCACGGCTTGACGTTGGTTGGCGCCCGGCAGCAGGAACACTGGGTAAATGAGGTCTGAGGCGGTGAGCGTGTTTTCAGCCACCAAGCGGCGCAGGGCGTCGGTGCGGCGAAGCCTGCGCGGGCGTTGGGCGAGGTGTTGGGTCATGACGCGGTTCCGGAGTCAGTGGTTGGGCCGGGTTCTTCCGGGAAGATCCATTGGTTCAGGCAGGTTTCGAGTTCGGGCAAGCCCTGCTTTTTCAGTGCGGACCACATTTGGATGGTGATGGGTTGCCCCTTGTCGACGCGGGCTTGAACGGCTTGACGCGCGGTGCGCAGGGCCTGGGTTTGTTCCTGCCGATTGAATTTGTCTGCCTTGGACAACAGAATGTGCACGGGCAATTGGCGCGGCGTCAGCCAGTCCAGCAGGGCGTGGTCGAGTTCCAGAAGCCCACGGCGGGCATCGACAATCAGCACACAGCCCCGAAGGCTGATGCGTTGGGCCAGGAAGCTGCCCAGTTCGCGGTCCCAGTGGCTTTGACTGCTCTGGGCCAGTTGCGCAAAGCCGTAGCCTGGCAAATCGACCAAGCGGGCAAATGGTTCGCCTTCTTTGAGAATGTGAAAGAAGTTCAACAACTGGGTGCGCCCGGGCATTTTGCTGGCGTAGGCCAACTGGCGCTGTTTGCACAGGGTGTTGATGGCTGTGGACTTGCCTGCGTTGGATCGGCCTGCAAAGACGATCTCGGGTACGCTGGCGCCCGGACATTCCGCCATTTTGGAGGCGGAAATCTCGAAGTGAGTGTTGTGGAAATTGATGGTCATGCGCCCATTTTAGATGCATGGATTCTTTTTGCGTGGTTATAATCGGGAGTTTGTGGAAATCTTCGTGCTAGACGGGTTTCTGCGACATAAAAAAATATCAATTTCATGGGGTTGTGACATGCGCATTGCGTCTGCCGTATTCGCGTCTTTGGTTCTTGCAGTGTCGGCCGCTCAGGCCGGCGAAACGGCCAAGGTGGCCAAGCCTGACCTGAACAAGGGCAAGGCGATTGTTGAGCAGCAATGTGCCGCCTGTCACGGTGCCGATGGCAATGCCAGCGCCAACATTTACCCCAAGCTGGCTGGCCAGCACCCCGAGTACCTCGTCAAGCAGTTGAGCAACTTCAAAGTGCAACCCGGCCAGGAAAAAGCCCAGCGCGAAAATGCCGTGATGGCGGGTTTTGCGGCTGGCTTGTCGGATGAAGACATGCGCAATGTGTCGGCTTACCTGGCCAGCCAAACTCAAAAGCCAGGCACCGCACGGAACAAAGACACCCTTGCCTTGGGCGAAAAAATTTACCGCGGTGGCATTGCAGAGAAGAAGGTGCCCGCCTGTGCTGGCTGCCACAGCCCCAATGGCGCTGGCATTCCTGCGCAGTATCCACGCTTGGGCGGACAGCATGCCCAATACACCGAGGCCCAACTGGTGGCCTTCCGTGAAGGCGTGCGCAAAAACAGTGAACAAATGAGCAAAATTGCGGCGCGCATGTCGGACCGTGAAATGAAGGCCGTGGCCGATTACATCGCTGGCCTGCGTTGATGACAGGCCTGTGGGCCTGAAACGAATCCCGCGAATTCGGGTCTGACAAGGGAGCTGTGAGAAAGGGGCTACATCGGCCCCTTTTTTGCGCCTGAAGGCCCAGTGGACTGAAGTGGTGTGGAGAGTGCAGTGGATGAACTGAGTCAAGCAGGCGGAACAGACCTGCAGCAAGCGCCGGGAGGCAACCGAGGCAGAACCGTGTGGGCGAGCTGGATGGAGCTGCTGGGGTCCATGCGGTTTGCCATTTCATTGCTGACCCTGATTTGTGTGGCGTCGGCGATAGGCACTGTGGTTCAGCAGAACCAGCCCTGGGTGAATTACATCAACCAGTTTGGCCCGTTTTGGGCGGAGTTTTTCAAGCCCATGGGCTTGTTCCAGGTGTACAACGCACCGTGGTTCATTGGGGTGATGGCCTTTTTGGTGACATCGACTTCCCTGTGCGTGTACCGGAACACGCCCAAGATGATCAAGGAAATGCGGGTGTATCGCGAAACCATGCGCGAAAACAGCCTGCGCGCCTTTGCGCACCGCTGGGAAGGCGAGTTCACTGAGCAGCCTGCCCAGATGCCCGCAATTCTGACGGAGTGGCTGGCCCACAAGGGGTTTAAGTCGCGGCAGGATGTGCGCAGCAACGGCACCATGGTGGCGGCCAAGGCGGGCAGTGCAAACCGCTTCGGGTACATTGCAGCCCACATGGCCATCATTGTCATTTGCGTGGGCGGTTTGCTGGACAGCGGAATTCCCTTGAAAGTGGCGGTGTGGGCCACCGGCAAACAGCCCGTGGCGGGCGGCGAGATTTCATCCGTTATTCCTGAAGAGTCGCGTTTGGGGGTGATGAACCCCAGTTACCGGGCCAGCCTGTTGTTGCCGGAGGGGGAGAGCAGCCGCGTGGCGGTGCTCAACACCGATCAGGGGTTGCTGATTCAAGATTTGCCCTTTGAGTTGACCCTGAAGCAGTTCCGCATTGATTTCTACAGCACGGGCATGCCCAAGTTGTTCGCCAGCGATGTGGAGGTGTTTGACCCGCAGACGCAAAAGCGTTTCAACGCGACCATTGAGGTGAACAAACCCCTGATTTACAAAGGGGTGACGGTGTACCAGTCCAGCTTTGACGATGGGGGTACCCGCCTGTCGCTCAAAGGCATTCCCTTGACCGGCGACCGCGATTACCGCGTGGACCTGCCGGGCACCGTGGGCACAACGGCTAATCTGGGGCTGTTGAACTTGCCGTACAAAATTGAGTTCACCGGGTTCAAGGCCATTAACGTGGAGCAGTTGCCCACCAACCCGCAAGATGCGGGTGCGGCGACTGGCTCGCCCACCGCCGGGGATGGCCTGACGCCATTCAGGAGTAATCTGGCCAGCGTGATTGGCCCGGGTGTGAAAGGCAAGCAGGCGACAAAGCCCACCAACATTGGGCCTTCAATCACCTACAAGCTCAGGGATGAAGCAGGGCAGGCCCGTGAATTTCAAAACTACATGCTGCCTGTGGACCTGGATGGTGGCCGCTATTACTTGAGTGGCGTGCGCGACACCCCGGCCGAAAGTTTCAAGTACGTGCGCATGCCGGTGGACGACCAAGGGCAATTGGACGGATTTATGCGGTTGAGGGCTGCCTTGCAGAATGAAACCGTCCGTGAAGCGGCTGCCCGGCGTTTTGCCAAAGTGGCCTTTGGGGACCGCAGCGAAGGCCCCGAGCTGGTGGCCAGCGTGGCCCAAAGCGCCCGCAAGGCTTTGGACCATTTTGCGGGTTTGAATGGGCAGCCCGGGGGCTTGGCCGCCTTGGCCAAGTTCATTGAAGACACGGTGCCCGAAGACCAGCGCGAACGGGCCACGGATGTGTTGGTGAGGCTGCTGCAGGGGGCCATGTGGGAGGTGTACCAGTTCAGCCGTGAAGGCCACGGATTGCCGCCCGCCAAAGCCGATGCGGTGCATGGCCGTTTTGTGCAGGATGCGCAGATTGCCCTGTCGGACCTGGCCTTGTATGGCGCGCCAGTGATGTTCCAGTTGGACCAGTTTTCCGAGGTGAAGGCCAGCGTGTTCCAGTTGGCCAAAGCACCGGGTCAGTGGGTGGTGTATTTGGGTTGTCTGTTCTTGTGCATCGGCGTATTTTCGATGTTCTACATTCGGGAACGCCGGGTGTTTTTCTGGGTCACACCGACGGAACAGGGCACCCGTTTAATGGTGGGGATGTCGACCCCCCGCCGCACTTTGGAATTCGAGCGCGAGTTTGCCCGTTTGGTTGAAGAATTGTCGAGCCGGGCCATTCAGAAGCCCGAGCCTAAGCCTGTAGTTGATGGAGAAGTGTGAATGAGTACTACCTGGGTGAATGCCGAACAAGGTAAGCCCGGCTTGCCGGTTGAACGAGCAGGTTGGTTTGCCCGCCGAGTTCATTGGACCGATGCCGCCTACACGCTGGCCTTGTTGCTGGGTGCCGGTTATGCAACCCGCCAATACTCAGCGTTCATGGATGTGTATGAACTGGCCATTCTCTGGTGCTGTGTGCCGGTGGTGGCTTACATGGGGTACCGCTGGGGTGCCTTGAAGGCCTTGGTTTCCGCGGTGGCGGTGTTGAGCCTGGGTTCGCTGGCCATGTACGGTGGCAGCCTGGCCAGCGCAGAGCAGCGATTTTTCTTGAAGTACCTGTTGTCCAGCCAGTCGGCCATTCTGTGGATGGGCGTGCTTTTTGTGCTGGCCACGGCGGCGTACTGGATTGGGCTGTTGGGCCGTTCCCCAACGGCGTCCTTCGTGGGTACAGCCTGCACTTGGGGCGCGGTGCTGATGGGGTTCACCGGCATGTTTGTGCGCTGGTACGAAAGCTATCTGATTGGGCCTGATGTAGGGCACATTCCTGTGTCCAACCTGTACGAAGTGTTTGTGCTGTTTTCCCTGATTACGGGCCTGTACTACCTGTACTACGAGCAGGCTTACAAAACCCGACAGTTGGGTGCGTTTGTGATGCTGGTGGTGGTGGCGGCGGTGGGCTTTTTGGCATGGTACGGTGTGGAGCGCCAAGCCTATGCGATTCAACCCTTGGTACCCGCGCTGCAAAGCTGGTGGATGAAAATTCATGTGCCGGCCAACTTCATTGGTTACGGCACATTCTCACTGGCGGCCATGGTGGCTTTCGCCTATTTGCTGAAGGTGCATGCCAATGCGCCGAGCATCAAGGCCCTTCTGCCCACCGGCGTGCTGGGTGTGTTGATGTTCCTAGAACCACTGGTGTTTCGCAACGGCGGGCTGTCGGTGTACTGGGCGGTTTACTTCGGTGTGGGTTGCGTGGTGGTCGGCGGGATTTTGCTGATGCGCAAGCGGATTGCAGACGCCCTGCCTTCACTGGAAGTGCTCGATGATGTGATGTACAAATCCATCGCAGTGGGTTTCGCTTTCTTCACCGTGGCCACGATTCTGGGTGCCCTGTGGGCCGCAGAAGCCTGGGGTGCCTACTGGCAGTGGGACCCGAAGGAAACCTGGGCGCTGGTGGTGTGGCTGAACTACGCCGCTTGGCTGCACATGCGCTTGGTCAAAGGCTTGCGCGGTGTGGTGGCCTCTTACTGGGCCTTGGTGGGCCTGTTGGTGACGGGCTTTGCCTTTCTGGGCGTGAATATGTTTCTGTCGGGCCTGCATTCCTACGGGGAACTTTAATCACATGGGGTGAGTCTGTATCCGCAGAGGGGGTACGGGCTTGATCGTCATGCTTGACCTTGGACTTGCTGGAGAAGCGTGATGAGTCGTCGCAGTGCACCTGTTATTCAACCTGTTTGGGAGGCAGTGCCGTCCTCCGAGTTGACCCCTGAAGCCGTGTTCATGGAGCGGCGACGCCTGCTCGGCGCTGTGGGCGTCAGCGCCTTGGCCTTGCCGTTTGGTGGTTTGGGCAGCGCGCAGGCTGCGGTGAAAGTGACGGGTTCAACCCGGCTGGATGAGTTGGCCGACTTGAAAGCCAAAACCAGCACGGTATGGACCACGGTGGAAAAGCCCACCGAAGCGACCATTGCCACCAGTTACAACAACTTCTATGAGTTTGGCACCGACAAGTCCGACCCGTCCCGTTTGGGTGGCAGCCTGAAAACCCGGCCATGGGCGGTGGTGGTGGAGGGCGAATGCAACAAGCCCCGCACTTTCGCGATTGAGGATTTGCTGAAGTTGGCGCCCATGGAGGAGCGGGTGTATCGCTTCCGTTGCGTGGAGGCATGGTCCATGGTGGTGCCTTGGATTGGCTATCCGCTGTCGGCCTTGTTGAAGGCCGTGGAGCCTAACAGCCGCGCAAAGTTTGTGTCCTTTGAAACCGTGGCGGACCCGGCCCAGATGCCGGGTTTGCGATCACCCGTGCTGGACTGGCCCTACCAGGAAGGTTTGCGCATGGATGAGGCCTTGCATGACCTGACCCTGCTGACCTTCGGGCAGTACGGCAAAGTGTTGCCCAACCAGTCGGGTGCGCCGGTTCGCTTGATGGTGCCGTGGAAGTATGGCTTTAAGAGTGCGAAATCGCTGGTGCGTATCCGCTTGACCGAAAAGCAGCCTGTGACCAGTTGGAACCAGAGTGCACCGCGCGAATACGGTTTTTTCTCCAACGTAAACCCGGAAGTCAACCACCCACGGTGGAGCCAGGCCAGTGAGCGCAGGCTGGGTGAGGGGGCTCTCGGGGGCCTGTTTGCACCCCGACGCAAAACAGAAATGTTCAATGGCTACGCCGAGTCTGTGGGCCGTTTGTACACCGGCATGGATTTGGCCAAGTGGTTTTGAGCACGCTGGGGCGTTTCAGCCCCGTGGCTTTGCGCCGGGCCGCTTGGGTGCTGTGCAGTGTGCCCTTGGCTTTGTTAATCAGCCGTGCTTTGACTGAAAGCCTGGGCGCTAACCCGGTAGAAACGCTGGAGCGTGAGCTGGGCATTTGGGCGCTGATTTTCCTGATGTGCAGCCTGAGCGTCACCCCGTTGAGGGTGGCGACCGGCCGCACTGAGCTGGCGCCACTTAGGCGCACCTTGGGCTTGGCGGGCTTTTGGTATGCCGCCTTGCATGTGGTGGTGTACGCGGTGCTGGACCGGGTCTTGCTGTGGTCAGAAGTGCTGCTGGATTTGACCAAGCGTCCTTACGTGATGCTGGGCGCCGTGGCGTTTACTGCGTTGCTGGTTTTGGCTGTGACCTCGCCCAAGGCGGTGGTGCGCAGGCTGGGTGGCGCGCGGTGGAAGCGGGTGCATCTGTTGGCTTACTGTGCCGCACCGCTGGCAGCCACGCATTTTCTGTGGCTGAAGCTGGACAAAAACCTGTGGGAAAGACCGGCACTTTATGGCGCCGGGGTTTTGGTGATTCTTGCAGCGCGGTGGGTGATCAAAGCCCCAGTTCGGGCGCCAGCAGGTCCTCGATAGTTTCCCGCCTGCGAACCAGGCGGGCTTTGCCCTGCTCAATCAACACTTCGGCAGCCCGTCCGCGGCTGTTGTAGTTTGAGGCCATGGTCAGGCCGTAAGCCCCGGCAGACAGAATTGCCAGCACATCGCCCTGTGCAATCGACAGTGTTCGGTTGCGGCCCAGCCAGTCGCCTGATTCACACACAGGGCCCACAATGTCGTAGTCCTGCGCCGTGGCGGTGGGGTTGGGGGCCACAGGCACAATCGCATGGAATGACTCGTACATGGCGGGGCGCATCAGGTCGTTCATGGCCGCGTCCACAATTGCGAAGTGTTTGTCTTCGTTGTTCTTCAGGAATTCCACCCGGGTGAGTAGCACCCCGGCATTGCCGACGATGGAGCGCCCGGGCTCGAAAGCCAGTGTGGGCATGGGCCTGCCCTTGGCCTGCGCCCACTGACGCACGCGTGCAATCAACTGGGGCAGCACATCGGCAGGTTTGGGCGGGTTTTCGTCGCGGTAGCGAATGCCGATGCCGCCGCCCAAGTCCAGATGGTCGATTTGTATGCCTTGGGCAGACAGTTGGTCCACCAAGCCGAGCACGCGGTCCAGCGCGTCGAAGTAGGGGCTGGGGTCTGTCAGTTGGGAACCGATGTGACAGTCAATGCCATGCACGTTCAACCAAGGGTGGGCTTGGGCATGGGCATACACGCTGGGCGCCACAGCCATGGACACGCCGAACTTGTTTTCCTTCAGGCCCGTGGAAATGTAGGGGTGGGTTTTGGCGTCCACATCCGGGTTGACGCGAACCGACACATTGGCCTTGATTTGCAGGCGTTGGGCAACTTCGCCCAGCCGCACCATTTCAGCCGCTGACTCCACGTTGAAGCAGCCCACGCCAGCTTTCAGTGCGTATTCAATGTCGGCCACGGACTTGCCCACGCCGGCAAACACCGCTTTGGCGGGGTTGCCGCCCGCCGCCAGCACGCGCGCCAATTCCCCGGCGGACACCAGATCAAAACCAGCACCGAGGCTGGCCAATAGCTTGAGCAGGTGAATGTTGGAGTTGGCCTTGATGGCGTAGTGGATGGTGACCTCAGCCAGACCTTCACAAGCCTGCGCGTACCCCAGATAGGCCTGACGCACTGCTTCTGCAGAATACACATACAACGGTGTGCCGAACTGTTCGGCCAGGGAGTGCAGGTCGGCCCCTTCAAAGGCCAGGCGGCCCGTGTTGGGGTCAGTTTGAAGTTGTTCGCTCAGGCTGCTGGGGTTCACGTCGGTGTTGGGCACGGTAGAATCTCGGTGTTTCTTAAGGTTGGGTACTGCTGGAGGCAGCCGGGCCTGCTGAGGCTGGCTTGGCGGTGGTTGCGCCATCAGGCTTGGCCATGGGCGCAGGCGGGTTGGGCAGGGTCAGCGGGCCACGTTGCCCACAGGCTGCGTTAAGGCCAGTCGCCAACACAAGCACCGCACATGCGTAAAGGGAAGATCGTTTCATGACAGACACCGAATTTCAGGCCTTGGTGGACCACACTTTGGTTCAAGTTGAACAGTATATTGAAACCCTGACGGACACGTTGGATCTGGATGCAGATTCAAGCCGCAGCGGCAATGTGTTGACGCTGGATTTTGAAGACCACGGCAAGATGATTCTGAACAGCCAGGTCGCTAACCATGAATTGTGGCTGGCTGCGCGGTCTGGAGGGTTCCACTACAAACACAACGGCCAGGCTTGGGTGGACACGCGCAGCGGCTCACCCTTTGCCGAGCATTTTGTTCAGTTGCTGGCCGGGCAGATTGGTCAACCATGCCCGGCGCTTGCTTTGAAGGCTTGAAGGCTTCAGCGTGCCTTAGCGGTTGCCAAACCGCTTTTCAATTTCATCGGGCACCTGGTTCTTGGGGGTTGGAACCGGCACCGCCAGGGTGGAGTCGCCGCCTGAAGGGGGTTGGGGTGGTGCGCCGCCTTCAGAGTTGAAAACCCCGCCCAGGCCTTTCAGGAAATTGAACAGGCCGGGGCCATCCTCCTCGCCTTCGCCGCCTTCAATTTTGGCCACGCCCTGGCCTGGGGTGTATTCGGTGTAGTAGTAGTTGCCTGCCACCATTTCCACCCCGGCAGGCACTACCAGCGGTACCTCTGGCGAGCTGTTCAGTGCCACTTTCATGTATTCGATCCACATGGGCAGCGCCAGTCCGCCACCGGTTTCGCGGGCGCCCAGGTTACGGGGTTGGTCGTAGCCGACCCAGGACACGCCCACGATGTCGCGGTTGTAGCCAGCGAACCACGCGTCGTGGCTGTCGTTGGTTGTCCCGGTTTTGCCGACGATGTCGCCACGGTTCAAGGCCCTGGCCCGGGTGGCGGTGCCGCGTTCCACCACTTCACGCAGCAGTTTGGTCATCATGAAGGCGTTGCGTTCGTCGATGACCCGGTTGGCTTCCTCGCCAGCGACTGCGGGTTTGGCAGTGGCCACCACGCGGCCGGTGTTGTCGGTGATTTTCTCAATCAGGTAAGGCTTGATGCGATAGCCCCCGTTGGCAAACACGGCGTATGCGCTGGCCATTTGCAGGGGGTTTGTGGTGACAGCACCCAGTGCCATGGTGAGGTAAGGGGGTACGGCTTCTTCGGAGAAGCCGAAGTTCATGGCCCACTTTTGTGCAAACTGCGGCGTGGCTTTTTGCAGTACGCGGATGGATACCATGTTTTTGGACTTGGCCAAAGCGTCTTTCAACTGCATCGGGCCGTCGTATTTGCCGTCGTAGTTTTTGGGGCTCCAGTCCTGTCCGCCGGGTACGCTGGCCGGGAAGAAGATGGGACTGTCGTTGACGATGGTGGTGGGCATCACGCCTTTTTCCAGTGCCGCCGAATACACAAAGGGTTTGAATGAGGAGCCGGGCTGGCGTGTGGACTGGGTGACGTGGTTGAACTTGTTGCGCTGGAATTCAAAGCCACCGGCCATGGCGCGAATGGCGCCATTTTTGGGGTTCAGGGCGATGAAGGCGGCCTCAACCTCAGGAATTTGCGTGAGCATGACCGGTTGGTCTTTGCGCTTGAGGATGCGCACCACAGCGCCGCGTTTGAGGCGTTTGTTGGCGGGCGCCCGGTCGTTGAGCCAGCTTTCTGCGGGTTTCAGGCTGGCGCCGGTGAGTTTCAGGGATTCGCCATGGCCTTGCGACACCACCACTTCGCGGGCATTGGCCGACAGCACCACGGCGCTTTCCAAAAAGCCGTAGTCGGGGTAGTCGCTGATGCCGTCAGCGATGATTTCTTCGGCCTGGGCTGCGTCATCGGGCAGGGCCATGAAGCCTTCCGGCCCACGGAAGTATTGGCGTACTTCGTAATCCATCACGGTGTTGCGCAAGGCGCGGCGTGCAGCGCGCTGCTCGTCGGCAATCAGCGTGGTGGTGACGGTGATGCCCGCGGTGTAGGCCTCTTCACCGTACAACTCGACAGCGGCTTGACGGGCCATTTCAGCCGCATAATCGGCGTTGACGAAATCGGTTGGGGCATCCGGATCGTCCATGTTTTTGCGCGTGCGGTAGACCAGCTCGGTACTCAGCGCTGTCTGGTACTGCTCTTTCGTGAGGTAGTCCAGGTCGTGCATGCGGCGCAGTACGTATTCCTGACGCACCCTGGCTCGCTTGGGGTTCACAATCGGGTTGAAGGCGGAGGGGGCTTTGGGCAGGCCCGCCAGCATGGCCGCTTCGGCGGGGTTGATGTCCTGAAGTTTTTTGCCGAAGTAAGCCTGCGCGGCCGCCTGGAAGCCGTAAGCCCGCTGGCCGAGGTAGATCTGGTTGATGTACAGCTCAAGAATTTGGTCTTTGCTCAGGTTGGCTTCAATTTTGTAGGCGAGCAGCACCTCGTACAGTTTTCGGGTCCATGTTTTTTCGCGGGTCAGGAAGAAATTCCTGGCCACCTGCATGGTGATGGTGCTGGCGCCTTGCGCGCGCCCGCCCGAGGTGATGTTGGTGACCAATGCACGGGCCACGCCGAAGAAGTCGATGCCGCCATGTTGGTAGAAGCGGTCGTCCTCGGCCGCCAGAATGGCTTGCTGCATCACCAGCGGTACTTGGGAGATTTGGACGGGCCTGCGGCGTTCCTCGCCAAACTCGGCCACCAGCACCCCATCACTCGTCATCACCCGAAGGGGCACTTTGGGGCGGTAGTCCGTCAGGTTGTCCAGCGCTGGCAGTTTGGGAAAAATCAGGGACAGGGCGACACCAAGCAGCAGTGCACCAGCAACCGCCAGCCCCCCAGCCAGCATCAGGGCTGTGGCCAGGAATCCGCGTTGCGAGGAAAGGGTGGGCTTGTGGGGTGTAGTCACAGGTGTTGTGTAGTGGTAACCGGGAGTGGCCATTGTAGCCTTCCTGCCCCGGTAAAACCGGAATGTCCACTCGAACGTTCTAACCCTACTGGTTGGACCCTCGGTTGAGGGTTAGAACCCTGACACTGCTTGCCCTACGCTGAAGTCCTTGCATATGGGGCTTTACACATGAAATGGGTCGATGCGTGGCTGTCGTCGTTGCGGCACAACAGCAGTACTGTGCTCTCGCTGAGTCTTCAGGAAAACCAGGCCCGTTGGGTGTGTGGTGTTGTGGAGCAACAACAGCGTTTCAAGCTGTCACGCGTGTTGGCCTCCGGGGCCAGCCCCCTGTCCCAATGGCTTAACCCCGAGACTGGCATTGTGCAATCCGAGGCGCTGGCCAATACGTTGAGCAATGCCTTGGGCCAATTGCCCAGCGGCGTGAAGCCTTCCGGTGTGGTGATCAGCGTGCCCGACAAATGGGCCTATTTCGGTGAATTGAACACCCCGGAGAACGAGCAGGAAGACACCATCCGCTATCAGGTGGAGGAGTTGCTGGAATCTGTCGTGGGCGACGCTGACCGGGCGATTGCGCACGATTGGCAATTGAAGTCCACACTCAGCGATGGGTCTGTGGCTTGGGCGGTGGCGGGTATAGACCAGCGCCACGTGGACGAAATTGAAATGGCCTGCAGCACGCTCAAACTCAAACTGTGCGGCATCACCGTCAGTAACCTGGCCGCGTTGAATGGTTACCTGCAGATGCTGCCCCAGGGCCAAACACGCACCGGCGGCAGCCTCATGCTGTATGCCCACCTGGACAAACACCGGATTCACCTGACGGTGTATCAGGACGCCATGCTCATCAATGAAGCGCTGGAAACCAGCGACGAGGGGTTCACCACGGTGCAGGCCGTGTCAGCGCTGGAGCGGATTGTCACGATTTGGTCGCGAGACCATGGGGCCTTGTCCGAGCAAAAGCCAGTGTTGATTGTGGGTGGGGCCATGATGGGCACCCGAGGCATTGATGTGATTATCCGTCGGAGTGCATTTTTGGCCCCCCTGTGGCTGGAGGTTTCCCCACGGCGGGACCTCGCCACCCATTGGCATGAGGACGTGGTGCCCTTTGGTGCTTTGGAGGCCCTGCCATGCGCGTGATTCTGTTCAACCTGGCGCCCTACCGGGCGCACCGTTACCGCCTTGCCCGCCTGCGTACAACCGCAACATTGGCGGCCGCTGTGGTTGTGGCATTGCTGATTCCTCTGTGCGTGAGCTTGGACTTGTCGGAACGAGAGGCTGCCCAAACCGCCTACATGGAGGAGTTGGGCACCGTGGAGCGCCAGATTGCTGACCGTGTTGCCAAAGTACAGACCTTGAAGGATGAGATGAACCGCCTGCAAAACCAGGTGGATGCGCTGGAAGACGTGGAACGCAAATCATTGCGTGTCAGCCGCATGTTCTCTTACCTGGAGGCCACCATGCCGGGCCAGGTTGGGTTGAAGTCGCTGACCATGAAAGAGGGTGATTGGTCGGTGTCTGGCTACACCGATTCGGTGCCCCAATTTGCCGAATGGGTTCAGGGCATGGAGAAAGAGGGCAGTTTGCTCAAGGATGTGCGCGTGAAGTATCTGCGCCAGGTTGATGCACAAAACCCTAACGCTGGGCCCGCCAATTCAGCCAGTGACAAAGCGGCCTCCCCTCATGAGTTCGAGTTGGCCATCAAAACCACCGAGCTACGCACCTTCACCCCAGCTTCACAGGAATTGGCCCATGGACGCATTCAACGCTGAGCTGTCGCAGTGGATTGCCCGCTTGCAGGGCCTCACCCGCGTGCAGTGGGTGGGGGTTTATCTCGGGCTTTTGGTGGTGGTTTCCGGGGCTTTTTATTTGTTGGATTGGCGAGGCCGTTATGAGGTGTTGGCCCAACAGGACACCCAGATCAACGATGCAGTCGGCCGCTTGGAATCCAAGTCCAGCCTTTTATTGCAGCAACCCCAAATTGAGTTGCGGCTGGCCCAATTGCGGGTTCGCTTGCCTTTGTTGCAACAGTCTTTGCCGGACAGCGACGAGGTTGCACTCTTCCTGAAAAAGCTCAATGCAACCATTCAAAGCAACAACCTTGGCCTGACCGAATTTGTGCCTCAGGCCTCCAACAATCTGGATGTGATGCGGATCGTGCCAGTGTCGCTGGTGGTCAATGGGCGTGGCGCCCCCATGTCACTGTTGCCCAACCATGTTGCGCGTCTGTCCCGTCAGGCCAATTTTGAGGAATTTCAACTCAATCTGGAAGACGACCACACCCGCTGGAAACTCAGTGGCAAGTTGTTTGCCTACGCCCAGTTGGAAGAGAGCCCGCCGGGCAGTGTCACGAGTCAGGAGGCGTCAAAGCCATGATCAGTTGGTTAATTACCACCCTGGTGGTGCCCTTGCTGCCCGAGTTACGTGAACCCCATGAGGTACACCAGCCGGCCATGAATACCGTGATGGCCCGCTTGAAGGCCAGCGAAGTACCCACCCCCATCGACCCCGCGCAATTGGTGTTTGACCCACCCAAGCCACCGCAGGTATCGCCCGTAGAGGGGCGCTTGTTGGCCCAGTATGTTGGGCCTATGCAGGCGCAGGTGGCTGCCGAGGACGCGCAGGACCAAGGGTGGAAATTGGTCGGCATGCTGGAAGTCAACGGGCAACTGGCCGCCATTCTCAATGATGGCGCGCAGGATTTTGTCGCCGTGCGCGGCAGCGCCCTCAAAGGCCGTTTCCGCGTGGTGTCGGTGGCCCAGCGTGAGGTGGAACTGAGCTATCCGTCACGCGACAGCCAACGAATGAAAACCATGCATCTTATTCTCGACTCGAACAGCACCGCCCAGGGGGACAACCCATGATCATGCGATCAAACCAATCCGCAGCAATGTCGCCTGTGCGGCTTACCAGAATGGCTGCTTTGCTCGCGGGCATGGTGGCGGGGGGGCATGGCCTTGCAGCCACCGTCACCCAGGCTGAGTTGCAAGAAGGCCAGGACAGCACCGTGGTGGTGTTGACCTTCGACAAGCCGCTGGACAAGTCGGTGAAGGTGTTTCGGGTGAGCAACCCGGACCGTCAGGTGATTGATTTTTCCGAGTCGGTGGATGCTTCACGGGTATCCTTGAACCCTGGGCCCGGCAGCAGGCTGAAGCAACTGCAGTGGGTCAGCGGTGAGGACCGTGCCCGCTTGGTGGTGTTTGCGGCCAACCCCTACACCTTGGACAAAGTGGACAACGGCCAGCAATTGAAGTTGGTGTTCTCAGGGCCCAAGCCGTACACGCCCGGCTTGGTTGATGCGGCTGCGATCAAAGCCACAAGCCCTTTGCTGGCGGATGTGAGTAAGGTTGTCAAAAGCCCTGATGTGGTGGAACACCGGCCGATGCTGTTGTCCTGGTCGGTCAGGACAGAGGCCGGCCAGGACATTCTTGGGTTGGAGTTTGACCGCCCCGATGTACGCATTGACAGCGCCACGGTGAAAGACGAGTTGCGGTTCCGCTTGCCCAAGGTCAGCATGGGCGACAAGGTGAATCGACAACTGCCAGACACGCCCTCTGGTGCCTTGCGTAACCTTTACCTTTCGCCAGGTGATCAGGCTTTGTCGGTGTGGATGCGGAAACCCACCACCGGCCACGAAATGCGCAAGGTGGGTAACCGCGTGGAGCTGGTGTTCAACCACCCCGCCACACCTGCCCAAACTTTTGCGCTGCCCGACTTGGTGAAAGCCTCGGCAACTCGCCCAGCCATGGGCAAACCCGAAGCCATTCCGGCCGTGGCCTTGCAGGAGATGAAGGCTGCGGTGTCTGGCCCACCCACAGTGAAACGGGATGAGGCGGTGGTGAGCAATTCGGCCCGATACATTGGCAGGCCCATCAGCTTGGCATTCAAGGATGCCGATATTCGCACGGTGCTGCAGGTGTTTGCGGATTTCACCAAAATGAACCTGGTGGTCAGTGATTCCGTGCAGGGCAAGGTGACTGTGCACTTGAAAGATGTGCCCTGGGATCAAGCGCTGGAAATTGTGATGCGTTCCAAGGGTTTGGTGTACAGCCAGTCCGGCAATGTGCTGTTGGTGTCCAACGCCGCAGATTTGGCGGGCGAGCAACTGGACACGGCCATTCGCAGGGCTCAGGACGACATGGAGCCGATGGTGACGCGCACCTTTGTGGTCAGTTATCAAAAGACGGCCGATGTGGTCAACGTGCTCAAGGCCAAGGAGTCCAAGTTGCTGTCGGCGCGCGGCACGATTCTGTCTGACGAGCGCACCAGCCAGATTTTCATTCAGGACACCCCAACACGGATTGCCCGCATTCAAGGCATCATCGAAAGCATGGACAAGCCTGTGAAACAGGTGATGATTGAAGCGCGGGTGGTGTTGGCTGACACCACGGTGTCGCGTGAACTCGGTGTGCGGGTGCGCGGCGCGTCCAGCCGTTCCGCAGATTTCACAGCGGTGTCCAATTCAGTGGGCAAGCAGGGTTTTATCAACTCATCCCCGGACGCCAGTACAACCTTGGCTTACACGCTGCTGAACTCCAATTCCACGCGCTTGCTGAGCCTGCAGCTACAGGCGCTGGAGCAACAAGACAAAATCCGAACTGTCTCAAATCCCAAGGTGATTACATCCAACAAAGAGCCCGCCTTGATTGAGCAGGGCACGGAAATTCCGTATCAGATCGCCACCAGCAGTGGCGCTACAGCGATTGAGTTCAAAGAGGCGAACCTGAAGCTGGAGGTGACTCCGCAGATTTCTCCGGATGGCGCCGTGTTGCTGGATGTGAATGTGTCCAAGGACTCCGTCGGCATCACAACGGCCAATGGCCCTGCCATTGACACTCGCCGGGTGAAGACCAAGGTTCTGGTGTCCGACGGGGGTACCGTGGTGCTGGGTGGGATTTTTGAGGAAGAGGACAACGACACCAGAACCAAGGTGCCGGGCTTGGGTGACATTCCCCTGTTTGGCAAGCTGTTCTCGGGTATGAATGACCGCAAACGCAGGGCTGAACTGCTGATCTTCCTGACCCCGGTGGTGCTACAAGACTCCTGAGCCCCAGCCCCTGCCCGCAGCAGGGGTTTTCCGCCGTACAATGGCTTGGTCATTCACCGAAAACAGACAACGTGTCTCATCCAAGCATTGTGCTGGTGGGCATGATGGGTGCCGGCAAAAGCACAGTCGGCAAGGCCTTGGCCAAACATCTGTCCTGGGAATTCGTTGACACCGACCATTTGATTGAACAACAAACGGGCGTCAGCATTCCCACCATTTTTGAAATCGAGGGCGAAGCCGGGTTTCGCCGCCGCGAAAGCCAGGTGCTGACCAGCTTGACCGGGCGCCAAGGCTTGGTGGTGGCCACAGGGGGCGGCATTGTACTGGCCCAGGCCAACCGTGTGCACCTGAAAGAAGTGGGCCCTGTGGTGTACCTCAGTGCGTCTGCTGCGGAGCTGTACCAGCGCACCCGCATGGACAAAAACCGCCCCTTGCTGCAAAGCCCCAACCCCCGCAAAACCATAGAAGACCTGCTGACCTTGCGTCATCCCCTGTACACTGAAGTGTCAGACTTGACGATAGAAACCGGCCGTCAACCCGTGAGCCATCTGGTTCAGCGGATTTGCGATGCCTTGGGTTTGGTGGCGTCGGTCGTGGCCCCCCAAACCAGGGGCGCAGAGGACAACGAATGAGCATGTACACATTGAACGTGGATCTGGGCGAGCGCAGCTACCCCATACACATTGGCAGCGGTTTGCTGGCCCGTGCGGGCCTGTTTGAGCCAGTCGTCAAGGGCAGAACCGTGATGATTTGCACCAACACCACGGTGGGGCCCCTGTACGCAGACCGCGTTGCGCAAACCCTGCGGGAGGCCGGTGCCCGGAGTGTGCTTACCGTAACCCTGCCCGATGGCGAAGAATACAAAGATTGGCCCACCTTGCAGCGCGTGTTTGATGCGCTGCTGCAACACCACTGCGACCGTAAAACCGTGTTGTTGGCTTTGGGCGGCGGCGTGATTGGCGACATGGGCGGCTTCGCAGCCTCGGCCTTCATGCGGGGTATTCCGTTCATCCAGGTGCCTACCACCTTGCTCAGCCAGGTGGACAGTTCTGTAGGCGGTAAGACCGGCATCAACCACCCCCTGGGCAAGAACATGATTGGGGCTTTTTATCAGCCGCAGTTGGTGATCACTGACATTGCCACGCTGAACACGTTGCCCGACCGGGAATTGAGCTGTGGCTTGGCGGAGATCATCAAGCATGGTGCCATTGCCGACACGGCCTACCTGAACCAGGTTGAACAACACATGCCCGCCTTGCTGGCCCGAGACCCGGAACTGTTGGCCTTGGTCGTCAAACGCAGTTGCGAGATCAAGGCTGATGTGGTGTCCAAGGACGAAAAAGAGGGCGGCTTGAGGGCCATCCTGAATTTCGGCCACACCTTTGGCCACGCCATTGAAGCGGGCATGGGTTATGGGCAGTGGTACCACGGCGAGGCCGTGGGCTGCGGCATGGTGATTGCCGCCGAACTGTGCCGCCGTATGGGGCGCTTGACGGGAGAGGAAGCGGCCCGGCTGAAAAAGGTGGTGATTCAGGCCCGCCTGCCGGCCTTGCCCCCCAAGCTTGGCGTCAACCGTTTCATGGAGTTGATGGCCCATGACAAAAAGAACGACGCCGGTGCCATCAAATACGTGCTGCTCAATGGCTTGGGCAGCGCCAACACATCGCCTGCGGATGAAGCGCTGGTGCGCCAGACCTTGCAGGAAATGGGCGCAGGGGACTGAGCCGAATGCGAGACGCCGAGCAGCACCTGGCCCCCTACGCCGTCAGCGCCGCCAATTCGCGTGGGCGGCAGTTTCCCGAGGCCCCACCTTTTGGCCGAAGTGAATTTGAGCGCGACCGTGACCGCATCATCCACAGTGCGGCTTTTCGCCGGCTTGAGTACAAAACCCAGGTGTTCGTGAACACCGAAGGCGACCTGTACCGCACGCGCCTGACCCACAGCCTTGAAGTGGCGCAGATTGCCCGCAGCATTGCCCGCAACCTGGACCTGAACGAAGAGCTGACTGAGGCGGTGGCCTTGGCCCACGACTTGGGCCACACCCCGTTTGGCCATGCCGGGCAAGACGCCCTGAACGAATGCATGCAGCCCCACGGCGGTTTTGAGCACAACCTGCAAAGCCTGCGGGTGGTGGACGAGCTGGAAGAAAAGTACGCCGCCTACAACGGCTTGAACCTGTGTTTCGAAACCCGCGAGAGCATTCTCAAGCATTGCAGCCGCCCCAACGCCGAGCGGCTTGGTGACGTGGCTGACCGGTTTCTGACCAACCGCAGGCCTGTGCTGGAAGCCCAGGTCACCAACCTGGCCGATGAAATTGCATACAACAATCACGACATCGATGATGGCCTTCGCAGCGGGCTGATTACGCTGGAACAGGCCGCCGAGGTTCGTCTGTTTAAAACACATTTGGACAAAGTGCTGGCCCGTCACCCCGGTCTGGATGGGCGGCGGCTGATCCATGAGACAGTGCGTGGCATCATCAACGCTTTGGTCAGCGACTTATTGACCGAGTCCCGCAGGCGGATTGCCCAGCATCGGCCTGCAGACCTGCGCGAGGCGCAACTGGCCCCGGCCCTCATCGGGTTTAGCGACGACATGTTGGAGCTGAACCGCGAGCTGAAGGCTTTTCTGCGCAAAAGCCTGTACCAGCACTATCAAGTGCTGCGGGCCACCATGAAAGCCCGTTTGGTGGTCAAAGACCTGTTCCACATTTTCATGGACGACCCGCGCCTGTTGCCACCGCAGTTTTTCCAGCGCGCCCAGGCTGATGTGCCGCGTGCCATCGCCGACTACATTGCCGGCATGACCGACCGGTATGCCATGAAAGAGCACCACCGGCTGACGGTGCCCGGGCCTGCATTCTGAGGGCTTTGTCATGGCCCGCCTAGCCCGGCTCTACATTCCTGAATGCCCTGTGTTGTTGCAGTTGCAGGGGGTGAACGGCCAAGCCGTATTCAACACCCGTGATGCATTTTCCGTGTTTCACGCCCGCCTGTTGCCCAGCGCCCAAGAGGAGCGGGTGCTGATTCATGCCTACGCCATGACCCCAGGCCAAGTGCTGTTACTGATGCACGCCCCCAACGCCGACGCAGCGGGCCGCTTTGTGCAAAACCTGAACAGGCATTTCTCCGCTTGGGCGCGGGTTCAGGCCCCCAATGTCAGCACCCTGTGGGAGGCCCGCTTCAAATCCACCGTGGTTCAACCGGGCGTACGCAGCCTCAAAGCCTGCCTGTATGTCGAGCAGTTGCCTTTGCGTGGCCGCAACACCGACGACCTCGCCACCTACCCGTGGAGCAGCTTTGGTGCCCATGCGGGTGTGGTGAATGAGCCATGGCTGGTGGACTTGCCCAGCTATTGGGGTTTGGGCAACACCCCGTTTGAGCGCCAAAGCCGCTACCGGCACTTCGCTGACCATGGCTTGTCCCAAGCCGACCTTGCTGCCTTGGGCCATTGTTTGGACAAAGGCTGGCTGTGGGGAGACGATGACTTCGCCCTCACGGTGGCCGAATTGGCCAACCGTTCCCCGCGCCCCCGGCCTCGTGGCCGCCCCGCCAAAGTGCTTTAACTCCCCGTTGATGCGCGGTTAATGCACTGAATTTGTGCGAAAAAATTGGTCTGTCCCTAATTAATTTACCCGATTTTGGGGATTCCCCGTTAAAAGGGGTCAGACACTAATTGTTTTTCTTGATTCGATTGACGCGCTGCAGTACAGTGCGAGATCACCGGTCAAAAGACCCTCGAATTCATGGGGCTATTGGCGCATGCAGCGCCCCCCGATTCTCGGAGATTGCAGATGCAAGACATTCGTAAAGCCGCTGAAGAACACGGCATGTACTCCAAAGAGTACGAGCACGACGCCTGTGGCGTGGGCTTTGTGGCGCACATCAAGGGCACCAAAACGCACGACATCATTGCCAGCGGCCTGAAGATTCTGGAAAACCTGGACCACCGCGGTGCTGTGGGTGCCGACCCATTGATGGGCGATGGTGCCGGTATCCTGATCCAGATTCCCGATGCTTTCTACCGCGAAGAAATGGCCAAGCAGGGCGTAAACCTGCCCCCAGCGGGTGAGTACGGTGTGGGCATGTTGTTCCTGCCCAAAGAAACTGCATCCCGCATTGCCTGCGAGCAGGAAATGGAACGCGCCATCAAGGCCGAAGGCCAGGTGCTGCTGGGCTGGCGCGATGTGCCGGTGAATGCCGACATGCCGATGAGCCCCACCGTGCGCGCCAAAGAGCCTGTCATTCGTCAAGTGTTCGTAGGCCGTGGCCGCGACATCATGGTGACCGACGCGCTGGAGCGCAAACTGTACGTGATTCGCAAGCGCGCGGTGCACGCCATCAAGGCCCTGAACCTGGCCCATGGCACCGAGTACTTCACCCCCTCCATGAGCGCCCGTACCATTGTGTACAAGGGCCTGTTGCTGGCCAACCAAGTGGGCGAGTACTACCTGGACCTGCAAGACCCCCGCTGCGTCTCGGCCCTGGCCCTGGTGCACCAGCGCTTCTCCACCAACACCTTCCCCGAGTGGCCGCTGGCTCACCCCTACCGCATGCTGGCCCACAACGGTGAAATCAACACCGTCAAAGGCAACTTCAACTGGATGCGTGCCCGCGAAGGCGTGATGAAGTCCGCCGTGTTGGGTGACGACCTGCAAAAGCTCTACCCGCTGATTTTCGAAGGCCAGTCCGACACCGCCTGTTTCGACAACTGTCTGGAACTGCTGGTGATGGCCGGTTACCCGATTGCCCAAGCCATGATGATGATGGTGCCGGAAGCGTGGGAGCAGCACACCCTGATGGACGACAACCGTCGCGCCTTCTACGAATACCACGCCGCCATGATGGAACCGTGGGATGGCCCCGCCGCCCTGGCCTTCACCGACGGCAAGCAGATTGGCGCCACGCTGGACCGCAATGGCCTGCGCCCCGCCCGTTACATCGTGACCGAAGACGACCTGGTGGTAATGGCCTCCGAGTCCGGTACTTTGCCCATTCCTGAAAGCAAAATCGTCAAGAAGTGGCGCCTGCAGCCCGGCAAGATGTTCCTGATCGACATGGAAGCCGGCCGCATCATCAACGACGACGAACTGAAGAGCCAACTGGCCTCGTCCAAGCCCTACAAACAGTGGATCGACACCATCCGCATCAAGCTGGACGAAGTGGCTGGCGAGCCCGAAGTGGCTCAGCCTGCTGAAAGCCTGCTGGACCGTCAGCAAGCCTTTGGTTACACCCAGGAAGACTTGAAGTTCCTGATGGCGCCGATGCTGGTGTCCGCCGAGGAAGCCATTGGCTCCATGGGCAACGACAGCCCCTTGGCCGTGATGTCCAACAAACTCAAGCCTCTGTACAACTACTTCAAGCAGTTGTTTGCGCAGGTGACCAACCCGCCCATCGACCCCATCCGCGAAAACCTCGTGATGAGCCTGGTGAGCTTCATTGGCCCCAAGCCCAACCTGCTGGACTTGAACAACATCAACCCACCCATGCGCCTTGAAGTCAGCCAGCCTGTGCTGACCTCCAAGGACATGGCCAAGATCCGCAACATTGAGCAGTTCACCGGCGGCAAGTTCAAGAGCCATGAACTGAACATCTGCTACCCCGTGGCCTGGGGCAAGGAAGGCATCGAAGCACGCCTGGCTTCCCTGTGTGCCGAGGCGCGTGACGCCGTGAACAACGGTGCCAACATCCTGATCATCTCTGACCGCTTGGTCAATCGCGGTGAAGTGGCCATTCCCGCCTTGTTGGCCACCTCCGCCATTCACCAGCATTTGGTGAAAGTGGGTCAGCGTACTTCCACCGGTTTGGTGGTTGAAACCGGCTCTGCACGTGAAGTTCACCACTTCGCTTTGCTGGCCGGTTACGGTGCCGAAGCGGTGCACCCCTACCTGGCCATGGAAACCATTGCTGACATGAGCAAAGGTTTGACAGGCGACCTCAGCCCCGAAAAAGCGGTGTACAACTACATCAAGGCGGTGGGCAAAGGCTTGATGAAAGTGATGTCCAAGATGGGCATTTCCACGTACATGAGCTACACCGGCGCGCAGATTTTCGAAGCCGTGGGCTTGAACAAAGCCTTCATCGACGCGTATTTCACCGGCACACCCACCAAGGTGGAAGGCATTGGCGTGTTTGAGGTGGCTGAAGAAGCCATCCGCATTCACCAGTCCGCCTTCGGTGAAGACCCCGTACTGGCCACAGCGCTGGACGCTGGCGGCGAATACGCCTGGCGTACCCGCGGTGAAGAGCACATGTGGACCCCTGATGCGATTGCCAAATTGCAGCACTCCACACGCAGCGGCACTTACAACACCTACAAGGAATATGCGCAGATTATCAACGACCAAAGCAAGCGTCACATGACCTTGCGTGGCCTGTTTGAATTCCGCATTGACCCCAGCAAAGCCATTCCGATTGAGGAAGTGGAGCCCGCCACCGAGATCGTCAAACGGTTTGCCACTGGTGCGATGTCCTTGGGTTCGATTTCCACCGAAGCCCACTCCACACTGGCCGTGGCGATGAACCGCATTGGCGGTAAGTCCAACACGGGTGAAGGCGGCGAAGACGAGAAGCGTTACCGCACTGAACTGCGCGCTGGCCTGGACAAGTTTGGCCCCGGCAATGGCCCCATCGGCGAAGGCGCCACACTGAAGAGCGAATTGGGCGACGTGGTGATGGCCGACTTCCCCTTGAAGAAGGGCGACAGCCTGCGCTCACGCATCAAGCAGGTGGCCTCTGGCCGCTTTGGTGTAACTGCTGAATACCTCACCTCTGCTGATCAAATTCAGATCAAGATGGCTCAAGGTGCCAAGCCTGGTGAAGGCGGTCAGCTGCCCGGCGGCAAGGTGTCTGAGTACATCGGTAAATTGCGCTACTCCGTGCCCGGCGTGGGCCTGATTTCCCCGCCCCCGCACCACGACATCTATTCCATCGAAGACTTGGCGCAATTGATTCACGACCTGAAAAACGTGAACCCCAAAGCGTCCGTGTCTGTGAAGCTGGTGTCTGAAGTGGGTGTGGGTACCGTGGCTGCCGGTGTGTCCAAAGCCAAGGCCGATCACGTGGTGATCGCAGGCCAGGACGGTGGTACCGGTGCATCGCCCGTGTCCTCCATCAAACACGCAGGCACCACTTGGGAACTGGGGTTGGCTGAAACCCAGCAGACCCTGGTGCTCAACGGCTTGCGTGGCCGCATCCGCGTACAAGTAGACGGCCAGATGAAAACCGGCCGTGACGTGGTGATTGGTGCCATGTTGGGTGCCGATGAATTCGGCTTTGCGACCGCACCGCTGGTGGTTGAAGGCTGCATCATGATGCGCAAGTGCCACCTGAACACCTGCCCGGTTGGCGTGGCCACTCAAGACCCCGCACTGCGTGCCAAGTTCTCCGGCAAGCCCGAGCATGTCGTGAACTACTTCTTCTTCGTGGCCAACGAAGTGCGCGAAATCATGGCGCAGTTGGGCATTCGCACCATGGAAGAACTGGTGGGCCGTGCTGACCTGCTGGACATGAAGAAAGGCATCACCCACTGGAAAGCCAAGGGCCTGGATTTCAGCCGCCTGTTGTGGGTGCCCACTGGCACCACAGAGCCGCTGCGCCACACTGGCACGCAAGACCACGGCCTGGACAAAGCACTGGACCAGACCCTGATCGAAAAAGCCAAGCCCGCGCTGGAGAAGGGCGAGAAGGTGTCCTTCATCACCCCGATCAAAAACGTGAACCGCACTGCCGGTGCCATGTTGTCGGGTGAAGTGGCCAAACGTTACGGCCATGAAGGTTTGCCTGACGACACCATTCACATCCAGTTCACAGGCACGGCCGGTCAGTCATTCGGTGCGTTCCTGGCCCACGGCATCACCGCCGACCTGGTGGGTGAAGGCAACGACTATGTGGGCAAGGGCTTGTCCGGTGGCCGCATCATCGTGCGCCCCACGAACGACTTCCGTGGCGAAAGCTGCGAGAACATGATTGTGGGCAACACCGTGATGTACGGTGCCATCGCGGGTGAGGCTTTCCTCAGCGGCGTGGCGGGTGAGCGTTTTGCGGTGCGTAACTCCGGCGCTGCTGCCGTGATTGAAGGCACAGGCGACCACGGTTGTGAATACATGACTGGCGGTACTGTGGTGGTGTTGGGCCAGACTGGCCGCAACTTCGCCGCGGGCATGAGCGGTGGCTTGGCCTATGTGTACGACATTGACGGCCTGTTCGCCAAACGCTGCAACATGGCCCAAGTGGAACTGGAAGATGTGTTGACCAGCGCCGAACAGGAAGCCAAGAGCGGCCCGGAAACCTGGCACAGCCTGACCCGTGGCGGTGAGCGCCAAACCGATGAGGCCATCCTCAAAGGTTTGATCGAGCGCCATGCCCGCTACACAGGCAGCCCGCGTGCCAAGGAAATTCTGGACAACTGGGGCACAGAGCGCAAGAAGTTCGTCAAGGTATTCCCCACCGAATACCGCCGCGCGCTCAAAGAGCTCTATGTCGCTGCCAAGGCCAAAGCCAAAGTGGCCGCTTGAACCAATAACCTGGGAATGAGGAATTAAACATCATGGGAAAAATCACAGGTTTCATGGAATTTCAGCGCGTTGACGAGAGCTACGAAGCTCCCAGCGCGCGCGTGAAGCACTACAAGGAATTCGTGATCACGCTGAAGGATGACGAAGCCAAGATTCAGGGCGCACGGTGTATGGACTGCGGCATTCCGTTTTGTAACAACGGTTGCCCGGTCAACAACATCATCCCCGACTTCAATGACCTCGTGTACAAGCAGGACTGGAAAGCCGCCATCACCACGCTGCATTCCACCAACAACTTCCCCGAGTTCACCGGGCGCATTTGCCCGGCACCTTGCGAAGCAGCCTGCACCTTGGGCATTCACGAAGCGCCAGTGGGCATCAAGTCCATTGAACACGCCATCATCGACAAGGCCTGGGAAAACGGCTGGGTAGTTCCCCAGCCCGCAGCGGTTAAAACCGGCAAGAAAGTGGCTGTGGTGGGCTCAGGCCCTGCAGGCATGGCTGCTGCCCAGCAGTTGGCGCGTGTGGGTCACGATGTGACTGTGTTCGAAAAGAACGACCGCATCGGTGGCCTGCTGCGCTACGGCATTCCCGACTTTAAAATGGAAAAGACGCACATCGACCGCCGCGTCAAGCAAATGGAAGCGGAAGGCGTGACTTTCCGCACAGGCGTGTTCGTCGGTGAAAAACTGGCCGAGGCGGGCATCGCCAACCTGGCCAAGGAAAGCATCAGCCCCAAAGAACTGATGAAACAGTTCGACGCCGTGGTGTTGACCGGTGGTTCTGAAGTGCCCCGTGATTTGCCCGTGCCTGGCCGTGAACTCAGTGGTGTGCATTACGCCATGGAATTCCTGCCCCTGCAAAACCGTGTGAATGCAGGCGACAAGTTGAAAGACCAAATCATGGCCACCAAGAAAAACGTGCTCGTGATCGGCGGTGGCGACACCGGTTCCGATTGCGTGGGTACGTCCAACCGCCATGGTGCCAAGCAAGTGGTTCAGATCGAACTGATGCCCCAGCCACCCGAGCAGGAAAACAAGCCGCTGGTGTGGCCTTACTGGCCCATGAAACTGCGCACCTCGTCTTCCCACGAAGAAGGCGTGCAGCGTGATTTCGCCGTGACCACCAAGAAGTTCATCGACGATGGCAAGGGCAACGTGAAGGCCGCCCTGTGTGCCAAAGTGGAATGGGTCAAGGACGAAGCCACTGGCCAAATGAAGATGCAGGAAGTGGCTGGCAGTGAATTTGAAATTGCGGCTGACCTGGTGCTGTTTGCCATGGGCTTTACCAACCCTGCCAAAAGTGTACTGGACGCCTTCGGTGTTGAACGCGACAACCGCGGCAACGCCCGTGCCACCACCGATGGCGAAGGCTGCTACCGCACCAACGTGGACAAAGTGTTTGCCGCTGGCGACATGCGCCGGGGCCAGTCCCTGGTGGTGTGGGCCATTCGCGAAGGCCGTCAAGCCGCTCGCGAAGTGGACCAGTTCCTGATGGGCAGCACGGTTCTGCCCCGCTGAACACACGCAGTGCGGTCATCAACCCCGGCGGGCCCCCAAGCCCCCGGGGTTTTTTCATGCCGGTTTTTTCTGTTGGCGTTCATAGGCCTGCTGGCGCAGACGCGCACCATCCAGCATGGACTCGAACAGCACACCCCGCGCCTGTCGAATGTCTGTGTCCAGCGAATTGAGCACAACTTTGGCAGAAGCCTTGATGTTTTTCGGTTCGTCCTGCGCCAGCATCTTCATCAACTCAGGCACTGACCGATGTTGGTCACTGTCCAGTTGGCTAAGACGCAATTGAGTCAACTCCAGTGCGGATTGGTCACGTTCAAACTCCGCGTCAATCTCACCCAACACCTGAGACAGGCCATCCAGTTGGGTCAGCGTGGTTTGGTGTTCTTCCGCATCAACGCCAGTGGTGGGTGAGGCCAGGGTTTCCTCAACATGCTGCATCAAGCCTTGGTTGACCGTCTGGCGCGCCTGGATTTGTTCCTTAAGTGCCTGCAACTGCGCAGTCAGGCAAGTTTTCACCAGGTTTTTCAATGCACCATGCCCGGCCTCGGTCCCCAGGTACTTTGTCAGCCCTTTCTGCCCCAACACCTGGCCTCGCAGGTGTTGCCACCAACTCAAGTGCTTGTGCAAGGGCGACTGTTTGTGCCCCGCACTGGCGGCGTCATTCAGAAAGGTTTTCAATGCGGCTTTTCTGGCATCAAGGTGGGCCAATTGGCTGGCCGCCAGTTTGAATCGCTCTTCACCGTTGCCGTGAACATGCAGTTGACCCAACAAGGCCCGGTCAACCCAGGTGTGGGCACCCTGTGTTGCCCGGTTGTACTTGCCTTGTTTGCCATGGCCGCGAATGAAGCTCAGTGAGGCAATGCCCATCACCACCGCACCAATCACGCCGACGGCGGTGATGGCGATCAAGCCTGCCGGGTTACTGGCCGCACCCACAATGCCTGCCAACGCCAGGCCAACCACCACCGCTTTGGTGGTTGCGCTGGCGGCGTACAAGCCACTGCCCACCATGAATGCTTTGTTCCAGCGTGAAAACCGTTTGAAAAAGCCGATTCGCTTTTCGCCCTGTCGCAGCAGAAAGGCCTCGAGCACCTGATGGCTTTCGTGCAACTGGCCCTGTTCAGTCAAACGGTGGTGTTTCAGTTCATGCTGCAAGTTTCCAAAATCGGTTTTGAGTTGTCGGTGTTTCTGAAGTGATTTCACCGTGAAAAATGCACCCAGGGCCGTGGCAAATGCGCCGGCCAAAGGGCCAAGTACAAAAGTGCCAGCCACTCCAAACACCGTGGTGGCTGTCGCTGCGGCGGCACCTGCCTGGGCTGTTTCTCCCAGGGCAAAGAAGCTTTTGCCGCTCAGCGCTCCTTTCACGCCCAAGCTGATTTTCAAGCCAAGGTCACTCAATGCCTTCAAACCGATGGACAGGCCCGAGGCTGCTGAGCTAAAGCCGATGTGCCGGTCTTTGCGGGCTTGCACCAACGCTTGGGCTGTGCGCTCCGCCTCAATGCCAAGCACCTTGCTTCGCGATTCCAACACGCCGCCGGCATCCAGTTGGCGGGCCAGCTCCAAGGCTTCTTTACGGGCCTGCACTTTGGCGCGCGTTGCTTTCAGATACGCCATCGCATGCCCCGCGTGCTGGTACTCTTCAATACCCGCCTGAATGGCCAGAGCAGCCAAAGGCAACATCACCACACTCGTCCCTGTTGCCGCTGCAAACTGCCCCACACCACTTTCAGCCAACTCGTGGCCCAGGTGCGCCAAGGGTTTGTCGCTCAGTGATTGGGCTTCGGCCCTGAAGGTGTCCAGTACCTTGGAGGGTTCGCCATCCGCAGCCTGGCTCAGGTACTTCACCGAGGCGTAGGCACCATGCACCATTTCATCCAGGTCCAGCACGATGCCATTGCTGCCTTCGTGGTCACAGCCCCCTGAGGCAACATTCGTTTCCTGGTCTGCGCAACAGTCGGATGCGATGCCGGATGCGGCGGGCAGCGGCAGCAGGGCCAGCACAGGCTTGAACTCAGCGTTTGTGGAGCCTGTGGCGGATGACTCATCATCCGATGAAGCGCTGCTCTCTGTGCGGCTGGGCAGTGCACAGCGATTGGTGTGAAGCTCGGCCCGTTGTTTCATCTGTCGTTCAAACAATTGCCGAACCGCCTGAAGCGAGTTGGTCATGGCGCGGTGCTCCGGTTCAGTGTCAGCGCCCAAGCCGTAGTGTTTCACCTTTTGGGCCTGCATCAGCGCATTGCCGAGTTGCTGGTTACAGTGCGTAAGCTGGTGTTTGAACTCCTTGTTGGCCAGGGGGGCTCGAATGGGGGCTTCAAGCGACGGAGGGCGGTTGCTGAGTACGGTGGTGGGGACGCGGGTAGAGCGAAGGGCAGGCATGATATTCCATATTAATAATGATTCTCATTAACGAATAGTATATCAATGCTGTCAATTCACCCGGTCTGTGTCCCTTAGTCTGAGGGTGGTTGTAAGGCTGAATGGGCATCCCCCGGGCGGCCTGTTCACTACAATTTGTGGGTCATTTCTCACAGGCCCAGCATGGAAGTCAGCACGGCAATCAGCAGTCACAATCGCGGTGTTCAACGCGCGCAAGCGTCCAGCCCCATCAACATTCCGGAACGGGAACAGCCGCATGGCCTTCGTCATTCCGCTGGCCTGCTTTCGCAATCCTTGTTGGGTCAGGGCCCAGTCGCCCACAGGCATTCCATGGTGCAACTGCCTGTGGTGGGTTCGCCGGTGATGCTGCATGAGTTGCCGTCCTGGGTCAGTAACAGTGCCCCGGGAAGTCCGCCTGATGCCACTAGAAATACGCTGGGGCCTTCCTTGAGCGTACTGTTGGGCAAAAAAGCGGTGGACCCGGATACGCTTCCCCCGCTGCCCAGGTTTGAGGAGTTGACGGTGGAAACCCGTGTGGGCCTTGCACCCACAGACCAACTCAGGCACACCGGTAACACCATGGCGCACGTTCGCGCTTTGTTGCAAGCGTCACCGAACCTTCGAAAGTTCACCCTGAAGTTGAACCTGGAATGCCAGACCCGAGGCACCTTGCCGCCGGATGAGCCTGCCTATGGATTTGACGTTCTGCCCTTGGGGCCAGGGCTTGGGGGTGGTCTGCGCGAACTTGACCTGCGCAGCATGGCCTGTCGTTTCCCCAATGTTCAGTTGGAACACTTGCGACGGTATTGTCCGCAACTGAGCGTGCTGAAGCTGAGAACTGCGTTGAGGCGCAGCGCGGCTGCCCACCCGCTTGATGCCCAATCATTGCGTTATTGGGCCGAGAAGGCCCTCCACCTGCACACCCTGGAGTTGCAGTTGAACACCAATGACCCGCCTTTAAGCGACATTGTTGTTGCCTTGAAACCGGTGCTGGGTCGCTTGAAGTCCCTGACGCTGCACCACCAGCGCAACATCAGTACCACGCCGCAAGACCTGCCCGGCATGTACCCACTGAACAGCGTTTTGTCGGCCCTGAATGCAGAGCCCAAGCCCCAGCTTGAAGTGCTTCGGCTGCATGTGGGCGACTGGTGCATGTTGCGCATGGTTCATGCTGTTGCAGAACAAATCTGCCCGAACGTGGTTCAGCAACTGATTCAAAGCACGCCCAAACTGAACCACCTGGAATTGGCGATCTGTAGCCTCACCGACACCGATGTGGCTGCATTGAAAGCGCATCTGGCAACACGCACCGGTTCGCTTCAGCCCTTGCAGACTGAACTCACAGGCCGTTTGCTGGTGTTGTCCACCGCCCGAACCTTACCGGTTCAGGCGGTCAATGTGCCGGTGCATCAGGCCTGATCAATCCGGATGGCGGGGGCCACGAGGCTCACGTTCATGACGCGTTTCCAATTCCTGCAATTTGCTGCGCTGTTCAGGGGTCAGCAGGGTATAAATGTCATGACGGGTTTGCAGCATGGCCAAGCGGTCCTGCAGTTCACGCCCTTGTTCCTGCTGAATCAACTGCGCTGCACGATCGCGGTCGAAACGCTCGGCTTGAACCAGTGCCTTCATTTGGTCACGCTGGGCGCGGCGTGCCTCATGTCCGTCTTTCATGCGGTCCCGTTCCTTGTCCAGAATGGTTTTGACCTGCGCTTTCTGTTCGGCACTCAGGTTCAACTTCTCCAACATCCGTATCGGGCCATGTTCTGGGTGGCGCACATGGCGTGGCCCCGGGCGTTCAGCGGCTGGCCTAGTTGAGTTGATCGAGGTGCCATCGCCAACGGAGGGGGCTGCCTGGGCTTGAGCAAACGGAATGGCCAGTGTCAGTGCACTGACAGCCAGCCAACGTTGAATGGTGCTGTTGGAACGCATCGGGGTGTGAGGTGTATTCATGGTGTACTCCTTCGGTTGGTCTGCGGTGCACACAGGTTGTGAGCACCATGGAGCCTATTGTGCGCAGGGCCTGTGTAAACGGGGATGCAGGCTGGGTAAAGAAAGGTAAAGAAGGGTATTGCTGCCTTGGTCTGTAGGCCGCAGGCCGCTACACTGAGGCCGTACTTGCCTTGGACACTTGGCCATGCCGCACATTCTTCACATTGACGATGACCTTGAACTGGGGGCCATGCTCTGCGAATTTCTGCAGGGCGAAGGTTTCGAAGCCACCCACTGTGCCAACCCACTGGACGGGCTGGCCCGCTTGCGCCTTGGCGGGGTAGACCTGGTGATGCTGGATGTGATGATGCGAGAGCAGAACGGGCTGGACACCCTCAAGGCTTTACGCCAGTTCAGCGAGGTGCCCGTGTTGATGCTGACCGCACGGGGCGACAACATTGACCGAATCGTGGGCCTTGAACTGGGGGCCGATGACTATGTGCCCAAGCCCTGCCTGCCCCGCGAAATTGTGGCCCGCATTCGCGCCATACTGAGGCGCGCCGCCGAGCCTGTGAGCAAACCCGTGCTGACGCTGGGGCCACTGCAATTGGACCCCGCGCGGCGTAAGGCCACCCTCGGTGGCCACGCCATTGAACTGACCAGTGCCGAATTCAACCTGCTTGAGGTGCTGATGGCCCACGCCGGGGCAATCGTGGACAAGGAACACCTGTGCGAACAGGGCTTGGGCCGCAAACTGGCCCGGTACGACCGCAGCATTGATGTTCACCTAAGCAACCTGCGCAACAAGCTAGGGTTGCAGCAGGCCGACAGCCCATTGGCCCTGCACACCATTCGGGGCCAAGGGTATCAGTTAAGCCTGACGTAGGTTCGCCATGAAAACCCTGTTCATCAAATTCTTTCTGGCCTTCTGGTTGTGTCTGTTGTTGGCAGCGGGCCTGACTGGCGCGGTGCTGTATGCCCTGCGGGATGACCCCGAGTTGCGTGAATTGGCCGAGGGGCCGAGGGCGCAGTTCATGCTGGAATCAGCCCAAGCCATTCTTGAGGGCAAAGGGCCTGACAAGCTTCAGGCTTTGCTGAGCAAACACCCCCACAAACCCGGTGTGCCAGTGTATGCCGTCAGTGAAACTGGCCAGGAACTGCTGGACCGAGAGTTGAACCAGGAATTGCAGCAACGCGTTCAGCAGGCCCTTCAAGGGCAACAGCCACTGGCCCCCGGCGTGCTGCTGGCGGTGGCCCCCGACCAAACCCGTTGGGTGCTGTTCATGCCTCGCCCTGCACGCCCGCTGGCAGGGCCCGAAGGCCCTGGCGGTGGACCTCGCAAAAAACCACCGCCCCCTCCTCCATTGGTGTGGGTCAATTGGGTGGTGGTTTTGGTGGCCAGTACCCTGTTTGCCGGGGTTCTGGCGTATTGGTTCAGCCGCCCGCTGAGTCGCTTGCGCAAGGCTTTTCAAGCGGCGGCCACCGGTGATTTAAGTGCAAGGTTGAGCCCGCCGGGAAAACCCAGCCGCCCCGGCGATGAATTGGGCCAATTGCTGGCGGGTTACGACCACATGGCAACTGAGTTGCAGGCCCGTATTCAGCAGCAGAAGACCCTGCTGCACGATGTGTCGCATGAGTTGCGCTCGCCACTGGCGCGTTTGAATCTGGCCACAGGTTTGGCCCGCCAGAACCCTGAGCAATTGGAGTACAACCTTGATCGCATAGAACGAGAGGCCGAGCGCCTTGATCAACTGATTGATGAACTCTTGCGCCTTTCCCGTTTGGACTCAGGCTCAAATCATGAGCCTGACACGACGCACGATGTGATGGAGTTGCTGGCCCAGGTGGTGGATGACGCCCAGTTTGAAGCCGAGCCGCGGGGCGTTAATGTGGAGCTGACCACTGCAGTCAAACATTGGCTCATGCGTTGCGACGCTGAACTCTTGATGCGCAGCTTTGACAACATTGTGCGCAACGCCTTAAAGCACAGTGAACATGGACAAGTGGTCATGGTCAGCGCACAGGAGGCCAACGGTCAGCTTTGTATCACTGTGGCTGACCAAGGCCCGGGTGTACCGCAAGGCTTGCTCAGCCAGATCTTCGACCCCTTCTTCAAACACGGTGACAAAGCAGGCCAGGGACTGGGCTTGGCCATTGCAAAGCGTGGAATCGAACAGCATCACGGTCAGGTGAAGGTTGAACTGGTTCAGCCCCACGGGCTGCAATTTGCCATCACTTTGGCAAAGCCGACCCATTAAGTTCAGCCAAGCGTAGCACGGCCTTTTCAAGTGCTTCGGCGGCACCCGGGTGCTTGTTATTGGCTTTGTTACGCAGCGCTTGTTCCAGAAGTTTAGGGATTGTTGGAAGTGCTTGCGGAAACCGGGTGAAGTCGATGCTGAGAAATTTGGCCAAGCAGTCGGATGTCCACGGAGCGGAGCAACACTCCAGCCGCTCAATGACAGATGGAATCCTTGCATAAATTTCAGCAGCAACCTCCCTTGGACTCCATCGGATGAGGTGCAACAGGCCTTCGAGGGCCTCCTTTTTTCCAAGAAGCATCGACGCCCTTAAGCTGGTACCGACCAATCTCAACTTGGACACCACTTCGCCTGGTGGGGTGTTTGGTGATTCCAGGATACTTATGGCGTTCTCGTAGCCACGTTTTGCACATTTCTGAAGGTCTTCCAAACTTGCGGTGGCCATGAATCTTTGGACCTCCTTTTTATTGCGTTCCTTGTTGTCAAGTTCAATGCATAAGTTGTTCAGTTCGTTCAAGCGCGGCTGGGCCTTTTCAAGTGCTTCGGCGGCACCCGGGTGCTTGTTTTTGGCTTTCTCGAGTAGCGCTTTTTCAAGAAGCATTGGGACAGATGCAAGCGCTGCTGGAAACTTGGAGTAGTCAATGCTGAGAAACTCAGTCAGCGTATTGGATGTCCACGCTTCGGAGCAAAATTCAAGATGATCAATCGCAGTGCAAACAGCCGCTTTAGCCTCAGTCGTCAACGGCCCTTGATCAGGCTCGGCGAGTTGAAGCAAATTGCCTAGCGCTTCCTTGCTGCCCAGAACCATTGATCTCGACAGAAAAGCCAGTGCAGTGGACCACGGAGTATCCTCACTGTTAGAAGGATTGTTGCGCGATTGCATAATAATCCTTGCCTGCTTGCAGTCCTTGTCGGCATGCCCCAAACGCGCCTGCGGATCAGCGTTGCCCATGTAGCCCAATATCCATGGGTTATAGCATTTCGCCGTTGCATCGGCTGGTACCGCGGTTTGGGCGTCAGCCGTGCTGATCTCTGAATGGGGGCGTTTGCCCAGAATTGGCAGGGCGGACGCTTGCGCGGCTTGGACCAACGGTTGTTGAACTTCCAACCGCGCAGCCAACCAATCAAGGTACGGCAAAACCTGTTTGCAGGATGTCACGACCTGGCTGTTTGAATCGATGGGCATTTAGAACCGAGGGGGCAGGATTGTAGAAGCCTTGGGTGGCCAGCCCCCCAAAAAAGTTCGATGCCCATGGCTGGTGCCCTAAATCTTCTTGCCTGTGGACAACAAGGTTGATTTACATCAGTCTCGGCCTAAACTGGCACAAAGTGTGCGCTGCAAGCTGTACTTCATCATCTTGAGATTGATTGCCCCTTTGGCTAGTCGCGTGAAGCAGCGAGGGCGTGGGTGCCACGCCCTGATAAATTTGGTCAGCGCCATCGTGCTGCCTGTCTTTTTTGTGGCGCAGAATATCGATCAGTTGAGTGCGCAAGTTCCCGATTTTTTCAGAGTGCTGACCCGCACAAGCAACGATGTGCGCCAAAACGCACTCAGAGGTCCAGCGGCTTCGAGTGTTTCGAAGAATATGAAGTACCTGACGGATACTGTTTTCTGGAGAAACACGCGCCAAATCTGGATGATTCTGTTCAAGTTCAGCGAGTTTGAACAAGGCCAAAGGATGGCCCAACACAGCCGCGTAGGCCAGGTCGACTGTTGTGGCACGGAAGGTCTCGTGCAGCATGATCGCCCTTGCGTGTTTGGGAAGTTTGTCCAAGGCTGATTGATAAGCGGCTTGGGCTTGATTGAGTCTTCCAGAGACGCCGAGCGACTCGATGCTGTCGATCTACGCCCTGTGTTCTGTGGGTATGGTTGGGCGTATTGCACTGGCTGGAACACCCGTGGCCAGGGCCTGTTGCCCCAAGCCCTCTGCGGTGTTGAGGATATGAGGTACCGCAAAGTAGACCGGCGTAACGGGGTGTGTAGAACCCCATGGGGCATTGCAGACTACCAAGGGAAGGGTGGGGAAGGTGAATTGGTCTGGACCCATGATGACGTGCCTAGAAATACAGAACCGAAGTGTTGTGTGGCCTTATACGCGCCAAGGTTCAGAGTTTTTACGGTCATTAGACATGGCCTACGCCATCGGGTTTTGACTCAATGCTCAAGCCAACTGAAACCTGTCGATATAGCTTTGCCTTACAAAGGCCTCAAATGCCTCTTCGTCGAGTTCGTTTCCATGCTCGCGGAGGTAGTCAACGACGTCACTACGGGCCCTAAAGTATGGCCGTAGGTAATCACGCGTGGCTGCGGCCAGACCAAGGGCCTTGGTCCATGTCGGGTTATCTTGCGGCCCCACTTTTCCTTGAAGAATAAGCACGCCAAGCGGGTGGTGGCATCGGTGTTCGTCAAGAATAGTCGCCGATTCGAGGTCTGGGTATGCTTTGGGTGCTCCCTCGGCCAACGGCAATGATGACAAGTACGCCAAGGCGAGTTTTGCCTTGGGATGATTATTCGCATTTTTAAAATCCAGGTACTTGAGCCCCAGCTTAACGAATGAGCTGCCGAGCTCGGTGCCGGCATCCATTTTGTTGAGTCGGTGGTGTAGTTGGATTATCGAGTTTAGCAGCGCCTTTGAGGCTGTCTCAGCAGTGGAATTATCCCGAAGAGTTCGGAGCACCGTGAGAAGGGGGCGTCTTTTGCTTCTTGTATCAAGTTCTGGTTGTTCCAGACGGTCAATCAGTTGATTCAAGGCGTCGACGCGCTCTCTACCGTTATTGAGGTCGCAAGCCTTTTGGATTAGCGCTAACGTTAGGTTGTCAAGGGGCTGCTCGGCAGGCGGAGCGATGACCACAGGCAGGGGTTGTTCAACAACTTGCTGCAGTGCCTGCGCAATACCTTGGGCAGCGGCGGCGGCAGGCGGTTGGCCTGCTTCAACGGGTTGAGCATGCCCTGCATTGTCGGCAGGCGCTGCGGGGTTAAAGCCGTTAATCTGAAATGGATTGAACATCGGTCTTTGATTGTGCCAAAAGGTATTCAAGGAACCCTAGGTGAAGGGCCGTCGAATAAAGTTCCGGTTTAGTCAGTTTTCGTCATTCAAAAGGATCCGTTCAGAAAGAGGAGTACGTACTCAGGCTTTGTGCACGGTCACTTGCGGAAAGGGAATTTCAACTTTCGCACGGTCAAATACCTCTTTGATGCGGCGGTTGAATTCCCTGCGTATGGCCCACTGTTCGCCACCCACGGTTTTGAAGCGGCAACGAATCACCACCGCTGAGTCGCCCAGTGTTTGTACGCCCATCACGTTGAACTCGCCCATCAACTGGTTTTTCCAGGGCTCTTCGTCCAGCATTTGTTGGCCAATCTGCTTCATCAGGTCCATGGCGCGTTCCACGTTCTCACGGTAAGCCACACTCACGTCGATGACCGCAAACGAGTAACCCATGGACATGTTGGTCACGGCAGAAATCACGCCATTGGGCACAAAGTGCACGTTGCCTTCAGCATCCCGCAGGCGAACATAACGCAAGGTCACTTCCTCTACCGTGCCGGTTCGGTTGTCCAGGCTGACCACGTCGCCCACCCGAATCTGGTTTTCCATCAGCAACACAATGCCGGTGAAGTAGTCTTTCACCAGGCTTTGCGCACCAAAGCCCACGGCGATACCCACCACCCCGGCTGCGGCCAGCATGGGGGCAATTGAAATGCCGATGGTGTTCAGTGCAGCCAGCACACCCATGATGGTGATCGCGATGTTGGCCACATAGCGAAACACCCGCATCAGGGTTTCAATGCGCTTGCGCTCCCCCCGGCTGCCTGCGCGTGCTTGAAGCCGAAGGCCAGCCCGTTTGATGATCATTTTCACCACTCGCAGCACAATGGCCGCCAGCAGCAGAATCAGCAGAAAGCGAATGCCCAGCGTGGTCCACTCCACCCACTTGTTGTGTTCAATCTGGTTGATCCATTGGTTGAGGGTGTTCATGTTCATGGTGGTGTTCGCAATCAGTGTTTGTTGATCAGTTTGTTCAAAAAGCGGCCTGTGTGGCTGGTGGGGTGTTGGGCCAACTGTTCCGGTGTGCCAGTGGCCACCACCACACCACCGCCGCCGCCGCCCTCGGGGCCCATGTCGATGATCCAGTCGGCACAGCGAATCACATCCAGGTTGTGTTCAATCACCAGCACGGTGTTGCCTTGTTTCACCAAGGGGTCCAGCACTTTGAGCAGCAGGGCAATGTCATGAAAATGCAGGCCTGTGGTGGGCTCATCCAGAATGTACAGGGTTTTGCCGGTGTCGCGTTTGGACAGTTCAAGCGACAGCTTCACCCGCTGGGCTTCCCCGCCACTCAGGGTGGTGGCCGATTGCCCAAGGCGAATGTAACCCAGGCCCACTTCCATCAAAGTGTGCAGTTTGCGGGCCACGGAGGGTACAGACGAAAACACCTCCAAAGCCTGTTCAACCGTCAGGTCCAGAATTTCCGAAATATTCTTGCCCCTGTACAGCACTTCCAGTGTTTCGCGGTTGTAGCGTTTGCCGTGGCACACATCGCAAGGCACATACATGTCGGGCAGGAAGTGCATTTCAACCTTCACCACACCATCGCCCTGGCAGGCTTCACAACGCCCGCCTTTCACGTTGAAGGAGAAGCGCCCTGCGTCATAACCGCGTTCACGCGCCATGGGCACGCCTGCAAACAGGTCGCGAATGGGTGTGAACAGGCCCGTGTAGGTGGCTGGGTTGCTGCGGGGGGTGCGGCCAATCGGGCTTTGGTCCACCGCAATCACTTTGTCGAAATGCTCCAGCCCAAGAATGGCGTCGTGGGGCGCCGCTTCGGAATGGGCGCGGTTCAATTCGCGCGCGGCCTGGGCCAGCAGGGTGTCGTTGACCAAGGTCGATTTGCCTGAACCAGACACCCCAGTGACACACACAAACAAGCCCACGGGAATGCTCACATCCACATTCTTCAGGTTGTTGCCCCGGGCATTGATGATCTGCAACTGGCGGGCAGGGTCGGCATGGCGCAAGGGGCTGAGGCGTTGAATTTTCAGTACACCACCCAGGTATTGGCCAGTCAGTGAATCGGGGTGGTTCAGAATGTCTTCCGGGGTGCCTTGGGCCACCACTTGGCCACCGTGTTCACCCGCCCCCGGGCCCATGTCTACCACGTAGTCAGCGCAGCGAATGGCATCTTCATCGTGCTCCACCACCAGCACGGTATTGCCCAGGTTTTTCAGGCGCATCAGGGTCTGGATCAGCCGGTCATTGTCGCGCTGGTGCAAACCGATGGACGGTTCATCCAACACGTACATCACCCCGGTCAAACCGGAGCCGATCTGGCTGGCCAGCCGAATGCGCTGGCTTTCCCCGCCACTCAAGGTGTCGGCACTGCGGTTCAGGGTCAGGTAATTCAGGCCAACATCATTCAAAAACTGCAGGCGGGCTTTGATCTCAGCCACCACCTTGTCCGCAATTTGCCCTTTGGCGCCTTGCATGCGCAATGCGTCGAAATACATCAACGCGTTTTGAATGGGCAGTTCGGTGATTTCATGCAAAGCCCGGCATTGCTCGCCATCGCCAATGAACACATTGCGCGCGCCGGTTTTCAGACGCGACCCGCCGCAGGCCTGACACGACCTCACCGCCATCATTTTGCCCAACTCATCCCGCACGGCTTGCGAATCCGTTTCTTTGTGGCGGCGTATCAGGTTGGGGATGACGCCTTCAAAGGCATGGGTTTTGGCCAGCGGCTTGCCCCGCTCGGTCAGGTAGGTGAAGGTAATCTCTTCGTGGCCCGACCCGTACAGCAGCAGGTTCTGAACGGGCTCAGCCAGCGCATTCCAAGGGGTGTCCAGGTCAAAATCGTAATGGGCTGCCAGGCTTTGCATCATCTGGAAAACCAGCGCATTGCGCCTGTCCCAACCCGTGATGGCGCCCGCAGCCAGTGACACCTCGGGGTGGGCCACCACGCGTTGAGGGTCGAAAAAGGTTTCATGCCCCAGACCATCACACACCGGGCATGCACCCGCCGGGTTGTTGAACGAAAACAGCCTCGGCTCAAGTTCGGTCAGGCTGTAGTCGCAGACGGGGCAGGCAAACTTGCTGGAAAACGTCGTTTCCGCGTCGGCTTTGTCCATGTTCACGGCGATGGCTTTGCCATCACTCAGGCGCAACGCAGTCTCGAAACTTTCTGCTAGGCGTTGGCGCGCATCGGGCCGCACTTTCAAGCGGTCCACCACCACATCCAGGTCGTGCTTGAGTTGTTTGTCCAGCGGTGGCAGGTTGTCCAGCTCGACAATTTCCGCCGCAGCCGCTGTGCCGCGCCGCAAGCGAACCCGCACAAAACCCTGGGCCCGCAGGTCTTGCAGCAGTTCAATGTTTTCACCTTTGCGCTGGTTCAACACCGGGGCCAGAATCATCACGCGGGATTCTTCAGGCCAGCCCAGCACCGTGTCCACCATTTCCGACACGGTTTGAACGCTGAGGTCCAGGCCATGGTCCGGGCAGCGAGGGGTGCCCGCCCGGGCGAACAACAGTCGAAGGTAGTCGTGAATTTCCGTCACCGTGCCCACGGTGGAACGCGGGTTGTGGCTGGTGGCTTTTTGCTCGATGGAGATGGCGGGTGACAAGCCTTCAATCAGGTCCACATCCGGCTTTTCCATCAGTTGCAGGAACTGGCGGGCATAGGCCGACAGGCTTTCCACGTAGCGGCGCTGGCCTTCGGCATACAAGGTGTCGAAGGCGAGGGAAGATTTGCCAGAACCTGACAGCCCGGTCAGTACCACCAGCGAGTCGCGGGGAAGGTCAAGGCTGATGTTTTTCAGGTTGTGCGTCCGGGCGCCCCGGATACGAATGGAATTCATGAACTGCTGCTAGGGAAATGGCGGCCAACCCATTAGTGTAATTGGGTTTTTGTTTCAAGTCAGTTGTTGGGGTGCATAGTCGTCCAAGGCTTGCCCGGCCTTGTGAGCTTGCTGCCCTATAATCGGTTCAGCCCCAGCCTTCAGAATGCAGCCCATGAGACTTTTTTACGTCCGTCGCCCAGTCAAGCTCACTTTGCCCCACAAGGTGCGCCAGCTTGAAGCGCCCAACGAAGAGCAATTGGCCAGTGGCCAGATTCCCACCAACCGACTGTATTGCGGCAATGTGGTGTGGGAAGTGCTGATGGCCCAAAAGCAACTGCCCAAGAGCGAGGTGGTGCAGATCAGCGACAGTGCCTTGCCTCAAGGCCTGTTGCCCCGGCGCATCGGAGATTTTCATGAGGTGGGGGCCTGGTTTCAGAATGGTGGCCAGGGAAAAGCCAAGGTACGTATCGCCTTGCTCAATGGTTTTGGCACCATGTTGGGCGACACGGCCTTGGGCTGCGGGGCCTTGATGGCCGCCGACCCCTTGTTGCGCGAGTTGCCTTTTCAGGTGGAGTACCATGCATACGCCTCATGGAACGCGCGGCCCGGCGTAGAAACCCTGCTCAAAAGCTGCCCCCGCATTGCAGCGGTTCAAAGTTATTCGCCCACGCTGGACCAATTGCGGCAGTACGACGCCTATGTCGACTTCAGCTCCCTGTTGTCCTTGCCGGGCTATGGCACCCAGTACTTCATCGATTTCTACCTTCGTCACTTGGGGGTCAACCCCGAGGCGGTGCCGTCAGCCCTGAAAAAGCCGTGGTTTGCGTTCGACGCTGGCTTGTTGCAACACGTGCCCACGGTGCTGCCTGTGTCCAACCGGCCAACGTTGCTGCTGCACCCGCATGCATCCACCCCCCTGCGCAGCATGCCCAGCCCCTTTGTTCGCCGTCTGTTGGATGACTTGGTGGCCCACACCGACTACCGTGTGGTGTTGGTGGTGAACCCCGGTTTCGCGCTGAGTGCTTGGGGTGATCGGGTGTTGGACTTGTCGGCATGGTCAGCCAAGTCGCTGCAGCACATGGGCGCTATCGTGCAGGCCGTGGATGCGGTGGTGTCCGTTGATACCCTGGTCATTCACGTGGCGCATGCCGCAGGCAAGCCCTCGCTGGACATTCTCACCGCCTCCGAGCCTGTGCAAAGCGTCCCGCCAGAAGGGCCACTGAAGGGCTTGGTGATTCCCGGTGCACAGGCCTTGCCCGGCTGGATGACCCACAAAGCCCAGGGTGATTGGGCAGACATGCAAGCCGCGTATGAACAGGCGTGGATGGCGTTAGACGGCGACGTGGTGATCAATGCCTTGAAGGGCCATTAAGCGTCGCGGCCCTGAATGGTCGAGATGGTCTGGTCGTTTTCGGACAAGGCCAGCGGCGGGAAAGGGCACCACACATTCATGCTGGGGTACAACCGGTTGGTGGCCACATCGATGCCGAAATTGTTCACCTTTCTCGGAATGGCTTTCACATTCAGCACAAAAGGCTGCAACGGGAAGCACCCCTTCAACAGTTTGGCCGCCCCGCTTGGGGAAAGGCTGTAGCACATCAACCCAAAGGCCATGTGCACCCTCAATGCTGCGGGCGTGAATGCAGTGCTGCGGTAGGTGGCTTGGTGCCGGGCCACCGCAGTGGGGTCAAATTTCATGTAGGTTTGGCCCATGGCGGGTTCCAGCTTGGCCAGCAAACCCGCGTCGAAGTTCCAGCCCCACATTACCATGTCCCAGTCAGCGGGCAAAGTGGTGAGAAAGGCTTGGCTCATGGGTTCAAAGTGGGTGTGCAGCAGCGCGTCATCCTCGCAGATGGTCAGGGGCTGATTGCTTTCCATGCATCGAATCCACAGTGCACGGTGCGACAGGGCACAGCCGATGGCCGCGGGGGAATAGGCCACATCGGGGTGTATCAGGGCCTCTCGCTGGGCCGTTTCCAGTCCAGCCACCGCAGCGTGGCCGTCGACTGCATTGCAGACAAGCAACTGTTTCAGATGGGCATTGCTGTGCACAAAGCGTTCCAGTCGCTCAGGGGTACGCTTCAGGGAAATGACGTGAATTTGCATAAGTGGGGCAGCGTTCAATACTTGGGCATTATGCGCAAGGCGGTAACTGCCTGTCCAACCCCGGCCTGAGAAGTTCCTCTAACCTGCTAACATACGCCGTTGACTTTCCCGGCCCATGGCTGGCTTCCCACGTGCAATGACCCGCAGCAAGACTCCCGACGCCTTCACCATGTTGCCCGCCGAGCGCAAAGCCGCTGGCTGGCTGGCCAGCATTTATGCGCTGCGCATGTTCGGCATGTTCATGATTCTGCCGGTGTTTGCCCTTCACGCCGCCAAACTGCCCGGGGGAGACAACCTCAGCCTTGTTGGCCTGGCCATGGGCATCTATGGGCTGGCGCAGGCGCTGATGCAAATTCCTTTGGGTTGGGCCTCCGACCGTGTGGGCCGCCGCCCAGTCATCATCGCCGGGTTGGCCGTGTTTGCGTTGGGTTGCATACTGGGCGCGTTCGCCGACACGGTGCAGCAATTGGTGTGGGCCCGTGCCTTGCAGGGTGCCGGCGCTATTTCTGCTGCTTTGTCCGCTTTGTTGGCCGATGTCACCCGCGATGAGGTCCGTTCCAAGGGCATGGCCATGATAGGCGCATCCATTGGGGTGACTTTTGCCCTGTCGCTGGTGTTCTCTCCGGTGCTGTACCGTGTGGTGGGCTTGAACGGCCTGTTCACCATGACTGCCGTGCTGGCAATTGCAGCCATCGCCGTGGTGTTGTTCATTTTGCCTGCGCCGCCCTTGGCGCAGCAGCAGGCAAGGCTGCAGCAGGGTTGGGCGGCCAACTGGGCCGTACTCACTCAACCCGATTTACTGCGCTTGAACCTGGGTATTTTCATGCTGCACCTCACCCAAATGGCCCTGTTTGTGGTGCTGCCGGGGCAGTTGGTGGCGCACTTGGGCCTGCCGCTGGCCGATCACTGGCAGGTGTATCTGCCCGTGGTGTTGGGCTCGTTTCTGCTGATGGTGCCCATGATGGTGTGGTCCGAAAAGAAGGCGAAAAACAGGCAGGTGAAGCTGGGGGCCATTGTGCTGATGGCCCTGGTTCAAGCCGGTTTACTGCTGTTTTCCACCCAGGGCTGGGCTTTGGTGGCGTTGTTGCTGGCTTATTTTGTCGCGTTCAACCTGCTGGAAGCCACATTGCCCTCTTGGGTTTCACGGGTGGCTCCCCCAAGTCAGCGGGGCTTCGCCTTGGGGGTTTATAATACGTCTCAGGCTTTGGGCCTGTTTGCCGGTGGTTCGCTGGGTGGCCTTGCTTTACGCCACTGGGGCCCACAAGGGGTGTTTGAGGCGGTGCTGGCCTGTGTCCTGCTGTGGCTGTTGCTGGCTGTGGGCATCAAGGCATTGCCACCCCGACAGGCGCCCACCCCGGCCCAGTCTCACTGATTCACACTCACACAACTTGGAGCACATCGTTCATGGCCTCAGTCAATAAAGTCATTCTGGTCGGTAATCTGGGCAAAGACCCTGATGTGCGTTACCTGCCCGACGGCGGTGCGGTGGTTAATATGTCTCTGGCCACCACCTCCAGCTGGAAAGACAAAAATTCCGGCGAGAAAAAAGAAGAAACCGAATGGCACCGCGTGGTCATCTATGGTCGCTTGGCAGAAATTGCGGGCGAGTATTGCAAAAAAGGCCGCTCGGTCTACATTGAAGGCCGCTTGAAAACCCGCAAGTGGACCGACCAATCCGGCCAGGACCGCTACACCACAGAAATTGTGGCTGACCAAATGCAACTGCTCGGTGGCCGCGAAGGTGGCGGTGGCGGCGGCATGGGTGGTGGGTCCTCCATGGGTGGTGGCGACGATTTTGATTCGCCCGCACCCCGCTCGTCTGGCGGCATGCGCAGCAATAGCGCACCGCAGCAACGCAAAGCCCCGCAAAGTGTGGCTGATCTGGATGACGACATTCCGTTCTAAGCATTCGGTCCGGCGTTGTGGCCCTAGCTGGCCTGCACACCCAAACCCCGCAGCCGCGGGGTTTTTTTATGGCTGCGCAAAAGCCCGGGCCCGGGTATAACTGTCGGTTATCGGCCGCTGAAAATTCACCATTTCACGCGCTGCGTGCCTGCGGGCACACTGAGTCCATGTCATCCCGACATGCATATTCCCACAAGGAGAAAACTCATGAAGCAACGTACTCTGACTCGTACCCTGTTGGTGACCGGCCTGGCCATGTCCGCTGGTTTGTCCGCCGCCCACGCCAGCCCGTTTGACACCAAGCCCCTGTCGCAGGGCTACCAACTGGCCCAGGCCAAAGAAGCCGGTACAGCCAAGCCCGCCGAAGGCAAGTGTGGTGAAGGCAAATGCGGTGGCGCCAAAACCCATGACAAGAAAGCCGCAGAAGGCAAGTGTGGCGAGGGCAAATGTGGCGGCGCCAAAGGCAGCGATAAAAAAGCCGCTGAAGGCAAATGCGGCGAAGGCAAGTGCGGCGCCAAGAAGTAAGGGGCTGCCATGCAACACCGTTCAGCCGTGTGGTCAGGTGCCGGTCTCGGTTTGCGCAGGGCTCACCTGGACGCTTTCCGGGAAGGCCTGCCCACGGGGCTGGACTTTCTGGAAATTGCCCCGGAGAACTGGGCCGGGGTCGGCGGGCCTGACGCCAGCCTCATTCAAAAGCTTAGCGAGCAAGTGCCGATGGTGCTTCATGGCCTTTGCCTGAACCTCGGGGGCACGGACCCTTTGGACATGGGCTTGGTGCACAACACCCGCCTGTTGATGAAGCGGCTGAACAGTCCGTTCTTCTCGGACCACCTGGCGTGGACGGGCCACGGCGGTAACCTCTACGACCTGTTGCCCTTGCCGTTCACACAGGCCACGGTGCGCCACGTGGCAGACCGTATTTTGCAGGTTCAGGATGCCTTGGGGCAGACCATCGGCGTGGAAAACGTGTCCACCTACGCCCTGACGCAGTTCGATGAAATGAGCGAATTGGACTTTCTGCTGGAATTGCAGCATCGCAGTGCTTGCCACTTGCACCTGGATGTGAACAACGTCTATGTGAACAGCCAGAACCACGGCTTCGATGCCAAAGCCTTCATTGCAGCTTTGCCCTCCGCAGCCATTCGCTACCTGCATGTGGCCGGGCATTATGTGGAGGACGATGGGTTGTTGATTGACACCCACGGTGCCGACGTCATCGACCCTGTCTGGGCCTTGCTGGCCCACACCTACGCCTGCCATGGCACCAAACCCACCCTGCTGGAGCGGGACTTCAACATTCCGCCCTTGGATGAATTGATGGCGGAAGTGGGCCGCATTGCGCAGGTGCAGGCCGAGCACCACCGACTGGCCGGGGGCGAACGTGAACTTGCATGAGTTTCAGTCGGCCATGGCGGCGGCCTTGCGCCACCCCACAGGCCTTGAGAACCCGGGCCTCACGCCCAACCGTTTGCCGGTGTACCGCGAACTGGTGCGCAACAACATTCAAGGCTTTCTGGACAGTTGCTTCCCCGTGGCCCGTGCCTGTCTGGGCGAGGCTGGTTGGCAAGTATTGTCGGCCGCATTCATGGCCGATTACGCCTGTCACAGCCCTTACTTCCGCGACATTGCCTTGCAGTGTGTCGAATGGCTTCAGGAGGGTGGGGCGCAAGGGTTGGATGATCCGCCACCCGCCTATGTGGCCTACCTTTGCCACTATGAATGGCTGGAGTTGCGTGCGCTCACCTGCGAAGACCCCGTACAACAATTCAAGCTGGCCCCGGTGGGGGCTCAGGAGGGCTGGGTGCGCATTGAGCCCAGCGCCCAGTGGGCCACCTACCCGTTTCCGGTGCATCAAATTCAACCGGGGCATGATGTGCCCATGAGCCCCACCAGCCTAGTGGTGTGGCGCAACGCCGAGGGCGAGGCCGAGTTTGCAGAAATCAGCCTGGCCACAGCCCATTTGCTGGATGCGATCAAACAGGGCGAATGCTCAGTGGCGGAATTGACCACCACCCTGAGTACCACTTTGGGCATGGACCTGGGCGAGGCGCTGGTGCTTCAAGAGCTTCAGGTGCTGGAAGCCTTGGGTGTGGTATTGGGTGTGGTGCCTGTTGAGCTTAGGGCGTAGGTGCTGCGCTGGCCAGTTGTTTGAGCAGGGCTTCCTGCTGAAGTGTTCGCGGCCTGTTGCTCACTGTGGCCGCCACAATCGCCCGTTCAAAAGCCACGTCGCGGGTGTGCACATAGTCCAGCCCGGCATCGCGGGCTGAAAACTCGGGCATGAAGGCCACGCCCATGTCCGCTTTCACCATGGATTGAATCCAGTCCTCGCGATGGGTTTCCTGCACCACCTGAACATCAAAACCAGCCTGCTGCATGAAGTGGTCAATGTGGTCGCTGTACTCGCAGTTTTGTCGTGCGCAGTAGCGTTCCTGGCTTAAGTCGGCAAAGGCAATGTGGCCACGCCCTTTGAAGGGGTGGTGTGGCCCATGCGCAATCACATAATGCTCGCGCAGCAGTGGGTGGCCTTCAAACCGTTTGGGCAATTCCTGCGGGCTGGCCACCAGTGCAATGTCAATGAGGTTTTTGTCGAGGCTGTCCAGCATGGCCTCCAGCGTGCCTTCCACAATCTGGACGTCCACCATCGCGGCTTGCTGGTTGAAGGCCACAATCGCACCCAGAAACAGTTTCAGTTCGATCGAGCACATCACCCCCAGGCGAATCACTTCCCGCTGTTCACGCAGCAGCTTCTTGGCCTGTTCACGGGTTTGGTTGGCTGAGTGGTAGATCTGCTGGAAGTTGGGCAGCATGGCCCGACCAAACTCGGTCAGCATCACACCGCTTTTGTTACGGTCAAACAAGCGGGCGCCCAGTTGGTCTTCCAGTTTTTGAATGGACTTGGTCAGCGCCGGCTGGGTGACGAAGCAGCGCTCAGCGGCCCGCGAAAAATTCAGGGTTTCGCTCAGGGCCAGAAAGTACCTGATCTGATACAGCTCCATGGTGCGTGCGTCCTTCACTGTGCGCGTGGTTCACGGCACAAATCATGCCGCAAAACCCGCAAGGGTGCGTATGAAAACAGGTTATGGGCGAATAAAAAAGCACCATTTCCCGGTGAATGCGCTGCTGCATACCATGGATGCATTCATCACATTGCCCGGGGGCGCCATGAACACATCCACCACCCATCCCTTGATTGATTGGATCAACTCGGCGTTACGCGCCTTCAACACACTGGGGGAGGGCCTGGGCCCTTTGTTGCTGCGTCTGCTGCTGGCGGTTGAGTTTTGGGCGGCAGGCCGTGAAAAATGGCTGGGCGACAACTGGTTTGCCGACATCCAGTCCAGCTTCCCATGGCCCTTCAGCGTGATTGACCCTACGGTGAGTTGGCACATGGCCACTTGGGCCGAGTTGGGCGGAGCGGTGTTGCTGGTGCTGGGCTTGGGCACGCGTTTTGCGGCGGCTTCCTTGATGGTGTTGACCGTGGTCGCCACGTGGGCAGTGCACTGGCCTGCCGAGTTGAACCAATGGGCTGACTTGCCCTTGGGGTATGTGATTACCGACGAGGGCCACGGCAACTTCAAGCTGCCGCTGATCTACCTCGTGATGTTTGTACCCTTGTTGCTCAACGGCGGTGGTGCGTGGTCCCTTGACCGTTTGTTCGCACGCCGGTGGTCTTGAGGGCTGTCCTCGTCCAAGGCGAGTAGACTGGCGTGTATTGCCTTCATTCGCACGCTGCCTGACATGCCCAGCGAGTTTCCCCGCAGTGCAATCCTGCCGCACCGGCTGGCTTTGTTGGCCAGTCAGCAGCCGTGGGGGCCCGAGTTTTGTCGAAAGGTGTTTCAGCGTAACTTTGTTCAGGACCAAGCGCTGGACTCCGAGGAGGCGGTGGTCGAGGTGTTGGCCGACATGAACCTGAATGCGGCTGATTGGCTGGGCCCGGCCTTAAGCCCTACCAACAAACAGGCTTTGCGAGACCAAACCGCCCATGCGGTCAGTCTCGGCATTTTCGGGGCACCCACCTTCCTGGTGAATGGTGAGTTGTACTGGGGCAATGACCGATTGGAGGATGCGCTGGCCCACGCAGCCAGCCTGCCCTTTAGAACTGTTGGCTGAGCGTCACCCGCAGGGTGCGTGGTTCAACCGGGTGAATGTGAAAGTCATCCACCCCGGCTGCAGGTTCGCCGTTCAAGCGCGAGGTGTAGAAGTAATCAATGTCGTTGGCCTTGCGGTTGAACAGGTTGAACACATCCGCAGTCAGTCGGGTGCTGGGCGTTAACTTGTAACCCAAGCGGCCATAGGCCAGCACCGTGGAGGCCGAGCGTGCGCTGTTGTCTTCAATCAGTGCGCGGGGGCCGAAGTAACGCAGTTGCACACCGCCGTACCAAGGGCCTTGGTCAGTCACCGTCAGCCCGAACGAGGCCACTTTGTTGATGGCACCCGGTACAAAGGGGCCTGCCGGGTCGTTGTCCCGAAAGCGCGCCCGCGAGGCGGCCAGGTCCAGGTCCATCAACAACCAGGGGCGAATGACATAGTGGTTGTTCAGCTCGATACCGCGCCGGCGGCTGGCCCGGCTGGGCTCGGTGTTGCCCGCATCACCGATGAACACCAGTTCCGAGGCAATGTCCAGTTCCCACAGGGCCAGTGAGGTTTGCAGCCCGGGTATCCACTCGGTGCGCACACCAATTTCCCGGCCCTTGGTACCCACCAGTGGCGTGACTGGCGAAGTGGGCCCACCCCCGCCGGGCAACTGGGTTTGCGTGGTGCCCCGGGCGTCGTTGCTGTGAAAGCCCTTGCCCCAGTTCACGAAGTATTCGGTTTTGGCCCAGGGGCCCAAAATCACCGACAGTTTGGGTGAGGTGATGCTGTCCGAGGCCTTGCCGGAGTTGGCGGCCAAGTCGCTGTTCACGCGGAAGCGATAACTGTCCACACGCACCCCGGCAACGGTGCGCAGCCAAGGGGTCCATTGCAGGCTGTTGTCCGCGTACAGGCCAATGCTTTCCTGGTTCACACGGTCTTCCCGCGTGGTGCCCAACCGTTGGCGTTGCACGGTGGTGTACAAGCCCACAGGGCTGATTCGGTCCATCCGGGTTTGAATACCCAGACGCGTTTGAGTGTCCATGCCCGCCAAGTGGCCGGCCCAGGTGTTGGACAGGTTCAGGCCGTAAAGCGTGCGTTTTTCCCGTTGGTTGAACTGGTCACCATCCACCGGGTTGTCCAGAAAATAAGTGAAGTTGCTGTACAGGTCCAGTGCGGAAGCAATGGCGTACGCGTTGGCCTCTCGAAGCTGGTTGCCCTGCCGGTCGCGCAGGGTCCAAGACAGGCTGTACCGGCTGGATTCTCCGCCGGAGCTGGGGTCCAGTGAACCGAACCGGCCGATCTGCCCGCTGTTCACTGCGCGAAGTGGAACCTGATCGGTGGAGGTCCATCGGTTTTGATAGGCCATGGCGGTGAGGGTTTGGCCGTTGTCGCTGCTGCCGCTGGAGTAACGCAGAATGGCATTGGTTTTGCGCAACCCCTCGGGCACATCCCAAGGCCCGTTGTTGCGCTGCAGTTCAAGGCCGTACAGCAATTGCCCGTTCAGCCAGGGGTTGGACTTTAAGGCCAGTGCCCGTTGGTAGCCATCGGGCCCCAGGGTCAGCGAGGCTTGCCCTTTGGGCAAACTGCGGTACAAGCCCAAGTGCGCGGCGCCTGCAGACGAGAAGTCGCCTTCTTCTGCGAAGTAGGGGCCTTTGCGGTAACGAATGCTGTCCACCAACTCCGGAATCAGGAAGTTCAGGTCGGTGTAGCCCTGGCCGTGGGCGTGGGTGCGCATGTTCACGGGCATGCCGTCCACGGTTGTGGAAAAGTCGGTGCCGTGGTCCAGGTTAAAGCCACGCAGAAAGTATTGGTTGGCTTTGCCGTCGCCACTGTGTTGGGTCACGATCAAACCGGGCACAAATTCGAGCACCTCGCCTGGCCTCAGGCGGGGGCGGTTTTCAATCAGTCGCCCGGTGACCACGCCTTCACTGGCGGAGTCGCTGGTGCCTATGCCGTTGTCATAGTGGCCTTGTACGCTCACGTCCGGAAGCGCCTTGTGCTCGGCCTGTGCGGCCAGGGGCAACACGGTGAGGCTGATGATGAAAAGCGGACGCCGAATGGAAATGCCCTGAAATAAGTCAGTTGCTTGATGCATCGGTATGACCTGTCATGTTGTAATAATAGAGAACTGGCCATGCTTGTTGGACTTTGGGGCATCCGCAATAAACCAGCGCCTCAAGGTTAACCCAGTTTCAAGCCATTGCATTTCCAAACGGCGATGCGTGGAAATGAAAAATACTGATAACTAAAAAACGGACCCATTCATGAAAACAGTACAAGTTCTGGAGGCCATACCCCGCGAAGTGGCGGTGGGCAATATTTTCTGCATTGGTCGCAACTATGCCGCGCACGCTGCAGAACTCGGTAACAAAGTGCCCGACGAACCCGTGGTGTTTCTCAAACCGACGTCGGCCATCAACACAGGCCATGTGATTCAATTGCCCCCGCATTCCAGCGATGTGCATTACGAGTGCGAACTGGTGTTACTGATCGGGCAGGGCGGCAAGAACATTCTTGAATCGCGGGCGTGGGGGCATGTTCAAGCCGTGGGTTTGGGGTTGGACCTGACCGCCCGCGATTTGCAGTCCAAGGCCAAGGCGGGTGGTTTGCCCTGGGCCGTGGCCAAGGGCTTTGACGACTCCGCAGTGTTGTCCCCGATGGTGAGTACGGCTGACGTGGGCGATTGGCGCGACCTGAATTTCACCCTGCAAATCAATGGCATGTTGCGTCAGCAAGGCGATGTCAGCCAGATGCTGTTTTCCATCACGTCATTGATTTCGTACCTCAGCCGCATGTTCACCCTGCAAGAGGGCGATGTCATTTTCACCGGCACGCCCGAGGGTGTTGGGCCGCTGGATTCTGGCGATGAATTGAACATGGTGCTGACGGGCTTGCTGTCCCACTCGGTTCAGGTGGCCTGACCTGTTCCCCGGCTGGTGCCTGCGCGAATGTCGCTGGGGCTTTTGCCAAACCAGCGTTTGCAGGCCCGGCTGAAGGCCGACGCATCTGAAAACCCCAGGTCCAGCGCAATGGCAATCATCGAGTCCTGCGTTTGCTTCAAGCGGCGCATGGCCTCGTGCTGGCGTACATCGTCAATCAACAGCGCCATGCTGCTGCCTTCCTCGGCCAGTTTTCGTTGCAAGTTGCGCGCACTCATGTGCATGTGGGCTGCCGCGTCTTCCAGCCCGGGGGTGCCTTCGGCAAGCTGAGTGGTCACCCAGCTTCGAAGCTTTTGGCTCAGTTGCCCCACGGGTTTTAAGCGTTCGATGGCAGCCAGGCTCGCTTGGTCCAAATGCTCGGCAATCAGGGGGTTGGCGCCTTTAAGCCGGGTGCGCACTGTGGCGCTGTCAAAGACCAATTCAATGTGTGGCTGGCCAAACAGCACGGGTGCCGCGCAGGTTCGTTCCAGTGCCTCCTGAAAAAGGCGGTTACTGGCCAGCCGGCGCAGCCTGACTTCCCGGGGCCGCAGGCTGGGCTCCCCAAGCCCTTTGCCCGCGTTGGCCAGCAGCGCAACAAAACCGTCAATGGACTGGTCTGCTGGCTCGGCGTCAGCCCGCACGGCCAGTTCCACAATGAAGGTGTCGCCTTCTTCACGAAGCACAATCTGGCTGGCATCCGTCACCAAGTCAGCAAAGCGGCTCATTCGCGTGAAGGCCTGTTCCAGTGTTTCACTGGCCATCACCCCCAAACCCACGGCATGAAAGGTGGCGGGTGTGATGTGCCGTATGGCGCTCAGCCCCAGCCCTTCGTCGCCCGTCAGTTCCACGGCGCGCCGCCACAGCTTGGTGGTGCGGGCCACCGGGTAACGGGCTTCCGATTGGTCGAGCAAGGCCAGGTCCAGCCCCACTTCTTCAAAAAGCAGTGCGGGTTGAAGGCCCCGAAGCTCCAGCTCGCGCGCCAGCCCGCGCATCCAGCTCGCCAAGGCGGTGGGTTCGGGTCGTTTGGGGCTGGTGTCTGCGGTCATGGGTGGCGCGTCGGGTCAACAGGTTGTCGTGCAGGAACATGCGGCGCATGTGTGGGCCTAGCATACTGCAATCACTCCAATAACGCAGAGACGAGACAACACCATGGCCACATTGAGCGACAAACTCATGAACGGCAGCCCGGCCCCCGCCGCGCCGACAACATCGCGAATCAAGCAAAACCACATCAACACCACGGATCAAACCCGTATCGCGGCCATCAAGTCAGCCATTCTGGCCGAAGGCGACCGCATCCGTGCCAAGTATCCTGTGCTGGCCCATCAAGACCTGATCGGCATGGGCATTCTGCTGCTGTCCATGGCCGGTGCCATTCTCACGGGCTGGGCGTATCTGGAAGGCGTGCTTCACTGGGCCATCACCATTCCCGTGATTGCCATTTTCCTGTCCTTCACGCATGAGCTGGAACACGACCTGATCCACTACATGTACTTTCGCAAGAACAAGTTCATGCACAACCTGATGATGGCCTTGGTGTGGGTGTGCCGCCCCAGCACCATCAACCCTTGGTTGCGCCGTCACCTGCACCTGCACCATCACAAGCATTCCGGCACCGCCACCGATCTGGAAGAGCGCGCCATCACCAACGGCGAACGCTTTACCCCACTGCGCTTGTTGATGATGTTTGACCTTGAGCTGTCGGTTGTTCTGCGTATCCTGAAAGTGCCGCCCCACCTGCGTGTGAAAGCCATCATGCGTGGTGCCATCGGCAACTTCCCGCTGGCTTCGCTGTTCTACATTGGCTGGCACGCCTACGTGGCCTACTGGGCCATTGAAGCCGCCGCCTGGGCTGTGGGTTACAGTGTGCCCTGGCCTTCCGTGGTGACTGACAACCTGGCCCTGGCCAACACCGTGGCAGTGCTGATCTTCTGGCCCAATCTGCTGCGCTCGTTCAGCATCAACTTCATCAGCTCGAACATGCATTACTTCGGCGACATTGAAGACGGCAACTTCGTGCAGCAGTGCCAGGTGCTGAACAGCAAGTGGTTTGTGATTCCCCACTTGTTCTGCTTCAACTTCGGCTCCACACACGCCATTCACCATTTTGTCGTGCGCGACCCGTTTTACATCCGCCAGATGACCGCGGCCAAAGCGCATGAAGTGATGCGGGCCAATGGCGTGCGTTTCAATGACTTGGGCACCTTCACACGGGCCAACCGTTGGGGCAACGACCCCAAGGCCATGCAGCCAGCCACGGCCCAGCCCTGAACCTTTTTCCATCGTGTCGTAAGGCGTTTGTCTAGGGCGCCTGGTTGATCGACACAAAGAGCGTCAGCCTCACGAGGGCCCTGACGCTCTTTTTTTCTTCTATGGGTATGCTATTTTTGTTGTTGGCACCCAAGGCTTCCAGTCATTACTCTATGCATCCTTTCACTTTCTGAATGAATCGATGCACGTTTCTGAATTGTCCAGTAGTGGCCCCCAATCGGCGCCTTGACGGCCGTTGACCACACGGGACTGGCCTTGCGCGTCCGTCAACTGTCTGAAGACATATTGGGCCATAGGCCTGAGGCCGCTGTCATGCCTCACCGGCAAAACGCTTACAAGGGTGCTGAGCAGTACGAGCAGGGCTTGTTTGATGCACAAGGGCAGGCCTCCACGACGCCAATCGGGTATGCGTTGCGCAGGCCGTGGACCCGTTATACACCGAGGGTAACGCAAAGGAGTTGACTCAACTGCGCAAGCGGCTTGCCCCCGTGTTGTTGGCGCTGATCAAAGAAGGCAGTCTTGACTTGTCGGTGTATCGCCCCAAAGCGCCGGGGCAGCCCGGTGGGTACAGCAAGAACCTGCTGTATGTGTCCAAAAATCCCGAGAAGCCTTGGTGTCTGCAACTGTTTGCTTTTGAACCGGGCCAGCAGACCGCTGTACACAGCCACCCCTGCGAATGTTGGTGCCTTGTGGCTCAAGGCCGCCTTCGCGAAGTACTTTATGCCTTGGCCGCCGGTGGTCAGCGCGCCATCAAAGACAATGATCGTGTTCGGCAGATTGGTTCAGTGGAGGAATTTGTTGACGGCGAACTCGACGATCCCCATCGCCTTCAGAATGACCCACTGGTGTGCACGTGGGTTGTTCAGGACGAGCAAATTCACTTGGGCCTCGAACCCAACACCGAACTGGCCATCTCCATCCATTTGTATGTCGGCATGGATGGTGGGGGCGGGGAAGCCCAGGCTGTTTCCCAGCAGCGTCCCGGGGGTTCGCGCAACCCCTTGACGGGCCTGGGGGCTGTGAAAAACGTGTACAACGTCTAAACCCACGGAATCGCAGGCGAAATTCTTGGAACACCGGCTTGGCCGCCGTATAATAGGCGGTTTGTCGTTGTTTACCCGGGGGGTTCCAGACCATGCCTATTTATGCATATCGCTGCGAAGCCTGTGGCTTTCAAAAAGACGTTCTTCAAAAACTCAGTGATGCACCACTGACCGACTGCCCAAGCTGTGGCAAACCCAGTTTTGCCAAGCAGGTGACTGCGGCGGGTTTCCAGCTCAAGGGCTCCGGCTGGTATGTCACTGACTTCCGGGGCGGTGCTTCGTCCGCCAGCAGCAGTGCCGCACCGGCCAAGGCCGACGCGCCCGCTGCGGCGTGCGCCACGCCCGATGCATCCGGCACCGGCTGCGCGGGCCCCTGCAGCACGGCGTCCTGAGATGAAAAAGCACCTGTTCACCGGCCTGCTGGTTTGGGTTCCCCTGCTGATTACCGCGTGGGTGGTTCTGACCGTGGTCGGCCTGGTGGACAAGGTGCTGTTGCTGTTGCCCGACGCGTGGCAGCCCGAAGCCCTGTTCGGTTTTTATGTGCCGGGCTTGGGCTTGGTGCTGACTGCCTTGGTGCTGGTGCTCACGGGTGTGCTGTCGGCCAATTTTTTTGGGGCTTGGCTGCTGCGCACAGGCGATGCGGTGCTCTCGCGCATTCCCTTGCTCAAGGTCATCTACACCAGCGTCAAGCAGATTTCTGATTCCCTGCTCAGCTCCTCAGGCAAAGCCTTTCAAGAGGCTGTGCTGGTGCCGTATCCCCACCCTGATGTCTGGGCCTTGGGGTTTGTCACGGGTACCCCGCCGGTGGACCTGGCCCGGCAGTACGACGAACCTGTTGTGTCCGTGTACGTACCCACTGCGCCCAGCCCGGCCTCGGGTTATGTCATCATCGTGCCGAAACAATCCTTGCGTCCATCCGGCTTGACCGTGGACGAAGCCCTGAAATACATCGTGTCGCTGGGGGTGGTTGTACCGCCGGCTGACGCGCCCGATTCCCATTCTTCAAACAAGCACTGACTTTCCATGAAAATGCGCACCGATTACTGCGGCAATGTGTCGCAGGCCCACCTGGGCCAGACTGTTTCACTGTGTGGCTGGGTTCAACGCCGCCGCGACCACGGTGGGGTGATCTTCATTGACCTGCGCGACCGTGAAGGTTTGGTGCAGGTGGTGTGTGACCCCGACCTGCCCGACATGTTTGCCTTGGCCGAAACCGTGCGCAACGAATTCTGCGTGCGCATTCAAGGCTTGGTGCGGGCCCGCCCTGCCGGTACTGAAAACGCCAACCTGAAAAGCGGTGGCGTGGAAGTGTTGTGCAAGTCGCTGGAAATCCTCAACGCATCCGTCACGCCTCCGTTCCAGCTTGACGATGAAAACCTGTCCGAAACCACACGCCTGACCCACCGCGTATTGGACCTGCGCCGCCAGCAGATGCAGAAAAACCTGATGCTGCGCTACAAAGTGGCCATGGCCATTCGCACCTTCCTGGACGGCGAAGGGTTCATCGACATTGAAACCCCCATGCTGACCAAGAGCACCCCGGAAGGCGCACGCGATTACCTCGTGCCCTCCCGTGTGCATTCCGGTGAGTTTTTTGCGTTGCCCCAGTCGCCCCAATTGTTCAAGCAGATGTTGATGGTGGCGGGTTTTGACCGCTACTACCAAATCACCAAGTGCTTCCGCGACGAAGACTTGCGCGCTGACCGTCAGCCCGAATTCACCCAGGTCGATATTGAAACTTCCTTCCTGGATGAGCAGGAAATCCGTGACCTGTTCGAACACATGATCCGCAAAGTGTTTGCTGAGACCATGAACGTTCAACTGGCCGACCCCTTCCCCGTGATGACGTACGGCGAAGCCATGGCGCGTTTTGGTTCCGACAAGCCCGACCTGCGCGTCAAAATGGAATTCACCGAACTGACCGACGTCATGAAAGACGTGGACTTCAAGGTGTTTGCCGGTGCCGCCAACATGGACGGTGGCCGCGTGGTGGGCCTGCGCGTGCCCGGTGGTGCCGACATGCCCCGCTCGGAAATCGACGCCTACACTACGTTTGTGGGCATCTATGGTGCCAAGGGCCTGGCCTACATCAAGGTCAACGACTTGTCCAAGGGCCGCGAAGGCCTGCAGTCGCCCATCGTCAAGAACATTCATGATGTGGCCCTGAACGCCCTGTTGACCCGCACGGGTGCCCAAAATGGCGACCTTATCTTCTTCGGTGCCGACAAAGCCAAGGTGGTGAACGACGCCATCGGTGCCCTGCGCCTGAAAGTGGGACACAGCGAATTTGGCCAGAAGAACGGCTTGGTCCAAGGCGCGTGGGAACCCCTGTGGGTTGTTGACTTCCCCATGTTCGAATTCGACGAAGACGGCGGCCGCTGGGTGGCCTGTCACCACCCCTTCACCAGCCCCAAAGACGGTCACGAAGACTTCCTCTCCACCGACCCCGGCAAGTGCCTGGCCAAGGCCTACGACATGGTGCTCAACGGTTGGGAACTGGGCGGTGGCTCGGTGCGTATTCACAAAGAGGCCGTGCAGAGCAAGGTCTTCCGCGCCCTGAACATTGACGAAGAAGAAGCCCGCCAGAAGTTTGGTTTCCTGCTGGACGCGCTGCAGTACGGCGCACCTCCCCACGGTGGCCTGGCCTTTGGTTTGGACCGCATTGTGACCATGATGAGTGGCGCAGAAAGCATCCGCGACGTGATCGCTTTCCCCAAAACCCAGCGTGCCCAGTGTTTGCTCACCCAAGCGCCAAGCCCTGTGGACGAGAAGCAACTGCGCGAATTGCACATTCGCCTGCGCCAAACCGAGCCCAAGCCGCTGGTTTAAGCGGCGCAGCGTCATGGCGCATAAAATCCCCGTCTCCGTGCTGGTCGTCATGTACAGCGCCGACGGGGATTTTTTATTGATCGAGCGCGCTGACAAGGCGGGCTATTGGCAGTCGGTCACCGGCAGTCTTGATGCGGTGGATGAAGCCCCCATGTTGGCCGCAGTGCGTGAACTGCATGAGGAAACCGGTTTGGCTGCGCAGCCCGATGCCACGTGCACCGTGCAACACGCCACGGCTGCGGAACTGGTTCAGCCGGGCTTTGTGCGTGCCTGGCCCCACAGCGAGCAGTATGAAATTTTTGAGCACTGGCGGCACCGCTACGGCCCCGGCGTCACCCACAACACCGAGCATTGGTTTGCGGTGTGTTTGCCCGCGGGCACCCAGCCCGTGTTGGCCCCGCGCGAGCACACCGCCTGGCGGTGGTGCAGCGCTGCCGAGGCAGCCGGGCTCTGTTTCTCGCCCAACAACTCACGGGCCATTCTGGCGCTGGCCGAACTGCTGGCCACAACGCACAGGCAATAAAAAAGGAGCCCGAGGGCTCCTTGGTATATTCTGTATGCAGATAACTGTTCTGAATCTTGCAGATTTCAGTAATTGAAAAACTTGAATAGTTGAACGTAGTTTAGGGGTAACCCTAATGGGTGAACAATACCCGGTCCATGTGACAAGTATTCTGTTTTTCTTTGCTTTTGTCGGTAAAGTGCTTACTTTTTGGGCCCAATGACACTGCGCATTGCCACCTACAACATTCACAAAGGCGTGATGGGCCTGCGCAGGCCGGCCCTCACCATTCATGAATTACGCCGCTGTCTGCACGATCTGGACGCAGACCTTGTTTTTCTGCAAGAAGTGCAAGGTCGGCACGATGGCCATGCTCGTCGGTTTCCCCATTGGCCGACTCAGGGCCAGCATGAATTTCTCGCCGGTCATTCCGCTCTGGACGACGTGCTGGGCCACGCCTCCGCGCCCCGGTACTTTTCAGCCTACGGCATGAACGCGGTGTACCCGGAAGGCCACCACGGCAATGCTTTGCTGTCGCGTTTCCCCATTGAATGGGCCATGAATCAGGACGTGTCCGACCATCGCCTTGAGCAACGCGGCCTGCTGCATGCCCGGGTGATCACCCCGCAGGGGCCAGTGCATGCGCTGGTGGTGCACTTTGGCCTGTTTGGTGGCAGCCGTGCCCGGCAGGCTGAACAACTGGTGAGTCATGTGCAACGCCACACAGACCCCCACCTGCCACTGATTGTGGCGGGCGATTTCAACGACTGGCGGCGCAAGTTGGGCCCGGTGTTGCGCGCTGGCTTAAAGGCGCACGAGGTGATTCCCGACCAGCACGCGCGCCGCTGGGTGCGCGTGGGCAGCTTTCCTGCGCGTTGGCCTGTCTTGGGGCTGGACCGCGTGTTCGTGCGCGGCTTTGAGGCGGTGAAAGCCGTGGTGCCCCATGGCCCCCAATGGAGTGCGCTGTCCGACCACTCGCCCTTCGTGGTGGACCTTGAACCCAAAGGCCCGGCATGACACCCGCACAGCACCCTCCTGAACGGCCGGGTAACCAGGCCGAACTGCTGGTCGGCGGGCAGAATTACTTTCCCGCCGTGTTGGCGGCCTTGCAGTCAGCCACCCGTGAAATCCGTGTGGAAACCTACATTTTCGCCAACGACGAAGTGGGCATGGCCGTGTGCAAGGCACTGTGCGATGCCTCCCTGCGCGGTGTGCATGTGCGGGTGGTTATCGACGGCTTTGGCGGGCAAGAGGGGGTGGAGCACCATGTGCCCGCCCTGCGTCGCGCCGGTGTCCATGTGCGCGTGTTCCGCCCGGAACGTTCGAAACTGCGCCTGTCTGCCAGCAGGCTCAGGCGCTTGCACCGCAAGCTGATTGCTGTGGACAGGCAATTGGCTTTCGTGGGCGGCATCAACCTGATTGACGACCTCAACCACGAAGATGAACAACACGAACTGCGCATGGCTGAACTGCGTGAGCACCAAGCCTATGTGCACATTCTGGCCGGCGCGGCTGGTTTAAGCCAACGTGTGCAGGAAGCCCGTGTGGAAGGCGAACCGATGGGCCCCCGGTACGATTTCGCAGTGCGCCTTCAAGGCCCTGTGGTGCAGGATGTGTGGAACGCCATGCAATGGCTGTGGTGGCAGGTGGGGCCGCGCGGCAAAGTCACCGACACCTTCACTGCGCGTTGGTGGCGCTTGCGCCGCGAAAGGCTGGCCCGCTTCCTTGCGGAGGACGACGCCTTGGGCCCGGTGCCCCCAGCCGGCGCCATGCGCACCCAACTGGTGTTGCGCGACAATTTCCGGTTTCGCCGCCGCATTGAACGTGCGTACATTCAGGCCCTGAAACAGGCCCACACCTCGGTCGTGCTGGCCAACGCCTATTTTCTGCCCAGCCGCCGACTGCGCCACGCACTTTACGACGCCCGTGCGCGGGGTGTGGTGGTCCAGGTGCTGGTGCAAGGCCGTGTGGAATACCCCTTCCAGCATTACGCCACCCAACACCTTTACGATGAACTGTTGGACCACGGCGTTCAGGTGTATGAATACATGCCCAGTTTTCTGCACGCCAAAGTAGCGGTGGTCGATTCCTGGTGGGCCACCGTGGGTTCGTCCAACCTTGACCCTTTAAGCACCTTGTTCGCCCGCGAGGCCAACATCGTGGTGCAACACCGCCAATTTGCCCAGCAACTGAAGGCGGAATTGCTGCGGGCCATTGAACACGATGCCCGCGTGGTGGACACCGACTGGTCCGCACGGCGAAGCTGGCGCGCCCGGGCCATGAGCTGGCTGTGCTATAAACTGGCGGTGTTGGCGGTGTTGATCACCGCTTGGGGTAGCCGTTACTGAACAGCAGGGTTGCAGCATGGACTTGGTGGTCAGCCGTCCGGAAGGTTTGTATTGCCCGCCGGGCGATTTTTACATCGACCCCTGGCGCAAGGTGCACCGCGCCATCATCACCCACGCCCACGCCGACCATGCCCGAGCAGGGCACCAACATTACCTGTGCGCAACGTCGGGCGCGCGGGTGCTCCAGTCCCGCTTGGGGGCGTTGAATCTCGACACTTTGGACTATGGCCAAACCTTGGTGCACCGTGGGGTTACGGTGTCCCTGCACCCTGCAGGCCATGTGTTGGGCTCGTGTCAAGTGCGGCTGGAATACCGGGGTGAAGTCTGGGTCATCAGCGGCGATTACAAAACCCAGCCCGACCCCACCTGCACCCCTTTCGAACCAGTGCGTTGCCACACCTTCATCACCGAATCCACCTTTGGTTTGCCGGTGTACCGCTGGCGCAATCCCGTTGATGTGTTTGCCGACATCAACCAGTGGTGGGCGGCCAATGCCGCCGAAGGCAAGGCCAGTGTGTTGTATGGCTACTCCTTCGGCAAGGCCCAACGCATCGTTGCGGGGGTGGATGCGTTCATAGGCCCCATCGTCTGCCACAGCGCGGCGCAGGCTTTGAATGTGGCGTACACCGAATCGGGTGTCGCCTTGCCCCACACGATGATGGTGAGTCAGGTTGAAGACCCAGCCGTGTGGTCCCGCTGTTTGGCAATTGCACCCCCCGCCGCACAGGGCGCTGCCTGGATGAAACGTTTCGCCAAGGGCTATTCCGACGGCCTGGCCTCGGGTTGGATGCAATTGCGCGGTTCGCGCCGGCGGGCCAATGTGGACCGGGGGTTTGTGTTGTCCGACCATGCCGACTGGCCGGGCTTGATGTCCGCCATCGGGGCCACCGGTGCCCAGCAGGTGATTGTCACCCACGGCTATGTCGAGCCGATGGTGCGCTGGTTAAGCGATCAGGGTTTGCAGGCCCGCGCCTTCCAAACCGAATATGGTGGGGAACAGGGCGCTGAGGAACCCGCACCAGCCCCTCAGCCCGAGGGCACAGCACCGCAGGAGGCGCCGTTTTGAAAGCCTTCGCCGCCCTGTACAACACACTGGATTCGTCCACCTCCACAGCGCACAAAGTGCAGGCCATGGCCGACTACTTCGCCAAGGCCAAGCCAGCCGATGCCGCGTGGGCTGCGTATTTCCTGTCGGGTGGGAAGCCCCGCCGCACAGTGCCAACCCGCAGTCTGCGTGCTGTGGCCTTGCAAGCCAGTGGCCTGCCCGATTGGCTGTTTGAAGAAAGTTATCAGGCTGTGGGCGACCTGGCCGAAACCATGGCGCATGTGGTGCCCCCTGCTGCACACAGCCACACTGACGGCCAAGGCAGCCGCATCGAGGCCGGTTTGGCGGAATGGATGGAGCGCATCATTCTTCCCCTGCGGGATTTGGATGACACCGAACGCGTCACCGCCTTTTTGCGGGCGTGGCTGCCCTTGCCACCCACCGAACGGTTCTTGCTGGTCAAGCTGGTGGGCGGTGGGTTTCGGGTGGGTGTGTCGCGCCTGTTGGTGACACGCGCATTGGCGCAAGTCAGCGGGGTGGATGCACGGCGCATTGCCGCCCGCATGATGGGCTACACCGACGCCAAACGGCAACCCACAGCCAGCGCATTCTTGGCCTTGGTGGCCCCCGATGAAGACGCCCACTTGCCACGCGCCCCGGGGCAGCCGTTCCCGTTTTTTCTGGCCCACCCGTTTCAGGACGAGGTTCACACCCTGGGGCCGGTGGAAGACTGGTTGGTGGAATGGAAATACGACGGCATACGCGCACAGGCTGTGTGCGACGGCGACACCGTGTGCCTGTGGTCTCGCGGTGAAGAATTGATCAACGATCAGTTTCCCGAACTGGTCGAGGCCCTGCGTGGCCTGCCGGAGGGCACCGTGCTCGACGGTGAAATTCTGGTGTGGGCCGGGCAAGGGCCTGCGCCCTTTCAGGCCCTGCAAGCGCGCTTGAACCGCAAATCAGTCACCCGCAAATTGATGCAGGAATCGCCCGTCGTGTTCATGGCCTACGACCTTCTGGCCCTTCGTGGCCAAACCCTGTTGGACACTCCACAGTGGCCACGCCGACAATCGCTGCAAGAGCCGGGCTTGTTGAATCACCCTTTGCTTCGCTGTTCACCTTTGGTGAGCTCGCCCGCGCACCCTGCCCACAGTTGGGACGCGTTGGCGCAGCTTCGGGCACAAAGCCGCGAGCGGGGTGTTGAGGGCTTCATGCTCAAGCACGCCCAGTCGCGCTACGGGGCAGGGCGCACCAAAGCCGACGGGCTGTGGTGGAAATGGAAGATCGACCCCATGCAAGTGGACTGTGTGCTGGTGTACGCCCAACGTGGCCATGGCCGCCGTGCCAGCTTGTACACCGACTACACCTTCGCCGTGTGGGACCGCAGCCCCCAAACCCCCGAGGAGGCACAGGCCGTTGCGCAAGCCATTGCAAAGGGCGAAGCCGTGGCCGACACCACAGCCCGGGGTTTGCCCCGCTTGGTGCCTTTTGCCAAAGCGTATTCAGGATTGACCGACGAAGAATTCAAACGCGTGGACCGTGAAATTCGCAAACACACCGTGGACAAGTTTGGCCCCGTGCGCACCGTGGTGCCCACCTTGGTGTTTGAACTGGGTTTTGAGGGCATCAGCCTTTCTGGACGCCACAAAAGTGGTGTGGCGGTTCGCTTTCCGCGCATGCTGCGCATTCGCGATGACAAGGCCCTCCACCAAGCCGATACACTGGCTACCCTCAAGGCCTTGTTGCCCGGCAACGCCCCATCTGTTTCAACCGAGGACATGGAATGACAGTCTCCGCGCCAGGCTCACACCGTGAGCCTGAATCCCAAAGCAGCCTGCCCCTCTCCGAAGTGGAACAGTTCGACTTGTTGGGGATTGATTTCTCCAGCAGCCCCACTCGAAAAAAACCGGTGGCGGTGGTGCATGCCCGCTGGGAAGGCCCGGTGCTGAAGGTGCAGTCGGCTTTGTCCTTGCCCACCCTGCCGGAGTTTGAAACCCTGATGCGTGTTGGTGTACAAGCCCAGCCCGGCGCAGCGACACAGGTCGACAGTGTGCAGCCCTTTTTGGCGGTGATCGACATGCCTTTTGGCTTGTCCCGCGAATTGGTGGATGGCTTGAATTGGCCGGGTGCGCGCCGGTCTGATCACCGCACTTGGGTCGACCTCATGACCTTCTACAGCAAACTAAGCCGTGCCGACATCCGCACCACCTTCAAGGCTTGGTGCGATGCTCGCCCGGCCGGCCAAAAGTTCGCCCACCGGTACTGCGACAAACCGGCAGGCTCATCGCCCTCCATGAAGTGGGTCAACCCCCCGGTGGCGTACATGCTGCATGCCGGTGCGCCCTTGCTGCAGAGGGCGGGTGTGTTCATTCCGGGCATGCACCGTGGCGATGAACGGCGCATCGCCCTGGAAGGCTACCCGGGCTATTGGGCCCGCCAAATTCTGGGGCGGCAAAGTTACAAATCCGACGACGCTGCCAAAGACACCGCCGACCGCCGCATGGCGCGCTCCGAGTTGTTGTGCGCCCTCGAAGAAGGCATGGTGCTGGGCATACGCATGGCCTTTCCAAGGTCGGTGCGGGGCATGATGCTTGAAGACCCCAAGGCCGACCACCTGGACGCAGCGCTGTGCGCCTTGGTGGCGGGCTGGTGCGCCAAACGTGCCGACCAGCGCTTCGGCCTTCCCCTGAGGGTAGACCCGGTGGAAGGGTGGATTGCCGGTATCCCGGTATAATCAAGGTTTACGCCCACTGGCCTGCCCGCCGTGAAACACCCACCCTTGGTCGGACTGGACCACCTGTCCGAATTCACCCAGATCATCGATGTGCGAACCCCAGCGGAATTCGCGCTGGACCACATTCCCGGTGCCATCAATTGCCCGGTGCTGAGCAATGAAGAGCGGGTGGTGGTGGGTACGCTGTACAAACAGGTGTCGATCTTTCAGGCCAAGAAAGTGGGTGCCGCCATGGTGGCGCGCAATGTGGCCCATCACCTGGACACGGTGTTTGCCAACCATGACAAAACCTGGCGCCCCTTGGTGGTGTGTTGGCGTGGGGGTAACCGCTCCGGCGCCATGACACACATCCTCAGGCAGGTTGGCTGGGGCGCATCGCAATTGCAAGGCGGCTACAAGGCCTTCCGGCAGCGCGTGCTTGAGGACTTGGCGCAGTGGCCTTCACGCTTCAAGTTCCGCGTCATCTGTGGAGAAACCGGCAGCGCCAAAAGTGCTTTGTTGCAGCGCCTTGCTGCACTGGGTGCTCAGGTGCTGGACCTGGAACACCTGGCCGCCCACAAGGGGTCGGTGCTGGGCCTGTTGATGGACCGGGCCCAACCCAGCCAGAGAATGTTCGACTCCACCGTGTGGCAAGTCCTCTCGGGGTTCGACCCCCAACGCCCCGTGTATGTGGAAGCGGAAAGCAAAAAAATTGGCCTGCTGCGGGTGCCCGAAGCGGTGTTCGAGCAAATGACACGCCACGGTGAAGTCATCCGCGTTCAGGCCGAGGTGCCAGCCCGTGTTGAGTTTTTACTGCGCGATTACGCTTACTTCCTGAGCAACCCTGCGCAACTCAAAACCCAGTTGGCGTTTCTTAAAGACTTGCACGGTCATGAACAAATTCGACAGTGGCACGCCTTGGTGGACGCCGGTCAATGGGAAGCCTTGGTCACCGACCTGCTCACCCGCCATTACGACCGGGCTTACCGAAAATCAACCCCGCAATGGCTGGCGGGTTACAGCGCAGCCCACTGCCTGCCCATTCAGAGCCTGGACGACAACAGCCTGAACGCCGCTGCCCTCAGCCTGCTCGGTCAGCAGGCTTTGTAAGACGACAGGTGAATGCTGGTTTCGCTGGTTTGAATGCCCCGAATCAGCCGAATCCGCTCCAGCACATCAGAAAGCCCCTGCAGGCTTTCAGCCCGCAACTCGGCCAGCAAGTCCCATCGCCCATTGGTGCCATGCAAAGCCGCCACGCCGGGCTCGCCCAGCAGGCTGGCCACCACCCGCCGGGTGTCGTTGCCTTCCACCTGAATGCTCATCCACGCGCTGATGGTGTTGTCCTGCACCTCGGGCTTCAGCAGCACGGTGTAGCCCACAATCAAGCCCTCGTCTTCCAGCCGCGTCAGCCGCTTTTTCACGGTTGCGCGGCTTAGCCCCAGTTTGTGGGCCAGGTCCACCAGTCCAAGCCGCGCGTTCTGGCGCAGCAGGCTGATCAAGTGCAAATCCGTGTTGTCCATGGTGTTTGCTCATTGTGTGCAAGTCGTCTACCCATTGTGCGCAAAAAGTGGCTTTTTGCAATCACCTTGCAGGCTGGTTCTTGCACCTCAGCTCGGGTCACCATGGGCCATGCATCACACCGCCGAAACGGCCAGGAGGGCAGCCATGCACACCGTTCCCCACACCCGTCTGCTGGAAACCCATCACATCGCCGAGTTGGTTGCCCGCCGGGGTTTTCGCACTGTCTTGAACACGCTGGTCGACGCCATTGCGCACGACTACCGGCGTTGGTCCGCATTCGACAAATCATCCCGCATGGCGTGTCACAGCGTGGCGGGGGTCATTGAGCTCATGCCCATTTCCGACGGGGATTGGTTCTCGGTCAAGTACGTCAATGGCCACCCTGGCAACCCGAAGCAAGGCTTGCCCACAGTCATGGCCTTGGGGGCATTGGCCCCTGTGCACACCGGGGTGCCGGTGCTGCTCAGCGAACTCACCTTAAGTACCGCACTGCGCACGGCGGCTACCTCGGTGTTGGCCGCACGGGCCATGGTGGCCGCGCCTCCTGTCTGCATGGCGGTCATTGGCAATGGCGCACAAAGCGAGTTTCAGGCGCTGGCCTTTGCAGGCCTGATGGGCGTTCAACAGTTCAGGCTGTTTGATGTGGACCCAGAGGCAAGCCTTCGTTTGGCCCGACGCTTGAAGACTGAAGGCTTGCGGGTTAGTCTGTGTCATAGCGTGGATGAAGCAGTCCAAGAGGCGGATGTGATCACAACCCTCACGGCGGACAAATGCAAGGCCCAATTGTTCACGGCGCAGGCCGTGCGGCCCGGTGCGCACATCAATGCGGTGGGGGGCGACTGCCCCGGTAAAACCGAGTTGCATCCCGACGTGCTGGCCGCTGCCCGTGTGGTGGTTGAATACGAACCACAAACCCGTGTGGAAGGCGACATTCAACAAATGCCCGCCGACTTCCCCGTCACCGAATTGTGGCGCGTGCTCTCGGGCCAAGTGCCCGGCCGTCAACATCCCGACCAAATCACCGTGTTCGATTCTGTCGGCTTTGCGCTGGAAGACTTCAGCACCTTGCGTACCTGGTGGCAAATGGCGCAAGAGGACAACCTTGGGCATTGGGTGTCACTGGCCCCTTCAAGCGCCAACCCGAAAGACCTCTACGGTTGCCTGCACACCGCGCACAATGGGGTGGTTCATGCGGCGTGATCCAGCCCTTGCCCTCATTCAAGCGGGCACCAGCGTGGGCACCACCAGCCCGGGCACCGAAGAGGCGCCTGCAGTGCTGGCCGCCACGCTGGCTGAGAGTTTGCGCCAACAGCACTGGGCTGTGCATTGCCCACTCCCACTGAGTGGCCCTGCCAACCCCAACACACCGGTGTTGGGTGGTTATCGCAATTTGCAGGAAACTGCGGCGTGGGTGCAGCAGGTGTATGGGGCGGTGGAAACATCACTGGCGCAAGGCCACCTGCCTGTGATGCTGGGTGGTGATCATGCCTTGTCCATCGGGTCCATTGCCGCAGTGGCGGCCCACTGTCGCGCAGTCAACCGCCCTTTGCGTGTTGTCTGGGTGGACGCCCACGCCGATTTCAACACCGCCGACACCTCACCCACCGGCAACCTGCATGGCATGCCCTTGGCTTGCCTGTGCGGTCAAGGGCCGCCTGAGTTGTTGGCTGTGATGGGCCATCGCGCCGCCCTCAAACCCGATCAAGTCTGTTACCTGGGCCTGCGTGAAATGGACCCGCTGGAGTCGCTTGCTGTCGAGGCCAGCGGGCTGCACCGGGTCAGCACCGCTGACCTGGCCAACTTGGGTGTGGACGAGGCCATGACGCGTGTCCTTGCCCACATTCCCCCCAACGCGCACCTGCACATCAGCTTCGATGTGGACAGCCTCAACCCCGAGGAGGCGCCCGGTGTTGGAACCCCGGTGCAGGGCGGGCCCGGGGTGGACACCATGGCGCAGTGCCTGCTCAGGCTTGCCCAAACAGGGCAGGTGGCGTCGATGGACGTGGTGGAATACAACCCCCGGCGCGATGAGGCAGGCCGCACGGCCAAGGCGGTTCAGCAGTTGGTGAGGCTGGCCCTCTCCAACCGGGCTGGTCTTCAGGCCGCTCGCCATCGGCCACAGGCCGAGCACGAACAGCAGCTTGCCGAAACAGTCAGCCGCCTGAACCTTGACGAAAGCCGCATACACGCCGATGCCGCGCAGTGGGTCACCGCCATGCGGCAAAGGCAACCCGCCCGCCTTGGTGTGCACCGCCTGATGCATGAGTACGGCTTGAGTACCCCCGAAGGCATGGCCTTGATGTGTTTGGCCGAAGCCCTGTTGCGGGTGCCTGACAACGCCACCCGAGATGCCCTGATTCACGATGCCTTGGGCAAGCCCGATTGGTCATCTCACTTGGGGCACAGTGATTCCCTGTTCGTCAATGCCACCACCTGGGGGCTGTTGATTGCAGGCAAATGGGTCAGTGCCCTCAACCACACCGAGGGTTGGCGTGCCCTTACAGCGGCGCTGGCGAGGGGGGGCGAGCCCCTGCTGCGCGCGGCAGTCACACAGGCGGTCGGTGTGCTGGGCCAACAGTTTGTGATGGCTGACACCATTGAACAGGGTATGCACAAGGCCGATTCAGCCGGTGTACTGTGCTCGTTCGACATGCTGGGCGAAGCCGCGCTGGCCCCGGCAGACGCTGACCGTTACGAGGCCGCCTACCGCCATGCCATCGATTGTGTGGGCAACACTCAGGCTCATTCAATGAGCCCGAAGCACAGTGTGTCCATCAAACTGTCCGCCCTCTATTGGCATTACGACACCTTGCACGCCGCAGAGGTACATCGCCATCTGTATCCGCGTTTGCTGCGCTTGGTTCAGCAGGCGCACAGCCACGGTGTCATGGTCAACTTGGACGCTGAAGAATGCCACCGCCTCGAGTTGTCTCTGGCCTTGTTTGAACGCTTGGCGTACGAGCCTTCATTGCGGGCTTATCAAGGCTTGGGTTTTGTGGTGCAGGCCTACCAGACCCGTGCGCATGCCGTGCTTGAAAGCTTGGCACAGTTGGCGCAGAACACGGGCCATCGCTTCCCGGTGCGTTTGGTCAAAGGCGCTTACTGGGACACTGAGGTCAAGCTGGCCCAACAGGCTGGCCTTGCGCAATGCCCGGTGTTCATCGGCAAACACCTCACCGACCTGAACTACCTTGTGTGTGCCGACCAACTTTTGGCCCGGCCCGATGTGTTTTTCCCCCAACTGGCCACACACAACGCGTGGTCGGTGGCGGCGGTGCTGCACCTTGCACGCCGCCACGGGGTCAGCGACTTTGAAATGCAGGCCCTGCATGGCATGGGCGAGGCCCTTTACAGCCATGTGCCTGTGCCCTGTCGAACCTATGCGCCCATTGGCCCGGCCGTGGACCTGTTGCCTTACCTGGTGCGCCGCCTTCTGGAAAACGGCGCCAACACCTCCTTCGTTCACCGCCTTGCGGACCCTTCAACGCCGCTGGATGAAGTGCTGCAATCACCGCTCAGTGCCTTGCGTGCTGCGTCCGCTTCAAGGGCCAAAGCCCACAGCCTTCAGGCCAGCGAACTGTACACAGGCCACCCGTCAATGGCCCGCAACAATTCCCCCGGACTGGACATTCTGGACCCCGCCGAGTTACACCACCTGCTGGCCTTGGGTGTGCCCCGGCCTGTGCTGGGCGAACGGCCTGAATGGGCCAACCCAGCCCACATTGGCCAAGCATTGAACGCCGCTCGGGCACAACACCACACATGGGCTGCATCCAGTCTGCAGCAGCGCTCGGCACTGTTTAAAGCCTTGGCCCACGCCATGGTTCAGGACCGCGATTCCGCCCTCGTGTGCCTTGTCCACGAAGCCCGAAAAACCTGGCGCAGTGCTGTGGCTGAATGGCGTGAAGCCATCGACTTTTGCGAACACAACGCCACGCAGGTGCTCACCCTGCAGCCCACCAAGCCACCTGCGGGTGTGGCCCTGTGCATCAGCCCATGGAATTTCCCGGTGGCCATTTTGGTGGGCCAAATGGTCACGGCTTTGGCCAGTGGCCGCCCGGTGCTGCTCAAGCCCGCCGAGCAAACACCCCATTGCGCACAGTGGGTGCTGCGTTGCATGCACGCAGCCTGCAAAGCCGTGGGCTTGTCGCAGTCGCTGGTTCAGGTGTTGCATGGTGATGGTGATGTGGGCGCCCAGCTGGTTCAGGCCCCCGGTGTTGGTTTGGTGATGTTCACCGGTTCCTGCGAGGTGGCCCGCCACATTCAAAACACCTTGCTCAACACGTCCGGCGATGGCCCCCCAGCCCTGCTGGTGGCGGAAACGGGTGGGCAGAATGTCATGCTGGCCGATGCCACTGCCCATGTGGACCAACTGGTGCGTGATGTGATGGAGTCCGCGTTCGACAGCGCCGGCCAACGCTGCTCAGCCACCCGCGTGCTGTGTGTGCAAGATGACATTGCCGACACAGTGCTTCAACGCCTGAAGGCCGTCATGGCCACCTGGGTGATCGGCCCGGCCCATCAGCCCAACACCGATGTTGGCCCCATGATCGACCAACAGGCCTGGATGGCGGTGGAACATTATGTGGGCCAGTGCCTGGACCGTGGCTTGCCCGTGCACCGCACCCACTGGCCCGACCATGGACAGGGTCAGTCGGACTGGTTCTGTCCGCCCACGGTGGTGGAATTGAATGACTGGGAGGATTTGGGCGACGAAGTCTTTGGCCCGGTGTTGCACATCCTTCGTTATGGCGCCCACGAACTGGAAGCCACGCTGGAACGCATCAACGCTCTGGGGTATGGCCTGACTGCGGGCTTGCACAGCCGCATAGAATCCGTTCACCAATCGTTTGCGGACCGATTGCGTGTGGGCAACCTCTACATCAACCGAAACACCATCGGCGCGGTGGTGGGCTCGCAGCCTTTTGGTGGCCGTGGCCTTTCGGGCACCGGGCCCAAGGCGGGTGGGCGTTGGTTGTTGCCCTGGGTCAGCGCTTGCCCCTTGCCCGCAGCCGAACCCTTGTTGCTGCCCGGCCCGGTCGGCGAGCGCAACACCCTGAACCACAAGCCACGCGGGCTGGTGTGGTGTGCAGGCCCATCGCCCTCGGATGTGCGAGCCCAAACCGAACAGGCCTTGGCCACTGGCAACCAGGTGTGGGCAGGCCCCAACCCACCTTTAAGCCGGGTGGACGCTGTGCTGGTGGCTGGCGACGCCGCCACACTGCAGCTGGTGCATCGCGCAGTGTTTGACAATCAGCCTGCGCTGGTGCCCGTGTGTGGCCCGGGGCCTGATGGCCGCTACCCCTTGCACGCACTGCTGTGGGAACAAGTGCTCAGCGTGAACACAGCCGCCATGGGCGGCAATCCGGAATTGCTGGGCATGGCACAATAAGCGCCATTCAATGCAGTACTGGGTGGTCTATGGCAGAGTTTCGGGGAATTCCGCCGGGTCCCAATGTGGGAACCCAGCTCAAAGCCTTGCGGCAACGTCAACGGCGTGCAGCCAAAACCCAAGCGCCCAGCGAACCCACACAGCCCTCCACCCAGGCCGCCGCTTCACCCCATGCCGTGCCCCTGTCGGCACTTGGCCCGGTGCAGGTGCAGGCGTTCTTTGAACGCCGACAATGGCGCGCGTTCGATTACCAGCAACAGGTGTGGGCCGCCATGCAGGCTGGCCACAGCGGCTTGTTGCATGCCACCACGGGTGCCGGAAAAACCATGGCGGTTTGGTTTGGGGCTTTGCTGGCCCTGGCCCCCAAGCCTGCCCCACGCGCAGCGCGAACCCGCGTGTTGTGGGTGACGCCCATGCGCGCCTTGGCCGCAGACACCACCAAAGCCCTTCAAGCCAGCGCATGCGAACTGCTCACCGACCTGCAGGTGGGCATGCTGACCGGTGACACAGACACCGCCACACGCAGCCAGATTCAGCGCAAGCCACCGGCTGCACTTGTCACCACCCCTGAAAGCCTCACCCTCATGCTGACCCGCGCAGCCGGGCAGGACGCCCTTCGCGACATTGCGATTGTGGTGGTGGATGAATGGCACGAACTGGTGGGCAACAAACGTGGCGTGCAACTGCAACTTGCACTGGCCCGCTTGGCCACGGTGAACCCTGCGCTTCAGGTGTGGGGCCTAAGTGCCACCTTGGGCAATTTGCAGACCGCGCTTCAGGTGCTGACCCACCCAGTGCAAGCCGCCCCCAAGCCACCTGTGTTGGTGCAGGGCGCCTTGCCCAAGGCCTTGCTCATCGATAGCTTGATTCCCGATGGCGAACACCGCTTTCCGTGGGGTGGCCATTTGGGTTTGTCACAACTGGACTGGGTGGTGCGCGAACTGGACAGCAGCGCCTCCACCCTCGTGTTTACCAACACCCGTTCACAGGCTGAAATTTGGTACCACGCCGTGCTGGAAGCCAAACCCGAATGGGCCGGACTTATCGCCTTGCACCATGGTTCGCTGGACAAATCAGTGCGCGACTGGGTTGAAACAGGCCTGAAAGCCGGTGCACTCAAAGCCGTGGTGTGCACCTCATCGCTGGACCTTGGTGTGGACTTTCTGCCTGTTGAGCGTGTGCTGCAAATCGGCTCGCCCAAGGGTGTGGCCCGTTTGCTTCAACGGGCTGGCCGGTCTGGCCATGCGCCGGGCAGGCCTTCCCGCATCACCGTGGTGCCCACCCATGCACTGGAATTGGTAGAGGCGGCCGCTGCCCGTCACGCGGCGCTGGCTGGTCAAATTGAAAGCCGTCACAGCCCACAGGCCCCGCTGGATGTGCTGGTTCAACATGTGGTGTCTGTGGCCATGGGCTCAGGCTTTGAGCCTGACGCTTTGTATGCAGAAGTGCGCCAAAGCTGGGCTTACAAAGACTTGACGCGCGAAGCGTTCGACTGGGCCGTGTGTTTTGCCGAGCAGGGCGGTGACAGCCTTCAAGCCTACCCTGATTACCAACGCATCGCCCGCGACGAAGCCGGTGTGTACCGCGTACCGCGCCGCGACATTGCGCGCCGTCATGCCATGTCGGTGGGCACCATTGTGTCGGACTCGTCCATGCAAGTGGCGTGGATGACAGGCGGCCGATTGGGCACCATTGAAGAAGGGTTTATTGCCCGCTTGAAACCCGGTGATTGTTTCAGCTTCGCAGGCCGCGTGCTGGAATTGGTGAAGGTGCGCGACATGACTGCGTATGTGCGCAAGGCCTCGCGCAAAAAGGCCACCGTGCCGCAGTGGCAGGGCGGCAAAATGCCACTGAGCAGTGAACTGGCCCACGCCTCACTGTTGATGCTTGAGTCCGCTTCACAAGCACTGGCCCAAGGCACACCCATGCCGGGGCCGGAGTTGCAGGCTGTTCAAGCCTTGTTGGCTTTGCAGGCCCGTTGGAGTGCCATTCCCGACACGCAAACTCTGGTGGTTGAAACCCTGCACAGCAAAGAAGGCCACCACTTGTTTGTGTATCCGTTTGAAGGGCGCACCGTGCACATTGGCTTGGCCAGTCTGTTTGCGTGGCGCGCCTCGCAGCACGTGCCCGGTACATTCTCCATCGCCATGAGCGACTACGGTTTCGAATTGCTCAGCCCCGAGCCGGTGGACTGGGCGCATTGGCTGGGCTTGAAGGGCGGTCAGGCCCCGGTGTTGAGCACCGAAGGCCTGTTGGACGATGTCATGGCCTGCCTGAATGCCTCGGAATTGGCCCAGCGCCGTTTCCGCGAAATTGCCCGCATTGCAGGGTTGGTGTTTCAAGGCTTTCCCGGCGCGGGTAAAAGTGCCCGCCAGTTGCAGGCTTCCAGCAGCCTGTTCTTCGATGTATTCCGAAAATTCGACCAAGGCAATTTGCTGCTCACCCAGGCCGAACGCGAGGCGCTGGAACATGAGCTGGATTTGACCCGCATGCGCAGCAGCCTGAAAGCCATGCAGCGCAAACGGCTGGTGTTTCGCACCATCGACAGGCCCACCCCTTTCGCCTTCCCGTTGCTGATTGAACGCTTGCGCGAAAGTGTGAGTACCGAAAGCCTCAGTGACCGTGTGGCCCGGATGGTGGCCGAGCTGGAGAAGGCGGCGCTGGCGGGTTAGGGCTTAGCCAAACTTGAATTGTGGAACGGCGATGAACCCCGCCCTTGCGGTAGAGTATTGGCCGTTAAGTTGTGCATCCGCTTTGTCGATTTCTGCGACTACACGTTTCAGGTGGCTGTGATCATTGATGGCCATATTGACCATCACACTTTGTACCTGTTCGAATTCATCTTCGGCAGCTTTGACTAACTCAGCCGAATTCATGTTCACTTCGCGATCAGAGCGTTTCAATGAACATTGCCTTTTTAGGTAATCAATTGCATCTTCGCAATTTTGAAGCGCTTTGGTTCCCATTTGTATTAACTGAGTCAAGTCACTTAAGTTGGTCTGGCTTCTGGCCAATTGGTCGGCCACTGAATAGGCGGCTTGGTGGAGGGCGCGTTGGTGCAGATTGGCCGCTCTTCGAAGTTCTTGCTCCGCAATAATCTTGAATCCTGTTGCAGTCACATGGTTGTGTGACGCCAGATCGCCCAGAGTGTTGAATGCCAATTCATTCCGTGCAGTTTTTGCAGGATCTGTCCTAGTAAGCCAACCCATCATCAACCTCTTCGGTAAACTGAAAAAAATTGGTGTCTTGTTCGGTCCCAATGATTCCGCAGTCACTCCGGTCTGATTGAACAACGTTCCGTTCTGCCCATGCAGCTGCTCACCTCAGCCCAGCCTGTTTGCCGCAAGCAAACACCCTTTGGCCCCATCGACTTGTTGTTGGGCCGGGCTGTGTTGTTGCCCGAACATCAGGCTCTGTTGGTGGCCGATGTGCATCTGGGCAAAGCCGCCACGTTTCGCCAATTGGGTGTACCCGTGCCGGCAGGCACCACGCAAGACAACCTCAACCGCCTCACCGCGTTGATGCTTGCCCACCAGCCTGCGCATTTGGTTTTCCTGGGTGATCTGCTTCACGCCCGGGCCGCCCACAACCCCGACCTGTTGCAGGCCCTGGCCGCATGGCGCAGCCAGCACGCGGCAGTGGGCATGACGCTGGTGCGCGGCAACCACGACGACCGCGCAGGCGACCCCCCAGCCAGCCTGAACATCGCCGTAGTGGATGAACCTTGGGCCATGGGCCGCTTCAGCCTGTGCCACCACCCTCAAACCGTGACCGGGCAATTGGTGATTGCCGGGCATGTGCACCCGGTCGTGCACTTGCAGGGCAAGGGGCGGGACAGGGCACGCTTGCCCTGTTTTCATTGCGAGGCTGGCGTGCTCACCTTGCCTGCCTTTGGAACGTTCACCGGCGGCCATCCGGTTAAACCAGACGCCGCCGATTGGTGTGTGCCCGTGGTGGGCTAGGGCTTAACGCCGGGCCTTACTGCCGGGCCTTATTGCCGTGCTTTGCCGCCCAGTGCAGCCACCAGCAGCAGGCCACCGGCCACGCTGATGTTCTTCATGAACAGCAACTGCTGCACAAAGGCCTGGTCGGCAGGCATGGCCCAGTAGTTGTGGAAAATCACCGAGGCCGCCAAGGTAAAGCCTGCCAGCACCAAGGCTGCAATGCGGGCCTGAAAGCCCAGCATCAAGGCCAGGCCAGCGCCAATCTCAACCACAATGGTCACCACGGTCAGCACTTCGGGCAGGGGCAGGCCCACCGAGGCAATGTAGCCCGCTGTGCCAGCAAAGCCCGTCACCTTGCTGAAACCGGCCAGCACAAACATCAGCGCCAACAACACTCGGCCCACATGGGCCAAAGGGGCCTGTACAGTGTTCAGGGTTGCTTCAATAAAATTCAGTTTTTCAGTGCTTGTTGTCATGATCGTCCACCTCTTGTGGTTGTTGATGATGGGTGAATCATGCGCCCCATCGCCCAGCGTGGGTTAATAATCCTTTTTCTATCTTGTTCAAAAAAATAGAATAAAAATACGCAGCCAAACCCCCGAACTCAGGCCAAGCCCAGCCACCCCAAGGCCTTTGCCTTTTTTCCCGGAAATAACGTACACTCATAAAAAAACGAACGTTCGGTCTATTTTTCATGCGCAAAGGTGAGCAAACCCGTGTCGCCATCGTGGAGGCGGCTCTCGACATCGCGTCCACACAAGGGCTCGAGGGCTTGACCATTGGCTCAATCGCGGAAAAGATGACCATGAGCAAAAGCGGCGTGTTTGCCCACTTTGGCTCGCGTGAAGATTTGCAGATCGCTGTCCTTAAAGAGTACGAAACCCAGTTCATCCAGTCCGTGCTGTTCCCCTGTTTGAAAGAGCCTCGCGGTTTGCCCCGCTTGAAGGCGATTTTCATGCGCTGGCTGGACCGGATCGGCAAGGAAATCGACAGCGGTTGTATTTACATTTCCGGCGCCACAGAATACGACGACCGGCCCGGCGCCGTGCGCGACGTGCTGGTGAAAATGCACCGCGATTGGCAAAAGGAAATGCATCGTGCAGCGTCTCAAGCCATCGACGAAGGGCACCTGTGTGCCCGTGCGCTGGAAGCGGACCAATTGGTCTTTGACATGGTGGGGCTCATTCTCGCAGCCCACCAACAAGGTCGCCTCATGGGCGATATTCATTCCGTGCAACGTGCCCGCAATGGCTTTGAGCGCATGATTGCCCATTACCAAAACCAAGAAGCCAAAACGACAGAACCCTAACCTACGCAGTACCAGGAGACTTAGCATGAGCCAATACACGCCACCCATTCGCGATATGCAATTCGTGATGCACGAGCTGTTTAACGCCGAAGCCACCTTCAAGGAAATTCCCGCGTTTGCAGACATGGACGCCGACACCATGAACCAGATTCTGGAAGAGGGTGGCAAGTTCTGCGCTGAGGTTCTGCAACCCCTGAACGCCGTGGGCGACTCCGAAGGCTGTACCCACAACAAAACCGACTTCTCCGTCAAAACACCCACAGGCTTCAAAGAAGCCTACGCCAAGTTTGTGGAAGCTGGTTGGGCCTCACTGAGCTGCGACCCTGAATTCGGCGGCCAAGGCCTGCCCGTCACCGTGAACCAGGCCTTCTACGAAATGATGAACGCCGCCAACCAAGCCTGGACCATGTACCCCGGCCTGACCCACGGCGCTTACGACTGCCTGCACGCCCACGGCACCCCCGAACAAAAATCCACCTACCTGCCCAAGCTGACCAGCGGCGAATGGACCGGCACCATGTGCCTGACCGAACCCCACTGCGGTACCGACCTGGGCATGCTGCGCAGCAAGGCCGAGCCACAAGCCGACGGCAGCTACAAAATCACCGGCGCGAAAATCTTCATCAGCAGTGGTGAACACGACATGGCCGAGAACATCATTCACCTGGTGTTGGCCCGCCTGCCCGACGCGCCTGCCGGCACCAAGGGTATCTCCCTGTTCCTCGTGCCCAAGTTCATCCCCAACGCTGACGGTTCACTGGGTGCACGCAACCCCATCAACTGCGGCGCCATCGAACACAAAATGGGCATTC